>NZ_DASYMU010000176.1:0-49241 GCF_036008905.1 Amycolatopsis sp. | reverse complement strand
CCACGGCCTCGTCAACGCCCTGGACGCAGTCAGCTAGCCCCACCGCTAGTTGTAGGTCCGTGAAGGCCACATTGAGGGACTCAGAGTCCCTCAATGTGGCCTTCACGGCATTTTGGGGGAGAGGTAGACGGGCGGGCGGGGGCGGGTGGTGGCGGTCAGGTAGGCAGCCTGGAGTTCGGCAATGACGCCGTCGGGATCCTTTATGAGGCGGGACGGCAGAGTTTGTACGACAGGAATGCCCGCTGCCGCGTACCGGGTGTTTCTCTCCAGAGTTCGGGCGTAACCGTCTCGGCCGAAGTGGAAGTCGACGGAGTCGATTTCCCAAGCCAGACCCACGTCTTCCCACCAGGCATCCGGACAGCCGACGTAGTTTCCCGCGCGACCCCAGACTTCGATGTTCCAATGACTTGGCTGGAACTGGAGTCGACGGCTCAACGTTTTCGCTCTCGCTTCGGCTACCGATCGAAGGTTTGCCCATTCGGCCAGGAGTCGCCTGGGAATCGCGGTTCCTCTCTTGGTCCCGCGATCCAGTTCGTAAGCGAGGGCGTTTGGGGCGCATCGACCATGTTGAATGGCTTCGATCAGCAATTGCCCGATCGGCTCGACCTTGCGAATACGTCGAATCGCGTCAGTGGTGGCACGTACCAGCGGCGCGAGCGGGATGCCATCCTTGAAAACGGCTTTCGGCAGCCTGACGGTACGTTCGACGGTCACGAACTCGGAGCTGAGGATCTTGTGCTGATGCGGAACCAGCACAAGGATTCCGTCTCCCTGAGGCAGTTCGCGCGATCTCAGCCCCTGCCGACGACATGCTTCGGTTCCGGTGATGACAGCGTCCGCCCCGGCGTAGAGCAGGGCCGCGATGGCTCGTTGATCCTGTGTCGGTTCGTTGCTATGTAGCAGGATTATCCCCGGTAACAAGCGCTGCCAGGGACCCCCGGGTAAGCATTTTCGGTAGATCGACTTGCTGCCCATATCGAGCGATTCCAACGTGGTGGCTTTGACGACGCCCATTCGGCTGCGTTCCTGCAGCAACTCCGGGCGATCAGCCCACCTTCCCCTTTTCCGCACACCCCCATGGTGCGAACTCTCTCCTTCCTACACCAGGCCCTCGCTCTACGCCTGTGGATAACTCACCCCCTGTGGACAACTCGCCCCTTCCTCTCGCCTAAAGGCAGAAAGACCGTGAAGGCCACATTGAGGGACTCAGAGTCCCTCAATGTGGCCTTCACGGACCGTAGTGGAGCGGAGCGAAACGGAGGTCGCTTAGACGCGCTTAAACAACAGGGCGCGCTTCACTTCTTGGATTGCCTTGGTCACCTGGATGCCGCGGGGGCAGGCGTCGGTGCAGTTGAAGGTGGTGCGGCAGCGCCACACGCCTTCGGAGTCGTTCAGGATGTCGAGCCGCTCTTCGGCGGCTTCGTCCCGTGAGTCGAAGATGAACCGGTGCGCGTTGACGATCGCGGCCGGGCCGAAGTAGGAGCCGTCGTTCCAGTACACCGGGCACGAGGACGTGCAGCAGGCGCAGAGGATGCACTTGGTGGTGTCGTCGAACCGGTCCCGGTCGGCCTGCGACTGGAGACGCTCGCGGGTCGGCTCGGGGCTGTAGTTGATCAGGTACGGCTTCACCGCGCGGAAGGCCTCGAAGAACGGGTCCATGTCGACGTAGAGGTCCTTCAACGTCGTCATGCCCTTGATCGGGGCGATCGTGATGGTGGTCTTGCCGTCCTTCGACAGCAGGTCCTTCATCAGCACCTTGCAGGCCAGGCGGTTGACGCCGTTGATCTGCATCGCGTCGGAGCCGCAGACGCCGTGCGCGCAGGACCGGCGGAACGCGAACGTGCCGTCGAGGTAGTCCTTCACGTAGAACAGCAGGTTCAGCAACCTGTCCGTCCGCTGCGCGGGGACTTCGTAGGTCTCCCAGTGGGCTTCGCTGTCGATCTCCGGGTTGAACCGCAGGATCTTGAGCGTCACCGTGATGGGGGTGTGGTCCGACTTGGGAGAGTTCTCAGCGGAAGTTTCATCTGTCACTGTTGCGGTGGTCATCAGTACTTCCGCTCCATCGGTTCGTAGCGGGTGAAGGTGACGGGCTTGTAGTCGAGCCGGATGTCCGAGGACAGGCCATCCCCCTGCTTGTAAGCCATGGTGTGCCGCATGAAATTCGTGTCGTCGCGGTTCGGGTAGTCCTCGCGGGCGTGGCCGCCGCGGGATTCCTTGCGCGCCAGCGCACCGACGATGAGCACCTCGGCCAGTTCCAGCAGGAAGCCGAGTTCGGCGGCTTCGAGCAGGTCGGTGTTGTACCGCTTTCCTTTGTCCGCCACCGTGATGCGTCCGTAGCGCTCCTTCAGTGCCTGGATGTCGGTGAGCGCCTGCTTCAGCGTCTCCTCGGTGCGGTACACCGAAGCGTGCGAGTCCATGGTCTTCTGCATGGCGGTGCGGATGTCGGCGACCCGCTCCTCGCCGTGCTCGGACAGCAGCATCGCGAGCTGGTCTTCGACGACCTTGGTCGGGTTCTCCGGCAGTTCGACGAGCTCGTGGTTCGACGCGTACTCGGCGGCGGCGAGCCCGGCGCGGCGGCCGAAGACGTTGATGTCGAGCAGCGAGTTGGTGCCGAGCCGGTTCGAGCCGTGCACCGAAACGCAGGCGACCTCGCCGGCGGCGAACAGGCCGGGGATGACGTGTTCGTTGTCCCGCAGCACTTCGCCGTGGACGTTGGTCGGGATACCGCCCATGACGTAATGGCAGGTCGGGAAGACCGGCACGGGCTCCTTGACCGGGTCGACGCCGAGGTAGGTGCGCGAGAACTCCATGATGTCCGGGAGCTTCGCGTTCAGCGTCTCTTCGGGGATATGCGTGACGTCGAGGACGACGTAGTCCTTGTTCGGGCCACAACCGCGGCCCTGCAACACTTCCTGCACCATCGAGCGGGCGACGATGTCCCGCGGCGCGAGGTCCTTGATCGTGGGCGCGTAGCGCTCCATGAATCGTTCGCCGTCGGAGTTGCGGAGGATCCCGCCCTCACCGCGCACGGCTTCGGAGATCAGGATGCCCAGGCCCGCGAGGCCGGTCGGGTGGAACTGGAAGAACTCCATGTCCTCGAGCGGCAGGCCCTTGCGGAACACGATGCCGAGACCGTCACCGGTCAGGGTGTGCGCGTTCGACGTCGTCTTGAAGATCTTGCCGGCACCGCCGGTGGCCATCACGATCGACTTCGCCTGGAACACGTGCAGCTCGCCGGTGGCCAGCTCGTAGGTCACGACGCCGGAAGCGACCGGGTTGCCGTGCTCGTCCTCGCTCAGGAGCAGGTCGAGCACGTAGAACTCGTTGAAGAACTCTGTGCCGTGCTTGACGCAGTTCTGGTACAGCGTCTGGAGGATCATGTGGCCGGTGCGGTCCGCGGCGTAGCAGGCGCGGCGCACCGCGGCCTTGCCGTGGTCACGAGTGTGCCCGCCGAAGCGGCGCTGGTCGATCTTGCCTTCGGGTGTCCGGTTGAACGGCAGCCCCATCTTCTCCAGGTCGAGCACCGCGTCGATGGCTTCCTTCGCCATGATCTCGGCGGCGTCCTGGTCGACCAGGTAGTCGCCACCCTTGATCGTGTCGAAGGTGTGCCACTCCCAGTTGTCTTCTTCGACGTTGGCCAGCGCGGCGCACATGCCGCCCTGTGCCGCGCCGGTGTGGGACCGGGTCGGGTAGAGCTTGGTGAGTACCGCGGTGCGGGCGCGCTGGCCGGACTCGATGGCCGCGCGCATCCCGGCGCCGCCGGCGCCGACGATCACCACGTCGTACTTGTGGAACTGCATCTTCAAGACTCCGCTTACTCGTGGTGGGTCAGTCGGCCGGCATGTTCGGGTCGAAGGTGAAGATCACCATCGTGCCGACGGCCAGGATGAGCACCATCGAGACGTAGAGCACGATCTTCAGCCAGAACCGCGTGCTGTCCTTGCGGGCGTAGTCGTCGATGATCGTGCGCAGCCCGTTGCCGCCGTGGATCTCGGCGAGCCACAGCATCGACAGGTCCCAGAACTGCCAGAACGGGGACGCCCAGCGACCGGCGACGAAGCCCCAGTTGATGCGGTGCACCCCGCCGTCGAGGATGTTCATGATCAACAGGTGGCCCAGCACGAGAATAACCAGTGCCAGCCCGGAAATCCGCATGAACAGCCAGCTGTAGAGCTCGAAGTTGCTGCGGCGCGGGGTCGGGCGGCGCGGGGCGCGCGGGTTCGCGATCGAGGGAGGTCCGGCACTCAATGCTGTTTTAGACAACTCAGTTTCCCCCGAACATGATTTCGACGGTCCGCTTCATCATGAAGAAAGCACCGGGAAGCATCACGGCGATCCAGATGACGGCGATAGTCCAGAGCATCGGCTTCTGGTACTTGGGGCCCTTTTCCCAGAAGTCCACGAGCATCACGCGGATCCCGTTGAGGGCGTGGTAGAGCACGGCGCCGACCAGGCCGACCTCGAGGAGGTTGACGATCGGGGTCTTGTAGGTCTCGATGACCTGGTTGTAGGTGTTCGGGGAAACCCGGACCAGAGCGGTGTCGAGTACGTGCACGAACAGGAAGAAGAAGGTGAGTACGCCGGTGATGCGGTGCAGCACCCAGGACCACATGCCCGGGTCGCCCCGGTAGAAGGTCCCCTGCCGGCGAGAGGCACCCGCCCGATTGCTCGCTCCCGCTTCAGCGGTGCTAGCCGTGGTGGACATCGGTGAACGGCCTCCAACGTCATGACTGTTGTGCCCGCTTGACCGTAATTCCGCCATATCACTGAAGCGTCCACTTGGGACATCTCCGGCGACGGTGCCGAGATCTGGGGTCATCGAGCGTGGATAAAAGGATGCTAGACCCGGCCACCGGATGCGGCTCACCCTCGGGTTCCCGTCTGTGACCGACCAGACACCGAGGTGGCAAGCCACGGCCCGAAAATGTGGCGCAGGCCACTTGAAATAGTCATTTTCACCCGGATAAAGACGTCACTCAGCGTTCCGGGCGACACGTAAGGGGCGTCACGCCACAGGGCGAAACCGATCACAGGGGGTGTGCGAACGGTAGCCGCGCCGACTCGCCAGTAAACGTTTAGGTTACGTAGCGTGGCTTTCCTATGGCGCTTTCGGGGCAGCCGGGTACGGTTCGCCAGTCGAACCCGGCAACTGGGGCCGGGTCGTTCTTCAATTCATCCGCTGGATCAGCGGGGAGGGAGACACACCTTGCATCGCATGCGTGGAACCGCGCTGGTAGCGGTGGCTGCGGCCGGCGTCCTACTGCTGTCGGCCTGTGGATCGTCGTCCGACACGGGAAGCACCCCTGCGCCCTCGGGCACCGGTGCGGCGACGTCGTCCATCAAGGTCGGGCTGGCCTACGACATCGGCGGCCGTGGTGACCAGTCGTTCAACGACTCGGCGGCGCGCGGTCTGGACAAGGCCAAGGCCGAGTCCGGCTTCGAGGTCAAGGAGCTCGAGGCGGCTCAGGGTGAGACGGACGCGCAGAAGGAAGACAGGCTGCGCCAGCTCGCCGAGGGCGGTTACAACCCGGTGATCGGTGTCGGCTTCGCCTACGCCAAGGCCATCGGCACGGTCGCCAAGGACAACCCGGACGTGAAGTTCGCGATCATCGACGACTTCACCGCGGGCACCGACGACGGCCCGAACATCGCGAACCTGACCTTCGCCGAGAACGAGGGCTCGTTCCTCGTCGGTGTCGCCGCCGCGCTCAAGAGCAAGACCGGCAACGTCGGCTTCATCGGCGGGGTCAACACGCCGCTGATCCAGAAGTTCGAGGTCGGCTACATCGCGGGTGTCAAGGCTGTGAAGGCCGACGCGACCGTCCAGTCGAAGTACCTGACCCAGCCGCCGGACTTCTCCGGCTTCAACGACCCGGCCAAGGGCGAGACCGCGGCGAACGGCATGTTCGACGCCGGCGCCGACGTCGTCTACGCGGCGGCGGGCGGTTCCGGTAGTGGCGCGTTCAAGGCCGCCAAGGCCAAGGGCAAGCTCGGCATCGGCGTCGACTCCGACCAGTACAACCTGCCCGCGATGGCCGAGGTCAAGGACGTGATCATCACGTCGATGGTGAAGGAGGTGGACCTCGCGGTCTACGACTTCGTCAACTCGGTCAAGGACGGCAAGTTCGCCGCCGGCAACAAGATCTACGACCTCAAGGCCGGTGGCATCGACTACGCCACCAGCGGTGGCAAGATCGACGACATCAAGACCCAGATCGACGGATACAAGGCCAAGATCGTGTCCGGGGAGATCAAGGTCCCCGCGACCAAGTAGTGCTTCGGCGTTCTGCCTAGGATGCCTGGGATCTAGACGACGACGGACCCGTGGCGGGTATCAATCCCGCCGCGGGTCCTTCACCGTTCTCAAGGAGTGTGCGCGATCAGCGAGGATATTTTGGGCGACACAGCTGTGACTCCTCCGTCTGAATACGCGGTGGAACTGCGAGGCATCACCAAGCGGTTCCCCGGCGTGGTAGCGAACTCCGACATCAACGTCGGGGTTCGGAGCGGCACCGTGCACGCCCTGGTGGGTGAGAACGGCGCGGGCAAGTCGACCCTGATGAAGATCCTCTACGGGATGCAACGTCCCGACGAGGGCACGATCTCGATCAATGGCGGGCTCGTCGACTTCCAGACCCCGGCGGACGCCATCACCGCCGGGATCGGCATGGTGCACCAGCACTTCATGCTGGCCGACAACTTCACCGTGCTGGAGAACGTGGTTCTCGGCACGGAACCCAAGGCGGGCATGGGCCTCGACTTCAAGGCCGCCCGCGCCAAGATCAAGGACATCTCCGCACGCTACGGCCTCGGTGTCGACCCGGACAGGCTCGTCGACGAGCTCGGGGTCGGCGAGCGGCAGCGCGTCGAGATCCTCAAGGTCCTCTACCGCGGCGCGAAGATCCTGATCCTGGACGAGCCCACGGCCGTGCTGGTGCCGCAGGAGGTCGACGAGCTGTTCGGCAACCTGCGTGAGCTCAAGGCCGAGGGCCTCACGATCCTCTTCATCTCCCACAAACTCGACGAAGTGCTTTCGGTCGCCGACGACATCACCGTCGTCCGCCGCGGCACCACCGTCGCGAGCGTGGTGCCCGGTGAGGTCACCGCGCGCCAGCTCGCCGAGCTGATGGTCGGCAGCGCGCTGCCGGTGCCGGAGCTGCGCGAGTCGACGGTGACCGAGACCCCGGTGCTGGAGGTCCGCGACCTCAAGGTGACGTCGTCCGACGGCCGCACGGTGCTGGAGAACCTCTCGTTCACCATCCACGCGGGCGAGGTACTCGGCATCGCGGGGGTCGAAGGCAACGGGCAGGCGGAGCTGGTCGAAGCGCTGATGGGCATCCGCCCGCTGAGCGCCGGCCACATTTCGCTGTCGGGCAAGGACATCGGCAAGCTCAACACCCGCAAGCGCCGCGACGCCGGGATGGCCTACATCCCCGAAGACCGGCACCGCCAAGGGCTGCTGCTCGAGGCGACGCTGTGGGAGAACCGGATCCTCGGTCACCAGACCAAGGCGCCCAACGTGCGCGGCCCGCTGATCAACCGCAAGGGCGCGCGGGCCGACACCGAGCGCATCGTCGCCGAGTACGACGTCCGCACCCCGGGCATCGAGGTCGCGATCGCCTCGCTTTCCGGTGGTAACCAGCAGAAACTGATCATCGGCCGCGAGATGACCGGCGACCCGGTGGTGCTGATCGCCTCGCACCCGACCCGTGGTGTCGACGTCGGCGCGCAGGCCGCGATCTGGGAGCACATCCGGCGCGCCCGCGCCGAGAAACTGGCGGTACTGATGATCTCCGCTGACCTCGACGAGCTCATCGGCATGTCCGACCGGCTCTCGGTGATCCTGCGCGGCAAGCTCGTCGCGGAGTACGACCCGAAGTCGGTCACCCCGGAGGAACTCGGTTCCGCGATGACCGGGGCGGGGGACCAGGCCTGATGAAGAAACTCTCCCTCCGCTCGGCCGGGCTCGGCCTGGCCGCGCCCGTCGGCGCGCTGATCTTCGCGCTGCTGCTGTGCGCGCTCATCCTGGTGATCACCGGCCACTCGCCGGTCGAGGTCGTCGACCAGATGGTCAAGTCGGTGCAGCGGCCCCGGACCGTGGCCAACTCGCTGAACAGCGCGACGACGTACTACCTCTCGGCTGTCGCGGTGGCGATCGGCTTCAAGATGCGGCTGTTCAACATCGGCGTCGACGGGCAGTACCGGCTCGCCGCGATGATGGCCGCCGCGGTCGGCGGCGCGTCCTTCATGGGCAGCCTGCCGTCGTTCCTGCGCATCCTGATGACGATCGTCGTCGCGATGCTCGTCGGTGCCGTGTGGGCCGGGATCGCCGGTTTCCTCAAGGTGACGCGAGGGGTCAGCGAGGTCATCTCGACGATCATGCTGAACGCGATCGCCACCGCGGTGGTCGCCTACCTGCTCAACCCGGCGCGGCTCGCGGTTTCGGTGGCCGGCAGCAACAACATCGGCACCGCGCCGATCACCGAGGGCGGCCAGGTGCCCGGGTTCGACTACCCCGGCTCGTCGTCGAAGATCTTCGGCCTGATCTTCCTCGCGGTGCTCGTCGGTTTCCTCTACTGGTTCATGCTCAACCGGACACGCTTCGGTTTCGACCTCAAGGCGACCGGGCTGTCCGAGTCCGCCGCGGTCGCGAGCGGCGTCAACGTCAAGAAGATGATCGTGGCGAGCATGCTGCTCTCCGGCGGGGCCGCGGGCCTGGTCGGGATGCCGCAGCTGCTGGGCGCGTCGCATTCGTACGCGCTCGATTTCCCTTCGGGCCTGGGTTTCACCGGGATCGCGATCGCGCTGCTCGGCCGTAACCATCCGGTCGGCATGGCGTTCGCCGCGCTGCTGTGGGGTTTCCTCGACCAGGCGTCGAACGTCCTGGACATTTCCGGGGTGCCCAAGGAGATCGTGGTGATCATGCAGGGCGTTATCGTCCTGTCGGTGGTCATCGCCTACGAGCTCGTGCGGCGCTACCGGCTCCGGCTCGAACAGCGAGAAGTCGGTAAGGCACTGGGCACGACCAAGACCCCTGCGGAGGTTTCAGCATGAGCGCGGGTGGATTGACCGTCGGCGTGGAGGACACGCTCGCTCCGGCCAAACGGCGCATGTCGCCGATGATGTACCTCTACATCGCTGTGGCGGCAATGCTTTCGGTGTCGCTGGTCCGGGTGCTGACCGGCGCCGACGACCTGACGTCGAGCGGAACCGTCGCCGCCGCGCTGACGGCCGCGGTGCCGATCGCGCTCGCCGGTCTCGGCGGGCTGTGGTCGGAACGCGCCGGCGTGGTGAACATCGGTCTCGAAGGCATGATGGTGCTCGGTACCTGGGGCGCCGGGTTCGCCGGTTACCAGTGGGGACCGTGGGCCGGGGTCGTCGTCGGCGTGCTGCTCGGCGCGTTCGGCGGGCTGGTGCACGCGGTGGCCACGGTGACCTTCGGTGTCGACCACATTATTTCCGGTGTGGCGATCACCTTGGTGGCGCCCGGTTTGACGCTGTTCCTCGCCAAGCTGTACTTCGCGAAGGCACCCGGCGGCGGGCAGAAGCAGTCGCCGCCGATCGAAGACGTCAGCCGGGTCAGCGTGCCAGGATTGTCGACGGCGTTGGGTGATCTGGAGTCGAAGCACTGGTTCTTCGTCTCCGACATCGCGGGCATCCTGCGCGGGCTGATCACCAACCTGTCGCTGCTTTCCCTGCTGGCGGTGGTGTTGTTCGTCGTCACCGGGTACGTGCTCTGGCGGACGCCGTTCGGGCTGCGGCTGCGGTCCTGTGGTGAGGCGCCGCACGCGGCCGAATCGCTGGGTGTGAACGTCTACAAGTACAAGTACGCGGCGATCGTCGCCTCGGGTGCCTTGGCCGGTCTGGGTGGCGCGATCCTCGCGATCAACTCCAGCCAGTTCCGTGACGGGCAAACAGGTGGCCGCGGGTACATCGGCCTCGCGTCGATGATCTTCGGCAACTGGCGGCCGGGCGGGCTGGCCGCGGGTGCCGGGCTCTTCGGGTACACCGACGCGATGCAGTTGCGTGGCGAGGATTCCGTCCACGCGCTGCTGTTGCTGCTCGGTCTCGCGCTGCTCGTGCTCGCCGTGATCCAGTTGCGTGCCAAGCGATTCGCCGTCTCCGTCGTCGCGGCCGTGCTCGGCGTGGCGTTCATCATCTGGTTCGCCACCACCGACCAGGTGCCGCCGGAGCTCGTCGGCGCGACGCCGTACGTCGTCACGCTGCTGGTTCTTTCCCTTGCGGCACAACGGCTTCGGATACCGAAGTACGTCGGTCAGCTGTATCGGCGGGGGCAGGGCGGATGATCGACTGGGACGGGTTGCGGGCACAGGCGGTTCAGGCCGCGCAGAGCGCGTACGCGCCGTACTCCGGCTTGCTGGTCGGCGTCGCCGGGATCGTCGACGACGGCCGCGTGGTGCTGGGCTGCAACGTGGAGAACGCTTCGTACGGGCTCGGGCTCTGCGCGGAGTGCACGATGGCCGGGCAGCTGCGGCTGTCCGGCGGCGGGCGGCTCGTCGCCGTCGCGTGCCGCAGCGGGTCGGGTGACCTGCTGATGCCGTGCGGACGGTGCCGCCAGATCCTGTTCGAGCTCGGTGGTGGCGACTGCCTGGTCGACACCCCGAGCGGGATCCTGCCGATGACGTCGGTGCTGCCCGACGCGTTCGGCCCGGAAGACCTGCCCGCCTGAAGACCACTCAGCTGAGGACCCGTTTTCCGACGGAGCCTTGGCAGAGTTCGACGGAGTACGCCATCAGCGCACCCGCCTGCGCGTCACGGAAGTGGCGCTGAATAGGCGAACTCTTGAGGTAACCGGAGCCGCCGCCGACCCGGACGCCGAGTTCAGCCACGGACTTGGCGACCTGGTTGGCGAGCAGCTTCGCTTCCATCGAAGCGTCGAGCGAGCCGGGGTCGCGGCGGTCGGCGAGCCACATGGCTCGCTGGGCGAGAAGCCGGGCGGACAGCAGCTGGACGTGGGCGTCGGCGACACCGAACTCGACCCACTGCAGTTCGGCGACCGGGCGCTGGGTGGTCGGCACGATCCGGGCACGGGCGTGCGTGATGAGGGCGTCGAGCGCGGCTTCGGCAACGCCGATCGACAGCCAGGGCAGGCCCAGCGCGATGATGTTCGGATCGACGGGCGAGAGGTTCTCGCACTGGTTTTCCTCGCGCAGCAGCGTTCCGTCGAGGGTGACCAGCTGGCTGCGGGTGGCGCGCAGGCCCATCGAGTCCCAGATGGGCTCGAACCGGACGCTGTCGTCCTTCGGCACCCCGAAGAACGACGGAACCCCGTCGACCTGGGCGTTGACCAAGAAGTGGTCGGCGATCTCGCAGCCGGAGACGAACCGCTTGGCTCCGTCGAGACGGTGGCCGCCGGGCGCGGGTTCGGCCTGCTGGAGCGGGAACAGGAAGAGGTTCCCGCCGGTCGGCTCGGACAGCGCGTTGGCGAAGCGGGCGCCGCGGGCGAGCTCGGCGGCGTAGAACGCGCCGGATTTCCCGTACCGCACCAGGGTTGTCGCCGCGCCGAGGTGCATCACCCAGATGCACGCGGTCGACGGGCAGGCCTTGCCGACGACGGCGATGATCTCGCCGAGCGCCTGGTACGACAGGTCCGAGCCGCCGTGCCCGGACGGCAGGGTGGCGACGTCGAGGCCGGCGGCGTGCAGCGCGCGCAGGTTCTCCACCGGCAGGGTCGCCCGGTCGTCGTGCTCGTCGGCGCGGGCCGCGAACTCGGGCGCGAGCCGCTCGGCGGCCTCCACCCAGTGCCGTTCGTGGTCAGGGATCGGGAACGGGGAGGCCGTCATGGACATAGGCTAACCAGAGCTTGAGAAACGAGGAACGATTATGAGCACCTTCGCGGCAGTGGATGTCATCCGGACCAAACGGGACGGTGGCAGGCTCAGCGACGAGCAGATCGCCTGGGTCGTCGACGCCTACACGCACGGGGCCGTCGCGGAGGAGCAGATGTCCGCGCTGGCCATGGCGATCTTCCTGCGCGGGATGGACGCGGGCGAGATCTCGCGGTGGACCGGCGCGATGATCGACTCCGGTGAGCGGCTCTCGCTCGAGGTCGACCGCCCGACCGTGGACAAGCACTCCACCGGCGGCGTCGGCGACAAGATCACGCTCCCGCTCGCGCCGCTGGTCGCCGCCTGCGGTGCGGCGGTGCCGCAGCTGTCCGGGCGCGGGCTCGGGCACACCGGCGGCACGCTCGACAAGCTGGAGTCGATCCCCGGCTGGCGCGCGGAGCTGTCGACGGCCGAGATCATGAAGCAGCTCAACGAGGTCGGCGCGGTGATCTGCGCGGCCACCGAAGGACTCGCGCCCGCGGACCGCAAGCTCTACGCGCTGCGAGACGTCACCAGCACGGTCGAGTCGATCCCGCTCATCGCGAGTTCGATCATGAGCAAGAAGATCGCCGAGGGATCCGCCGGGCTGGTGCTGGACGTCAAAACCGGGTCCGGCGCGTTCATGAAGACGCGTGAGCAGGCTCGGGAGCTGGCGCGGACGCTGGTCGAGATCGGGACCGCGCACGGCGTCGCGACCACGGCGTTGCTGACCGACATGGGCACGCCGCTCGGCAACGCCGTCGGGAACGCGGTCGAGGTCGCCGAGTCGGTCGAGGTGCTCAAGGGCGGCGGACCGGCTGACGTCGTCGAGCTGACCGTCGCGCTGGCTCGGGAGATGCTGGCGCTGGCGGGGATTTCGGTGGATCCTGCGGAGGTTCTGGCGTCCGGACGGGCGTACGAGACCTGGTGCCGGATGATCAGCGCGCAGGGCGGCGATCCCGAGGCCGCGCTGCCGAAGCCGAAGCACGTGCACGTCGTCTCGGCGGAGCGCGACGGGATTCTGTCCACTGTGGATGCTTACGGCGTCGGTGTCGCGGCTTGGCGACTCGGGGCCGGACGTGCTCGCCGGGGCGATCCCGTCCAATACGCCGCCGGGATCCTCTGCCTCGCGAAGCCCGGCGCCCACGTCACCGCCGGTCAGCCGCTTCTGGAACTCCACACCGACACCCCCGACGCCGTCCCCTCCGCCCTCGCTTCCCTAGACGGCGCCCTCACCATCTCCGACACTTTCCCAACCTCCACCTCCGGCATCGTCCTCGAAACCATCAAGCCCTAGGCGCGATCTCTCTCGCGCCAGACGTCGCCATCTGTCGACAGATGGCGAGCACGAAGAAGGGCCCGTCACCAGGTGACAGGCCCTTCTTCGTGGGGTGGCTTAGCTTTCGGAGCCTTCTTCGACTACTTCGCCGTTGGTCTTGGCCTTGCCGTTCTCGTTGGCCTTCGGCGACCGGCCGTTACGCGCGGTGCGGCGCGGCTGGCGCGGGGCCGGGGGCGGCGGAGCCATCAGCTGCATCTGCGACTGGGCCGCGGGGCCGCCACCGAGCATGAGCTCGGCGAAGGTCGCCATGGCCTCGTCGAGCTGGCCGCCGATGCGACGCTCGGACTCTTCGGCGCTCTTGCGGACCACCGAGGTGACCGAGTCCGTGTCCGGCTGCTTCGACAGCGTGCCCTCGACCTTGGACAGGCCGGACTTGAACGAACCGTCGAGATCGCCGAGCTGTGAGGTGAAGCCGTCCTCGACCTTGTCCAGCCGGGCGGCCAGCGCGTCGAGCGTGCCGGTGACCTTCTCGAGCCGGTCGCCGAGCTTGTCGAGCCGGTCCGAGGCGTCGATCATCTCGCCGGTCTCGGTCAGCGCGACCTTCAGTGCTTCGGTGTTCTCGCCGATGCGGGCCTTCGTGTTCTTGTCGAGCTCTTCGACCCGGGTGCGCAGTTCGTTGTCGGAGGTCTCGATCCGGGCGCGCAGGTCGTTGTCCGAGGTCTCGATGCGGTCGCGCAGACCGGCTTCCGAGTTCTCGATCCGCTCGCGCAGGCCGGTCTCGGCGGCGTCGACCCGCTCGCGGACCGGGCTGATGACCGACTGCGGCAGCGCGTCGAGCTTGCTGTCCTGCTTGTCGAGGTGACCACCGAGCTCGTCGAGCCGGCGGTGGATGTTCTGCAGCTTGTCCTCGAGGCCGTCCATCCGGCCGGCCACACCCTCGAAGCGGGCGCCGACGCCGTCGAGCCTGCCGTCCAGCTGGGCGAACGGCTTGGCCAGCTTGTCGACGATGCTCTCGACCGTGCGGGCGAGCGCCGCGATGGCGTTGTCCTGAGCTTCGAGCCGCGCCATGGTCTCGTCGGCGCGCTCGGCCAGGACGCTGACCTCGGTACGGTCGGGCAGTTCGGAGAGCCGCTTGCGGACCGCGCCGAGCGAGTCCACCGGGGCGAGCCGGGCGTAGATGTCGTCCAGCGCGTCGAAGATCTGCTGCTGCTCGCTCTCGCGCACTTCGGCCGCGCGCACCAGCATGTTGCGCATCCGGTCGAAGGACGGTGCTGCAATCTGGTTATCAGTGGTCACTGCGGTGTCCTTCGTGGGCGGGGAAATGGGGGAGGGACGTCACGGCAGCTTATCTATTGCGGAATTGCTGTGTGTATGGCCCCCGTGAAGCCGACAATGCTGTGGTCAACTCCGATGGCCGATTCAGCCCATGATCAGCAAGCTGAGGGTTAAACCGACCTCGGGAACCTACGTCCACGTAGGTGAATCACACCGATACTACTGTCGGGCTATGTCCGACGAAACACCTGTCTTGTCATCGACAACTATTCGCCGTGTGCCCAAAGTCCTGTTGCACGACCACCTGGACGGCGGATTGCGCCCCGGCACAGTGGCTGAACTGGCGGAATCGACGGGCTACCGCGACCTCCCCGTGGTCGGCGCCGAGGAGCTCGGCCGGTGGTTCGTGGCCGCCGCGGACTCGGGATCGCTCGAGTCGTACCTCGCCACATTCGCCCATACGTGTGGTGTCCTGCAAACGGCTGACGCGCTGGTCAGGGTATCCGCGGAATGTGCCGAGGACCTGGCTGAAGACGGGGTCGTCTACGCCGAAATCCGTTACGCACCGGAGTTGTTCGTCGAGCACGGACTGTCACTCGATGAGGTGATTCAAGCGGTGCAGGAGGGGTTCGCGGAGGGTGAGCGGCGGGCCGCCGCGAAGGGCGGGCGCATCCGGATCGGCACCCTGCTTTGCGCAATGCGCCATCGCGACCAAGGTCTCGAAATCGCAACGCTTGCTGTGCGTTACCGCGACGAGGGGGTCGTCGGCTTCGACATCGCCGGGCCCGAAGCCGGGTATCCACCCGCCCGTATTTCGGACGCATTTGACTATTTGCGTGACAATAATGCGCATTTCACTATTCACGCGGGTGAGGCTTTCGGGTCGGCGTCGATCTCTGAAGCGATTCACCGATGTGGCGCCGAGCGACTCGGGCACGGTGTGCGGATCGTCGACGACATCTTGGTCTCCGGTGATGAAGTCCATTTGGGACGGTTGGCGCGTTATGTGCGGGACAGGCGAATCCCTTTGGAGATCTGCCCTTCCTCGAATGTCCAGACGGGAGCGGCCTCCTCGATCGCCGAGCATCCGTTCGGCCTGCTCGCCCGGCTGGGCTTCCGCGTCACGATCAACACCGACAACCGGCTGATGAGCGGCTGCACCATGTCCGGCGAGTTCGAGGCGCTGCGCGACGCGTTCGGCTACGGTCTCGCGGACTTCGAGCGGTTCACCGTCGACGCGATGAAATCGGCCTTCCTGGATTACGACGAGCGCCGAGACCTGATCGACAACGTCATCCGGCCCGGCTACGCCCTGCTCGCACCAACGGGTTGTGTTACTTAGCTCCGGTAAGTAAAATCCAGAATGTAAGATTCATCTCTCATATTCTGGGACGGCGGCGGACGTGGCACGAGTAGCGGAACAGGATCCGGTGAAGACACCCAACCGATGGCTGATCCTCGGCCTCGGTCTCGCCGCCCAGACCGCGAGCTGCGCGTTCCTCTACGGGATCCCGTTCCTGGTCCCGCAGATGCGCGCGGCGGAAGGGCTCACACTCGCCGAAGCGGGCACGGTCGTCGCGGCGCCGAGTATCGGCCTGCTCTTCACCCTGATCGCCTGGGGCGCGCTCGCCGACCGGTACGGCGAGCGGCTGATCATGGCGCTAGGGCTCGGTTGTTCCGGCCTGCTGTTGCTCTACGCCGGACTTGGCTCACATTCGCTGACCGCGCTCTTCGTGCTGTTCCTGCTGGCGGGCGCGAGCACAGCGTCGGTCAACGCCGCGAGCGGGCGGGTGGTGATGGGCTGGTTCCAGCAGTCGGAGCGCGGCGTCGCGATGGGGATCCGGCAGACCGCGCAGCCGCTCGGTGTCGGCGTCGCCGCCGTCGGACTTCCGCCGCTCGCGGACCACTGGGGTTTCCAAGGCGCGATCCTGCTGCCCGCCGGGCTGGCTATCGTCGTCGCGTTGCTGGTCACGTGGTTTGTCGTCGACCCGCCGCGGCCGGCGAAGACGGCCGACGCCGGACCCAAACCCGCGTCGCCTTACCGGAAACCGACGCTGTGGCGGTTGCACGGCGCGAGCAGCCTGCTCGTGGTGCCGCAGTTCGCCGTCTCCGCGTTCGCACCCGTGTACCTGGTGACAGTGCATCACTGGAGCGCGTTGTCCGCGGGCTGGTTCCTCGGCGCGGTTCAGGTGCTCGGCGCCGGCGGACGGCTGGTTTCGGGATATTGGTCGGATCGCGTCGGCAACCGGCTCGGCCCGATGCGGCAACTCGCCGTCGCCAGCGCCGGGGCGATGCTGCTCGTCGCGCTCGGCGACGCGACCTGGCCGTGGCTGGTCGTGCTCGCGCTGGTGCTCGCCGCGGTGATCACGGTGAGCGACAACGGTTTGGGCTTCACCGCGTCGGCCGAACTGGCCGGGATCTCGTGGGCGGGCCGGGCGATGGGGGCGCAGAACACCACCCAGAACATCGCCGCTTCCCTGACCCCGCCACTGCTCGGCCTGGTCATCGGCGACTCGCGCTACGCGCTGGCCTTCTGTATCGCCGCGGTTTTCCCGCTGCTGGCCATCGCCCTGGTCCCCGTCCGCGCCGAGCGGGTCGCACTTTCTCGCTGAAGTGCCCTCTCTCACGACGTGAAAGAGGGCACTTCGGCGAGAAAGTGCCGGGGCTAGCCGACGTTCAGGCGGTCCTCGAAGGAGGCGACCAGCTTGCGCCACGATTCCTGCTCGGCGTCGAACGGCGCGCTCGGCGCGAGCCGCGTCGGGTCGGGCTTGAGCACGAACGAAACCAGCCACCCGAGGGTTTCCGAGCTGGACAGCTCCTCGAGCACGCTCTCGTCACCGGCCCACTCGGCGGTGTCCGTCAGCAGTTCGACGGCCAGCTCGAGTTGGGTCGGGTCGATCGCCTCGACGCCTTCGGCGATGTCGTCGTCGATGCCCGTGAGCACGTAGGTGTTATCCGAGTCGACGTCGATCTCGAGCTCACCGGCCGTCGCCTTCTCCAGCACGTCGTCCCAAGTGGACATTCCGGCGATGTCGGTGCCGGAGAGGTCGTTGCCGTCGGCGAGCTTGCGGATGAGCGCCTTCTCGGAGGTGAAGACGTCGATCTCGCCGTCGGAGCCGAGGAACACCGGCTTGTCGTCCTGGTAGAAGCACCGGAGCGTGTAGTACTCGTGCCCGGCGGTGATGATCTTGATCGGGTCGATGCCGACCTCGGCCCAGAACCCGACCGGCTCGTCGTCTTCCTCGGCCGCGTCCTCGTCGGCGTCGTCCACCGCGTCGAGGTCGTCGTCCGCCGCGGCGGCTTCGGCTTCGGCCGACTCCTCCAGGAACGTCGCGAGCTCTTCGGCTGTCTGCTCAAGCAGCGGCGCGTCGACGTCGGGGACGGTGATGAGCTCGTCGATCGTGTCGAGGACGATGTCCCACTTCTTGGAGACCGCCTCGGAAAGCTCGATCCACAGCAGGTCGCCGTCGCGGCCGGTGAACGGCAGCGTGCCCTGCTCGAGCAGCGAGAAACCTTCGACGCTGTCGAGGATCTCGTGCACCTCTTCGAGGTCGCAGACGTCGGCGAGCGACCGCACGATGCCGACGATCTCGGCGAGCTCGGCGATCGTCCAGTGGGTGCGCTCCTCGGCGATCAGCTCCGGTACGCCGACCAGGTCGTACGAGTGGTCGTCGTCGGGGATCAGCTCGGGGACGTTGAGCGACGGGACCGTCTTCCACGCGGGGTGGTCGATCAGATCGTGCTGCTCCGCGGTCCGCACGAACGCGGCCAGATGGGCCGCGTCCGGGAAGGCGTACAGGTCGTCTTCATCGCCGAGGAAGGCTTCCCATTCCTCGCCGTCTTCCCGCCAGCGCGGGGCCCACAAGGTGACCAGGTCGCCCTGCGGAAGCCCGAGTTCGATCGGGATGATGTCCTGTGCCATTCCTACCCTCCGGAACTACCTGCCTGTGTGCGCCCCGGCCTGGGGTTACCCCAAAGATGGTGCGCGGTACGCGCAGCCTACGGGTTTCGCCTGTGCGCCGCGATCGCCCCTCGGCAACTCGGTACGAAGGGATGGCACCATAGGGGGTCTCATGACACTCGCAGACGCTCTTCCCGCAGATCCGGACCCCGACAAGCTCTTCGAAGCGTTCTCAGAATGGACCGCTGAGCGGGGCCTTGAGCTGTACCCGGCGCAGGAAGAGGCGCTGATCGAGGTGGTCTCGGGGGCGAACGTGATCTTGTCGACGCCGACCGGCTCCGGCAAGAGCCTCGTGGCCGTCGGCGCCCACTTCACCGCGATGGCACACGGCAAACGGAGCTACTACACCGCGCCGATCAAGGCACTGGTCTCGGAGAAGTTCTTCCAGCTCGTCGAGATCTTCGGCCCGGAGAACGTCGGCATGATGACCGGCGACTCCGCGGTCAACGGCGACGCCCCGATCATCTGCTGCACGGCGGAAATCCTGGCGAACATCGCGTTGCGGTTCGGTGCCGACGCCGACGTCGGCCAGGTCGTGGCGGACGAGTTCCACTTCTACTCCGAGCCGGACCGCGGCTGGGCGTGGCAGATCCCGATCCTGGAGCTGCCGAAGGCGCAGTTCGTGCTCATGTCCGCGACCCTCGGCGACGTGTCGTTCTTCGAGAAGGACCTGACGCGCCGCACCGGCCGGCCGACAGCGGCGATCACCTCGACGCAGCGTCCCGTCCCGCTGACCTACCGGTACGCCCTGACGCCGGTGCACGAGACGATGCTCGAACTGCTGCACGGCGGGCAGGCGCCGGTGTACATCGTGCACTTCTCGCAGGCCGCGGCCGTTGAACGCGCACAGGCGTTGATGAGTATCAACGTCTGCACGAAAGCCGAGAAGGAAGCGATCGCCGTCGCACTCGGCGACTTCCGGTTCTCCGCGGGCTTCGGGCGTGCGCTGACCAGGCTGGTCCGGCACGGTATCGGCGTGCACCACGCCGGGATGCTGCCGAAGTACCGGCGGATGGTCGAGCAGCTCGCACAGGCGGGGCTGCTGAAGGTGATCTGCGGGACGGACACCCTCGGCGTCGGCATCAACGTGCCGATCCGGACCGTGGTGTTCTCCGCGCTGACCAAGTACGACGGCGTGCGCCAGCGGCATCTCAAGGCCCGCGAGTTCCACCAGATCGCCGGCCGCGCCGGCCGCGCCGGGTACGACACCGACGGCTACGTCGTCGTCGAGGCGCCCGACCACGTCATCGAGAACGCGAAGGCGCTGGAGCGGGCGGGCGACGACCCGAAGAAGAAGCGGAAGATCACCCGCAAGAAGGCGCCCGAGGGGTTCGTCAACTGGACGGACAGTACTTTTGAGCGGCTGGTGGCCGCCGAGCCCGAGCCGCTGACGTCGAGCTTCCGCGTCAGCCATTCGATGCTGCTGAACGTGATTTCCCGGCCCGGAAACGCTTTCGACTCGATGCGGCATCTGCTCGAGGACAACCACGAAGAGCGCCCGGCGCAGCGCAAGCACATCCTGCGGGCCATCCAGATCTACCGCGCGCTGCTGGCCGCCGGTGTCGTCGAACGGCTCGACGAGCCCGACGAGCAGGGCCGCACGGTGCGGCTGACCATCGACCTGCAGTTCGACTTCGCGCTGAACCAGCCGCTTTCGCCGTTCGCGTTGGCCGCCATCGACCTGCTCGACATCGAGTCGCCGAGCTACGCGCTCGACATCGTGTCCATTGTGGAATCCATTGTGGACGACCCGCGCCCGGTGCTGTCGGCGCAGAAGTTCAAGGCACGCGGCGAAGCCGTGCAGGCGATGAAGTCCGAGGGCATCGAGTACGACGAGCGGATGGAACTGCTCGAAGACGTCACGTACCCGAAGCCGCTGGAAGAGCTGCTGCAGGTCGCGTATTCGAGCTACCGCAAGGGCGCGCCCTGGGTCGACGACTACGAGCTCTCGCCGAAGTCGGTCGTGCGCGACATGTACGAGCGCGCGATGAACTTCGTGGAGTATGTGGGTTTCTACTCGCTGTCGCGGTCGGAAGGCCTGGTGCTGCGGTACTTGACCGACACCTACGACACGCTGCGCCACACCGTCCCGGACGAAGCCAAGACGGAAGCCTTGCAGGACCTCATCGAATGGCTCGGCGAGCTCGTCCGGCAGGTCGACTCCAGCCTGCTCGACGAGTGGGAAGCACTGCGGAACCCGGACGAGGAAGAACAGGCCGCGGTGCTAGTCAAAGGCGGCCTGCCGGACGGCCCGCCGCCGGTCACCCGCAACGAGCGCGCCTTCCGCGTCCTGGTGCGCAACGAACTCTTCCGCCGTGTCGACCTCGCCGCGCGCCGGGCGTACTACGACCTCGGCGAGCTGGACGCGTCGTCCGGCTGGGACGCGGACGCCTGGCAGGAAGCGATGAACGGGTACTTCGAGGAGCACGACGTCCTGGGTACTGGCCCTGACGCGCGCGGGCCGCAGCTGCTGCTGATCGAGCGGGAGCCGGCGGTGTGGAAGGTGCGGCAGATCTTCGACGACCCCGAGGGCGACCACGACTGGGGCATCAGCGCCGAAGTCGACCTGGCGGCCTCGGACGAAGCCGGGTTCGCCGTAGTCCGCGTAACCGGCGTCGACCGCCCCTAGCGCTCCGCCATCTGTCGACAGCTTTATGGGGGTCTGGCGGGCCATCGTGAGCGGTGGAAAATTCTCACTCCAGCTGGCGGGTCGCGCGGACTCTGCGAGAGAGGCACTTTGGTGAGAAAGTGCGCCGCGGTCGTGACCCCAATGCGGCGTTGGGGGCATTGAGCGCCCCCAACGCCGCATTGGGGTACTTCCAAGCCCACACCGCGCTATGAAGGGGCCCTTCCTCGCGGAAAACGAGAGGAAGGGCCCCTTCCTAGCGTCCTGCGTGCCCACCGCACCACGAGATGTCGACATCACGTGATCTCTCGGTATCCAAGAGACCCCACCTGACGACAGCGGCGCCGCGACCTAGGAGTCGACTCCGGTCCGCGCCTATTTTCGCTACAGATGGCGGCCGTCGGCTAGGCGCTTTCTCGCCAAAGTGCGTGCGCGTGGCGGGTTAGTTCGGGGGTGGTGGGCAGGTGGTGGGGTCGGGTTCCTGGTCGCAGGGCAGGAAGGACTGGATGTTCACCAGTGCCTGGTTGCCGGGGCCGGAGGAGAGGCCGGTGAGCAGCGGGCTGAGGTTCTCGGTGGCGCCGCAGTTTTTGAAGGGCGGGAGCGTGAAGCCCTGGTATTTGGGGTCTTCGTTGGCCGGGTCGGTCTGAAGCGTGCCACCGACAAAAGCGTCGTAAGGGCCCGTGACGTCGAGCGAGATGGGGGTGGCGGTGACGCAGTCCGGGCCGACGTCCAGCGGGACGCCGTTGACCTTGGCGTCGCTCATCCTGGCCATGAGGTCGACGTGGCTGTGGCCGGTGATGCCGTCGGTGAACGCTTCGATGAAGATGTTGCGGCTGTCCTGGTAGTCCACCGGGAGCATCTCGAGCGTGGCGCTGGTCGGCATGAAGCCGTACGCCAGGAAGGTCACCCGCGACGGCGGGAAGAAGACGTTGCCGCGGGCGATCAGGGTGCCGTCGTCGGCGATCTTCACCGTGGCGTTCACCATGAACGCGGGGCCGATGGTGGTTTTCGCGCCGAGCTTCTTGACCGTGGACCAGCCTTCGAGCAGCTGGGGCTGGAGGGTGAACTCGTTCGGGTCCGGGGCGTCCATGGTGCCCACTTCCCCCGCCGGGTCCTTTGTGGACTCGCTGCTTGGTGCCGGGGTTTTCTTCGCGGGTGCGAGCACGACGACGCCGCCGAGCGCCGCGTCCTGGTCCGCGTCGAGGGTGCAGGGGACCGCGTCGGCGCCCAGGGTCAGGGTGGGCGCGCCGACGGTGAACTGCACCTGACCCGGCTCGCTTTTGGCGAACTCCGGGATCTCGCCGGACGCGGTGAGCGTCAGCTCGCCTTCCGCGGGGACCGGGGTCGCGGGCACCTTCAGCGTGACCGTCACCGGCTTCTTGTCGTCCTTGTTCACCGCGATGACGTCCAGCGCCATCGAACCCTCGACGGACTCCCCATTGAGAACACCTTGTGGCAGCACGAGTCTCACCGCGAAGTCGGTGATGATGGCCGGCTGTCCCGACGGGACCATCGCGGGCAGGGTCGCCGTCGCGTGCAGCGAGACACTCGCCGGTGTGGCGAAGGCGCAGGTGGCTTTCAGATCCTTGTCCACTTTGTGCAGCCCGGCGGGCGCGGCAGGCGGAGCCGGATCCGGCTCACCCTGCGCGGCCGAGCCGACGCCCACCAGCCCGCTGTTCGCGGCGGCGACGAGTCCGGCCAGTGCCAGCGCGGTGAGTGCCCGGGTCCGGTTCAACAGGTGTCCTTTCAGGTGCCTGTCGTGAAGGGTGACCGGGGTTCCGGCCACCCTTCACGACCTGTTCATCGTGCCGATCAGGTCACCGCGAGCGACGGCGAGAACGCCTTGTTCTGCACCGGGCTCGTCGCCACGTTGCAGGTGAAGCTCCACGGCGTCCAGGTGCCGTCCTTCTTGTGGAACTCGAGCGGCGCGGTGATCGTGGAGCCGAGCGACAGCGTCGACGAGCCGGCGGCGGTCGGGGTGAGGGCCGGGACACCGGTGCCCGCGTCCTGGGCGAGGTTGAAGGTGAGCGGTCCGGGGACGTACGGGCTGGCGATCTGCGTCGGCACATCGACGGCGGTCACGGTGGCCGAGGCCGGGGTCGCGTTGGTGATCGTCACCGGGACGTCCGCCTTGCCCCGCACACCGTCGTAGTTGGCGGCGTTCAGCAGCGCGTGGATGGCACTGCTGATCGACGCCGTGCCGGTGATGCCGCTCGGGGTGACGGGGGTGCCGGCCGGGACACTGTCCGGCGCGTTGAACGCCGCCGTGACGGCCAGCGGCCGCTGCCCGATGGCGGGGAAGTTGCACGTGTAGCTCACGGTGCCGGTCTGATAGGGAATATCGACGGCCGACGCGGTGCCCGACGCCAGCATGAGGCCGACGCCGACCAGCGCGCCCGTGGTCATGACGCCGGCGGACAACTTGCTCAGTTTACGGGACATACCTGTCAGCTCCTTTGATGAGAGTTTACGGCTCGGGGGATGGCTGTCCATATTTCTTTTCGGCGGTCTATTGCGCATGATCGTCGAAAAGGAGTTTGTTTTCCGGAGCGGCGTGGGAGGCTTTTATGTAGCCGAACCACTGTGCTCGCCCATCAGTGTGCTTGCCCACTGAAATGGAGGTTACTCGCGAGTTACGTAAGGAACAAGTCTCTGTATCGACAAAGTGCTTTGGTCACCATCGGTGATGGATTTCTTGTCAGTGCCCGATTGTCGCGATGATGTTTTTTGTGCGCCGATGATAAAAACATCGGCCGTGGCCGGCAACACGGACATCCCGGGTTAGCATCGCGCGATGAGGCTGCTGATGTGAAGGATCATTCACTGAAGAGAAATGAGACTGCCTTGCGGAATTCTGTCGTCTTCTCCCGGGTGGCACGTGGTGGTGCCGTGGCGGCACTGGTGCTCGGATCGACCCTCGGCACCGGTGTCGCGCAGGCGGCCGCGCCCGGCGGAGTGCTTGCCTGGGGCCAGATCGACTACGGGAAAACGGCGGTGCCCGCCGCGGCGGCGAGCGGGGTCACCGAGATCTCCGCGGGTGGCCTGAATGGGCTCGCCCTCAAGAACGGCACCGTGCTTTCCTGGGGGGACAACCATTACGGCCAGTTGAACGTGCCCGCCGCCGCGGCCTCCGGGGTCACCGCTGTGGAGTCGGGCTGGGCGCACGAGCTCGCGTTGAAGAACGGAGCGGTGCTCGCCTGGGGAAACAACTGGTACGGCCAGCTGGCCATCCCGGCGGCCTTGTCCTCCGGCGTCAGCGCGATTTCCACGAGCAATTTCCACAGTCTCGCGCTGAAGCAGGGCAAGGTGACCAGCTGGGGTTCACGCTCGGACGTGCCCGCCGCGGCCACTTCCGGCGTCACGGTGATTTCGGCGGGCGGGGATCACAATCTGGTGCTGAAGAACGGCGGCGTGCTCGCGTGGGGGTCGAACACCTTCGGCCAGGCCACGGTTCCCGCGGCGGCGACCTCGGGCGTCACCGCGATCTCGGCCGGGTTCCAGCACAGTCTCGCGCTCAAGAACGGCGGCGTGATCGCCTGGGGTGACAACACTTCCGCCCAGCTCGACATGCCGGCCGAAGTGTCTTCGGGAGTCGTCGCCATCGACGCCGGATACAAGCACAACCTGGCGTTGAAGTCCGACGGCACGGTCTGGGCCTGGGGCGGAAGCGCCGACGGGAGCGAGAGCATCGTGCCCCCCAACGCCTGCGCGCCCCTGCTCGGCGTGTCCGCCGGAAGCCAGCTCAGCCTCGCCCTCCGCGACTCCGCTTCCGCCCCCTGCCTCTGAACGCCGTGAAGGCCACATTGAGGGACTCTGAGTCCCTCAATGTGGCCTTCACGGCCATCGGGGGTGGGGGGGTGGGGGGTGGGGTCAGACGGTGGAGGTCAGGTTCAGGCTGATGGTGTTGCCGGGGCCCGAAACCATCGCGCCGAGTGCCAGGTCGGCGATGAAACAGTCCTTGAACGACGGGATGGTGTAGGTCCCGGTCTGGGTGATGGTCGGGGCGAACAGGTCGACGTTCTTGGTGATCAGGTCCATGGAGATGGGCGAGACCGTCTTGCAGCTGTTCGGCACTGTGGGCAGCGGGATGATCGGCACGATCAGGCCCACCCGGATGTCGCTGATCTCCATGTTCACGCTGGCGTGCGTGACCAGGTCGCCGTTGGCGATGACCCCGCTGATCGGGCCGGCGGGCACGACCTTGATGGTGGCCTTGATCCAGAAGATCCCGGACGCCAGCGAGATGTTCGCCGTGGAGGGCGGCAGCGAGAGGTCGCCGCGGATCCCGACGTTGTCACCGTCGATGACGATCGCGCCGTCCAGCTTGCCGGGGCCGAGGTTGACGGTGCTGCCGGTCTTCTTCACCACGGTGCTGCCGGTGACGGCGAACGTCACCGGGAACTCCTCCGGGTCGGCGGCCGACGCGGGGGTGGCGGCCAGGGTGCCCAGCGCGATGGTCGTCGCGGCGGTGAGAGCGGCCATCTTGCCGAGTTTGCGGGTGTATTTCGGGCGCACGGAAGAAAACATCTTTGTTCTCCTTGTCTATCTCCGGATCGATATCTCGGGGTTGATATTTCAGCGTGGGGTCAGGTCGGTGATGACCCACGTGCCGTTTTGTTTTTCGGCCGTGACCGAAAGCTGGGACGCGGCCGAACTGATCGCGGCGTTATCCGCTCTGGTCGCGGATTGGTCGAGGAAAACGAGCAGTTTCGCTTGATCGCCGATCAGTGATTGCACGGCTGAGCTCACCACTCTCGTGGACAACACCAGCTTTTGCCGCGGCGCCAGTTGCCGCACTTGGCCGAACAACTGGTTATAGGTGTCCAGCGCTTTTCCGCGCAGCAGTTTCGACGCCGCCTGCTCGGTCACTTCGGTCCTGTCGTAGGAATAGGAAAAGATCCGGTTCAGCGACAGCGTCACCGCCGAGTTCACCTCGGCCGTCGCGCCGGTGTCGGCCAGCGCGTGGTTCGCGGCGGACCCCGACGACCGGAGCGCGTGCGCCTCGACGGTGAACCAGGCTCCCGCCCCGGCGAGCACCACCGCGGCCGCGACCAGCAGCAACGGCAACCGCGCCCGGCGAGGCCCGGGCGTAACCAGAACCTCTTCCACCTCGGGCTCAACCACGTCGGTGCTCATCGCGATCCCACCGGGACCTGGTCGAGCGCGCTGAGTTTCCAGCCGTCGCCGGTCCGTGTCAGCTGTGCGGCGAACCGGTTGCGCTTGGTACCGGGCGCCACTCCCTCCTTCGCGACGGTGATCTCCACCGACGCCAGCAGTTTCGCCGTCCCGGCGTGCTCGTTGAGCTCGTTGACCGCCGCGTCCAGCACCTTGCCGGTGGCGACGGTCTTGCCGTCGGCCAGTGTCTGCTTGGCCTTGTCGTCGGTGCTCGCCAGCTTGTCGTGCAGCGGCCCGGTCGACGCCGTCAGCCAGCGCCCGATCCCGCCCTTGACGTCGTGGTAGTCGAGGGTGCTGAGCACGGCGACCTGCTCACGCCCGGCCCGCAACGCCTCGTCGCGGGCGTTCACGTACGCCAGCGTCGGATCGTTGGCCGCCCGCAGCCATGACCAGCCCGCCCACCCCGCGAACACCGCCGAAGCCGCCAGCAGCACGATCGGGCCCGTTTTCCTCATTTGCCAAGCCACAGCAACTCCTCGAGGCTCGTCGAAACCCGCTGCAGACCGGGAAGTCTCAGCGGCTCGGAGAAACCGCCCGGCACCACCGCGTCCGGGACACCGCCCTTGGGCGCGTTCTGCGCCCCGCGGACCGAGCTGATGTCGCCCCGCGGCAGCGTGCAGGCCGCCGCGGTGTTGAACGGGACTGACGTGACTTCCCGGCTGCTCCGGCGGGTTGTGCTTTCGTAGCCCTGGTCGCAGGGCGGCGGATCGTAGAACGTCAGCGCGAGCGAAAGCCGCCCGCTGTCCGCGGTGATGGCCGCCGAGGTCGCCGCGACGGCCTTGGGCGTGTTCACCAGCAGCTCGTCGATCCCGTTGATCCGGGTGGCGAAGACCTGGGACGTCGTCAGCAGGTTGGCCACCAGCACCGGCAGCCCGGGACTGTTCTCCCGCAGGAGGCTCGACAGCTCCGTCGCGGCGCCCGGCGCGGTGCTGATCAGCTCGCGCAGGTCACCGTCCGAAGCGGACAGTTGCGTCGCGAAAAGCCTGGCGTTTTCACTGAAGGCCCGCCACTCCCGCGACGAGTCGGCCTGCGTCTGCAACACCGTGGCGCCGTCGTTGATCAGTTTGTCGGTCTGCGGCAGGTTTTGCGACGCGGCGTCGGTGAACTCGCTCGCTGAGTCCAGCAGCGCCCGGAGGTTCGGCCCGGCGCCCCGCAACGCGTCGTCGAACTCGTTGACGACGGTCCGCAGCGAGTCCGTCGGCACCGACGCGGACAGCGAGTTCAGGTTGCCGAGCAGGTCCTGCACCGGCAGCGGCAGCCTGGTCGACTCGCGGGGGATGACCGAGCCGTCGCCGAGGAACGGGCCGGTGCCGGTGCGCGGCTGAAGGTCGACGTACTGCTCGCCGACCGCGGACCGGTTCGCCACCACGGCCTGCGAGTTGACCGGGATCGGTTCGGCGGAGTCCTTGATGATCAGGTCCGCCTCCATCCCGGTGTCGGTCAGCCGCAGCTCGCCGACCCGGCCCACCGCGACCCCGCGGTAGGTGACCTCGCTGTTGGTGAACAGCCCGCCGCCGTCGGAAAGCTGCAGCCGCACGACGTATCCGCCGGCGCCGAACAGCCGGTCGAGCCCGGCGTAGTCGGCGCCGATGAACGACATCGCGGTGAGCGCGATGACCACGAACGCCAGCACCTGGATCCGTACCTTGGTGGTCAGCATCAGCTGGGACCTCCCGTGCCCGGCAACGGAAGGACGGGCACACCCTCGCCGGGCGGTGGGAGCTCGACGCCGTCGGCCGGCACGATCGTCGCGTACACGTTGAGGTAGTCACCCTTGATCCCGTCGAGCACCGCGTCGGTGAACGGGAAGGTCGGCAGGATTTCCAACGCCCGGGGCAGACTCTCCCCGGCTTCCGCGAGCCGCTCGAGGATCGGCGCGAGCGCGGTCAGATCGGCGACGAGATCCGCTTTGCTCTTGGTGATGGTGTCCACCGCGACCCCGGACAGGTCGTCGAGCGACTGGAGCATCGTCACCAGCTGTGTGCGTTGCTCGGTCAACGTCTTGAGGCCGGGAGTGAGATCGGTCAGTGCGCCGGAAACCTGCTGACGCCGGTTCGCCAGCGTCGTCGCCAGCCGGTTCATCCCGTCGAGTGCGGCGGTGATGTCGCCGCGGTGTGCGTCCAGATTGGTCGCCAGTTCGTCCACTCCGGACAGGAACGACCGGATCTGCTGCTCGTTCCCGGCCATCACCTTGGTCAGTTCCTGGTTGATGGTCTGGAGCTGGCCGATGCCACCACCGTTGAGCAACAGCGATAGCGCGCCGAAGATCTCTTCGAACTCGGGATTGCGGTTGGTGCGGTCCGTGGTGATCACCGCGCCGTCGGTCAGCCGGCCAGGGGACGCGTCGGTGTCCGCCGCCGCGAGTTCGACGAACTTCTCCCCGAGCAGGCTGGATTGCCGCAGCCGCGCGAGCGCGTTCGACGGCAGCACGACGTCACCGTTGACGGCGACGACCGCCTCGGCCGTCCAGCCGTCGGCGCCGAGCCGGATCGTCTCGACGCGGCCGACGGGCACGTCGTTGACCTTCACCGCGGCTTGCGGCACCAGGTCGAGCACGTCGGCGAACTGCACGGTGACGCGGTACGGGTGGTCGCCGATGTCGGCGCCGCCGGGCAGCGGGAGGTCGTAGACACCCTTGAACTCACCGGACGAACAGGAGGAAACCGCCAGGCAGCAAGCCATCGCCAGGAGAACGCGCTTCATTTCCCACCTCCGGTGACCAGCGGAAGCGGTGGGTCGTAGTAGTCCGGCAGCACGCTCCGGCCCTGCAGCGTGCCCGTCTTCGGATCGACGGCGCTGAGCACGTTGCCCGCCGCGAGCGGCAGGGTGTCGAGGGCTTCGGCGAGCGCGGCCCGCTGGTTCACGAGCGTCTGCGTGGTGACCACCAGGTTGTCCACATTGGACTTGATGGCCGCGCGGTTGTCCTTGACGAACCGCTGGATGTCGGCGAGTGCGCCGCCGAGCGTGTTCAGCGCGCCCGCGAGTTCCTCACGGTCGTTGGCCAGGCTCGTCGACACCGACGCGAGCTGCGAGTTGACGCTCGACACCTGACTGTCGTTGCCAGCCAGCATGGTCGTGAACTTCTGCAGCTCGGTGATCGTGCCGAAGAGATCGTTCTTCGAGCCCGCCAATGTCCTCGCGAGGTCGGCGAAGTTGCGCACGGTCTCGTTGAACGACTTGCCGTTGCCGTTCAGGTTCGCCGCGCCCGTGTTGAGCAGGTCGGACAGCGCGCCGTCGGCGTTGGCGCCGTCCGGGCCGAGCGCGGTGCTGAGCGTGTTCAGGCTCGCGTACAGCTCGTCGAGTTCCACCGGCGTGCCCGTGCGGTCGATGCCGACGACGGCGCCGTCCGCGAGCCGCGGGCCGCCGCGCGCGGGCTTCGAGAACTGCACGTACCGGTCGGCCACCACACTCGGGGCGATGACGAGGATGTTCGTGTCCGCCGCGACCCCCACCGAACCGTCGACGGTCATTTTGACCTCGACCTGCTCGCCGCGCGGGGTGACGGTGTCGACCTGTCCGATCCGGACACCGAGCACGCGCACGTCCGAACCGCTGTAGACGCCGACCGCGCGGCTGAAGTACGCGGTGACGCTGTGCTGGCCGTTGCCGGAGAAGATCCACCACAGCACGCCGATGACCACCAGCGCCAGCACCAAGGCGATGGCGACGTAACGGTTGAGTCCGGCCTGGAATCGGGTCGTGTTCATTTGTGGCCCCTCGGCGGCGTGCAGGGATCGCGGTTGTCCGGGATCAGCCCGCACAGGTAGCTGTCCACCCAGCGGCCGTTGCCGGCGGAGTTGTTCACCACACGGAAGTACGGCCCGGCGAGCTGGATGCTCTTCTCGAGGTTCGCGTTCTGCCGCTTGAGGATGTCGGTGACCTTGGTCAGCTGGTCGAGCGCGGGCTGGAGCTGTCCCTGGTTGTCGCGCACCAGACCGGAAAGCTGTGTCGCGAGCCGCTGTGCTCCCTCGAGCAGGTCGTGGATGGCGTCACGGCGGTTGTTCAACTCGGTGAGCAGCAGGTTCCCGTCGTCGAGGAGCTTGTCGAAGTCGCCGTTCGACGCGGAGAGCGTGCCGGTGATCTTGTGCGCGTTGTCGAGCAGTTCGGCGAGCTGGTCATCGCGGGAGGAGATCGTCTTGGACAACGAGGTCAGCCCGTCGAGCGCGGTGCGGATGTGCTCGGGGGAGTTCTTGAACGTGTCGGAGATCGTCCGGAAGCTCTCCGCCAGCTGACCGGTGTCGATCGCGCCGACGGTGTTCGCCAGCCCGTTGAACGCGTCGGTGACGTCGTACGGTGTCACCGTGCGGGTGCGGGGGATCGGCTGCCGGGGGTCCTGCTCGGTGTCGCCGATCGGGTGCAGGGAAAGGAACTTCCGGCCGAGCAGGGTTTTGATCTTGATCTCGACGGAGGTCTTGTTCCCGACCCACGCGTCCTTGACCCGGAAACCGACGCGCACGTGGTCGTCGTCCAGTTCGACCCTCGTGACCTCGCCGACCTTGATCCCGGCCACCCGCACTTCGTCGTCGGCCTGCAGGCCCGCCGCCTCGGAGAACTCGGCTTCGTACAACGTGCCGGAGCCGACGATGGGGAGGTTCTCGTAGTTGAAGGTCGCGGTCAGCAGCGCGGCCATCACCAGGCTGCCGACGGCGCCCAGTACGTACGGATTGCGTTCCTTGAACGTTTTCACTGGCACCTCGCAGCGGTGACGGGCAGGCCGCGCGGCGGATCGGTGCGCAGGGTCGCCTCACAGAGGTAGAAGTTCATCCACGACGCGTACGAACCGAGCCTGCCGATCTCGTTGAACTTTTGTGGCAGCTTGTCCAGCAGGTTGTTGATGTCGTCGGAGCCGTTGGCGAGATTCTGGGACAGATCACCGAGTCCGGTGATGCTGTCCTTCAACGGCGGCCGGGCGACGTCGAGCAGCCCGGCGGTGGCCTGGGAAAGCCCGCCGATGCCTTCGATCGCCTCGCCGATCGCCGTCCGGTCCCCGGCGAGGCCGGACACCAGCTGCCGCAGCGTCGAGATCAAAGTCGACAGTGAGTCGCCCTTGTCGTTGATGTTCTTCAGCACCGAGTTGAGGTTCGTGATGACGTCACCGATCACCCTGTCGCGGCTCGCCAGTGTCGAGGTGAGCGAACCGGTGTGGCTCAGCAGGCTCTCGACGGTCCCGCCTTCGCCCTGCAGCACCTGGACGATCTCGCCGGACAGCTGGTTGACGTCGTTCGGTGACAGGGCTTGGAAAAGCGGCTTGAACCCGTTGAAGAGATCGGTGAGGTCCAGCGCGGGCGTGGTGCGTTCGAGCGGGATCTCGGCGCCCGGCGCGAGCGTGTCCGCCGAGCCTTTGCCGCGCACGAGGGCGATGTAGCGCTGGCCGACCATGTTGCGGTACTTGATGACCGCGGTGATGTCGGCGGGCAGCTTCCGTCCTTTGTCGACGGAGAACCGCACGTGCGCGAGGTTCTGGTCGGCGACGGCGAGCTCCTCGATCTGTCCTACCCGGACACCCGAGATCCGGACGTCGTCACCGACGTTGAGCGCGGTGGCGTCGAGGAACTTCGCGCCGTACTGGTCGGTGTCGCCGATGCCGGTGTTGGTGATCGAGATGGCCAGCAGGGTGGTCGCGAGCACGGTGATCACGATGAAGATGAGGCCCTTGACGAGTGGGCCGACGAAGTTCCTCATTTGAGGGTCACCTCCGTGCCGCGGTACAACGGCCCGACCAGGACGCTGCTCCACGGGGACACCTGAGCGACCGGGACCCCGAGCGAAGGCGCGATCAGCGTGGCGAGAAGTTCCTGCTCCTGCGGGGAGTTGGCGACCCCGAGGTCGTCCTCGCCACCGGGGAACAGCGGATGTGCTGCACTGCCGGGCGGAACCGCGGCGGTGCCTTCGGTCGGGACGACGCCGCTCGGGTAGCAGCGCGGTCCGCCGCCCGCCTTGTAGACCGGGTCGTCTTTGCCCGGTCTGTACGGACCGCGGGGGTCGGTCACCGAGACGTCGACGTGCAGCCCGGGCTGTTTCGTGCCCGCGCCGAGCACCTTGTTCATCGCGGGTTTGAGCGCGGTCAGCGCCTGGAGGGTGCAGGGGAAACTGGGCGAGTAGCGCGCGGCCACCTCCAGCGGGCCCCGGCTGGTCGCGGAGAGTCCGATGAGATTGTCCTTGTTGTTGCGCAGGAACGTGGTGACGTCCTGCGAGGACGAGGTGACCTGCGGATAGAGGTTCGCCAGCTCCCCGCGTTTTTCGTCGACGGTGTTCAGCGTGACCGCCGATTCGGTGAGCGCGTCGAGCAGATCCGGGGCGATGTCGCCGTAGAGCTGGGTGACGGTCGCGAGATTGCGGAGGTCTTCGTCGAGTTTCGGCAGGTTCGGGTTGAACTCGCGCAGGTAGCCGGCCGCGGTGGAAAGCGTCTGGCCGAGCTGTTCGCCGCGGTTCTGCAACGCCGTCGACACCGCTGTCAACGTCGTCGCGAGTTTCTGCGGCTGCACGGCTTGCAGCACCGGGAGCAGATTGTCGAACACCTTTTCCAGCTCGATCGCGTTCGCCGATCGGTCCTGCGGGATGACGTCGTCCGCGGTGAGGTGCGGTGCGGTGGAACGGTCCGGAATGGACAGTTGGACGTACCGTTCGCCGAAGAGGGTTTTGGGGATGAGCAAGGCGGAGACGTCGTTGGGCAGCTTGTCGATCTTCCCGGGTTCCATCGCCAGGCCGATTTCCGCGCCGGTGCCGGTGCTGCGGATGGTCCGGATCTCGCCGACGACGACCCCGCGCGTCTTGACCTCGCCGCCGATGCGCAGCTGGTTGCCGACCCGGTCCGTTTTGAGCGTCACCGGGATCGAGGAGACGAAATCCTTGTTGTAGACCTGGATCGACAGCGTCACGAACACCGCCATCACCACCAGGAACGCGACCCCGGCGGTACGGACCCCCAGTTTGCGGCTCATCCGGCGACCTTGACCGTGGTCGTGGCGCCCCAGATCGCCAGGCTGAGGAAGAAGTCGATCACGCTGATCGCCACGATCGCGGTGCGCACGCCCCGGCCGACGGCCACGCCGACGCCCGCGGGACCGCCGCTGGCGCGGAAACCGTAATAGCAGTGGGCGAGCACGACGACCACGCTGAACACGAGCACCTTGCCGAACGACCACAGCACGTCACCGGGTGGCAGGAACAGCAGGAAGTAATGGTCGTAGGTCCCGGCGGACTGGCCGAAGAACCAGATGGTGACCTGTCTCGACGCGAGATACGACGTCAGCAGGCCGATCGCGTAAAGCGGGATGACGGCGAGGAAACCGGCGATGATCCGGGTGGTCACCAGGTACGGGATGCTGGGGATGCCCATGACCTCGAGCGCGTCGATCTCCTCGGAGATCCGCATCGCGCCGAGCTGGGCGGTGAACCCGCAGCCGACCGTGGCCGACAGCGCGAGCCCGGCCACGAGCGGCGCGATCTCGCGGGTGTTGAAGTACGCCGAGACGAACCCGGCGAACGCCGAGGTGCCGACCTGGTTGAGCGCGGAGTAGCCCTGCAGGCCGACGACCGTGCCGGTGAACACCGTCATCCCGACCATCACGCCGATGGTGCCGCCGATGACGGCCAGCGCGCCGGTGCCGAAGCTGACCTCCGCGAGCAGCCGGGTGATTTCCCGGCCATAGCGGCGAATCGCGCGCGGAGCCCACGCGAGGGCGCGCAGATAGAACAGGATCTGCTCGCCCAAGCTATCCAAGAAGGTGAATCGCCGGTCGATCGCTCCTCGGACGCGCTCGCCCCTGGTGGTCACCATGGCGGCCTCACATCCCCTTCGGTGGAACGAGCTGCAGGTACAGGGTGCTGAGCACGAGGTTCAGCAGGAACAGCAGCAGGAAGGTGATGACCACCGACTGGTTGACGGCGTCGCCGACGCCTTTCGGGCCGCCCTTGGGGTTCAGCCCGCGGTAGGAGGCGACGATCGCGGCGACGAACCCGAAGATCAGCGCCTTGATCTCGCTGATCCAGAGGTCGGGCAGCTGGGCCAGCGCGGAGAAACTCGCGAGATACGCGCCGGGGGTGCCGTTCTGCATGATGACGTTGAAGAAGTAGCCGCCGAGCACGCCGACCACGCTGACCATGCCGTTGAGGAACACCGCCACGCCCATCGCGGCGAGCACCCGCGGCACGATCAGCCGTTGGACGGGGGAGACGCCGAGAACTTCCATGGCGTCGATCTCTTCGCGGATCGTGCGCGACCCGAGGTCGGCGCACATCGCCGAACCGCCCGCGCCGGCGATCAGCAGCGCGGTGACGATCGGGCTGGCCTGCTGGATGATCGCCAGCACACTGGCCGCGCCGGAGAACGACTGCGCGCCGATCTGCGTGGTCAGCGAGCCGACGTGGAGCGCGATGACCGCGCCGAACGGGATGGCGACCAACGCCGTCGGCAGGATCGAGACGCTGGCGATGAACCAGAACTGCCCGATGAGTTCGCGGGCTTGGAACGGGCGCTTGAACAGGCAGCGGAGAACGTCCAACGCCAGCGCGTACAACCGTCCTGTTTCCCGCAGCGCGGCGGCGCCGGGAATGGAGGACGGGCCGGATGTCCGGATTCCCACGACACCTCCGCAGTCGGTCACGCGAATAGCGTCGGTGCGATTCCCCCAATGCTCCGAATGGCGTATTATCGGGAAAAGTGGCCGTACCGACAGATGGCTTTGCTACTGGTCAGTACGTTAACTTTGCCCTCACGGGGGAACAAGGGTCATTCTTTTTCTTGAACTTTTATGACAATTACTCGCGCGACTTTTGTCGGCGCCGCATAAGGAATGGCACAAGATCTTCTGAGTGCAGTCTGTGCACGCCCGAGTGCACGCCATGCGCTCCCAAGCGCGCCCTGCGCACGCGGCCACCCGGGAAAGTGTCGATATGTTCTCCGAGGTGGGCGCCGGAACGCCATGAAGGGAACCTTCCTGGCGTTTCTTGAGAGGAAGGGTCCCTTCGTAGCGTGGGGAGCCGGGGGCTACTTCGCCAGGTCGGCGACGATTTCGTACGAGCGGCGCCGGTCCTCGTGGTCGTGGACCATGGTGGTGATCATCAGCTCGTCGGCGTCGGTGTCCGCCAGCAACGTCTCCAGTCCCTTCCGGACGGTCTCGGGCGAACCGGCGATGTTGCTGTCGAAGCGCTCCTCGATGAACGCGAGGTCCATCTCGGTGTACGGGTACGCCTCGGCTTCCTCGGGCGTGGGCAGCGGGATGGGCCGTCCGCGACGCAGGCTGAGGAAGGTGAGGCCGCCCGGGCCGGCGAGCCAGCGGGCGCGGTCGTCGGTCTCGGCGGCGATCACGGAGACGCCGAGCATCACGTACGGCTCCTGCAGCACCTCGGACGGCCGGAACGCGTTGCGGTAGATCTGCACGGCCGGGATGGTGTTCTCCGCGCTGAAGTGGTGCGCGAACGAGAACGGCAGGCCGAGTTGCCCGGCGAGTTGCGCGCTGAAGCCGCTCGAGCCGAGCAGCCACACCGGCGGCTTGTTGCCTTCGGCCGGGGCGGCGCGTACCGCGCGGCCTTCACCGGGCTCGAAGTACTCGCGAAGCTCGGCGAGCTGCTGCGGGAAGTTTTCGGCGGAGAGGCCACCCGGCCCGCGGATGGCGAGCGCGGTGCGCTGGTCGGAGCCGGGCGCGCGGCCGATGCCGAGGTCGATCCGGCCGGGGTGGAACGCCTCGAGCGTGCCGAACTGCTCGGCGACGATGAGCGGCGCGTGGTTGGGCAGCATGACGCCGCCGGAGCCGACGCGGATCGTCTCGGTCGCGGCGGCGACCTGTCCGATCAGGACGGCGGTGGCCGAGCTCGCGATACCCGGCATGTTGTGGTGCTCGGCGAGCCAGTAGCGGTTGTAGCCGAGGCTTTCGGTGTGCTTGGCCAGGTCGAGGGTGCATTGCAGCGCTCCCCGGACATCGGACCCGCTCACCACGGGCGAGAGGTCGAGCACGGACAGTGGCACGTCAGACAGAGAAGTCACGCTTACGTGCAACGCCCGTCACGCCCGAACTCTTCCCACTAAGCGGGGCGATCAACACCACATAGGAGTTGCTGAGTGCCGCCGGACGCCCCCAGCCGTCCGGCGGCACTCCCCGAGAAGACCGCCCCCCCCGGCGGTCCCTATGCCGTGCCGATGGTCGCGGCGTCGGCGGAGAGGGCTGTGAGTGAACTTCCCCAGTGGAAATTGATTAACACAATGCACCCCTTTGTTTGAAATTCAGACGCACGTATTGCCGGTAGGTCCCTTCCCGGCAGGGGCGCGCCCGATGCACTGTTTTACTGCGGATAAGTTGTTCGGTGTCAGGAGCCGGGCACCGAACAACAACCTCTGAACAACCCGGAACCCGCGGAAAACACGGGTGACTCGACGAAGGGAGGTCCCGTGCCTCGTCCGGAGCGGCCGCTCGACGACGGTGACGACGCGCTGCGGGAGTTCGCGGCGGACCTTCGCCTGCTCCGGGAAAAGGCCGGTGGACTCGCTTATCGGGAACTGGGACGCCGGGCCCATTATTCGGCGGGGACGCTGTCGGAAGCCGCCGGTGGCCGCAAGCTGCCAAGCCTGGCCGTGACCCTGGCCTACGTCCGAGCCTGCGGTGGCGACGAAGCCGAGTGGGAAGCCCGCTGGCATACCATCACCGCCGACGGTGACGGCCGGCCGAACAACTCCGGTACTGAGAACGCCGTCCCGCCCTATGCCGGTCTGACGCCGTTCGGGCCCGAAGACGCCGACCGTTTTTTCGGCCGCGAACCCTTGGTCGAGAAAATCGTTTCAAGACTTTCCCGGAATCGGTTTGTCGCCGTGCTCGGCGCGTCCGGATCGGGTAAATCCTCGTTATTGCGCGCCGGTTTACTGCCCGCGGTGAAGACGGATACGACTCTTCTGCTCACTCCGGGTGCGCATCCGTTGCAGGAATGCGCAGTCAGAATGGGCGCGGAACTGGGACTCGCGCCCGGTGGCCTGCTCACGGAATTCACCGCCGAGCCGCGCAATCTCGGTCTCGTCGCCCGTCAGCTCCTCGCCGCGCGAGCCGCCGACGGCGATTTCGTGCTCGTCGTGGACCAGTTCGAAGAGGTCTTCACCCTCTGCCACGACGCCGAGGAGCGCGCCCGGTTCATCGCCGCACTGGTCGCCGCGACCACCGAGCCGCACAGCCGGACGCGGGTCGTGCTCGGCGTGCGCACTGACTTCTACACGCATTGCGCGCAGCATCCGGAACTGGTCAACGTCCTGCAGGAGTCGCAGATCCTGGTCGGCCCGATGACCACGGAGGAGCTGCGCCTCGCCATCACCCAGCCGGCCATCAGCACCGGCAACCGCGTCGAGACCGCGCTCGTCTCCCGGCTGATCGCCGACGCCACCGGCCAGCCCGGGGTCCTGCCGCTGCTTTCGCACGCGCTGCTGGAGACATGGCAACGCCGTCGCGGCACCACGCTCACCCTGGCCGGCTACGAGTCGACAGGCGGTATCGAGCGGGCCGTCGCGCAGACCTCCGAGCTGACCTACACCACCCTGAACGACCACCAGAAACACCTCGCGCGCCAGATCTTCCTGCGCCTGACCGCGCTCGGTGAAGGTACCGAGGACACCAAGCGCCGCATCACCGCGAGCGAGCTCGACAACGACGACCCGGACGTCACCGTGGTGCTCGGCAGCCTCGCGAGCGCCCGCCTGATCACCCTCGACGACGACAGCATCGAGATCGCGCACGAAGCGCTCATCCGCAGCTGGCCCCGGCTGCGCTGCTGGCTGACCGAAGACCGTGAAGGCCTGCGCGTCCACCGGGAACTCACCGAGGCGACCGGCGTCTGGGAAGCCGTCGACCGCGACACCGGCGCCCTCTATCGCGGCACCCGCCTGGCCCGCGCCCGCGACTGGGCCGTCGACGAGGACCGCGGGCTGACCATTCGCGAACAGGCGTTCCTCGACGCGAGCCTCGCCGCGGAAACCCGGGAACAGGACGTCGCCCGGCGCAGCACACGAAGGCTGCGACAGCTCGTCGCGCTGCTCGCCGTGCTGCTCGTTTTGGCTGTCTCCGCCACGGTTTTCGCCGTCTCGGCGGGGAAGACGGCGACAGAACAGCGCAACTCGGCGTTGTCGCAGAAGGTCGCGCACCAGGCGACTTTGCTGCGTGCGGCGAACCCGGCGCTGGCCGTCCAATTGAGCCTGGCCGCCTATCAGCTCGTCCCCGGCACGGACGCTCGCGGCGGCCTGCTCAGCACGTTGGCCATGCCGTACGCCACCCAGCTGACCGGGCACACCGACAACGTCAACGCCGCCGTCTTCCGCCCGGACGGAAAAGTACTGGCGACGGCGAGCTGGGACACCACGGCGAAACTGTGGGACGTCTCCGATCCGCACCACCCGCGCGAGCTGTCGACGCTCATCGGCCACACCGGCAACGTCGAGGGCCTCGCCTTCAGCCCCGACGGGCGCACGCTGGCCACGGGCAGCTGGGATCACACCGTCCGGATCTGGGACGTGACCGACCCGGGCACCCCGCGCGGGCTTTCGGCGCTGTCCGCGCATACCGACAACGTCCGCGCGCTGGCGTTCAGCCCCGACGGCAAGATACTGGCCACCGCCGACAACGACAGTCTCGTCCGGCTCTGGGACCTCACGAACCCGAGCCGTCCCGGCCGGACGACCGAGCTGGCCGGGCACACCGGCACCGTCAACGCCGTCGCGTTCAGCCCCGACGGGCGCCTGGTCGCGAGCGGCGGCAGCGACAAGATCGTCCGGATCTGGACCGTGGGATCGGCTGACCCGCCCAGAGAACTGGCCGGACACACCGGCCAGGTCAACTCGGTCTCGTTCAGCCCGGACGGCCGGACACTGGCCAGCGGCGGCGTCGACATGACCGCGCGCCTGTGGGACGTCAGCGATCCCGCCGATCCCAGCGGTCTTTCGACGCTCACGGGTCACACGGGCATCGTGCGCTCGGTGGCGTTCCGGCCGGACGGCCGCGAGCTCGCGTCGGCGAGCGTGGACCGCAGCGTGCGGCTCTGGAACATCACCGATCTCCGCGCTCCCAAGCAAAGCACCGTCCTGACCGGGCACACGGCATCCGTCGTCTCGGTGGCGTACAGCAGGGACGCACGCACGCTGGTCAGCTCCGGCGACGACCACACGGCGTGGCTGTGGGACCGCCCGGGACCGGTGCTCACCGGCCACGACGCCCGCGTGTGCGAGGTGTCGTTCAGCGCGGACGGGCGGCTGATGGCCACCGGCGGGCGCGACAACGAGAAGGTCGTCAAACTCTGGGACACCTCCGACCCACACAACACGCGCGAACTCGCGACGCTGGCCGGCCATATCGACGGCGTCTGCGCGGTGGAGTTCACGCCGGACGGGAAAACCCTCGCCACCAGCAGCTGGGACGGCAAACTTCTGCTGTGGGACATCAGCGATCCGGCCAAGATCGGCCCGCCGATCGTCACCATGGACCACGCCATCGACGTCGACGCGGTGGCGTTCAGTCCGGACGGGCGGGTCATGGCGGCCGTCGGCGACACGCGCGTGGTCAAGCTGTGGAACGTCGAGGACATCCGGAATCCGAAGGAACTCGGGAGCCTCGACCCGCACGCCGACGACGTCCAGGCGGTCACCTTCAGCCATGACGGCCGGCTTCTCGCGACGACGAGCTGGGACGACACCGTGCGGCTCTGGAACGTGGCCGATCCCGCGCACCCCGGTGCGCTTTCCACGCTCACCGGGCACACCGACGCCGTGTTCTCCGTGGCGTTCAGCCCGGACGGCCGCACCCTGGCCACCGGGGGTCAGGACCGCACGGCCCGGCTCTGGGACATCACGGACCCGCGCAAACCCGGCACGCCCGTGATCCTCACCAAGCACACCGACTCCGTCGACACGGTCGCCTTCAGCCCCGACGGCCGCACTTTGGCGACCAGCAGCGCCGACCGCACCGCGCAACTGTGGGACGTCACCGGCAGCACGCCGCAGCTTTCGGCCGTCCTTGTCGGGCACACCGACCGGCTCTACCAAATCGCGTTCAGCCCCGACGGCAAGACGCTCGCTTCCGCCGGCTCGGACCGGACCGTGCGGATGTGGCAAGTCGGCACCGACGAGGTCGCCGCTCGTATCTGCGACATCGCTTCGCCGAAGATCACGCCCGCCGAGTGGGCCGAATACTTCCCCGGCGTCGACTACCACCCACCGTGTCCGTCGTGAGTGGCTACCGGAACGCCGTGAAGGGAACCTTGAGGGACTCAGAGTCCCTCAAGGTTCCCTTCACGGCATCAACGACAAGCCACGAGGCACCCACCCAAGTCGAGCCCTGCCACCCACCGTTCTGAGCACTGTTACGCACTCACGAACTCAGTGCGGCAGCCAGTCCGGGTTGGACGCGAGCACGGTGAGCTGCTGCGTCGCGCGGGTCAGCGCGACGTAGAGCACCCGGCGCCCGGTGGTCGACTCGGTGATCAGGTCGTTCGGTTCGACCAGGACCACGGCGTCGTACTCGAGTCCCTTGGAATCGAGGCTGCCGACGACCTTGAGCCGCTCGTCGACCTGACCGGCGAGCCAGCGCTCCACCTCTTCGACGCGATCCATCGCGGTGATCACGCCGACAGTGCCTTCGACGGTGTCCATCAGTTCCTTGGACGCCGCCTGCACGGCCGCTTCCATCCCGGTGGCCTCGACCGCCCGTACCTCCGGCACGAGCCCGGTGGTGCGCACGGCCTGCGGCAGGTCGTCCTCGCCGGCGTGGCCGACGACGACCTTGGCGGCGAGGTCGAAGATCTCCTTCGAGTTCCGGTAGTTCGTGCGCAGGGTGTAGCGGCGGCGCGCGGCGCTCTGGCCGAACGCCTGGTCGCGGGCCTGCGCGGCCTCGGCGGGATCCGGCCACGAGCTCTGCACCGGGTCCCCGACGACCGTCCAGCTGGCGTACTTGCCGCGCCTGCCGACCATCCGCCACTGCATCGGCGAAAGGTCCTGCGACTCGTCGACCACGACGTGCGAGTACTCGTCGTAGTGCTCGGCGCGGTGTGTCCCGCTGCTCGACCGCGACGGGTTCACCTCGACCATTTCCTGACGGCGGCGCCGTTTCGGCTCCGGGCCGATCAGCACGCGCAGCTCGTCGAGCAGCGCGACGTCGGCCACCGACCAGCCGCGGGAACGGTCGCCAAGATCCTTGGCCAGCAAGGAGATCTCGCCCCGGTTCAGCAGTCCCTTGCCCGCGCTGGCGAGCCGCCTTTCGTCCGACATCCACCGCAGGATCTGCGCGGGGTAGAGCACCGGCCACCACTCGACGAGGAACCGGTGGAACTCGATCCGGTCGCCGAGCTCGTAGATCAGCTCGGCCTTGTCGAACGACTTGCCGTCCTCCTTCGCGTGCTCGTCGGCCCGCGTGGCGAGCGCTTCGAGCAGCATCTCGGCCGCGCGGATCCGGGACCGGTTCGGCGGCGCGCCCGCGGTGTGGACGCGGCGGCGGACCTTCTCCAGGTCCTTCGCGTCGAGCTTGAGGACCTCGCCGCGATAGACCATCCGCATGTTCGTCGGCGCGTCCGGCGGGGTTTCGCGCAGCGACCGCAGGAGCAGCTTGCGCATGCGCAGCGACCCCTTGATCGCGGCCAGCGGCGCGGCGTCCTGCCGGGTCGCGTTCAGGCCGTCGAGGACTTCGCCGAGCGCGCGCAGTTCGACGTTCGTCTCACCCATCGACGGCAGCACGCGCTCGATGTAGCTGGTGAAGACCCCGGACGGGCCGACGACGAGCACCCCGGCGCCACCGAGCTGACGGCGATACCGGTACAGCAGGTACGCGGCGCGGTGCAGCGCGACGGCCGTCTTGCCGGTACCCGGGCCACCGGTGATCTCGGTGATCCCGCGCCACGGCGCCCGGATGATCTCGTCCTGTTCCTTCTGGATGGTCGCGACGATGTCGCGCATCTTCTCGCCGCGCGACCGGCCCAGCGCGGCCATCAACGCGCCTTCGCCGACGATCTGCATGCCGTCCGGCACCGCGTCGGCCATCAGCACGTCGTCGTCCACGTCCAGCACGTTCTGGCCGGAGCTGCGGATGACCCGGCGCCGGATGACGCTCATCGGCTCTTCGGCCGTCGCCTGGTAGAACGGCGCGGCCGCCGGCGCGCGCCAGTCGGTGACCAGGTTGTTGAAGTCCGCGTCGCGGATGCCGAGCCTGCCGACGTAGTCGACCTCGGTGTCCAGATGGTCCAGCCTGCCGAACACCAGTCCTTCGTACTCGGCGTCCAGCGTCTGCAACGTCTGGTTCGCGTGGAAGACCATCATGTCGCGCTCGAACAGCATCGACGCCTGCTCGAAAATAGCCTCCCGACCGGCCCCGTGGCCGATCTCATACCCCTTCGACCGCATGGCCTCAGCCTGCGTACGCAGTTCCCCGAGCCGGGTGTACACCCGATCGACATGGGACTGCTCGATGGCGATCTCGGCCCGTCTGACCCGAGGTTCCGACACTCATCGCTCCTAAGCAGTTCAAACGCCTTCGAGGGCGAAGAAGAACTCTACGCGTTCCCGGCTGGACGTTCGTCAAGTGTCATGTAGTGCACTCCGCGACGCCGGTGGGGGAGGATGCACGCGTGACCAGGATCGTGGCCGGGAAGGCGGGCGGCAGGCGGCTCAAGGTGCCCGCGAAGGGCACGAGGCCGACCTCCGAGCGAGTGCGTGAGGCGCTGTTCAACGCGCTGGAAGTGGCCGGTGAGCTGGACGGCTCCCGGGTACTGGACCTTTACGCGGGTTCCGGCGCGCTCGGGCTGGAGGCGCTGTCGCGCGGGGCCGTCGACGTGTTGTTCGTCGAGTCGGGCAGGCAGGCGACCGACGTCCTCAAGGGGAACGTGGCCGACGTCGGCCTGGGCGGCACCGTCCGATCGGGACAGGTCGAGGCCGTCGTCGCGGGTTCGGTCACCCAGCCGTTCGACCTCGTGCTGATCGACCCGCCCTACGCCGTCGACTCGGCTCAACTGGGCGCGATCCTCACCGCGCTTTCCGCCGGTGGCTGGGTCGCCGACGGCGCGCTCGTGGTGATCGAGCGGGCCACCCGTGACGGTGAACCCGACTGGCCCGGGAACTTCGAGCCGATGCGGATCAAGCGCTACGGCGACACCGCCCTGCACTGGGGCGAGTACGCGCCGGGGGAAAACACGGCGGAAACGACTATGTGACGCAAGCGGCATGAGCGCGCGCGACCCCTTCGGGCTTGGTAGCGTCCGTCCATGCGGCGTGCGGTTTGTCCCGGCTCTTACGATCCAGCTACCAACGGCCACCTCGACATCATCGAGCGTGCGTCCGAACTCTTCGACGAAATCGTCGTGACGGTCATGATCAACAAGAGCAAGAAGGGCTTGTTCACCATCGAGGAGCGGATGGAGATGCTCCGCGAGACGACGGTGAAACTGCCCAACGTCCGCGTCGACTCCTGGCACGGCCTGCTCGTCGACTATTGCCGCGAGAACGACATCATCGCGATCGCCAAGGGCCTGCGTTCGGTCAGTGACTTCGACTACGAGCTGCAGATGGCCCAGATGAACCGTGAACTCTCCGGCGTCGAAACGCTGTTGATGGCGAACAACCCCGTCTACGGCTTCGTCTCCAGTTCGCTGGTCAAGGAGGTGGCGACCTACGGCGGCGACGTCGAGTCGCTGGTGCCTCCGATCGTCTTCGCGCGGCTCAAGGAACGGCTCTCCGAACTCGCGTAACCCGATTGGCTCAAGCCGTTGGTAGGCATTCCGAGTGTTAACCCCGATGCTCTGTCGAAGCTCACCGCACCGGGTTACGGTCCGAAAATGACCAACAGGAAATCACGCCTTACCGCCGCCCTGTTCGCCTTCGTCCTCTTGTTCCTCGGCGGGACGGGACTGGCCGAAGCGACTCCGTCCGCCGCGCCCGTTTCGATCCAGCAGAACGCCTGTGGTGACCTCACCGGCTTCAGTCGCGTCGCGCTGTCCAGCCTCCCCAAAGAAGCCACGACGACCTACAACCTGATCCAGACCGACGGCCCGTTCCCGTACCCGAAGAACGACGGCGTCGTCTTCCAGAACCGGGAGAAGATCCTGCCGGCCTGTAGCTCCGCGTACTACCACGAGTACACCGTCCCGACGCCTGGCTCTTCGAACCGCGGCGCCCGTCGCATCATCACCGGCAACGCGGGCGAGTACTTCTACACCGGCGACCACTACGCCTCCTTCAAGGTCGTTACCGTGTAATGCAACCCATCAGGTCTCCTCGTCCGTGAGTAACACCGGAACACGGACGAGGAGGCTGGATGAGGACTGGGGACGATGCGAGCTTCAGGGAGTTCGCCAGGGGGAAGGCGCTGTCGCAACGACGGACGGCGTATCTCCTGTGCGGCGACTGGCATCTCGCGGAGGATCTGGTCCCAACCGCCCTCATCAAGCTCTACCGGGTCTGGCCGAAGGTCAGCCGGAAAGGGCCCGTCGACAACTACATGAGGCAGGTCCTGCTGCGCTGCTGGCTCGACGAGCAGCGGCGACCGTGGCGGCGCAAGGAAAACCGCGACGGCGTCGTGCCCGAATCGGCCGGTGCGCACACGGATCCCACCGGGATCTCGGATCTACTGCTTCTCGCCCTCGCCGAGGTTCCACCGAAACAGCGCGCCGCCGTGGTGCTCCGCTATTGCGCGGATCTGCCCGTCGCGGAGGTCGCCACCGCGCTGCGCTGTTCGGAAGGGACGGTCAAGAGCCAGGCCGCGCGGGGTCTCGAAGTCCTCCGCGCCGCCGTGACGCGACGGGAAGCCGAGCGGCTCCCCGTCGAGAGGAGCAGGTAGTGGACGACAAGCAGCTCGTGAACGGACTACGCGGATTGGCGCTCGCCGAACCGCAGCTGGGATTCGATCCCGACGAGGTGGCGACGACGGCCGCCAAGAAGATCCGCAGCCGCCGGGCCACGATCGGCGTCGGGCTGGCGACCCTCGCCGTACTCGGCTCCGCGGTGACCTTCCTCGGGCCGGGGGACACGCAGGCGCCGACCCAGGTCGCCATTCCCAGCGCACCTCCGCCGATGAACGGCCTTCCGCCTGCCACTGACCCACAGCTGCTCAGGAACCTGGAGCATCTGCGCGAGGTCCTGCCCAAGCTGTTGCCTGACGCCACGGACATCGCTGTGCCGGACCTCGAACCGGGCCAGCACCCCGGGACGATGACCGCCGTCGTCGAGTTCCGCGACGGCGCCGGGCCCGCGTCGTTCAACGTGACGATCACCAGCCCCAAAGGGCGGGCCAACATGAAGAAGGCCACTGACATCTGCAAGCCGGGCAAGAGCCCGCGCTGTGAGATCGTCCCTCAGTCCAACGGCGACAAGGTGCTCTTTTCGGAGTACGACTCCGGTGCGGACGCCTCCAACTACCGGGCCGACGGTGGCTACATCGGGATTCTGAACAGCAGTTTCGTCTCGGGCCTGCTGGCCGAGCGCTATGACTTCAAGGACGAAGAGGGCTTCTACAAGATGGACCGCGGACGGCTGCCGCTGAACGAAGATCAGCTGACGCAGCTCGTCACCGATCCGGCTTTCTCCCTCGAATAGACCGCCGTGGGCCGGGCGTGGTCCCGGGGGACACGCCCGGCCCTGGCTTCGTCCGGCGGATCCGGTGCCGGTAGGGGCAAACTGAACTCAGCGAAACGGGGATTGCTTGCGTTAAGCATTAGGGAGTGGCCGTGTACCGGGTTTTCGAGGCTCTCGACGAGCTCGTCACGATCGTGGAAGAGGCACGGGGAGTGCCGATGACCTCCAGTTGTGTCGTGCCACGCGGCGACATGCTCGAGCTGCTCGACGACGTCCGGGACGCGTTCCCCCAGGAAGTCGACGACGCTCAGGACGTGCTCGACAAGCGCGACCAGCTGATCCACACCGCGCGGACCGAGGCCGACAGCACCGTCGGGGAGGCCAACGCCGAAGCGGCGCGAGCCGTCGACGACGCGGCCGCCGAAGCCGAGCGGATCATGGCCGAGGCGAGGGCACGCGCGGAGCAGATGATGTCGGACGCGCACGCCGAAGCCGAGCGCATGGTCATCGCGGGTCAGGCCGAGTACCAGAGCCTGACCGATCGCTCACGCGCCGAGTCGGAGCGGATGGTCCAGGCCGGCCGCGACGCCTACGACAGGGCGATCGACGAGGCCCGCAACGAGCAGGCCCGGCTGGTCTCCCAGACCGAGGTCGTCCAGGCCGCGCACGCCGAATCGGCGCGGATCGTCGACGAAGCACACGCCGAAGCCGACCGTCAGCGCGTCGATTGCGACGCGTACGTCGACGGCAAGCTCGCGGAATTCTCGGAGCTGCTGGCGACCACGCTGCGCACCGTCGACTCCGGGCGCAACCACCTGCGCGCCCCGGCGGGCATGGGTGGCACCGGACGCACCGCGCTCTACGACTACCAGGGCTGAGACCTGCTGTTCGCGGTCGCGTAAACTTGTCTGCGATATGTCTGAAGACAAGCTTCCGCCGCCGCGTCCGCCGCGGGTGGACCTCCGCAGCCCCTGGGTGCTCGACACCCGCGAGCTCGCCCGCCATGCCGGGCTGAGCCGTTCCTTCCACCGTTCGGCGCCGCTCGAGACGGCACTGGGCGTGCCCGACGTCATCGTCGTGCCCAAAGACACCGAGGTCGAGCTCGACCTGCTCCTCGAATCCGTCGTCGAAGGCGTGCTGCTCACCGGCACGGCGTCGGTGACGGCCACCGGGAACTGCTCGCGCTGCCTCGACCCGATCTCCGAAGACATCGACGTCGACCTGACCGAGCTGTACGCGTACCCCGGTTCGACGACCGAGGAGACGACCGACGAGGACGAGATCAGCAGGCTCGTCGACAACCGGATCGAGCTGGAACAGCTCGTCTGCGACGCGATCGTGCTGGCCATGCCGCTGGTGCCGTTGTGCGAGGAAGACTGCCTCGGACTGTGCGTCGACTGCGGTGTCAAGTGGGCCGATCTCGAGCCCGGACACGGGCATGAGAAGATAGATCCTCGGTGGGCCGCGCTGGTCGAACGTTTCGACGAAACCGATGTTTCTGACGAGACCGCGGCGAGTGGCCCCGATAAGCAAGCCTGACGAGCACCAGCTCGATCCAGTGTTAACTAGGTGTATCTAAAGAGTATGCTCGCCCGCGCGAGCAGACCGTGATAAGGAGATGTTGTGGCCGTCCCGAAGCGGAAGATGTCGCGATCCAACACCCGCGCGCGCCGCAGCCAGTGGAAGGCGGCTCCGGTTCAGCTGGTGCCTTGCTCCAACCGCGCCTGCAAGCAGCCGAAGCTCCAGCACATCGCCTGCCCGACGTGCGGCCAGCACGCCGGCCGTCAGGTCGTCGAACCAGCCTGAGGCGGACGATATGGGAGGCAAACCGCCCCGAGGGCCGGCTCCCGATCCCACGCCGCTACTGGAAGCGCTCGGCATCACTTTTGATGACGAGCTTCTGACGCTTTCGCTGACCCACCGTTCTTATGCTTATGAGAACGGTGGGCTTCAGCCCAACGAGCGTCTTGAATTCCTTGGCGATGCGGTGCTCGGCTTGGTCGTCACCGATCACCTTTACAACACGCACCCCGATCTGCCTGAAGGGCAGCTCGCGAGGCTTCGTGCCAGCGTGGTCAACATGCACGCACTGGCACGCGTTGCCCGCAGGCTGGGCGAAGGCGGGCTCGGCGCACATCTGCTGCTGGGCAAGGGCGAAGAGCTCACCGGCGGCCGGGACAAGGCGAGCATCCTCGCCGACGGACTGGAAGCCGTGATCGGCGCCGCGTATGTGGCGCACGGTACCGACGTCGCCAGGAAACTGGTCCACCGCCTGTTCGACGACCTGCTGGCCGAAGCGCCGCTGCGGGGAGCCGGACTGGACTGGAAGACCAGCCTCCAGGAACTCGCCGCGACCAACGGGATGGGCGTTCCCGACTACCGCGTCGAGGACACCGGACCGGATCACCGCAAGGAGTTCACCGCCACGGTGTTCGTCGCCGGGCGCGAACTCGGGCACGGCGACGGCACGACCAAGAAGGAAGCCGAGCAGAAGGCTGCCGAGATGGCTTGGCGCGTGCTGAACGAAGAGCTCGGCAACGACGAAAAAGAGTGATTCCCACTCCTGTAGCCGTGTTCCCCATTTGTGTAGCCGTGTTCCCCGTTGGGGCGGTCTTCGGGCGCGCGCGGGTTGAAGCAGAATAGAGCCATGCCTGAACTCCCCGAGGTCGAAGTCGTCCGATTGGGGCTGCAGGCCCATGTCGCGGGCCGGGAAATCGCCAAGGTCGAAGTACTGCACGAGCGGGCCATCCGCCGTCACGTGCTCGGCGCCGACGATTTCACCGGCCGTCTCGCGGGCACCACGATCAACGCGGCCCGGCGGCGCGGCAAGTACCTCTGGCTCGAACTTTCCGACGGCGAAGCGGTTCTCGCGCACCTCGGCATGAGCGGGCAGATGCTCGTCCAGCCCGAAGGCGCGCCCGACGAGAAGCACCTCCGCGTCCGAGTCCGCTTCGCCGACGAAGGCCCGGAACTCCGCTTCGTCGACCAACGCACCTTCGGCGGCCTCGCGCTCTCCGACCTGGTCGAGGTCGACGGCGATTCCCTGCCGAGCACCATCGCGCATATCGCCCGTGACCCGATGGACCCGAAGTTCGACCCCGAAGCCGCCCTGCGGGCCCTGCGTTCGCGGCGCACCGAGGTCAAACGGGCTCTGCTGGACCAGACGCTCATCTCCGGCGTCGGCAACATCTACGCCGACGAAGCCTTGTGGCGCTCCAAACTGCATTGGGCCCGCTCGACCACGCGCCTGACCAACCCGCAAGGCCGCACCCTCATCTCCGCCGCCACCGACGTGATGAACGAAGCGCTCGTTGTCGGCGGGACGTCGTTCGATGCCTTGTACGTCAACGTAAACGGCGAGTCCGGCTACTTCGACCGCTCGCTGGACGCCTACGGGCAAGAGGGCCTGCCGTGCGGCCGCTGCGGCACCCCGATCCGCCGCGACCCGTTCATGAACCGCTCCTCCTTCTCCTGCCCGAAATGCCAACCCCGCCCCCGCCCCTGACCCCTGCTCGGCACCGGCGGCGGGTGCTGAGTGGCGGGCCACGCCCCCAAAGCGGCGTTGGGGGCGTCGAGTGCCC
>NZ_DASYMU010000175.1:0-83052 GCF_036008905.1 Amycolatopsis sp. | reverse complement strand
CCGGCAGCCGCAGCGACCTGGTGTTCGGCTCGAACTCCGAGCTGCGCGCCCTCGCCGAGGTCTACGCCAGTGACGACTCGCGGGAGAAGTTCGTGCGGGACTTCGTCGCCGCGTGGGACAAGGTCATGAACCTCGACCGGTACGACGTAGCCTGATCGTGGCTGTCCGGGCCGGCCGCTCGTCGGCCGGCCCGGACACCAGGGTTACCGGTCGGCGAGCTGCTCGCGCAGGATGTCCGCGTGCCCGCAATGCTGAGCGAGCTCACGCAGCATGTGGAGATACACCCAGCGCAGCGGGAGCGGGCCACGCCGGTTGCCGTGGACCAAGTCGTCCAGTCCCAAGGACGATGCCGCGCGACGGGAGGCCTCGCAAGCGTCGCGATGCGCTTGCCGGACCGTGGCGATGGTGTCGTCGTCATCGAGGACGAACGACTCGTCCGGTGTCGCGGGGATGCCGATCTCGGCGCGCGACCGGCACCTGACGGCTTCGTCGAACCAGACCTTCTCGACGAACGTCACGTGCTTCACCAGGCTCAGCAGCGTTGTCTTCGAGGACACCAGCGAACGGCGCGCCTCTTCCTCGGTCAATCCGTCCAAGCAATCGTTCAGCGCGGCGCGATGCTCGTCGAGGAACACCTCGAACTGGAGCCGGGCCGGTTGGTCGATGACGTCCTCGGTGGACGCCACAGGGAGGGCAGGCATGCGCGAAGCATCTCAAGATCGTCACCCCGGAGCAACCGACTTACGCCAGTGCGACCTTGACGACCTGCTCCGGTTCCGGCACCTCAGAACCGCCTACAGGCATGTACCGCCCTTCCACAGGTAATCGAACTGCTGTCGCGCATTTTTCAGGTGCAGATCGTCCAGCATCGCGGCCGCGTAGGTACTGCCGTGCGGAGGTATGGCGTTGCCCGCCCAGTCGTCGTTGGCGATGAACTCTTTGATCATCTCGTAGAACACCGGCGCCGCACAGGACGCGAAGGATCCAGCGTCGGAACAGATATCCGGTGATTACCAAAATCGCTGCAGCTTCTGCATGGACGAACTCGGCGGGCAGAGCAGGCCGTCGTTTCAGACCCTGGTCGCCTTGGCGGAGTCCTTCGGAGCCAGCTTGGACTACCTGGTCTTCGGTGATCGCGTCAGCGAGGCTGTCACACCGGACTTCGGGCCCCTTGCTCGCTATATGGACGTCTCGCTGCGTCATACCGAACAGCGAGCCCAGCAGCATTCCGCCATGGTGGGCCCGCATCGGAGCGATCCTGTCGGAGAAGATCGATCAGGCGGCAAACGAGGTGGCGGGTACGGGAGGGGCAAGGGTCCCGTCGTTGTTGTCCGAGGATGACGTGATGCTGCTTGAATCGCACTCGAAAGAGACCCGGCTCATCCTCCTGGACCTGCGGAACGACATCATCATGCTGCCAGAGAACCAGGGGGATGCCATGGGACGATTTGTGCCGATCGTCGCACAGAATATCAATATGGGCCGGTCATACAAATTTCTGCTGCCCACCAGGCTGAATATCGATTGGAAAGATATCGCCGTTCGCATGCGAACACTGCTGCGGACACGGTGTTCGGCAGATTCGGTGAACGGGTACTGCGAAATCCGTGCGACCGACGTGCCGATATTCGGTGGCCCGGCCGTTTACCGCCTGGACGTTCCGGTGATGCGGAGTGATCCGGTCCCTGTCTTCGAGCAACGGGATCACGTTTCGGATGTTCTCCCAGGTATTCAGCGACTGCTCGTCGAGCCGCACCGTTCCGGTGAAGCCGCGTTCGGCGCGTGCGTACCGGGCCAGCAGAACGGCCTCGGACACCGAGGTGCCGCTGGTGACACCGCCGGAGCAGATCAGGATCGAGTCGGGCACCGTGTCGTCGAGGGAACGCAGTGCGGCTCGCACGCGCCACCGGTTCAACGCGTTGGCCCGGTCGCCTCGCCGGTTGCGGCACCCCAGTACGACAACCGCCTCGGAGCGAGCCGCCGGAGGCTCGTGCACCAGTGCGCGGGAGGCGCGCCAGTGCACGAGCTCGCTCCATGCCGTCAGCCCGACGAACCCGAGAACCACCAGCGCTTTGCGTGTCACGCCCATAGCGGTGATCCTCGCAGCAACCGGATCAGTGGGCGAAGTCCCAGCGGGTGGCGCCATGAGGCTCGGCGGTGGCCACGCCGACGGCGGTGTGCAGCGTGAGGCGATACAGATGCCAGGGCGCGGGGCCCGCGCTCGGCGCGCTGTACGGAGCCGTAAAAGCGTCGCCCTCCACCGAAGCCGGCCAGCCGCCCTCGCGGTAGACGGCCGCCGCACGTTCCAGGGTGGCGGAGTCGGTGACCCGGTGGGCGTGGCCCTCCAGCGTCAGGTCGATGCCACGCAAGCGCACCGACACACTGCACGCCGGGTTCGCCGCCAGGTTGCGCGCCTTGCGCGCGCCCGGTCCGCTCGTGAAGTACAGCGCGTCGTCCATCCAGGTGGCCCCGACGCCCGCCGAGTGGGGCCGTCCGTCGGGGCGCACTGTCGCCAGGAAGAACGTCAGGTCGGCTTTGGGTGTGTCCTTGGTGAGGACATCGCGCGGACGGCTCCACGGAAGCTCCGCGGACCCGTATCGGTCGAGGTTGGTGGTCGAGGTCGGGTCGTTCGTTGTGTTGGTCATACCCCTGCGTCGAACGGGACGGGCCCGAATCGACACCGGAACCGACGAATCGACTCTTGCCGTAGTTTTTCGGCGCGAGGTGTCGAATCCGGCAGCTCCTGTTCGACGCACCGATGACAGCACCACAGACCAACCAAGGAGCACGCCATGCGCACCCTGATCGCCACCGCGTTCGTCTCCCTCGACGGCGTCGTCGAGGCCCCCGGCGGAGAACCGGGCTACCGCAACTCCGGCTGGACCTTCAAGGACATCGAGTTCGACCCGGCCGCCTACGAGATCAAGGGCCGCGAGCAGGACGAAGCCGCGGCCATGATGATGGGCCGCGCCAGCTACGAGGCTTTCTCGCCGGTGTGGCCGGACATGATCGCGGAGTTCCCCGGCTACAAGGTGATGCCGAAGTACGTCGTGTCGACCACGCTGCAGGACACGGACCTGGTGTCCAACTGGGGCGAGATCACCATCCTCCGTTCGCTGGACGACGTCGCCGCGCTCAAGGAGACCGAGGGCGGGCCGATCATCGTCCACGGCAGCGCCACCCTGAACCGCCACCTGGCCGATGCCAACCTGATCGACCGCTACCACCTGCTGGTCTTCCCGGTCCTGCTCGGCGCGGGCAAGCGGCTGTTCAGCGACACCGACAAGGACAAGCAGAACCTCAAGGTCATCGAATGCGAGTCCTACGGCAACGGAATCCAGAAACTGGTCTACGACGTCGTCCGCTGACCAGGAGGGCCGCGAAACCGTCGAGATGGCGGGCGAGGCCGTACCTTCGCCATCTGTCGACAGATGGCGGTAGTTGCGGACGCGGGGTATCACGAGATGTCGACATCTCGTGGCAGGCTGGCAGGCCGCCTCACGTCGTGATGAGCCATGTCCTCAGTCTGCCTTGCCCCCGACGACGGTCGCGGCGATCCGGACGAACGAGCGGATGAGCGGGCCTGGGTCGGATCCGGCCCAGGCGACGACAAGGCGGCTGGGCGGCATGTCGACCAGCGGCACCGAGGTGAGGCCTTCGGGAAGGGTGTGGCCCAGCGGGGTCAGCCCCACGCTTCCGTTCCACAGCACGGTTTGGAGGCACTCGTGGACCGTTCGCACGACCGGGCCGTCTCGACGCCCGCCGCCCGGGCCGTTCCAGTACGCCTGCCAGATCGGGTCGGTGCCCTCCGGAAACCGGAACCACGGACGGTCGGCGAGTTCGTCCGTGTGCAGGCTTTCCCGGCCTGCCAACGGATCGTCGGCACGGAGGACCACTCCGACCGGGTCCGTGCGCAGCACGTGCGTCGAAATACCCGTGTCGTCGAACGGTATCCGGGTGAGAGCCACGTCGGCGAGGCCGGTCCGCAGCCCGGTCGTCGGGTCGCTCAGGTCGGCCTCGCGGATGCGGACGTGCACCCCGGGATGACGCTCCCGGTAGACCGCGGCCAGCCGGGTGCCGACCTGTTCGGCGAGGGTGCCGATGGTCATGGTCGCCGCGCCTGCCGCACCCGCCACCTTGGCGCGGACCTGGTCGGCCTGTGCCAGCAGCGTTCGTGCCTCGTCGTAGAGCGAGGCGCCGGCGGGGGTGAGCGCCACGCCGCTGGGCGAACGGTGCAGCAGCACGTAGCCGAGGTCGGTCTCGAGCTGTTTGATCGCCCTGCTCAGCGGAGGCTGGGTCATGTGCAGCCGGACGGCGGCCCGGCCGAAGTGGAGCTCTTCGGCCACCGCCACGAAGTAGCGCAGCTCGCGTAGGTCCATTACCAGCGACGATACCCGAGCGGTATCGGGAATACGGAATCGGGCTTGGACACCTCGGCGGGCCCCGGGGTGGACTGGACCTACCTTGTTCCGCCGCGACACGACCCGCTCGCGGCATCACTCTCAGAAGGAGCCGGAATGGCTGAACACGCGCTGCCCGAACCCGTCGTACGGGTCTCGGACGTCCGGGAACTCGGCCACGACCTGGTGGTCATCCCGGACCGGCGGGTGCAGCTCGTCCCGAACATCGGTCTCATCGGCGGCCGGGATTCCGTGCTCGTCGTCGAGACCGGGATGGGCCCCGGCAACGCCGGAACCGTGCTGGAGTTCGCCGCCGAATACGCCCGGGGACGCAAGCTTTACCTGACCACCACGCATTTCCACCCCGAGCACTCGTTCGGCGCCCAGGTCTTCGCCGGCGAAGCGACCTTCCTGATCAACCGCGACCAGGCCGACGACCTGAAGACGAAGGGGCCCGGCTATCTCGAGATGTTCCGGGGACTCGGCGCGTCCGTCGCCCGTCAGCTCGAAGGCGTCGAACTGGCGCGGCCCGACGTCGTCTACGACCACGAGTACGACCTCGACTTAGGCGGCCGGGTCGTGCAGCTGCGGGCCACCGGCCGGGCACACAGCAGGGGTGACCAGGTCGTCCGGGTGCCGGACGCCGAAGTGCTGTTCACCGGCGATCTCGTTGAGGCGGCCCAGTTCTCGATCTTCCCATGGTTCCCGCCGTACGACACCGACGTCTCCGGCACCAGGTGGCTCGAGGTGATGCGGCGGCTCGCCGCCGAGAGCTCGCGGATCGTGGTACCCGGACACGGCGACGTCGGCGGCCCGCAACTGCTCGCCGACGTCCGCGACTACCTCGAACTACTGCGAGACGAGACCTGGACGCGCCGGGATTCGGCGATGAGCGAAGAAACCATCGCCGAAGAGATCTCGGCGCTGATGATCCGGCGGCACCCGGACTGGACCGGGCAAGAGTGGATCGAAAAGGGTGTCGGCTGCCTGTGCTCCGAACACCCCGTCTGACTTCGCCATCTGTCGACAGATGGCGGTCGTTGCGGACGCGGGGTATCAGCGGCTGACGTCCACAATGGCTTTGGCGAAGTCCCGCGGCGCTTCCTGCGGCACGTTGTGGCCGATGCCCTTGAGGATCCGGTGCGTGTACTTCCCGGTGAACTGCTTGCGGTAAGCCGCGCCATCGGCGGCCGCGCCGTCGAAGTCACTCGCGATGGTGATCGTCGGTACCGAGATCACCGGGGCTTTCTGCAGTTCGGCTTCGAGCTCGTCGTACTTCGCCTCACCGCCGGCCAGGCTCTGCCGCCAGCGGTAGTTGTGGATGACGACGTCGACGTGATCGGGGTTGTCGAAGGCAGCCGCGGAACGTTGGTAGGTCGCCTCGGTGAAATTCCACTTCGGCGAGGCGATCTTCCAGATCAGTTTGTTGAACTCGTGCCAATTCTTGGTGTAGCCGAGCACGCCGCGTTCGGTGGCGAAGTAGTACTGGTACCACCAGCCCAGTTCCGCCGCGGGGTCCAGTGGCTTCCGGTTCATCTCGAGGTTGGTGATCAGGTAGCCGCTCACCGCGACCAGTGCCGTGATCCGCTCGGGCCAGAGCGCGGCCATCACCCCGGCCGTCCGCGAGCCCCAGTCGAACCCGCCCAGGATCGCTTTCTTGATCTTGAGGGCGTCCATGAACGCGATGACGTCCGACGCGACCGCGGCCTGCTGGCCGTTCCGGAACGTTTCGCTCGAGAGAAAACGGGTGGTGCCGTAGCCGCGCAGGAACGGGACGAGCACCCGATAACCGGCCGACGCGAGCATGGGCGCTACGTCGACATAACTGTGGATGTCGTAGGGCCAGCCGTGCAGAAGGATGACCGGCGGACCGGCGGCCGAACCCAGTTCGGCGTAACCGACGTTCACCACTCCGGCGTTGACCTGCTTCAGCGGGCCGAGTGTCGTGTGCTTCCCGGCGACCTGCGGCACCGCGGCCCGCGCCGTCGAGCTGCCGACCACCGCCACCGCTGCCGCCGCGACCGCTGCCTGCGAGAACTTCCTCCTGCTGATCATGGCTCCGACGGTAGAACGCGTGCTGTCGTTCTCGCGCCCGTCGGATGACGCTGTCGGTGTACGTCATCGCGCGGACTACGGCCCGGGCCGGATCGCCGCCTCGATCTCACCACGGGAGCTGATACCGAGCTTGGGGAAGATCCGGTGCAGGTGAGTGCTCACCGTCCGGTGGGACAGATAGAGCCGCTGGCCTATCTCACGGTTGGTCAAGCCCTCGGCGGCCAGCTGGGCGATGCTCAGCTCGTGGGCCGTGAGCTGGTCGCGGGCGTCCGGGCCGCGGCGTGGACTCACCTCACCGGCGGCGCGCAGTTCCCGGCGTGCGCGCTCAGCCCAGGGAAGCACCCCGAGGGCGTCGAAAGTCTCGCGGGCCGCCCGCAGATGTGGCCGCGACTCGGCCACCCTGCGACGGCGTCGCAGCCATTCACCGAAGGCGAGCCGGACCCGCCCTCGTTCGAGCGGCCAGCCGTCGAGGTCGGCCCCCAGCGCGGCCTTGAACAGGTCTTCCGCCTCGACGTCCGGAGCGAGAACGGCTCGGGCATAGCGCAGGCCGATGTGCAGTGCCGGCGACGGCGTCGACACCGCGAACAGCTCAAGCTCGTCCAGGATCGAGGTCATCGCGCCGGTCTGCCCGGCGCGGACGGCCGCCTCCGTGAGCTCCGCGAGGGTGTAGCACCGCAGTCCGAGCTGGTACGCGGGGTCGCCGGGATCGTGCACCCGCAGGAGGTCCGCGAAGGCGTCGGCGTAGCGGCCCTCGCCGAGTGCGATCAGGCCGCGAGCCCGCTGCACGGTCGCCAGCACCGGGCGGGCGCCCGAGGCCAGGCCGACGCGCTCCGCCTCGGCGGCGAGCACGGTGGCCTGCTCGTAGTCCCCGCGCAGCGCCGCTGTCTCCGCCTGCACGGCGCGCGCCAATCCGTACATGAACGGCTGATGGGTCTCGTGGGCAAGTCGCCCGGCTTCCTCGGCGGCGGGCAGCGCGGCCGCGAGGTCACCGAGGCGCACACAGCTCCACGCCCGGACGGCGAGCGCGCGTGTCAGCAACCCGAGCCTGCCCTGGGCGCGGAGCCCGGGCACCGCGGCGGCGGAGAACCGGGCCGACAGGTCGAACGCCCCGATCTGCAACGCGGCACTCCCGAGAAAACGTTCCACCTGCGGATCCCGGTCCGTGCGATCGGCCAGCTCGCGCAGGCCGGCCATGACCGAACGGCCGCGTTCGATCGGCGCGACGTACGCCGAGATGGCCACCTTGCGGGGGTCGCTCTCGTCGCCGAGCAGCTTGTCCGCGACGTCGGCAATGCGCTGCCGAGCCGCCGTACCCGGTTCGATCCAGAAGCAGCGCATCCCGGCGCCCCACAGGATGCGCAGGGCGAGGTCGACGTTTCCGTCGGCGGCCACCGATTCGGCCAGTCCCGCGAGCTCCCGGGGTCCGGCCGCACCCTGGCTCATGCCGTCGTCGAAGGCGCTGAGCAGCCAGGTGCCCAGCGCTCGTTGCCGCGCGGAGAGTTCCAGCGTCGCGACCTCGCGTACCAGGCGCTCGACGACGTCTCGACGGCCCGACTCGACGGCGAGGTCCGCCGCCCGCAGGAGCCGCTCCGCGCGCCGATCAGGGCTTTCGCTCAGCCGTGCCGAATGCTCGAGGGAGGCGATGGCAGCGCCCACGCCGCCCCGGCGCTGCGCCCGGTCGGCGGCCAGCTCCAGCTCGGCGGCGACGTTCTCCGCCGCCCCCGAAGTGGCGGCGGCGCGATGCCACGCCTGGCGGTCCGGGTGCCCGCTCAGCGTTTCGGCCAGCGCCTGATGGGCTTGCCGGCACTCGGCGACCCCGGAGGCCTGGGGAATCGCTGAGCGCATCAGCGGATGGCGGAACGTCAGCGTGCCGGGAGCGAGTTCGATCAGCCCGGCTTCGACCGCGGGCACCAGCACGGCGACGTCGACGGCCGCACCGATGGCCTGTGCCGTGGCGTCGAGGGTTTCGGTGAGGGAGCTGCCGTCGTTGAGCGCGGCGATCAGGAGGCTCTTCCGGGTGTCGGCGGGCAGCCCCGCGACGCGGGCGGTGAACGCCCGTTCCAGGCGCGCGGTAAGCGGCAGGGCGGCCGGCGGCACGATGTCGGCGCTGTCCCGGCTCCGCACGGTCCGGGGCAGTTCGGTGAGCGCCAGCGGATTGCCCGCCGCCTCGGCCAGCAGCCGGGACCGGACCTGCGTGGCGAGGCCGGGTGCGACGGTGTCGAACAGCTCGGCGGCGACGTCGTCCGGCAGCCGCTCGATCCGCATGGCGGGAAGCCCCGCGTCGTCCAGGCGCGAAGTCTCCCCGTCGCGGATGGTAGCGATCAGCACGATGGGCTCGGATTCCAAGCGCCGCGCCACGAAGGCGAGCACGTCCTGGCTGGCACAGTCGAGCCAGTGGGCGTCTTCGGCGACGAGCACCAGCGGCGAATCGACGGCCTTCTCGGCGAGCAGGTTCAAGACCGCGAGCCCGACCAGGTACATCTCCGGCACCGCGCCCTCGGCCAAGCCGAGTGCGGCGCGCAGCGCGTCGCGTTGCGGCACCGGGAGCGTGTCGATCCCCGCGCGGATCGAATGCAGGAGCTGGTGCAACCCGGCATAGGGCAGGTGCTGCTCGGATACCGCGCCGACCGTGGTGAGCACCCGCATCCGTGAGGTCACGGTGAGCGCGGTCACCTCTTTCAGCAGCGCCGACTTCCCGATCCCGGCCTCACCCCGGACGAGCAGCGCGCCGCCGCGCCGGCCGACCCCGTCGATCAGCTCACCGAGCCGCTTCCGCTCCAGCTCACGCCCGAAAAGCGGCGACTCCCGCACTCCTTCTCCGATCACCACGCAGAAGCGTCCGCAGCTCTGCCTTCTCGCAGGCTATGCCACTGCGCGTGGACAGGCCGTGCACACGGCGTATCCCGATGACCTTCGACACGAAACCTTGGTCATCCAGCACCGAGCCGCGGTTGGACCAGGAAGGGCCGGTACCCGGCGTTGGCCGGGAGCGCGAACTGCTCGAAGGTGCCGCTCGGCAGATGCCACCGCACGATCCGCGGCTTCGGCCCGCCGAGGCGTTGGCTGAAGACCAGGGTGCCGGCGTCTTCCCACACCGGCGCGGCCGGGATCGCGGCGCTGGTCTCACAACGGTCGGGCAGCGAATGTTCGACCGGTTCGGCGCTTCCGACGTTGAGCACCTCGGCCATGGGCGGGGAGTACCGGAGGTTGTAGAGCCGGGCGCCGCCCGGCATCAGGGTGCAAGGCCGCTCAGCCGTCACCGGGAAACGGGAGCCGTCGGGCGCGAGCACGCAGAGGCCTTCGGCGTCTTCGCCCAGCATCGTTCCGGACAGCGGGTCTAATCCGCTCAGGGTCAAGCCGAGTGGCTCCGGTTCCCGGCCGGGTGACCAGCGATAGCTCTTCAAGGGGCCCATTCCCCGACCATTGACGGAAAAGTAGACGGCCCCGCCATGGATGCCGTGCGCCTGGCGCGTGAGCTCCTCGGTCTTCGGCAGGCTCGCCACCGTGCCCTCGACGACGTCGACCAGGTGGACCTGATCCCACGTGTGCCGGCCGGTGTGCGTCTCGACTCCGGCCAGATAGCGGCCGTCCGCGCTGCGGACCGGGCGAGAACCGGTGTCCGCCGCGAGCCGCTCAGTGGTTCCGTTCCAGCGCACCAAAGTGCCCGGCCCGCGCGACGTGGACACGAAGACACCGGCGGTGGTTTCGAAAGCCCGGTAGAGGTATTCGTCGGTCGCTCTGCCCAGCACCACGGGCTCGCCGTCGCGCCACACCACCACTTCGCCGTCGCCGGTGACGAAACCGGCCCGGGGCGGGCCGCCGGGCACGGTTTCCGGCTCCTCCCGGCGCCGCGAGGCGACCATTGGAACCGGCATGCGTACATGGGTGGGAGCCGGCCGCGCCAAAGCGGTGATCCCGGTGCTGTCATGGTGGAGGTACTTGTCCGCGACGGCGTGGGCGATCAACGGGTTCAGATGTTCGTCGCCGATGAGCAGGCGCTCGACGAGTCCCTCAGTGCTCGCCGGGTTCCGCCAAGCGGCGACGCTGGTGAGATCGGCCGCGAGCCAGACGTACCGCGCCCGGACCGCACCTGCTTCGATCCTGGCCGCCAAGTCCACCGGCAGCCGGACCTTTTCCGTTGCCAGGGCAGGATTTCCGACACCTCGATAGCCCCCGTCGGCCTCCTCGATCAGGCCCGCTGCGACCAGCAGGGGAATCGTGTCCCGCCGGGTCATGGGGACCGGGACGCCGAGCTGTTCGCATACCGACGCCGTGGGCTTGTCGTTGCCCGGCAACAGTTCGTCGAGCCAGCCGTCCGGACGCGGCATTCCCATGCCCCCGAGGAACCACGAGACCTCGATGACCTGATAGCCCAGGACTTCCCGCCAGCCCGGATCGGCCGGCGAGACGGCCGCTCGGGTGCGTTTGACCCAGCGCGGCGGCTCGGGAATTCCTTGCACCGGCCAGAACTGCGTCAACCAGACGTCGCCCTGTTCGCCTTCCTCGGCCGCCTTGCGCACGACACGGGCACGGAAGAAGCCCCTGTCCCCAAGAGCGAGTTCGCTCCCGCTGTCGCCGCCGGTCAGCGAGCCGAGCCCGACGAAACCGGTCCGCGTGTGAAACGGCGTCTCGAAGACCTCTTCCCAGTCACCGGGCGGTACGGGCGGCTCGGTATCGTGTGCTTCCAGCCGGACGGCTTGGTAATGGTCACCGGCGTGCCCATGCAACCAGGCGTCACCGGCTGTCGCGACCGTGCCCGCCAACGCGCTCGTCGCCAGCTCGCCGAGCAGCTCGTTTTCCAGTGGCGGCAACGCGTCCGCGCGCCGCCGGTCACGGATGACGAGGGTGCCGTACTCGGGCAGGTATTCGTCGTCGGCCAAGAACCCCAGAAGTGTCACGCCGGCGAACCTAGCCTGCCGCACCGACAATCAGCGATGCGGCGTGGTCACGTGGGGTCGTGAGTGCGTAACAGTGTTCTAACACTGTTACGCACTCACGAAGTCCTAAGTGGACTGTCAGACCTGGACCTGTCCGCCGTCGACGGAGAACTCGGCCCCGGTGGCGAAGGAACTCTCTTCACTGGCCAGGAAAGCCGCCATGGCGGCGATCTCCTCGGGCCTGCCCATGCGCTTCAGCGGGAGTTCGGACGCCAGGAGCTTGTGGAACTGCTCGGTGTCCTGGCCGAGGTTGGCCGCGAGACCGGCGATACCCGGCGTCTCGACCGGTCCGGGCGTGATCACGTTGACCCGCACTCCCCGCGGCGCCAGCTCAGCGGCGAAGGTCCGGCCGAGACTGCGGATGGCCGCCTTCGACGCCGCGTACAAGCCCATACCTTCGCTACCAAGGGAAGTGGTGGAGGAGGACAGCAGGATGACGGTCGCCGTCGGCGCCAGCAGCGGCAACGCCTTCTGGACGGTCATGAGGGTGCCCAGGACGTTGACGTTGAAGGTGTGCGCGAACTGCTCCTCCGTGGCGTCCTCGAGCCGCGAGAGCGCGCCCAGCCCGGCGTTGGCGACCACGGTGTCGAGAACACGGCCATCCGCCCGGATGACGTCGAAGAGCCGGTCGAGGTCTTCGACCTTGGACACGTCGGCCTGCACCGCGACGGCGTTCGGGCCGATTTCCTTGGCGGCCGATTCGAGTTCGGCCAAGCGCCGTCCGGTCAGGTAGACGCGGGCGCCGTCGTCGGCGAAGCGTTGCGCGATAGCGCGCCCGATCCCGCTCGAAGCCCCGGTCACCACTGCCGTCTTGCCGTTCATCTGTGCCATGATTCCCACTCTGCTAGTAGTAACTATTTTGGTTACATTGAAGGGCAAAAAAGAGCCCGCCACCGGTGACGCGAAAATCACCGGGTGGTGAGCACGTCCTTGAGCACGTCGGCCACGTTCGTCGCGGCCAACTCCGCCCGCAGCGCCTGGTCCAGCCGCCCGTAGACGCTCTTCAACGCGGGCTGTATCCCCGCTCCCACCACGCAATCCTGGTTCGGCTCCGCCCGGTGCATACCGAACAGCGGGCCGGACTCGATGGCGTCGTAGACGTCGAGCAGCGTGATCTCCGCGAGGTCACGTGCCAGCATCCAGCCCGCCCCGGCGCCGCGCTGGGCGTGCACGAGACCCGCCGCCCGCAGTTCACCGAGCAGGCGCCGGATCACCACGGGATTGGTGTTGGCGCTGTCCGCGATCTGCTCCGAGGTGGCGACCGCGTAGCCACGACTCTGGTACAGCCCCACCCACGCCAGTGCGTGCACCGCGACGGTCAGCCTGCTGTTCGCGCTCACGGACACCTCCTCGACTGACGTAACAGTAATAGTTACGACCAGTTCCCGCAACCCGTTACAGCCGTCACCGGATCGGGCGCCCCCGAGTCCATGAGCGGTACGGACGGCACGCCCTGCGACACCCATCTGCAAGCCAGCAATCCCGGCAGGTGACCGGTGAACAGCGACGATCGCCGCGCGCACCCCCTCTGAGCTGCGGAGTTCGGTGGGGGTGATGGCGGGCGGACGTTTGTCGTCCACGTCCGCCGCTCGCGGGCACCGCCGGGAAAACCGGGGGTCGCGTTGCCCGAGGCTCCCTACGCTGGGACGCCAAAGTCACTTCACCTTCAGGAGCCAGCCCGATGAACACCGCACCCGCATGGGCGCTACACCTGGACGTCACCCCGCCCGGCTCCCCGGCCAGCCGGACGGGACCTGCCGATGCCGGCAGTACAGCGAAGGCCGGTCCCATCTCTGGGGCCTCCCGACCTGCGCCAACGCCGAAGTCCTCGCGTCGGAGGTACCCGCCGACGCGCGTTGACGCGCTCGGCCTTCGATTCAGCCTTCGATCCGGCCGGAGAACGACACCGACGGGGTGCAGCTGCCGCGGTCGCCAGGGTTCTGGCAGCTGACCGCGAGCACGACCTTCTCCCCCGGCTGGAATCGCCAGGCCTGCAGCCAGTGGTGGTCGAGGTCCCGGAAGTTGCCGAGACCGACTTCGAGCAGGACGCTCTTCGTTCCGCCCGCGTCACGGAGCAGGCGCAGGGTGCCGGCGTCGCCGCGCGGGTTCTGCAGCACGAGGTCGGTGACGACCAGCGTCTTCGTGGCGTCCGGAGGGGTGTAGGCGAACTCGGTGAACCGCTTCGCGTCGCCCTGGATCGAGGCGTCGGCGGCGACCCGGAAGTCGGTGGGCTCTCCGCCCGTGGTGCCGGTCGCCGGTTTGGGGCTGCCTGCCGGCGCGGCGCCCGGATCGGCGGGGTTCAGGCCGACGGCCTGCATCGCCTTGTCGGAGTTCTGTTTGGCCGCCTCGGCTTCCTTCTTCGCTTCGCCCGCCGCGCCACCGGCCTGCTGAGCGGCTTGGATGATCTCCTGGTTCTGCTCGACAGCCGCTTCACGAGCGGCGGACTTCACCGCGGGCTTCATCACGGTGAACCACAGCGCGACCAAGACCAGCGCGAAAGCCAGCAAAGCGATGAGCAACGGGAGCAGCCACTTGGGCAGCAACTGCCGCTGCACCATCGTTCCTTCGACCGGGAACGGTTCACGGCCTTCCTGCCGCACGAGCACCTGGAACGGGTGCCGGATCGGCTGGCCCCGCAGGAACCGCTTCCTCGGCCGGACCCGCAGCCGGACGAAGGCCGCCGTGCCCGGGTTGAGGTCGATCCGCGAGCGCTCGAGGCTGAACTCGAGGTCGTCTTCCGGGTCGTGCGGGCTCAGTTCGACCGCGACCGGGTGATTCCCGAGGTTGTCGACAGCGACCTCGAAATGCGCCTTCGAACTCGCTTCGACTTTGGCGGGCACCATTTCCGCGGTGACTTCGGCGAACGGCGCGATGTCGAGCATGCCTTCTTCGACCACCGAGCCGGACGGGTCCTCACTCGAGAAAACCCTGACCCCGAAGGGAAGCTGACCGGCGACCACGTTCGCGGACCGCGGTGGCGCGAACCGCACGGTCACCGTGGCGGTCTCCCCCGGCATGACGTTCACCGCCGGAGGTTCCACGGTGGCCCACGCGCTCGGCTCGCCGACGACGTCGATCGCGAACTGGTCGACCACCCGTCCCGAGTTGCGGATGGTCACCACACAGCGGATCTCCTGGCCTGGTTCGACCACCAGGCCCGCGGTGGACAGCGTCGCCGTAGCTCCCATACGCCGAGTCTCCGGTACCGCCGTCCCCCGCAGCACGACCGCAGGGGTGTCCGGCAGTGCGCCTCGAACCGCCCGAATGGGCAGCCGATCACCCGCGCCCGATGAACGGCGGCTGTTCGGTCCGTGGCACCACGAGGAACGGGTTCGACTGGACCGTCCCGAACCGCGGCCCGCTCACCGGCGTCCCCGCCAGGTTGCGGACACCGAGCAGATCGCGGTGGAAGATCAGGACCTGCGTGTCGAACCGGCCATCGGCACCCGCGGTGACCTCGCCGGGGGTCGCCGAGATCCCGACCGTCCAGGTGAGCCGGATCCTCGCGCCCGGCGGGAAATCCGTGCCTGTCGCGCGCGTGACCAACCCCGGCGTCCCGATCCCCGGATCGACCGCCAGCACCGGCTGCCGGATCACGATCCTCGCGCTCGCGGTGTTGTCCGCGGCGTCGGAATCCGGGCCGGACGTGGTGATCCGGCCGGACACCGCAGCGTCCACAATAGACTTCGCGGCGAGGACGACCCGGACGTCGACGGCCTGCCCCGGCGCCAGCTCCCCCAGCGCGCAGCTGCCGGCGCACCCCGTGTTCACCGGCAGCAACGCCGCGGGCACGGTGGTGACGATCCGGACGTCCGGCATCGGCGCCTCCGAGCCGTTGCGCACCGAGTACGTGACGACGACGTCGTCACCGCCGACGAAGGCCTGGTTCGGGGCGACGGCCACCGCGAGCCCGAGCGAACCCGGCCGCAACGGCGGGCGGATCGCTTCGGCCACTGTGACGGTCAGCGTTGCCAGGTTGTCAACGGGGTTCGCTTCGGCCGGAGCGCTCAGGTTCGCCGTGACGACGTGCGTGCCGGCCACGGAACCGGTGACGACCACTTGCACGGTCACCTCGTCCCCCGGGGTCAGCGGTCCGAGCGTGCACCGCAGTTCGACGCAGGTGCCCTTGGACGTCGTCACCTGCTCACGCACCAGGCCCGCCGGAACCACGACCACGAGTTCGGTCGCCGAGGACACGGCGAGGCCGTGGTTGCCGACGACGTACTCGAGCGTGGTGCGGCCGCCGAACGGAATCGACGGCGGCAGGGCCCGCGCGGTCAAGGTCAGGTCCGCGATCCGCTGGAAGGCCGGTTGAGTGACTTCGCCCGGCGAGTCGATCACCGTCACGGGCTCGCCGCCCGCGGCGGGCACCGCCCGGATCCGCGGGTAGTCCTCGCCGAAGTACACGGTGAACGCGACCAGCTTGCCGTCGGGTGACCACGCCGGGTCCGCGACGGAGGCTCCTTCCCCCGCACGGAACAGGATCCGGCCGTTCGAGCCGTCCGCCCCCGCCACGCAGATCAGGTCACCGTCGCCCTGTTCGAACGCCAGCGAACCGCCGTCCGGCGACCAGTCGGGCGAGTCCTCGCGCCCGTTCGCGCAGGGCGGCCCGATCCGGGTCGACAGGTCGACCTGGCCGGTCACCACGACCTGATCCGGCGACGGGCGGCTCAGGCTCACCAGCCAGAGCGTCCGTGTCGACGGGCCGCGCGGCTGTGCCACGGTCATGTCCGCCGTCGCGACAGCGGTGTTCCCGGCCAGGTCGGTGGCCGAGCAGGTCACCGTGGTCACCCCGGCGGGGAACGTGGTGCCCGGGGGCGGCGTGCACGTCGGGATCAGCGGCCTGCCGGTGGCGTCGACGGCGGAGACCGGGTAGTCGATCACGGCTCCGGCTGGGCTCGTCGCGTCCACTGTGGAACCGGTCAGGGTAATCAACGGGAGACCCCGTTCGTTGACCCGGACGGCGATCTCCTGGACGTAACCCGGGCGGGCGTCGTTCTCGCCGTTGAGCCGGAATTCGACCGTGCAGCGCAGGATCGCTCCCGCCGGAGCGGTGTCGGCGACCCGCGCGGTTTCGGTGTACTTGACGTCCTGACCGCCCGGCACCTGCACCGAACCGTCCGGCGCGAACGTGAGCGACAGCCCGGGATCGCAGGACCGCACCGCCGGGGTGACCGTGACCGGCAGATCACCGATACCCGCGACGATGGTCCTCGCCACCTCCGCGGGGTCCGCGGTCGGCGGCATCAGCACGCCCTTGGTGGCATCGGCGATCTTCGTGGCCTGCTGGGTCGAGTCCAGTTTGGCGGCCCCGACCGGAACCGCGACGACCCTGATCTTCTGACCGGCCAGCTCGGGCAGCAGCGACTGGTTGGGGAAAGCCGGATCGTCGAGATAGATGCCAGGACCAGGATCAGGGCGACCGGCCCCGAAGCTGGGATCGTGGCTCTCGGCGTCGCCGACCAGCACGACGATCTTACTGCTGTTCGGCCGGAAAGTGACCGCACCGGTCGAAATCCGGTGTAGCGCGTGGATCCAGTCTTCCGGCAGGTCTCCGCCGCCGGCGGCCGTGATCCGCTCGAACGCTTCCCTGAGCAGCTTCAGTTGATCGGGGTTGTCGGACCCGACAGGCTGCTGTTTCACGTCGAATACCCGATCGCCCGGGGTGTCGTCCTTGTCCCCGAAGGCGGCGACGGCGAAATGGGCGCTCGTCTGTACGGCGAGGACCTGGTCGATGACGAGCTTGAGGTCGTCCTTGACCTTGGCGAGCACACCGCTCATGGACAAGGTCTGGTCCATGAGCAGCACGATGTCCGGCACTTCGGGCACTTTCTGCGTGCGCACGGTGGTGTCGATCGTCGTCGTCTGGCCGCGCGCGACTGTCGGGGCGGCGACCGCCGGGTCCACATTGGATGGTGGCGGCGGCGCGTTGCGGGTCGCCTCCCGCCGCAACGCGATCCGGGTGCCGTCCGGGGACCACGCCGGTTCGACGTCTTGGCCCGTAAGGTGTTCCGGGATCGGGATGTCCCCCAGCGCGCGGCCGTCGGCGACGCGGAAGATCCGCACGATGTCCCGGGTGCCGTCGCCGCTGCCGAGGGTTCTGGTCAGCGCGATCATCGTGCCGTCCGGCGACCACGCCGGATGGCGTTCCAGTTTGCGACCGGGTTCGGCGCCGGTCAGCGGTTTCGGCGCGCGCCCGTCGGCATCGGCCACCATGACCCGGCTGGTGAAGCTCTCCCCCGTGCCGATCTCGGTGTACGCGAGCCGGGCGCCGTCCAGTGAGAAGGCGGGGTCGGTCTCGTCGGCGTCCGGCCGGTTGGTGAGGTCACGGCGGTCACCACCCTGCGCGTCCGAACTCCAGATGTCGCGGGAATCGCTAGCGTGCAGCTGGGTGAAAAGGACGGTGCCGTCGGGGAAAGACGTCGTGCGGCGCCAGGTGGGTTCGCTCTCGCCCAGCTCCTCGCGTGCCGACACCGGCTCGACAGCGCCGCCGTCGAGGGTGACCTGATAGACGTCGCCGAGCGGGTCGGCGTCGCGGCGGGTGAACGCCAGGCGGTTGCCCGCCGGATTCCACGCGGGCTCCGCGGAGTCCCCGGGATCGGGCACCGCGCGCGTCACCGCGCCGCCTGTCGCCGACATCAGCGCGACGTCGCCCGCCGGGCGGAAACGCGTGGTGGTGAAGGCGATCCGGTCGCCCGACGGCGACCACGCCGGTTCCCGGTCCGACGCCGCATCGGTGGTGAGCCGCGTCGGCGTGCCACCGGCGGCGGGGACGGTGTAGATCTCGCCTGCCGGGTCTTCACGGGTACTGCCGAACGCCAGCGTGGTGCCGTCCGGCGACCACGTCGGCCACGTGTCCTCCGCCGGGCTTTCGGTGATGCGCCGCAGACCGGAGCCGTCGACCCCGATCACCCAGATATCCGGGTTTCCCGCCCGATCCGAGGTGAAGGCGACGGTTTGGCCGTCCGGCGACAGCGCCGGATTCCGGTCGGTGGCTTCGTCGGTGGTGAGCCGCCGCGCGGTCCTCTCGCCGTCCTTCAGGTACCACAGTTCCCCGTCGCGCTCGGCCGCGCCGGCGGTCGCCGCCCGCTTGCTGACCCACACCATCGCCCCGGCGGCCGCGGTCGCGTCGAAGTCGACGCCCTGGGTTCCTTCGGGCAGCGCCTGGCTCGTGCCCTCGCCGTTCCATTGCCAGAGCCCCGGTCTGTCCGTGCTGACGTACCCGATCCGGTATGGCGACGCGGGCGGTGGCGGCGGTGCCGGCGCTTGGGCCGCCACAGGGGCGGCAGCCACCAGGCCGCTCACCAACGCGACGGCCATGAGGACGACCAGAGGTCTCGGGAAACGCGTTCTCACGACTTCGCCTCGAACAATTCGATCTCGGAGATGGCGACGTCGTTGCCCTGCAACGAGCGGTGCAGCGCGACCACGTGTAGCTCGACGCTCGTAGACCCGGCACTGTTCTCGAGCGTCACCTCCTGTGCGTCCGGGATGTCGACGAGGCTCAGGTCGTAGGTCTTGCCGGTGGAATAGACCAGGTGCAGCTTCTGCGGCCGGTGCGCGGACTGGAAGTCGGCGCCGATCCCGATCCGGACGATCGCCTTGCGCAGGTCCACCGCGCGATCGAAGGTCAGCACAAGCGCCTGCTCCCGGTCTCCCGATGCGGACCAGTAGGTGTTGGAAGCGTTGTCGCTCACCAGGTTCGCCCCGTGGTCCGGGTTCGCCGCGGTCGCGATCACCTTGGTCGGGCGGACCGGGGCGTACTGGGTGACGAAGATGCCTGCCACCTCGTTCTTGAGCCCTACCGCCTGGGTGTTGACCGCGCTCCGGAGCGGAGGGACCGTCGCGTACAGCACCCCGGCGACGACCACGGCCACCGCGATCGTCCGCCGGACCACGCGCCCGACGCGGCGACGCGCTTCACCGCTGCCGCGACGGCGACGCGGCCGGGTACCCGCCTCGAGTTCCTTCGCCTTCCGAGCAGGGAAAAACCGCCGCCACCACGGCACGGCGACCGTCTCGGCCTGGGCGAGCGACGCGCCGCACCGGCCGCAGAACTTCCGGGAGGGCACGTTACCCAGCCCACAGTTGCCGCAGATGAGGTCGCCGGGGTTCAGCGGCGGCGGCTCGTCGGGCACCTGGAGTCCCTGGCGCTGGGGCGCGCGCTGTTCGGCGGGCTGCACGACGTCGGGCTGAGTGCCTTGCGGCACGGGCTTTTCGTCAGCCTGCTCGCCGTCCCATTTCAGGAAAGCACCGCACACCCCGCAGAACTGGGTGTCGGCGAGTCCGCGCTCGCCGCACTGACCGCAGATGACGATCCCGGTTTCCATCATTTCGCTACCCCTCCGCCCCTGAAGCCGCCGGCAGTACTTCGATCGTCACCAGCACGTGTGCCGGGACCGATTCCGCGATCGCCGCCCGGAGTCGTCGCTCGTTCACCCGGCCCGGATCGGCCACCCGGACTCGCACCGTGACCCGCGCGCGCCCGGGATCCGGCAGCGGGCCGCCCGGCTGTTCCGGGGTCACGCACCCCCCGCTGTCGGTCACCTCGACGACACCGCCGGTCAGTAGTTCAACGTGTTCGGCCAGCCCACGCCGCGTACCGCGCCACCGGTGCAGCTCGACCGCCTTGGTGATCAGTTCCCGCCGCTGCGCGGGTGTCCAGCTCTCGTCGACGTCCAGCGCCACCCAGTGCGCGAGCCAGTCGAGGAAGTCCGCGGGCGCCAGCCGCGGGTCGAGATACGCCGAGAAGCTGTCGAGCGTGGCGAAAACCGGTGCGAGGACGTCGTCGAGCGCGCCGGTGAAGCCCTGGATGAAGTCGTCCTCGGCGTACACCGCGGGCAGCTGCTCGCCGATCGGATGCGGGGTCGGCAGCCGGGTGAGTCCGAGTCTCATGTCAGCTCTCCTTGACCCGGACCTGGTGGCCGAACGAGAAGGCCAGCGCGTTGGGCGGGAGGTCGAGCCTGGCCACGGCGTTGCCGCGTTCGCGGGTCACCGGGTTGGCGCCGAACAGCAGCACGTCCTCGACCAGCTCGACACCCGGCAGCCGTTGCAGCACCGCGAAAACCTCGCCGGACTGGACCGGCCTGCCGAACGGCCAGCCATCGCCGTCCGGACCGCCGGTGAGCGGGTTGAAGTAGTCGTAGAGCGCTTGGGTCGCGCGGGCACCCAGGATTCCCGGCGCCGTCCGGGTGCGGGCCCGCAGCTGCGCGACGACCGTCACGCCTTGGTAGAAGGGAGGTTCGACGGAAACCTGCGCGCCGACGCAGCGGCGCTCGTCGAGGTATTTCTCGATCCTGGTCCGCATCGACGGGTCGAGCTGCAGCGTGGCGAAGTCCAGTTCCCCGGTGTCGGGCACCGCCGGGACGACGAGCACCCGGACGGCGTTCTGCTCACGTCCGGCTTCGTCGGTGACCGGGACACATCGCACGCGCGCTGTCTCCGGCGCGGCTTCGCGGGCCAGCTGCTCGTAGTCCTCCGCGGTCACCGCGCGATCGCGTGTCCGCAACAGAAGTGGCCCGCGGACCGACGCGTCACGGACCGACTCGCCGTCGACCCCGCCACCGGCCGGGCGCCGGTTGACCACCGAACTGACGAACGGGATCGGATCTCGCTGCACCTGAAGGACTTCTCGGGCGACATTGCCCCGGCGGCCGCCACCGGCGCGGTACTCGGGGACGCGGATCGCCGCGGCCTTGGCCGGAACACCGCCGTAGTAACGGACTCCGCCTTCGGGCTGGCGGACGGCGGGCCCGAAGACGACCTCGCCGGCGACCCGGTCGAGCATCACGTGCCTGTCCCCGGGGCCGGACTCCGCGAACGAGGTGACCTCGAGCCACGCCTGCCAGCCGTCGTCACCGGCGACCTCGACGACCAGCGCGCCGTCGGCGACGACGACCGGGCGGCGGCCTAGCGGGAACCGTTGTCCCGGAACGCCTTCGGACACCCCGACGATCTCGTCGTGCACGACTTCGGCGTGTACCGCGTGCACGGTCCCGCCGACGGTCGACGCCGCGACCGCGTGCAGTCTCGGCGGCTTCTGGTAGAACGGCTGCCCCGGCTCGGGTTCGGTGAGGCGGCACCGCAGCCAGCCCGCGTGCTGCCGGGCGAGCACGGACGTGGTGTGCGACGGCGGTACGTGCAGGACGACGTCGCCGGCCTTGTTGAACGCGCCGGTCGTGTCGTGGTCGACCTCGCAGGTCTCCCAGTCTTCGCCGTTCCAGGCCTCCCAGCTCCACGGCGGGTTGTGCGGGTCGACGCCCTGACCCTCGACCTCGCACGTCATCCGCAGGAGCACCGCACAGCCGGGAACCGCGTTCGACAGTCCGAAAAGGACGGCGTCGCCCGGCGCCGGTGTCGCGGTGAAGGCAGCCGGTCCACCGCCCGTGAGGAGATCGTCGGTGCGGTTCACCGGCGGCAGGCCGGTGTCGGAGGTGGTCGTCGCGAGGTGGGCCAGCGAGCACGGCACGATGTCGAGCGTGCGCTCGACGGTGAACACCACGGGTTCCTCGATCTCGGTGCGCAGACTCGCGACCTGCTTGCCCGCCGGGACGACGACCGGGGTTTCCCTGGCTGCCGAAAGCCAGAACGTGACATCGCAATGGGCCGCGGTGGGCGGGAACAGGCGGACGCCGATCAGCTCGAGGAAATGCAGATAGTGCAGGTCCGGCACCCGGTTGAGCCGGTACAGGAGCTGGTCGACCATATGCGCGAAGGTCTCGATCAGCGTCACGCCGGGGTCGGAGACATTGTGATCCGTCCACTCCGGACAGTTGCGCTGCACCAGATGCTTGGCTTCGTCGACGAGGTCCTGGAACCGGCGGTCGTCGAGGTTCGGGGTCGGCAGGGCCATCAGGCACCGTCCCCGAGGGACTCGTGCGGCGGGATGACGTAGAACGGGAAGACCAGGTTGCGCGGGTCGTTGGTACCGCGCAAGGTGTAGCGCACGTCGATCAGCAGCATGCCCCGGTCCACTTCGTCGAAGCCGACGACGACGTCGGTCAGGGTGATCCGCGGTTCCCAGCGCTCCAGCGAAAGCCTGACCTCGTAGGCGATCTGGCCGGCCGTCGAAGCGTCCGCGGGCGCGAACACCAGGTCATGCACCGCGCAGCCGAACTCCGGGCGCATCGGGCGCTCCCCCGGCGAAGTCGCGAGGATCAGCCGGATGCTCTCGACGATCTCCCGCTCGCCGCCCACCAGCGCGACCGAGCCGGTGGCGTCGGTGTGCACCGGGAAAGCCAGTCCCCTGCCGACGAAGTCCACGGGTCACCCTCCGATCAGGACGGTCGGGCAACCCATCACGATGGGCGCGCCGCAGGTCGTCATGTCGCCCATGCGGGCCGCGGGCATACCGCCGATGAGCACCGTCGGACAGCCCGGCGGCAGGATCGGCGCGGGTGGATGCGGCGGCAGTCCAGGGAACGCGCAGGTGTGCAGCGTGCCGACGGTGGCCGCCGGCATACCGCCGATGAGCACGGTCGGCACCCCCGGCCCGGCTATCGCGCCGGGATGTCCGGTCGGGTCCGCGACCCTGGCGGCTGGTGGCATCTTGGCTCTCCCTGCTCAGTGTGACCACTTAGTTGATCTTGACCACGCCACCGCGGACGGTGACCATCGCGCTCGCCGTCAGCTCCGCCTGGGCCTGGGCGGCGACGGAGACCGTCGCGCCTTCGACCTTGACGCCGGAGGTTCCCTTGAGCGCCAGTGAAGTCGCCGCTTCGACGGCGACCTCGGTCATGGACTTCATCGAAACCTTCTGTCCCTTGAGCTCCAACGGCCCTTGCCCGGCGTCGATCGTGACACCGTTGGCCGCCTTGACCGTCACACCCTTCCCGCTGGTCACCTCGATCATCTGGTTCTTCTTGTCCAGCTTGATCACCAGCTTCCCGTCGCCGCTGGCGAGCGTGATGCCGTCGTTCTCGACGAACTCGAGCCGGTGCCCGGTGCGGGAGACGAAACCGCGCGCGGCGATCTCCCCGCTGGTCCCGTCGACGACCTCGGCCGAGAGTTTCGGCACCGCGTCCTTGCCGTTGTGCAGCCCGCCGAGGACGTACGGCGCCTCGAAGTCACCGTGCTCGAAGCCGACGAGCACCTCGTCGCCGACCTCGGGCACGATCACGGAGCCGCGGCCGTTTCCGGCGCCCGCCTGGACCGTGCGCGCCCAGGTGCTGGTGAAATCCTTGTCCAGCCAGGGAAACGTCAGCTTGACGCGGCCGAGTTTCGCGGGGTCCTTGGCGTCACTGACCACCGCCGGCACCAGGCCGCCGCGAGCGGACACCCCGCCACCGCCCACGCTGACCAGGCCGTAGAACGAGCGCTCCTGCCTGCCGGACACGGCGAATTCGGTCGTGTACCCCACATCCGCGTTGAACAGGTGGCGCGTGCTGGTGAGGGTGTACTTGCCGGCGAACGGTTTCCCGACGCCGGTCAGCGTCACCGCCGTGCCCGCGCGGAGCTTCGGGTTCCCTTTGGCCACACCGTCGAGCTCCGCGCACGCCCCGCCGAGCTGCGCGGCCAAGGCCTCGGCGGTCGCTTTCGCCGCGGCCTGCGTGCGGTAAGGCGCGTCGGCGACGAGGAAATGCGGGCTGCCGAACTTCTTCGCCAGCGCGACCGGGTCCACGCCCTCGACCTCGGTGCCCGCACTCGTCGGCGTGGCGACCGCGGAAACCTCTTGCTTGGCTTCGAAATCCCACCCGCGGACCTCGACCTCGGGGACCTGCTCGGCCGCGGTGATGTTCGCGCGCAAGGCGATCAGCGTCCGGTGGACTTCCAGCACCAGCGGGTTGGCGTTGGCCTTCGCCGTGGTTTCGGGCGCGCCCTGCGGTTTCCTGGCGAGTTTGAAGTCGAGTTTCCCGTCGAGCACCGCGATCTGCGCGCCGACCGTGTCGGCCAGCCGGGACAGGAACTCCCAGTCGCTGACGTTGTCCTGGCTGAACTGGGTGTGCGGGCGGCCGCCGACGCCCGCGACGTTGTCGATCGTCCCGGCCTGCAGCCCGGCGCGGGTGGTCACCTTGCGGACGACGTCGGACAGCGTCATGTCCGGGTACACCGCGACGCGCCGGCCGCGGAACAGGCGGTGCGCGTGGTCGTACCCGCGGACTTCCGTAAACGTACCTACGCGGTCGATGTCGAGCCCGACCGCGGTGACCTCGCCGCTCATCAGCGGCAGCGGGCCGCCAGGGTCAGAGGTCTGCACCTTCAACGCGATCTTCGCGCCGACGGTGAAGCCGCCCTTGTCGAGGACCACATGGCCGGAGTCGCGGAATCGCAGGACGAAGGTGTCCGGCAGGTTCCGGCTGTCGTCGACGTAGGCGTAGGTCAGCAGTGTCTTGACGTCCTCGGGCAGTGGCCTGCCCGCGACCTCGACGACGAGACTGTTCGCGAAACTCTCATTGGCCATGCTGGATCTCCTCCAGCGCGGGGACGAGCAGGCGGGCGCCGGGACGCAGGCGCATCGGGTCGTCGATGTCGTTGGCGTCGGCGATCTCGCGCCACAGCCCCGCGTCGCCGTAAGACTGGAACGCCAGTGACGGCAACGTGTCCCCCGCGACGAGCAGGTGCGTGTCCCTCGCCGCGAGCGCGCCCGAGGTCGGGTTCTGCCCGCCCTGCTCGCCGGAGATCTCCTCGAGGTTCACCGTGCAGACCGCGCGAACGGGCGTGCCCGCCGGAGTGAAGAGGGTGTACTTCGCGGTCACACTCGCCATATAGGCGGGAAAACCGGTCATGCCGCCCCAGGTGAAGACGATCCAGGGCGGTGAGCCCTTGAGGTGCTGACGACTGTCCTCAGTGGCCACACAGCAGCTGAACAACTGCTCCACCTTCTTGACGACCTCGTCGCCCATGGTGTCGGTGGCGTCGAGGAACATCTCCAGCGCGAGCTTGCACGGGTCGGAGCCCTTGAACTCCGGCGGTCCGCTCTTCTTGGCGTTGCGCTGCGCCTCCCTGGCCCATTTCGCGTTCTTGGTGAGCGAGAGTTCCTTGGGGTTGAACTGGAACTTGATCTCGTACATCAGGTCGCCGGGCTTCGCCGTCCCGCCGGCCTGTGGTGGTTTGTGGACCTTCAGCGACGCCCGCTGCAGGTTGTTCGGCGCGGGTTCGCCGGAGCCGTACGCGGCGACGGGTTTCGAGCCGGCGGAGGTGAAGGTGATCGGCGAGGCCATGGCGTGCTCCTCACTTGCCCGGGCTGAGGAAACCGTGGTGCGCGAGCTCGAGGGTCTCCATGGCGACCTTCGGCGACTCCGCGGACAGCTGGGGCCCGCTCCACCGCACCGGCACCGCGCCCTCCAGCGACCAGCTGGCGATCACGGTGCCTTCGAGCGTCCGGGCTTCGATCGTGGCGGTTTTGCGTTTGATGCCACCCGCCATGCTGGCGAACCACTGCGTGATCTTGGCGCTGTCCTTGGTGACCGGGCGGGACAGCTTGACGTTGGAGTACTTGAGGCGGGTGGGCAGCTGCCACACCATGCCGTTGTTGCCGCCCTCCTCTCGCTGCTCCATGACGAACTCGCAGCCCAGGCCGTCGCAGCTGCTGAACGCACCGAGGTTCTGGTCGTCGAGCTTCACCACGAAGCAGACGGCGACCGCCTCTTCCGTGCTCACCATCGTGTCCTCCTCAGTGCGAGCGGTCGGTGAGCGCACCGCGCCGCTCACGGTCGAGCCGCAGTTCGGTCTTGAGCCGCCTCAGCAGCGGGTCGAACAGTTTCTTGACGAGCTCGTCGGTCTCGGGTGGTGCCGGGGCCACTGCGGGTGCCGCGACTTGCGCCGGTGCCGGGGCGGCCACCGGTTCGGCCGGCGGCTCGGCGGGTGTGTCCTCCCGCTGGACCACGGGTTCCTCGGCTCGCCGCAGGACCGGCACCAGGTCGACCGTGGGTGGTGCGGCTTCCGGACGCGCCTGCGGAATGCCGTCACCGATCAGCCGCGACACCACCGGCGGCACCGCCGCCGGGAACCCGTGGGACGGTGGCTCCGCCGGTGATCGCGTCGCCATCTCCACTACGCTTGGGTGCTGCCGCTGGACGCTTTGCCCGGCTCCGCTGACCGTGAAGGCCACCTTCACCGCGTCTGACACCCCCAAAGTTCCCTTCACGAGTTCGGGGGCGTCCGGTTCCCTCATGGTGGCCTTCAGAGACCCGGACACTGGCGTTGTCGAGCGCTCCACACTTCTAGCCACAGGCAGCGGCGCCGCCGCGCTTTCGCCCCCTCCCCCACCCGGTTGACGGTCCGTGAAGGCCACGGTGAGGGACTCTGAGTCCCTCAACGTGGCCTTCACGGACAACTCCGCCGCGGGTGAACTAGGGCTTGTGACGGTCTCAGGGATTCTGGCAACCGGGAGCGGAGCATCGGGAGTTCCTGGATTCGAACTCGTTGCGGCTGTCAGAGGAGCCTCGGTATCGCGTCCGATGGTCGGCGCGGCTTCGTGGGTGACCGGCTGTGCGGTATCGCCGATCCTCGCCACCGGCAGAGGGATTTCTGGAACCGGAACATCCGTCGGCGAGTCCGAGAGGATTCTCTCCACCGACGGAAGGGTTCCAGGAGCCGAAGCATCCCTTGGCGAGCCCTCAAGGACCCTCGCCACCGGCAACGGGGTTTCCGAAGCCGTGGAAACCGTTGGCAAGTTGTGAGGGGTTTTCGTTACCGGCGAAGGAAATTCGGGAGCCGCTGACAGCGGCGAGCCGTCGAGGATTCTCGCCACCGGCAGCGGCATGTCGGGAGTCGCGGCGACCGTCGGCGGGGTGCCGGAGATCGTCACCGATGACTCGGCCGCCGGAGTCGTGGTCGTCAGCAGACCGTCGGGAATCTTCCCACCGGCCGAAGGAACCACCTGGCTGTCCGGGATTCTCGCGACGGTCGGAGCGGTCTCGGGAACGCTCGCGACAGTGGGCGGGCCATCGGAAATCGTCGGCGAAACCGGAGGTACTCCGGCAAGGGTCGGTGAGGTCTCCGAAACTGTCGGTTGAGTCTCGGGAATCCTCGCGACTGTCAACGGTTCTGGACTCGGAGCTTGCCGCGCTACCGACGGCTCGGGGTCGGCAAGACGCGGTAGCGGATCGAGCACGGCTTCTCCGGCGAGCGGCGCGTCCTCGCTGGAGAGGGAACGCTGGATCGACGGCGTCGAGCCCGGACTGAGCGGCGCACCGAGACCAAGCCGTCGCGGCGGCGGTGCAGGTGCAGGTGGGACAACGAGCTCCGGGGGCGCCGGGGCCGGTTCAGGCACCGAAGGAACCACCGGCTCCACCAGGCTCGCCTCCATCGCCCGCTGCGCCGCGTGCATCACCCGCACCGGACGTCCGTCGGCGACGGGCGCAGTGGTCATCAGTGGCATTTCGGCCGGCGCCTCGACAGTCGGCAGCGTGAGCTCGGGCACGGCGACATCCGGCCGCTCCACCGATCGCGCCACCACCACAGGCGCGGCCGCCGCTGCCTCGACGCTGCGCTGAACCCCGCCGCCCAGCAACCGGGACCACAGACCGGGCCGACGGGGCGCGGGGGGAACGGCCATGGGCATGGCGGGCGCCGGGATGTCAGCCGCCCGCGGCCGGGCGATGTCCGCGATGACGCCGGCCGGCTCGTCCGGCCCGACACTGTGCCCGAGCGCCTCGACGTAGGACGGATCCCGCCACGAGGTCAGCGACGAGCTGAACCGCTGCACCGGATTGATCAGCGGATGGTCGCCGGCCACTCGCTGGATCGGGGGCAGCTGACGCCATTCCCCGCGCCGCACGGGCAAAACAGGCACAGCGGGTACCGGAGGCGATGCGGCCTCGGTCCGTCGCCGGTTCCACATCGTCTCACCGCCCTTGGCTGATTCGCGTGTTGATCCGGGCGATCTCGGAGACGTACCGCAGCCGGTCGGGATGTTCGAGGTCGAGGATGTCGTCGAGCGACCAGTGCAGGTGGTAAGCGACGTACGCGACTTCTTCGTGCAGCCGGTCGGCCGCGTACGTCACGATTCCCCCAGGCGGCCACCGGCGACGTCGACCACGAAACCGTGCCCGCACTCCGGGCACGCCACCCCCGCCCTGGTGTGCCCTTCGCTGTTGATCCGGCGGTACATGTCCTGCAGGAACGCGAGATCGGAGGCGAACAGGTTCTCGATGACCCCGGCGTGCACGTCGGTGATCGTGCCGATGCGGGTGACCACCCTGGCGAGCAGCACCACCGTCAGGAACGCCGAGTTCTCCCGGACCCGGTCGTCGCGCAACGGGATGAGCTCGTCGCGAGCGGTCGCCAGCCGCATCACCCCCGAGTGGTGCACCGCTCCGGAGTCGTCGACGTACCCGCGCGGGAGCTCGAACGCGAACTCCGTCCGCAGCTGGGCGCGTTCCCTCTCCGGTTCGCCGGACGACGCCGCGGGCGGCGCGTCCGGGACCGGGATCGAGATCATCGTGCGGCGCATCGGCTCACTCGATTTCCATCTGCTCGTAGGTGATCACGATCTTCTCGGTGAGCACACTGGTGTCGCCGGCCTTGAGTGAGCCGATCTCCAGGCTCTTCGGCCATGCGTTCATCAGCTTGTAGCGCTTGAGCGCGACACCCTCGTAGTCGTAGACGATGATCGCGCCGCCCTTGCGAGCGGTGGCCATCTTGCCGAAGTGCGCGTCCTTCACCCACTTCTCGAAGCTGTTGTCGTCGGTGAGCCCGCGGGTGAGCGTGACCTCGCCCGCCTTCGGCCTGCCGGGCAGCTTCTTGATGACGTACTTGCCGTCGGCGGTGTTCTGTTTGAGTTCGATGACGTCCTGTTCCATCTTCAGCCCGGACACCTCGGAGATCTGCTTGATCTGAACCCCGTCGATTTCCAGGCCGAACGAATGGCCGACCGCCTTGTCGAGATCTGGGAGTGCCATGGAGGAGCCCTTCCGCTATTCGTTGACCAGGCTGGTGCCGCCGGACATCTGAGCCAGCCGGAAGATCACGAACTCCGCGGGCTTCACCGGCGCGATGCCCACTTCGCAGATCACCTGGCCGAGGTCGATCCCTTCGGCCGGATTGGTCTCGCGGTCGCACTTGACGTAGAAGGCTTCGTCCGGCGTGAGCCCGAACAGCGCGCCCTTGCGCCACTCCATCACCAGGAACGCGCTGATCGTCCGCCTGATGCGCGCCCACAGCGCGTCGTCGTTCGGCTCGAACACCACCCACTGGGTGCCGTTGAGGATCGACTCCTCCAGGTAGTTGAACAGCCTGCGGACGTTGAGGTAGCGCCATGCCGGGTCGGTCGACGACAGGGTCCGCGCACCCCAGACCCGGATTCCCTTGCCGGGGAAGGACCGGATGCAGTTCACACCGATCGGGTTGAGCAGTTCCTGCTCCGCCTTGGTGATCCGCACTTCGAGGTTGACCGCGCCGCGGACGACCTCGTTCGCCGGGGCTTTGTGGACGCCCCTGGTCGCGTCGTTGCGTGCCCAGACTCCCGCCATGTGGCCGCTCGGCGGGATGAAGCTGTTGACCCCGCTCGCCGGGTTGAAGACCTTGACCCACGGGTAGTAGAGCGCGGCGTACTTCGAGTCGTAGCCGGCGTCGTCGTTGCGCCATTCCCTGACCTTCTGCGGCGACAGCCCTGGCGGCGGGTCGAGGATCGCCATCCGGTTGCCCATCAGCTCGCAGTGGGCGATCATCGCGAGCTGCACGGATTTGACGGTTTCGAGGTCGATCAGCTCGCGTTCGAACGAGCCCATCAGGTCGGGCACGGCGACCATGGTCACCTCGTCGATCGCTTCGAGGCCACCGAATCCGGTGCGGTCGGCCACGTCGCCGACGTAGTCGTCGGCCGCGACCTTCCTCGGGACGACGGGCGGCTGAGGCAGCTCCTGCAGGGCGACCGTGCCCTTGTCCGGTCGCGCCGGGGCGACGCCGGCGATCTCCTCGATCGTGATGAGGTTCGATTTGTCACGGACCGCCGTGACGACGTTTTCCTTGGTGCGCTTGGTGGTCACGTGGTGGGTCTCGACGACTTTGCCGTCCTGTTTCACCAGCAGCGTGAACCTGTCGTCGGAAGGGTTCTCGCCGCCGGGGTCGGCCACCTCGACGGTGATCTTGCCGGCCTGCAGCTCTTTGGCGACGACGCGATACCCGCCGAGCTCGGCCTGCGGCGCGGCCGGAAGGGCTTTGACCGCACCGTTTCCGCTTCCGTTGTCCCGGGAACCGCCGATGCGCACGATGTAACAGTTGGCGCCCCCGTTGAGGAAGTACCCGTACACCGACTGTGCCAGATAGCAGTCCTCGACGAAGTCGCCGAAGTTCTGGGTGAACTGCGCCCAGTTGGACACCAGCGTCGGGGTGTTGAACGGCCCCTGCGAGGCGAACCCGACGAAGGCGGCCACCGCGGTGCCCACGCCCTCGATCGGCCGTGCGCCCGCCTCGACTTCCTCGACGTACACGCCCGGAGTGAGATAGGTGGGCATCCGTGCCTCCCTTGTTGACGCAGCACCTTGTGATTGACGATGCTGCTACCCGAGAGGCACCGGCGAAACGACCATGAGGATGTGCCATGGGGAACTGATTGCTGCCCCATGAGGCAGGTGCCCATTGGGGCAGCTTGTCCGGCCCTTTCGGGCGCGCGACCTTCCCTTGGCAAACCCGCGGCGACCACCGAAGGTGAGCTCATGCGACCTGGCCGGGAAGGCACGGCACGCGAGCAGGCCGGGCCGCCCGTGACCGCCCGCCAGGTTCCGCACGCCCGCAAGGCCTCACCGCCGGCGCTGCTGCGACTCCAGGCCACCGCCGGAAACGCCGCCGTGTCGGGCATGCTCGCGCTGCAGCGGCAAGGTGCCGCCTGCCCGGCTCCCGCGCCCGCACCGGCCGGGGTCACCCCCGCCGCGGACCCGAAGTTCCAGTCGCTGACCAAGGATATCGACAACAAGGCGAAGACGTCCAAAGCGCATCCGCCGCCCAGTGCGGAAGTCAAGAAGGCCCAGGACGCGGCTGTCGCTCCCGCCGACGACAAGGACGCCCAGGCGAAAGCGACGCAGGCCGACAAGATGGCGGCCGCCAAACCGGCGGGGTTCGACAAGGCCGCGTTCGTCGCGGCGGTCAACGCGGCCATCGCCAAGCAGGCGCCCAAGAACCTGGACGAGGCCGACACGTTCGCCACCTCCGGGAAGGCCGACCAGATCAAGTCCGAGGTGCTGGGCAAGGTCACCGCCGGCAAGGACTCGTCCGCGAAGGACGTGACCGACAAGACCAAGGAAGCCCCCGACACCAGCAAAGCGGTCGAGAAACCGGTCACCCCGCTCCCGGCCGAATCCGCCCCACCGGCCCCCGCCCCGCCCGACGCCAAGAAAGCCGTGCCCGACAAGGCGCCGCCCGAGCAAACGGACCTGCGCGCCGGCCAATGCGACACGAACAGCAAAATGGCCGAAGCCGGGGTGACCGAAGGCCAGCTCGCCCAGTCCAACGAGCCGGAGTTCACCGGCGCACTCGCCGCCAAGAAGACCGGCGAGCAGCACACCGCCGCCGCGCCCGCCGCCGTCCGCGAATCCGAGGCCGGCCAGCTCGCCGGCGCCACCGGCAACGCCCAAGCGTCCGGGCAGACCGCTGTCGCCGCGATGGCGGGAGCGCGCACCACCGGCGCCCAACGCGGTCAAGCCGCCAAGTCCGCGACCAAGACGAAGGACGAGCAGGACCGCGCGAAGATCACTTCCGAGATCAAGGCCATTTTCGACGACACCAAGACCAAGGTCGAGGTAATCCTCAATGGACTCGACGGCGAGGTGGCGGCTCGGTTCACCGCTGGTGAAGCCGAAGCGAAAGCGGCGTTCACCGCCGATCACCAGGCTCGGATGAAGAAATACAAGGCCGAACGCTACGACGGCATCTCCGGCGCCGCGCGCTGGACATACGACCTGTTCGCCAGTCTGCCCGCCGAGGCGAACAATCTCTTCCTCGAGGCGAAAAAGGTCTACGAGTCGAAGATGCAGACCGTGATCGGCGGCATCGCCGACTATGTGGGAGAACAGCTCGCCAAAGCCAAGACGCTCATCGCCGACGGCCGCGAGCGAGTCAAGCAGAAGGTCGACTCGCAGTCGCCGGCGCTGCGCAAGATCGCCGGGGACGCGGCCAAGGAGTTCGGGGAGCAGTTCGACGACCTCGAAAAGTCCGTCGACGAGAAACAGCAAGCCGTCGTCGACGATCTCGCGGAGAAGTACGTCGAGGCCCGCAACGCCGTGGACGAGGAGATCAAGACCCTGCAGGCGGAGAACAAAGGCCTGTGGGACAAGGCGAAGGAAGCCGTCGGCGGCGCGATCGAAACCATCGGGAAGCTCAAGGACATGCTGCTGGGCGTACTCGCCAGGGCGGCGGGAGCGATCGAGCTGATCATCAAGGACCCGATCGGCTTCCTCGGCAACCTGGTCAACGCCGTGAAGACGGGCGTGATGAACTTCGGCTCCAACATCGTCGAACACCTGAAATCCGGCCTGAAAGGCTGGCTGCTCGGCAACCTCGCCGCGGCGGGCATCGAGATCCCGGACACGTTCGACGTCAAGGGCATCCTCAAGATGATCATGTCCATCCTCGGCTTGACCTGGGCCAGCGTCCGCGCGCGCATCCTGCGGTTCATCCCGGAGCCGATCCTGGCGAAACTGGAGGGCACGTTCGAGGTTGTCAAGATCATGGTGACCGAAGGCATCCCGGGCCTGTGGCGCTGGGTGGTCGAGAAACTCGGCGACCTGAAGGAGCTGGTGCTCGGCCAGATCAAGGAGTTCGTGGTCGAGAAGATCGTCAAGGCGGGGATCACCTGGATCATCTCCCTGCTCAACCCGGCGGCCGCGTTCATCAAGGCCTGCAAGGCGATCTACGACGTCGTGATGTTCTTCGTGGACAAGGCCGCGCAGATCAAGGAGTTCGTCGACTCGGTACTGGACTCGGTCGAGTCCATCGCCCGCGGTGGTGCCGGTGCGGTGGCCGGGCTGATCGAGCGGACGCTGGCGAAGGCGCTGCCGATGGTGCTCGGGTTCCTGGCGAGCCTGCTCGGGCTGGGCGGGATCTCGGAGAAGATCAAGAGCATCCTTGAGAAGGTGCAAGCCCCGGTCGCCAAGGTGGTCGACACCGTGGTGGGGACCGTGGTCAAGGCGGGGAAGAAACTGTTCGGGAAGTTGAAGGGGAAGGGGAAAGACAAGGACGGCACTGACGTCAAGAAGAAGGCGAAGGACGCACTTGCCGGCAAGTTGAGCGGCCCGCAGCCCGATGTCCGGGCAGTACACAAGGCCACTGATGAAGTCCTCTCGACACTTCGGCCAGAAGGCCTGAAGGAGTTGCGAGTCACTCCACACCAGGATGATGAAAATCGGCTCGACATCCTTGCCGTCGCAAGTCCGGCGACCAAGGTGAGCGAGGTTCAGGTACAAGGCCCGAAAGACATCGAACTTTCCGTCGCCGCGGACAAGGAGGCGGGTTTCTTCACCAGGGAATACTTCCGCGATTCCCGCGTCGGGCACGCGTGGATCATGATCAAGCACAAAACGGGGAAGAGCGATTCCTTTGGCTTCTGGCCAGCCAACCTCGGCCGAGGCGGTGGGTTCGACCCCCGGCGGCCGTGGAAGAGCGTGCCGGGCGAGGTGCGAAATCCCGATACCGCCCATGAACCGACCAGCACCATGAAGGTCAATATCAGCAAAGAGGAGCTGGAGAAGGGCGTGGCCTACGCGAAAGGGAAGGCCGCGGCGGCGTACAATCTGCTCCGCTACAACTGCACGACGTTCGCTCGGGAAATGTTCGCCGCCACGACCGGCCGGAGCGCTCCATCGGGCGGTTTGCTGATCGACAATCCGAATAGCCTGCACAACGAGATCGAAAAGCAGAACAAGAAAATGGGACTCGACGCGGAAGGCAACCCGCTACCCCCAGAGCAGCTCCCGGACAAGACGAGTAAAGCCCGTCCGATGAAATAGGAGAAATCATGTGGGGCCGTCGCAGCCGCGACCTTGAGGCGCATGGCACGATCCGCACCCTCGAAGTGCACGAGATACCCAACAAGGCAAAAGGGAAGCCCGCACGGCGAGAAGCCCGGCTACGGATCGACGTGAGCGCGGTGTTCGACGAGCGAGGCGGCACGATGAACCTGGTCAGCTTTCCTCACGACAATTTCCACGGCGACAGCGACATCGCTCAGCAGTTCGACATCGGAGACCGGGTACGCGTGACTTTCGCACCGTCGACCGGGCGGCGGATCAAGACGATAGACCTGCTCAAATCCTAGCCGCGCGCAACCGGATACCGTCAAGCGCAAAGACGCAGCTATTCGCCCATTTCTTCGTCTTCCTCGCGCTGGACGAAGGTCTGGGCCATTTTCTCCTCTTCGCCTTCTTCCACCTCGGGCGCTTCCTCACGCTGGACTGACTCCTCGTGCGCGCCCCCGTCCTCGCAGCGCTGCACAGCCGGGCCGCTGGTCGAAGCCACCACGGGCGAAGACATCAACCGGTCCGCGTTAGCCACAGCCTCGCGTTCGAACCGGTCCGATGGGTCGCTGACCTTCACTCCTCCACCAGTGTCGGTGCCATCAACATGCCCGCTCCGCTGCTGCACGACATGCGTCAACTCGTGAGCCAGCATGTGTTTGCCGCCCTCCGATGACGGGTCGTACTTGTCCCGCTGGAACACGACGTTCGAGCCCACGGTGTACGCCTGCGCGTTGACCGACTTCGCCGATTCGTGCGCGGCCCCGTCGGTGTGGACGCGGACGTCGCCGAAGTCGTGGCCGAAACGGGTTTCCATGTCGGTGCGGGTTTCGGTGTCCAGTGGGGCACCGCCGCCGGAGTTGACGACGTCGTGCACCGGCGAGCGCTCCTCGTCGACGAGGGTGCCGACGCCGGCGTTGCCGACGGCGCGCTGCAGGCCGAGCATGCCCGCCGGGCCGAGCACGTCGGTGCGTCCCGCGGCCGCGGCGCGGCCCAGCAGGTCGTGGTCGTCCCGGTCGACCCGGTCGCCTCTCGGCCGGAAGCCGCCTTCCGGTTCTTGATCGTGGCTGTGCCCGCGCATCATCGCCCCCTGCTGGCTAGAGGTTTCCTTCACGAGCGTGCCCCGCCGGCGTCGCCCGCACCAGATACCGGGGCGCGGCCGAAAGGGCGACCACGGCTGCCCTTTCGGGCGTCAAAGCGTGACCAGGTCGATGTACGGGCCGAACTCGCGTTCCAGGCAGAGCCTGCCCAGTTTCCGGTACTCCCGGACGACCGCGCCCACCAGATCGGCCATCGACACCGGACGCCCGGCCTCGGCCGCCAGGTACGCCGCGGTCACCGCGGCCGACCGGATATGGCCGCCCGCCAGTTCGAAGCCCGCGGCGAGGAAGTCCAGATCCAGGTCGTCCGCGCGCGGCAGTGTGTCCCCGAGGCAGCGGTCCCACAGCTGGCGGCGGTGTTCCTCGTCGGGCAGCGGGAAGTCGACGATCACGTCGAGCCGCCGGGTGAACGCCTCGTCGAGGTTCGCGCGCAGGTTCGTGGCGAGGACGGCGATGCCGTCGAAGGTTTCCATCCGCTGCAACAGGTACGCGCTCTCGATGTTGGCGTACCGGTCGTGCGCGTCGCGGACCTCGGACCGCTTGCCGAAGATCGCGTCCGCCTCGTCGAAGAGCAGCACACCGTTGACCCCGGCGGCTTCGGTGAAGATGCGTTCGAGGTTCTTCTCGGTCTCGCCGACGTACTTGTCCACCACTGTCGCCAGGTTCACCGTGTAGAGGTCGAGGCCGAGCGACGCGGCGACCACCTCCGCGGACATCGTCTTGCCTGTCCCGGAGTCGCCGGCGAACAGACCGGTCACCCCGCGGCCACGGCCGCCACCGGGACGCATCCGCCACTCGTCGAGCACCCGGTCCCGGAACCGGGCCCGTGCGGCGAGTTCGTCCAGCAGCGACAGGACGTTCGGCGGGAGCACCAGGTCCGACCAGTCGACGGCGGGCTCGATCCGGCGGGCGAGCCGTTGCAGACCGGCGGCGTTCTGACTGCGCGCGCCCGCTCGCAGATGCTCTGGTCCCACGAGCCCGTCGTCGGCGAGCGCGGACACCGACGCCGCCCGCGCTGCCCGCGCGATCTGGCCGGGCCCGAGCACGAAATGGGCGGTGATCTCCGCCGGGTCGACACCGGGCGCGAGCACACCGTCCAATGCGGACCGCCACAGCTCGGCCCGGGCCGCCAGCGGCAGGCCGTGGGCGTCGAGCTGCAACGGCGGGGTCGCGCTCCAGCGCGGATCCCACGCTCCGGGACCGTACGCGATCACCGGAACCGCTTGGTGTGCCAGCGCTTCCAGCCGCGGCGGACTGTCCCCGTCGATCGGGCCGAACACGATCCCGGACCCGCGCAACAGCGCCTCCCGGCGCAGCGCGCGCACCAATTCGGCGTGCCCGGGTTCGGCGTGCAATCGCCCCACATCGACCAGCAGGGACGGGAACCCGGCCAGCGAAAGAGCCGCCGCGCCCAGCTCCGGCGCCCCGCCACCAGCACGTTCCCGCAGGTACACCAGCCGGACTTGAGCTCGCAACGCCCGCGCGAGCCGTCCCGCGTCGGGCAAGTCACCCGGCGCCTCACCGAGCCGCGCGAATCCGGCGAGCTCCGGGGCGAGCCGATCGTCACCGAGCAGATGGTTCACGACCCGGTTGGGCACCCGCAGCGACCGGGACAGGAACGGGCGGTCGTCCTCCTCGACCACCAGCATCCCGGAGGCGATCAGCGGGGCGTCGGCGTCGAGCCTGGCCCTGCCGGTCGAGGAGGCTTCCGGGATTCCGCACAGGCGCAACGCCAGCCCGACCGTCGCGCGGTGGCGAGTGACGTCGTCGTTCAGGTACCCGTAGAACTGCTCGAACCGGCTGTCCACATCCGGCGCGACCGCCACGAGGAGCAGCTCGACGTCCACATCGGTGAGGTCGAGTGAATCGGCGAGGCGCCCGAGGCGGCCATCGGCCGCCGCCTCCGAGAACGGCGCGAACGGCTCTCGGCGTCCCTCGAGGAGCGCGGCGATCGCGTCGTTGGAGAGATACAGGCCGCGGAACGGGTCGTCGGGGTTCGGGTCGACCGCACGCCGGGTGTCGACGGCGTCACGGATCCGGCCTTCCAGCCGGGCAAGCCGCTCCAGGAAGGTCATGACGGCCTGCGCCGGTGGGCACGCGTCATGGCGACCCGGCGTTGCCCGCCGACGTGCCGCTCGTCGTCCGGTGCCACGTTGTGGGCCACTCGGTCGTCGCCCACGCCGAGCTCCATACCCGCCTTCGCGCGAGGCCCGGCGGGGTATGCCCGGCCCGTCTCGATCGGCGCCGAGACCACGACGTCCAGCGACGGCTTGAGCTCGCCACCGAGCGCGGTCCATACATCGGCGAACGCCCGATCTTCCGGCGGCGGGAGCGCGACGGTCATGGGCACCGGGAGACCGAACTCGGCCAGCGAACCCGTCAGCACCTCGGCGGGCACGGACTCGTATCGCAGCAAGCCGAGCAGGAGGTCGGACAACACCCGATGCTCGTCTTCCGGCCGCTGTGTCCAGGCCGTGACCAGGTACGACAGCTTGATGTGCCGGGGCGGCAGGTGGCGCGCGGTCACGTCGCCCGCGACGTCGTACTCGTTGAGCAGGCCTCGCTGCCGCCGACGGATGTCTTCGCGGATGTCGTAGAGGTACACGTTTACCGTCGGTGCGTTGCGCCTGGCGGCCCAGTCCTTGGTGGGGGCGTCGAAGGCGACTTCGACATCGCGTCCTCGTAACGCCTTCTCCCGCACCAGGCGCCGCAGTGCTTCGTCGACCTCATGGATCACGGCGCACCTCCTGCCGATACGGTCCTCTGGCCGCTGCCCTGGCGGTAGCCACGGACCGGCAGACCTTCGGGTACCGCGAGCTGCCCCAATGGGCAGCATGCCCTGAACGACGCGCTGAGGACGTTGAGTGGCACGAACGCGTCGTTCAGGGCATCGCCGGTCGGCCGGTGCCGTGGGAGCTACGAAGCGTTTCATCGCACGCTCTTGGCACGATTCACGGCGGCGAAAAATAGCCCAGGCGTCGAGCCAAGATCATATTGCCCTCGAATGCAGTAAGAACGCGCTCGCGCTGGGCCACTAGCCGCACCGCGGCGAACACCATAGGATCCGACATATCACCCGTTCGAGTGACGCATTTCGCGTGTTGATGGCATTCCGTAACGGCAATGCGTGAGTTCTCGACACATCATCGGCCGCAACGGATTCCCGGCGGGACGAAAGCACCGACCTCATCGACAATCAGCCGACTTGGTGTTTGTATTGACGACCCACCGCGCGTCAGGTCCACCAGGGGACGGATCAGCACGCAAGGAAAGGAAGTCATGGATATTCTCTCCGCAGGTCCGGTGACAGCACTGGCCGCCGTTCTCGTCGTCTCGCTGGTGCTCATCACGGTGCTCAAACTACGGCGAGCTTCGAAAACCGTGAACCGGATCCTGATCGAGGAACTCATTGCGGAGAAAGACAAAGCGGGGATTCCCCGCTCCGGACCGGCACACCGCCGCACCCCAGCGCATCGGGGCCCCAGGACGAGTCCACTCCGGACACTGCACCTGCCGACACAACCGAGCGGCAGCGTCCATCGCCACGCGAGCTGAATGAAGGTACCCGAATTCTTCCCCACGAAATTTCTCCGGCCGACCTGAATAGCCGACCAAATCCGCGACAGCTGATCACTCCCAGACAATGACCGTCCGCAAGGCGCGCAGCCGGACATCTCGTGATACCCCGCGCGCCATCTGTCGACAGATGGCGGCTCACGACGCTAGGTGAGCAGGTCGGAAGTGGCGGCGCGATCGGCGAGGCGGGCACAGGCGTCGGCAGCACGGAGACCGTCGGCGATCAGGACGTCGTAGCGCAGGCTCAGCTTCTCCCCGGCCGCCACCTCGTGTTCGGTGTCGTAGAACGGTGCCGGGCAGATCCCGGCGAACTCGCCGGTGCGGACGAACCACTGCGTCGGATGGTTGTAGTTCGTTACGTGGTCACGAAAAACGACCGTCGCACCGTCACCCGCGAAGCCCAGCCATGGTCCGCGGGTACCCATGAGCTCGTCACCGCCCGAACCCGCGGGACTCACCACCGCGCCGCCGATGAACGAATCCGGCCCGCGCCAGAACAATCCGCCGTAGCCCGCGGCTTCACGTCCCCGCGTGGTCGGGCTGCCGAAGGAAACATTGCCACCACTGGCGTTCGTCATCTCCGACCGGTACGCGAGCTGCCAAGCGCCGAGATCCGGATGTACGCGCACGGAGAATCTCCGGCGCTCGGTGAACATGAGCTCACCTGCCTGCGTCACCCAGTCCAGGTTTTCGGTGACGCCGATCCGGTCGCCCGAAGAATCGATCCGGTCGAAACCGGTGTGCCGCTGGGTCCCGTCGTTGTCGAGCTGGACGTAGCCCCGATCCCTTAGGTAGGTGGGTCCGCCCCAGAAGTTCTCGTCGTCCACTGTGGACAGCGCCCAGGAGATTCCCTTGTGCCAGACGTGATCCGCCGGCCGGTACGCGGTGACCGGTACACCGCCGAGCGTCCGGACCGGATGGAAATACGGCCTGGGCGCCTCCAGTTGCGACTCCCCTGGCCGGTACACGTACCGGAACAGCTCGCCGCCCCGCCAACCGGCCGACAGCGCTCCCTGCTCGTCGACCAAGCTCACCATTTCGGGCCGTCCCCTCGCATTTCGCCGTAGAACGCGGAGCCGGGGCCGACATCTTCGGGGCCGACGTGCTTCCGCCCGAACGCCGACGCGTAGATGCCCGCGACCAGTTCCATGGTCGGCCGGGCGTCCCGGGTGGACACCGGCGGTGGAGTACCTTCCCGTAGCGCCTTGACGACTTCACGGAACTGGGCGAGGTGCTCGCTGCGGATGTTCGACGGCCCCGCCTCCCATACCGCGCGCACCTCGTCTTCGTGCCCGGGCGCGGGCGTCAGCCGCCAGCCGGCGTCGGTGTACCCGTAGAGATGCCTGAGTTCGACGGTGGCGTGCTCGAAATCGAACCTCAGGTAGCTTTCCTCTCTCGGTGACAAGACACTGTTGACCACCGAGGCGACAGCGCCGCTGGCGAAAACGACATGTGCCAGCGATACGTCCTCGGTCTCTGTCTCGCGGGCCTGTTGACGCGCGACCGCGCTCACCGACGTCCACGGGCCGAGCACCGACAGCATGAGGTCCATCTGGTGGATGCCGTGGCCCATCGTCGGGCCACCGCCCTCGGTGTCCCAGCGCCCGCGCCACTCGACGTCGAAATAGGCCTGATCACGAAACCACGTGGTGTCGCACAGCGCCAGGAGCGGACGCCCGGCCACCCCGGACGCGACGAGTTCGCGCAACCGGCGGGCCCCGGAGCCGAAGCGGTGCTGGGAAACCGTGGCGATGAACCTCCCGGTCTCCTTCTCCGCGTCGGCGAGCACGTCGAACTCGGCGAGTGACAGCGTGGCGGGTTTCTCGACGACGACGTCGCTCCCCGCGGCGAGGGCCGCGAGCGCTACCGGCAAGTGCGCGCCCGGTGGGGTGCAGATGTGCACGAGGTCGATCTCCGATCCGGCGAAGAGCGCGTCGGCATCGCGATAGGACTCGGCGATGCCGAACTCCGAGGTGAACGCGGCGAGCCGGGCAGCGTCGGTGTCGGCAGCCGCGACCAGCTCGACCTCGCCGGTCTCCTCGGCGATGTCGCGCAGGGCCTCGGCGTGGACGCGGGCGACGTTCCCGGTGCCCACGACGGCGGTGCGTAACGGTTTCACGAACACTCCTGCTCCACAACCGGACAATCATCGCAGGCTGGACACTTGTAGAGAAAGCGCTTTCTCAACATAGGTGGACTCACCCGCGCACACAAGTGGCGGTCAGCGCGCGGAGCCGAAGAGGCAACCTTCTTGCGCCCACCGTCGTGTAAGTCGTACATGCTCGTTGGCTCAAGGGGAGGGCTTTGTGATGTCAGAAGGAGCCGGCGGAGCTTCCTCGGCGGCGCGACGCTCGGCGTCGCCATGTACCTGACCACTCCAGCGCGAACCTACGCCTGGAGCTGACTCGGACTGCTCGCCCTGAGCGCGCTCACTTTCACCGTGATCCTGCGCAGTGTTCTTCGTTCGCCTGTCATCGCGGAGGACGCCGCTTCCCTGGCGGTCGACGACGTCCTGCGGGCCGAGGACGCTTATCTCGTGATGCCCGCGTTCTTCGCAGTACCCGGTCAGCATGGCTCTGATCTCCACTCACCGGCAGCCTCACGAGTTCACGTGGTGGCTCCTCCTCTATGTCGCGCTCGCCGTCGGCACCCAGCTGGTCGGCTGGTCGGTGCACCGGCATCGCCACCGCACCCTGCCGCCGGGCTACTACGGCACACCCGCCGCGCCCATTGCGACGTCGCCTCCCTTCGACTGGGCACCCAGGAGCGCGTAGCGGACAAAGGTAGGACATCTGGACGGCCGATCCACAAGAGAACCCAGAAATTTCCCCCACTTCGGGGTTTCGGCGCTATATTCATCGGACGTCTTTCCCTCGTCCCCGCCGGAGAGCCTGATGCAGATCGCCACCGTCGCCGTGCACCTGGTCACCGCCGCGCTCACCCTCGGCACCATGGGAGCGCCTGCCGCTCCCTCCGATGTCCTCTATGTCTCGCCCACCGGGACGAGCTCCTCCTGTAGTGCCGCCAGTCCCTGCGCACTGACCACGGCGCGCGACAAGGTCCGCTCGCTCGTGCCCCGCGCGGCCGGAGACGTCGTCGTCGAACTGAGCGGCGGCACCTATCGGCTGTCGGCACCACTGCGGCTCGGGGTGGAGGATTCCGGCAGACCGGGACACCGGGTCGTCTACCGCGCCGCCGCGGGCCAGACCCCCGTGCTCAGTGGGGCGCGGAAGATCACCGGATTCACGAAGTTCGACGCTGCCAAGAACATCTACCAGGCGGCCGTGCCCGTGGGTACCGAAAGCCGGGACCTGTTCGTCGACGGCGTCCGCACGCAGCGAGCGGCCGGGCCGCGTGATCCCGGCGGGTTCTCCGTCACCGCGACGGGGTTCACCACCAGCGACCCGTCCTACACGACGTGGACGAACGCGAGCCGGGTCGAGGTGGTCCGCAACAGCGGGTGGAAGCAGATGCGGTGCCCGCTCGCGTCGATCACACTCGCGTCGATCACAGAAGGCTCCACCGGCGGTTCGAACCTCATGGTCGACCCGGGTTGCTGGAACAACAACCACAACTCAGTGCCCAACCTCGGCTTCCCGTTCAACGGAGCCGGTTTGCCCACCCTGGACGGCATCACCTGGCTGGAGAACGCCTACCAGCTGCTGGGCACACCCGGCCAGTTCTACCTCGACAGCGGCGCGGGCAAGCTCTTCTACGTTCCGCGCCCCGGCCAGGACATGTCCAAAGTGGACGTCGAACTGCCGGTCACCCAGGAGTTATTGAACGTTTCGGGCACGCCCGGACATCTCGCGCCGCTGAACGACACCGACTGGCGCGTGGTCTACACCGGCGCCTGGAACCATTCCACCAACAGGCAGCTCGGCGACCTCGGCGACGACGTCCACTACACCGGCGCCAACGGCGACTCGGTGAGCTACACCTTCACCGGTACCGGCCTCCAGCTACTCTCGGAGTTGAGCGCCGACGAAGGCGACGCGGAGGTCTACGTCGACGATAAGAAGGTGTCCACGGTGTCCGGGTACGCGCCGCAAAGGCTGGCGCAGCAGGCACTCGTGTCCGTCACGGGCCTTGCCAAGGGCACCCACACCGTCCGCGTGGTCAAGACGAGCGGGGACTACCTGCTCGTCGACGGCGTCACCGTCATCCCGGACGTCGTCGCCCCCGCACACGACATCACCTTCGCCGGGATCACCTTCGCCCACACGACATGGAACGCGCCGACCGCCGCCGGCTACATCGACAACCAGGCGGGCATCCTGTGGGACCCGGCCACCCGGGCCCCGATCCGGATCCCGGCCGCCGTCCAGGTGCACCGCGGCGCGCGGATCGAGTTCACCGGCGTCACCGTCCGGCAGACCGGTACCAGCGGCATCGACCTGGCAGACCAGACCCAGGACTCTTCGATGACCGATTCCGTCGTCGAAGACATCGGGGGCATCGGCGTGGCCGTCGGCGAGGTCGACGACTATTACCAGACCCAGCCGGCGCTGATGACCAGTGGCAACACCGTTTCCGGCAGTACTGTGCGCCACCCGGGCCAGCAGTACCAGGACGCCGTCGGCATCTGGGTCGGTCACAGCCGAGGCACCACCCTGTCGCACAACGACATCGGCTACACGCCGTACTCCGGTATCTCGATCGGCTGGGGCTGGGGCTGGGCGTCCGACTGCACGCTGCAGGCGAAGCAGGGCCTGTCCACCTGCCGCCACGGCACGACCTACACCGGCGGCAACAAGGTCGTCGGCAACCACGTGCACAGTGTGATGGGCGCGTTGTTCGACGGTGGCCCGGTCTACACCCTCGGCGGCCAGGCGTCGCCGTCGGAGTTCACCGGGAACGTGCTGGCCGAATGTATCAACGGCTGCAACATGATCTATCACGACGAGGGCAGCTCGCTGTGGGACACCCACGACAACGTCGTCCGGTTCAGCAACGGCTCGCTGTGGCTCAACCTGTGGACGCCGAGCATCCACGACGACAACATCCACGGCAACTACACCGACACCGCCGCGTACAACAACAGCGGCACGAACATCACCTTCGAACAGTCCACTGTGGTCACCGACGGCCGATGGCCGGCGGCGGCGCAGTCGATCATGGACGCGGCCGGGCCGGGCACTCGGCCGGGCAAGGTGATCGACGACGACGATCTCCGGATCAGCTACTTCGGCAGCTGGTCGTCGAGCGGCGCACGCTCCTTCGGTGACTTGGAAAACGGCGTCCACTACACCCAGCGTGACGGCGATTCCGCGACGATCTCCTTCACCGGCACGGGAATCAGCTTACTGACCGAGACCAACTCCGACGAAGGCGACATCGGCGTCACCCTCGACGGCGTCGCGAAGGGCACCGTCAGCGCGAACACGTCCCAGCGGCAGGCGCAGTTCCCGGTCTATTCGGTGACCGGCCTGCCCGCCGGTCCGCACACGCTGACCGTCACCAAGCTCAGCGGTTCGTACTTCCTCGTGGACGGCTTCGCGGTGACGTGAGGCGTCGGCGAGTTCAGGCAGGTTGCGATGGTCCCCTCCGGCACGAAAAAGGGTGTGTCACTGTGATTTCCCCGAAAAGACTTCTGGTCGTCCTGCTGGCCGTGTTTACGTTGTCCGGCGGCGTGGCGTCGGCCGACACCGCCGGCGGCGCGCACGGTTCCCGCGTGGCCGTGTGGGGACCGAGCATGACCATCGGCGGCCCCAATTTCTCCGACCAGACCCTGCGGATGGTCGTGCATCCCAGTGTCGGCGGTGACCAGCCCCGGCTGCGGTTGTCGAATCTGCGCGGCACGACCCCGCTCGCCGTCGGCGCGGTGAGCGTCGCCCTGCAGGCGAACCAGGCGACCGCGGTTTCCGGCACCCAGCGAACCGTGACCTTCAACCGTGCCAAGACGTTCACCATCCCGGCCCGGTCCGAAGTGGTCAGTGACCCGATCCCGATGTCGGTGCGCGCCGAGCAGAACCTGCTGGTCAGCCTGTATCTTCCACAGGCCACCAGCTCCGCGACCTGGCACTCTGACGCCTTCGACACCAGCTACCTGTCAAAACCGGGCAACCACACCGGGGACACCGAGGACGGGAACTACATCGCCGCCACCACTTCCTGGTACTACCTGTCCGGTTTGGACGTCGTTTCGCCGCAGGCCACCGGTACCGTCGTGGCGTTCGGCGACTCGATCACCGACGGCTACAACACCCCGACCGGGACTTACCGCCGCTGGTCGGACGACCTCGCCCGCCGGCTCGCCGGTCACCGCCCCACCGCGGTCGTCGACGCCGGGCTCGGCGGCAATCGGGTGCTCACCGACGTGCCCAACATCTGGCAGGGAATCAGCGCGCTCAAGCGATTCCGCCACGACGCGCTGCAGCAGCCCGGCGTGCGGACCGTCATCCTGCTGGAGGGGATCAACGACATCGGCAACAACGCCGGCCCCGACGGCGCCCCGCTGACCGCGCAGGACCTCATCAACGGCTATCGCGGCCTGATCGCCCAAGCCCACGCGGCCGGGGTGCGGATCCTCGGCGGCACGGTGCAGCCCGTCAAGGGAGCCGGGTACTACAGCGAATCCGGCGAAGCGATCCGGCAGGCGGCGAACACCTGGATCCGCACCTCGGGCGCGTTCGACGGCGTCGTCGACTTCGACCTGGCCACGCGCAACCCGGCGGACGTCACCGCCCTGCTGCCCGCCTACGACTCGGGTGACCACCTGCACCCCAACGCGACGGGAATGCAGGCGATGGCCGACGCCGTCGACCTGGAACTCCTGAAGCCTTAAGCGACGAGCAGCGAGCGACGACACCTCCGCTGAGTGGGTGGCTCGTGAGTGGCAACAAGTGTTCTAACACTCGTTGCCACTCACGACCCGTGCGGGAGGGGCGATCGCGCAACGCGGTCTTAATCCTGGCGCACCGGGGACGAAACGCGCCGGGACTGGGATCTGGTTAGCAAAGCTAATCACTTCCAGCAACGAGGTGCCCAGATGCAGCCGTATCGCACGTTTCGCAAGAGACCACCGTGGAGTGCCGTACTCGCCGTGGCCGTGGCCGCGACGCTGACCTTTGCCCAGACCAGCAGTTCGACCGCCGACCCGGCAGATCGTGGTGGCCCGGCCGTGGACCTCGAGACCGCCACAGTCGCCGACCTCGGCAAGCTGCTCGGCGCCAGGAAGCTCAGCAGCGAAGACCTGACACAGGGCTACATCGACCGCATCAGCCGGCTCAACTCACAGGGCCCCTCACTCAACGCCGTGCGCGCCCTGAACCCCAACGCGCTCACCGAGGCCAAAGCGGCCGACGCGATCCTGCGCCGGAAGGGCCCGCACGGCCCGCTCGTCGGGATTCCGGTGCTGCTCAAGGACAACATCGACGTCAAGGGCATGCCCACGACGGCCGGGTCCGTCGCGCTCGCGCGGTCGTCCCCGGCCGTGGACGCACCGCTCGTGACCGGGCTGAAGAAGGCCGGCGCGGTGATCCTCGGCAAGGCCAACCTGACCGAGTTCGCCAACTACCTGACGAGTGGGATGCCCGGCGGGTACAGCTCGCTCGGCGGCCAGGTGCTCAATCCCTACGACACCTCGCAGACGCCGAGCGGTTCCAGCGCCGGTCCGGGCTCCGCGGCGGCCGCCGGCCTCGCCCCGCTGACCGTCGGCTCGGAGACGTCCGGGTCGATCCTCAGCCCGTCCGCCGCCAACTCCGTCGTCGGCATCAAGCCGACCGTCGGCCTGATCAGCCGGACCGGCATCGTGCCCATCGCCGCCAGCCAGGACACCGCGGGCCCGATGACCAAGACCGTCGCCGACGCCGCCGCGCAGCTGACGGCGATGACCGGCGCCGATCCGCTGGACCCGGCGACCGCCGCGAATCCCTTGGTGGGCCACGACTTCACCCGGGACCTGTCGAAGTCGGCACTCAAGGGCGCCCGCATCGGCGTGGTGGCGAGCCAGGTACCGGCCGCGGGCACGGACAACCGCACACTCTGGGACGCCTCCCTCACCGCGCTGCAGGCACAGGGCGCGACGCTCGTCCCGGTCACGCTGGACACCTCCGGCAGCATCCCCGGCGGTTCCTCCGTGCTGAGCTACGAGTTCAAGCGCGACCTGAACACCTACCTGTCGAGGCTCCCGGGGAACGCCCCGGTCAAGACCCTCGCCGACGTCATCGCCTACAACAACGCGCACGCCGCGGCGGCGCTGAAGTTCGGGCAGGTGCTGGCACTCGCGTCCCAGGCCAAGGATCTCGCCCCCGGCAGCGCCGACACCGTCAAGTACCAGGCGGACCGGGCGCAGGACCTGCTCGACAGCAAGAGCCGGATCGACGCGGTGATGCGCGACAACACCCTGACCGCGCTGCTGTTCGCGAACAGCGGGAGCGCGGGGATCGGGGCCAAGGCGGGCTATCCGTCGATCAGCGTCCCGGCGGGTTACCAGTCGGCCAACCGGCGGCCGTTCAGTATCGCCCTGCTGGGCCAGGCGTGGAGCGAACCGACGCTGGTCGGCTACGGCTACGCGTACGAACAGGCCACCAAGCTGCGGCAACCGCCGTCACAGCTCAATCCCTCGGCGTTCGTCTGCGCGGGGAAGGGCGGGCCGCGGGACTCCTGCGCGCCGTGACACATCGGACAGGCGACAGCAGGCTGACAGGTTGTACCCAGCAGTCTCAAAGAATCACCGATGACACTGGCCGGCAGACGGCGAGAGGACACGGTGATGAATCCGAGCACCCCCGAACGGATGGCCAAGCGGGATCGAAGTCGGCGTAAGGCCGCCATGGTGACCGCGGTGGCCGCACTGCTCGGTGCGGCCACCGCAGGTGGGATCGGCGTGGCCATGGCGGCCGGTGCGACCGGCACCACTGACACGACGACCATGACCACGACCACCGACAGTTCGGATTCCCAGTCGCAGGACCAGTTGCAGCCGCCGGTCACGAATCCGGACTCGAGTTCGGGCACCGGCTCGCACAGCGGATCGGGTGCGTCGTGACCGCGCGGGCGTCCTTCCCCGCGCTCGGCACCACCGCCGAAGTCGTGGTCACCGAACAGGAAAAGCTCGGCGACGCCACCAAACTGCTGCGAGCCGAGCTCGACGCCGTCGACCGGACCTGCAGCCGGTTCCGGCCGGATTCCGAGATTTCCCTGCTGCACCGGCAAACCGGCCATGCCGTGCACGTCAGCCCGCTGCTCGCCGACGCGATCGGCGTGGCGCTGCGGGCCGCGCGGCTCACCGGCGGCTTGGTCGATCCCACGGTCGGTACCGCGATCCGGGCGCTGGGCTACGACCGGGACTTCGCGGCCCTGCCGGCGGACAACAGAGCGGACATCGGCGCCGCGGCGAGCCCGGCACCGGCGCCGGGCTGGCACCGGGTCCTGTTCGACCCCGCGTCGGCGACCGTGGTCCTCCCCCGGCGGGTCCACCTCGACCTCGGTGCCACCGCGAAAGCCTTCGCCGCGGACCGCGCGTCCCGGCTCATCGCGCGACAGCTGGGTTGCGGTGTGCTGGTCAACCTCGGCGGCGATGTCGCTGTCGCGGGCAGTGCCCCGGCCGGTGGCTGGCGGATCGCCGTCGGCGACGACCACCGCACCGCCGTCGACCAAGCACAGACGACGGTCGCCATGCGCGGCGGCGGGCTGGCGACTTCCGGCACGACCCGGCGCCGGTGGCTGCGGGCCGGACGGCCGGTGCACCACATCGTCGACCCGCGGACCGGCCGCAATCCGGTGCCGTACTGGCGCACGGTCAGTGTGACCGCACTGTCCTGTGTGGACGCGAACACAGCGTCGACAGCGGCGGTCGTGCTCGGCGAAGGGGCGACAGCCTGGCTGGCGGCGCGTCGGTTGCCAGCCAGGCTCGTCGCGCTGGACGGTTCGGTGACCACGGTCGCCGGCTGGCCAGGCGACGACGTCGCGCTCCCCGAGGTGGCGTGATGGGCCCGGCGTTGTGGTACTTCAGCCGCGCGACCGGGCTGGTGTCGCTCGTGCTCTTCACCGCGGTCGTGGTGCTCGGCGCTCTCGGCGCCGGTCGGTTCGAAAGCCGCGGCTGGTCGCGCCTGACGACCGCGACCCTGCACCGAAACCTGGCGCTGACCAGCGTGCTGTTCCTCGCCGCGCACATCATCAGCGCGGTGCTCGACAGCTACGTGCAGCTGCGCTGGGTCGACGTCCTGATCCCGTTCGTCTCGGCGTACCACGCCTTCTGGGTCGGGCTCGGCGCGGTGGCGATCGATCTCCTGCTCGCGATCGTGGTCACCAGCCTGCTGCGGACGCGGATCCCGGCCCGCGCCTGGCGCGCGGTGCACTGGCTGGCCTACCTCTGCTGGCCGGTCGCGCTGGTGCACGGGATCGGCATGGCCGAGTCCGACGCGAACCGCGGCTGGATCTTCACCCTGGACCTGCTCTGTGTCATCGCGGTGGCCGTCGCCGTGGTCACCCGGGTGATGAGCACCCATCCCGACACCGAAGCCCGCAAGCTGTCCGCACCGAAGGAGGCGACCCGGTGACCACCGTGTTCACCCCGATGGCCCGCACCCTGCCGTCCCACCGGCAGGACCTGGCCGCCCACGAACGTACCCACGGCGGCTCGCCGCTCGCGGCTTTCTCCGGCGCCGAAGGCCGGCGCCGGTTCGTCGCCGAGGTCGGCGCGGCGGATCTCCGGGGCCGCGGTGGCGCTGGCTTCCCGACCGCCCGGAAACTCGCCGCCGTCCAAGGCCGCCGTGCCGTGGTCGTCGCGAACGGCTGCGAAGGCGATCCGTTGAGCCACAAGGACAACGCGCTGCTCACCCTCGCCCCGCACCTGGTGCTCGACGGCGTCCAGCTCGCCGCACAGGCGGTGGCCGCCACCGAGGCCGTGCTGTGCGTGCACCGCGGGAGCACCGCCATCGCGAGCGTCCTGGCGGCGCTCGCCGAACGCCGTGACCCGACACCGGTGCGGGTCGTCGAAATCCCGCCGCGGTACGTCGCGAGCGAAGAGTCTGCGCTCGTCAACTACCTGACGACCGGGGACGCCCGCCCGGCCGGGAAGGAACCACGGCCGGCCGAACGCGGGGTCGGTGGCCGGCCGACGCTGGTGGACAACGTCGACACCCTCGCCCAGCTCGCACTGGTCGCCCGCACCGGGGCTGACGCGTATCGCCGGTCCCGCACGGATCTGGTGACGGTCGGCGGTGCCGTGCGCGGTCCGGGGGTGGTCGAAGTCCAGGCGGGGCTGCCGATCTCAGATCTGCTCGTGCGCGCCGGTGGAGCGATCGAGCCGGTTCAGGCGGTGCTCGTCGGCGGGTACGGCGGAACCTGGCTGCCCTGGGCCGCCACGGGGACGCACCTGGGCGCGGTGCCCGGGATCGCGTCGGTGTACGTGCTCCCGGTTTCGGCCTGTGGACTGCACTTCACCGCGAAGATGCTGGCCCAGCTCGCCGGCGAGTCCGCCCGGCAGTGCGGCCCGTGCATGTTCGGGCTGCCGGCCATCGCCGGGGACTTCGCCGCGCTCGTACAAGGCGACACGGACGCCGTCGCGCGCCTGGACCGGCGACTGCCGCTGGTGACCGGGCGCGGCGCGTGCGCCCATCCGGACGGCGCGGTCCGGCTGGGCGCCACCGCGCTGGGGGTGTTCCGTGACGACGTCACCTCGCACGTCCGGCACCGCCGTTGTCTTACCCGGGCGAGGCGAGCGGCATGACCGGGCATCGGCTGACGGTCGACCCGATCGGGTGCCGCGCGCACGGCTTGTGCGCCGAGGCGCTGCCCGAGGCGATCGGTCTCGACGAATGGGGCTACCCGGTGCTGGCGAACGGCCCGGTACCGCCGGGTTTGGTGGCCGAAGCTCGCCGGGCCGCGGCCGCCTGCCCGGCGCTCGCGCTGCGGCTGCGCAAGGTGCACTGAGCAACCAGGTCAGGCCGCCGGGACGAACGCCTTGGCCACGATCGACGCCGCGCCGGCGATGATCTCCTGTCCCCTGGTGGATTCCGGGTCAGTCGGCACGGTGAAGACAGTGATGACCAGCGGGGCGCGGCCCGGCGGCCACACCACCGCGATGTCGTTCCGCTCGCCCTTGAACCCGGAGCCGGTCTTGTCGCCGACGACCCAGCCCGCGGGCACTCCGGCGCGGATCTGCTTGGCGCCGGTGGTGTTGGCCTTCAGCCAGCCGGTGAGCAGGCCCCGGCCCGGCACGGCGAGCGCGTCACCGAGTACCAACGCGCGCAGGTCCGTGGCCAGCTGCGCGGGGGTCGAGGTGTCCCGCTCGTCACCGGGGGCGCCGACGTTCAGGTCCGGCTCGGTCCGGTCGTGGCGGGTGACCTGGTCGCCGAGCGTCCGGACGAACGCCGTCGCGGCCGCCGGACCGCCCAGAACCCCGAGCAGCAGGTTGAGCGCGGTGTTGTCGCTGACCGTGATCGCCGCGTCGCACAGCGCGGAGACGGTCATGCCGTCGGCGACGTGCTGGGAGGTGACCGGCGCGTACTCCAGCAGCTGCGACCGGTCGTAGCGGATCACCCTGTCCATCAGCCCCGGCTCGCGCTCACTCAGCCGCAGGACCCCGGACGCCACCAATGCCTTGCTCGTCGAGCACATCAGGAACCGCTCGTCGGCCCGGTGCCGGATCACCGCGCCGCTGCCGGTGTCGATCGCGGACACCCCGAGCCGCCCGAACCCGGTTTCCAACGCGGCCAGCGCGGTTTCGGCCGAGGTCGTATCGGCCGAGGCAGAGGGCGACGTCGGCGGAGGCGGCGCGGCGGACGGCTCGGAGTTCGAGGCGCAACCGGCGAGTACCGCACCCAATCCCGCCAAACCGCCGAGCATCAGTGTGCGGCGGGACAGTCCTTCTGGCCAGGAGGGGCAATGGTCGGCGTTCAGCGGCATGAAGTCCCTTGTCGTGTCGAAACGTCTCTCTGCCCTCCAGGACGCACGACCTCCCGTCAAGTTGTCACCATCCGTAGAGCGATCGTGAAATTCGCCCACGATGGTCACCGAGCGCCGGTCCGTACTCAAACGTGCCCTGCGGATCCTGGCCCGCGGCTGTGGGAGGGAACAGAATCGGCGGCGCCTGAGGTTGATCCCAGCAGTGCAGTAGACGGAATCAAAGACCGATCACCGAAAGGCAAAGCCACGATCATGGCGGACAAGCAGATCAAGCAGCCGGGCCCCGATCACCCCATCACGACCGAGCACAACCCGGCCCGGGTCGTCGTGACGCTCGCGGGGCGCGTCATCGCCGACACCCGGGACGCGGTGACCCTGCGCGAGGCGTCGTACCCACCGGTCCAGTACATCCCGCTCAAGGATGTGGACGTCTCGCTGCTGGAGCGGACGGACCACACCACTTATTGCCCTTACAAGGGTGAGAGCGGCTACTACAGCATCCCCGTCGGCGGGGAGAGGTCCGTGAACTCCGTGTGGATCTACGAGGCCCCGTATCCGGCCGTCGCCGACATCAAGGACCATGTGGCCTTCTACCCGGACCGCGTCGACTCGATCTCGGAAGAGCCGGCGCGTGAAACCCCGGCCGTATAGGTCGTTATACATCTCGCTTTCGGGCGGGCACCGCTTCCGGTCGATGAGCCGAGGCGTCGTCCTACTGGTCCGGCAACCCGGCCACGGCGGCGATCATCGGCCGGAAGCTGCGACTGAACATCAGGTTGAGATGGTTGGGGTCGTAGTAGGCCATCACCCCGCCGATCACGCCGTAGCAGCTGCCCTCGTCACAGAAGTAGTCCGTGACGTCGAGATACTTCACATTCGGATCGGTGCTCCGCTTGGCCGCTTCGAGCATCGGGTCCGGCGGCTGGGCCGTGGCCCGGTCCACCGCGCAGACCGCCGGGGTCTCCCGGTTCAACGACATGCAGTCGGCGGGCCGGACGGTACCGTTCAGCGGCGGGTCGCCGAGCACGACGACCTTCGCGCCGGCGCCGGTCCACGCGCTCCAGTACGGCTCCAGCCCTTCGCGGTAATGGTCCGCCTGTGTCTTCCCGGGAACTTCGATGGCCGGTTCGTTGCGCGCGTAGAACGAGGTGAACACGAAATCGGGCCGGTCCTCGACGATGGCGTCGTTCACGTCCTCGCCCCAGGTCATGCAGTACCGGGCCTCGTCCTTGTTGTCACGGCCGTCGTAGCCACGGAACTGGATCTTCGCGACCGGGCAGCCGCCGAGGTAGCTGCGCTTGAGCACCCAGTTGTGCTCGCGGGCCAGATCGAGCACCGGGCCCTGCCACTGCTGCGCGTGCGAGTCACCGACCAGCCAGGCGACCTGCGGTGACGGGGCGCCGTCGCTGAAGTCGCAGATGTTGGTCGTGCGCTTGTTGCCCGCGACCATGAGCAGGTCGCTGTCGGGAGGACATTCCTCCGCGCCGCCGTAGTACTCGTTGGCGGGCCCCATGTCGACGACCTTCGCGGGACCGAACTGGTCGGCGCACCCACTGCCGGGGACCATCGCGGAGGCCCCGTAACAAGGCTTCACCGCCTCGTTCCAGATCTCGAGCGCGGACTGCGTCACATGGCGGTCATAGGTCCAGACCAGGCCGCCCACCACCAGCGAGACGGCCGCGATACCGGCCACCATCCCGACGAAGGTGAGCTTGGTGCTGGAGACGAACAGGCCCCAGGAAATCCCCTTGTCCTCGACCAGTTTCTTCGACAGGTACGACAGCGCGACCGCGACCACGAGCACCCCGGCCCGTTGGGTGAAGGTCAGCACACCGTCGGTGCCGAACACATCGCTGAGGAAGAACGGCGCCAGCACGATCAGCGGCCAGTGCCACAGGTACAGCGAGTAGCTGACGTTGCCGAGGAACTGCACCGGCGGCGACGAACTGAGCGCCGTGTGCCACTGCTTGCCCGGGCGGGTGCCGGCGATGATCACCAGGCCGGTACCCACCGTGGGCACCAGGGCGAGGTAGCCGGGGAACTCCGTCGCGTGGTCGAACAGCAGCGCGGACCCGAGGATCATCGCGAGCCCGGCGGCGGAGGCGAGATTGGCGGCGATGCGCGGCAGCGCGACCTTGGCCCCGGCCAGTCCGATCAGCGCGCCGAGGGCGAACTCCCACACCCGGGTGGGGGTGACGAAGTACGCCTGGCTCTTCGAAGCCGCGGTGAAGTAGACGCTGAAGGCGAGCGAGGCGGCGCCGATGATCGCGATGCCCACGATCTGGGCCCGGGTGCGCCTGACCTTGAACAGCAACAGCAACAGGATCGGCCAGAAGAGGTAGAACTGCTCTTCGACCGACAGCGACCAGTAGTGCTGCGACAGGCTCGCGGCCTCGGTGAGCGCCGAGTAGTCGACGGACTTGGCGGCCAGCAGCCAGTTCTCGCCGTACAGGGCGCTGGCCAGCGCCTCCTGCGCGTTGACCTCCCAGCGCGGGAACGGCAGCAGCAGGTAGGCCGCGGCGAGACTGAACAGCAGCACCAGGAAAGCGGCAGGCAACAGGCGCCGGATACGCCGGGCGTAGAACCGGCCAAGCCGGACCCGCCCGGTGCGGGCGATCTCCCGCCCGATGTGCGAGCTGATCAGGAAACCGGAGATGACGAAGAAGACGTCGACACCGACGTAGCCGCCGTGCAGCCGGGACGGCCACACGTGATTGAGCACCACGGCCATCACGGCCACCGCGCGCAGGGCCTGGATATCGGGCCGGAAACCCTTGGCCCGGGCCGTGCCCGAACCCGGCTGGGGCGCCTCGGAACTACGCTGGTATTCCTGCGTGACTGTCGTCTTCAACTACCGTGAACCCCCGGTGTTCGGCAGGCATCCTGCCGACCTCGGCGGTCAGTGTACGAGACGTGTTTCGCGGCGGTGAGGGCGCATGATCACCAGGCCCAGCCGCCCATTCTGCGTCACCGGACGACTACCGTGCGGTGATCGTCCGGTGCCCGGCCCAGGTGAAAACCTAGGTCGTGTCCTGGCGCATCGAACGCCGGATCTCGGCGAGCTTGTCCTTGGCGGCCTTGTCGCGGTCGGCCAGCTTCTTGTCGAGCGATGCGATGTCCTCTTTCCCGCCGAGCCCGGCGAGCTCGGTCGCGCCTACCGAAGTGGCGAACCGCTTTTCGATCCGGTCCCGGACGTAGTCGAAACCGGGCACCCCGGCTTCGGTGTAGTCCGCTTCCGGGACCTGCGGCGCCACGGTGTCGGGCAGGGAGGCGGCCTTGGTGTCCTCGACGAGTTCGGCTTCCACCACGTCCGGGTGCTCAGCGTCCGTTCCGCTCATCCTGTGCTCCGTCCCTCACGGGCCGGGACCGGCCCACCCCGACGATAGCGCGTGACGCCGTCGCCGCTACTGGTCGCGAGAAGCGAGTCCGGCGGGCGCGGCGGCCAGCGCGGTCTGGATCGCGGCGACCAGTGCCAGCGCGTCCTCTTCGGTCAGCTCGACCGCGACCCGCGCCGACGCGCCCTGTGCCGGGTTGAGGAAGTCGATGTTGACCGTGTGCGCGAACCGGGCGTGCACGGGGTGGTCGACGTAGACGGTGGCGTGGCTGAGGCCGAACCAGCCGTTCGCGCCCTTGCCGCTGCCTTCGACGGCGATCTTTTCGGTGAGGTAGGTGCACATTGGTTTCGCGGTTCCTTACGCGTTGAGGTGGCGGCCGTAGAAGCCGAGGATCTTCTGCCAGCCGTCCACCGCGGCCTCCGGCCGGTAGCTCGGCCTGTCGACGGCGAAGAAGGCGTGACCGGCACCTTCGTAGGAGTGGAATTCGTGGGTCTTGCCGAACTTGTCGAGTTCGGCGGCGAGGATCGCGACCTCGTCGGGCGCGGGGAATTTGTCGTCGGCGCCGAACAGCCCGAGCAGTGGGCAGGACAGGTCCGGTGCCAGGCCCAGCAACGGTTTCATCGACGCCGGCATCCCGGCGGGCGGCTCGTTGACGACGAACGCGCCGTAGCAGTCCACGGCGGCGTCGATCCGCAGGGAGCACGCGGAAAGGAATGTCTGGCGGCCACCGGAGCAGAAGCCGATGACGCCGATCTTGCCGTTCGCGCCGTCGAGCCCGTTCAGGTACCGCGCGGCGCCGTCGACGTCACCGACCAGCCGCTCGTCCGGGACACCGCCGGAGGCACGGGCGGCGGCCGCGGCGTCGTCCGGGCTCGCGCCGGGGGCTTCGCGGGTGTACAGGTTGGGGCACACGGCCGCGTAACCGGCGGCGGCGAAGCGCCGGACGATCTCCTTCGTCGAAGCGTCGTAGCCGGGCATGTGGTGGATGACCACCACCCCGCCGCGCGCTTGCGGCCCAGTGGGACGAGCCAGGTAGGCCTCGATCTCGTCACCCCCGTGCCCGGTGATGGTGACGGTCGCGGCAGTGATCTCGTCGGACACAATGCTCCTCAGTCGCGGAATCCTCGGCTCGAGGCTAGTTCGTGGTTGCCGTCGCCACAACAAGAACCGAGGGGGACATCGGCCGTTTTTCGGTCAGTGGTCGCAAATCCCCCGAAGACCACCGTCCTATTCGGACCGGGGACCCGGATCTTGCGGCCGGACGGACACGGTCCCGCGGTCGAGGTCGACACCGAACCGGGGCGGGGCGCCGTCGTCCTCCTCCTCGCGCAGCATCTCCACCGAATCCCGGTGGTTCAGCTCCATCCGCTTGGTCCCGTAGAACATCGCCGTGACCTCGTCGACGTAGGTCGCGGACAGCCGTTTCCCCGTGCGTTTGCGGCGCTTCTCCCGCCACAGCTCGAAGATCCCGACGGCGACCAGCAGTACCATCCCGCCGGGAATGCTCCATTCCAGCAGCGTCATCACGCCGGGGGAACGACCGGACCTCCCGCGGAGTTCCCGGTGCGTTCAGGGTGTCGGGGGCTCTGCGCGCTGCCGGACGGGCCGGACGGACGGACGAGGTGGCTGCCGTCGCGGTGCCGGGGGAACCTGCGGCCGGAACCGGGCCGGAGGCGGCGGCGTGGCGATACGGACCGTCGGCTGGTCGGCCCGGGCGGGACGCTGCGGCGCCCGGCGAGGCGCTCGCGGCTGCCGCGGTAGCAACTGAGTCGGCTCCTCCGAGTCGTCCCACTCGGGTTCGAACTCAGGCTCGGGCTCCTGCCCCGGCCGGATCCCCACCAGCCACCCGAACCGCGGATGGTCGGCGTACCGCTCGACGAGTGCCGTGAGCCGCTCGGTCAGTGCCCGGACCAGCAGCCACGCGACGACCGCCCCGACGAACAGACCGGCCAGGACGTCGTGCGGGTAATGCGCGCCGACGAACACCCTCGAGAAGGCCATGGCGACCGCCATCGTGATCACCCACGGCCTCGACCTGCGCCAGGCGAGGAGCAGGCCCACCGCGGCCGCCGCCGCGATCGTCGAGTGGTTGCTCGGGAACGACCAATCCCCCACGTCCGGGCATTTCAGGACCGTCGCCGACTCGGCGAGCCCGCGGCACGGGCGTTCCTCTTGGATGAAGCTCTTCGAAACCTCACTCACCAGATACGCGGCGACGGTGACCGCCGGGGCCAGCAGGGCCAGCGCCATGTCCTTCGCGGTGCCGGTCGTCCTCGCCCGCCACCACACATAAACGAACAAAGCCCCGAAAAGGAACAATCCCACCTCGGTGTAGAGCGCCCCGAGTTTCTGCAGCCACGCCGGACTTGCGACGGCGAACCCCGCGATTCCGTCGTACAGACCACTTCCGGACCCTGCCGCCGAAACGCCCGCCATCATCGCTGCTGTCTCCTCCTGCCACCGGTGATCGCGCGCCCCGCCTCCCGAAGGTCGACACGACATGAATAGCGCGCTAACAGTCAACGTTACCGGCGCGACATCCACGTACTCACAGGCGGGTTCGCCGCCGCCGTCGGCGCTATCGTGAGGCCCCACAGTGATCAGCGAGGAGGGACGGGGATGGTTGCTCAGGACGCCCCGGTGCCCTGACGACCGTGACAACGAAGGAACTGCTGAAGATCCACGGCATGGGCCCGAAGGCCATCCGGATCCTCGGCGAAGAACTGGCGACGAGAACCTGTCCTTCGCCGAACCGGCAAAAACGCCCTGAACAGCCGAACTTGTCGAACTCGCCGCCGGTCAGGCGCGTGGGGGTCGTGAGTGGCTACGAGTGTTAGAACACTCGTAGCCACTCACGAGCCACCCACCCAAGCCGAGCCCGGCACCCAGCCCTTTTCAGTGGGCGCGCTGTGCCAGTCGGGATGGCCGGGCATCGGCGGGGTGATCGGGCTGTAGAGCCAGTCGTGGAAGTACGCGGTGAGGTCACGCCCGGAGACCTGGTTCGCGACGTCGACGTAGTCCTGAGTGGACGCCGCCCGATCCCGGAAACGATCCACAAAGGACTGTTCGATCCGACGGAAAGTGTTGTCCCCCACTAGGGTCCCTGCCCATCGGGCCGACCTCGGTGCGCTGCTGCTGGTCTCGCTCATAGGAACTCTTGAGTTCCTGGTCCAGGTCGATGAACCCGCGAGCGGCGGCGTACCGGCGTTCGTAGTAGCGGGCGTGACCTTCGCTGAGCCACATGTCGTCCCAGGTGCGCACGGAAACGGCGTCGCCGAAGTACTGGTGGGTCAGCTCGTGCACCAGCGTCGGCGCTTCCTGCTCGGGCGTGAGCGAAAGCCCGGCGCCGAAGGTGGAGACGGTCGCCGTCTCGAGCGCGACGCCGTCGTAGCCGCTGGCGAGACCGAGGACGCCGTATCGCTCGAACGGGAACGGGCGGCCGATCTCCCCCGCCAGCCAGGCGAGCTGGCCCGGGGTTTCGCGGGCCGTGCGTTCCATCGCGTCGGTGAGCGGGGCGCCGTTGAACGGGCGAGCGCGAGATGACTGCGAACGGGCAGCCCGCCCGGACCGGTCTGGTCCACCTCCCGGAACCGGCCGACGGCGAGCTGGACCACGTCGGCCGGGATCGGGTGCACGGTGCGGTAGACCGATGTGGTGACGCCGTCGCGGGTGTCCTTGGCGATCGGCGTGCCGTTCGCGACCGCGGTGCGGTCGGCCGGCGCGGTGATCCGGAAGGTGAACCCCGCCTTGTCGCTGGGATGGTCGTTGGACGGGAAGAACAGGTGCGCGCGATCGGGCTGGCCCATCAGCGCGAACCCGTCGGGGGTGTCGACCCAGGCCTTCAGCGGCCATTCGACACCGGGCGGCAGGTGCGCACCCGGCGGAGTCGGGTTCCGCGCTCGGTCGGCGGTGTAGTCCACCCTGACGGTGAACGACCGGCGGTCGCGGATCGCTTGCGGCGGAGTGACGACGAGTTTTTCGTTCTCCTGAAGGAATCCGGCGGCCCGGCCGTCGACGGTGACGGCATGGATCCGCTGCCCCACCGAGTCGAGGCTGAACTCCGAGAGCGCCTGTGTGGCGGTGGCGCGCATGGTCACCGACGCGGGCATGGTCTCCACCCCCTCCTGATAGGTGACACTCACGTCGTAGTCCTGGGCGTCGTAGCCACCGTTCCCGAGCGCGGGGAACAACCGGTCCCCCAGACTGCGCGCCCCGGGAACGGGCTCGGCCGCGGCGGCCACCGGCACGCCGGACGGCAACGCCACCAGAACCGCTGTCATGCTCAGCAGAAGGCGGTGCATCGGTATTCCTTTCGTCGCGGGTACCACCAGCATCACCACCGGCACGGCGCTCCACATCGGACATAACTGCACGGCACCCAGTACGAAAGTCGTAGGCCCGCGGCCTCCTTTCGTCTGTGCACTGTGGACGCTCTACCGTGGTCACATGAGCGACGGGAAACGGCTCGCCTGGTGGGACGGCAAGCTCTGGGTGCTGGCGTTCGACGTGGTGTTCGCCGCTGGGATCGTCGCGTTCCCGTTCCTCGACGACCAAAAGCCGCCGCTGACGGCGCCGACACTGCTCGCCTGTGTGGTGATCTTCGCCGGCCTCCTGGTCCGGCGCCGCTTCCCGCTCGCGGCGGTGGCGATCACCCCGCTCAGCATGCTGTTCTTCCCGACCATCGAGGTGACGGTGGTCGCCTACACCGTGGCCAGCAGGCGCGGACTCAAGCCGCTCACGGCCGTCAGCGCCGTGGTGGGCGCGGTGGTGCTGGCTGTCTGGCCGGCGCGGGGCGACGGGTTCGGCTGGCAGGCTTTGACCGCGACGTTCGTCCTGTTCGTGGGGGTGCCGACCCTGCTGGGACTGTGGGTCTTCCAGCGGCGGAAGTTGCTGGAAGCGCTGCGCGGACGCGCCGAGCAGGCCGAGCGGGAACGGGACCTGCGCTCGGAACAGGCCGTGGCCGCCGAGCGCAGGCGGATCGCGCGGGAGATGCACGACGTCGTCGCCCACCGGGTCAGCGCGATCGCGCTGCAGTCCGGCGCGCTGACGATGACCGCGCCCGACGAACACACCGAACGGGTCGCCGAGGTGATCCGGAAGACCAGCACCGACGCGCTCGCCGAGCTGCGCGAGATCCTGCAGGTGCTCCGCGACGAGCGGCCCGGCGAGCCGAACCACTCGGTGCCCTCGCTGAACGCAGTCCCGGAGCTCGTCGCCGATGCGGCCGGGACCGGGCTCGCGGTCACCCTGGCGCTGCCCGACCCGGTTCCCGAGGTCACGCCGTCGGTCGGCCGTGCGGCCTACCGGGTCGTCCAGGAATCGCTGACCAACGCGGCGAAGCACGCTCCCGGGGCGGCCGTGCGGGTCAACGTGACCGTCACCGGCGAGCACCTCGTCATGGAGATCACCAACCGCCGCGGCCGGGAAACCACCACCCTGCCGGGCTCCGGCTACGGGCTGATCGGCATGCTGGAGCGCGTTTCACTGGCCGGTGGCACGCTGAAGACGGGCTGGGCCGACGGAGTCTTCCGGGTACACGCGATGCTCCCGTCATCGCCGGGCGAGGAGAGGTCATGACGGTCAAGGTCGTCCTGCTCGACGACGAGGAACTCGTCCGCAGCGGGATCAGGCTGATCCTGGAAGCCGGCGGCGGCGCCGAAGTGGTGGCCGAGGACGTCGACGGCGGCAAAATCGTCGAGCTCGTGGCCGAGTACCGGCCGGACGTGGTGCTCACCGACATCCAGATGCCGGCGGTGAACGGGCTGGAGGTCACCCGGCGGGTCACCGCCCTGCCCGACGCGCCGCCGGTGGTGGTCCTGACCACGTTCGACCTCGACGAGTACGTCTACGCGGCACTGCGGGCCGGGGCGTCGGGCTTCCTGCTGAAGGACATCCCGCCGCGGGAGCTCGTGCAGGCGGTCCAGACCGTCGCCCGGGGCGACGCGATGCTGTCGCCCCGTATCACCAAACGCCTGATCAGCAGCTTCGCCGACACCGCGCCCCGCTCCGCGGCCGCCGACCGGCTCACCGTCCTCACCGAACGCGAGCGCGAAGTCGCGCTGACCGTCGCCGAAGGCCTCAGCAACGCCGAAATCAGCAAACGGCTCCACCTGAGCGAATCCACGGTCAAAGCCCACCTCGGCCGCGTCATGGCGAAGCTGGACCTCCCGAACCGCACCCGGATCGCGATCCTGGTCCACGACGCGGGCTTGGCCTAGATGTTTCCCGGGGCCCGGCTGTGGGCATTGCACCGAGGAAGGGTTACCACGACGATCGATTGAGGTGAAGGCCATGACCCGGTCCGCGGATTCGATGAGCGAGTCGGTGAGGAGCGGGGCCCTGGGCCTGCGTGCCCTTGCCATCGAGACCGGCAAGGCTGGGGCCGAGTTGACCGCTCAGGCTGTCGAAATCGCCGAACGGAAGCTTGCCGAAGGGACCGACGAGTTCGCGAAGACGAGCCGCCGGACCCGCAAGAACTTCGCGAAGAACACGAAGACACCACTGCGGGAACTCCAGAAGAGTTCCGCCGCGACGCGCGATGAAACGGTCGCCAGGGCCGCGGAGCTGCGTGCGCCCGGCCGTAAGGCGAAGCAGGCGGCGATACTGGCCGCCAAATCCGTCGGCGACTCCAAGCGTCGTGGCAAGAAGAACTTCAAGGCGGCGAAGCGGGACTTCCGCGCCGCAGTCGCCGAGTCGAAGAGCGCGGTGAAGGGCGAGCGCCGGCAGCGTCGTCGCTGGCCGTGGCTGCTCGCCATCGCCGCCGCCGCGGGCGCCGCGGTGTACACACGCCGCTCGCGCCAGGCACCCCAGGTCGAAGCGCTGCCGCCGGAGACTCCCCCGGCCGTGCCCGTGGAAAAGCCCGTTGCCGCGGAAAAGCCGGTGCCTGCCGAAAAGCCGGTAGCCGCCCAGCCGGCTCCGAAATCAGCTCCCAAGCCGTCGCCCACACCGCACAACGGGCAGAAGGCGCCGAGCACGCCAGGGTCCCAGCGCCAGAGCTGAAACCTGACGACGAGAAAGCCCCGGGAGCATGTCACCCCGGGGCTTTCTCGCGGTGCCCTTAGGCTGTTTGCGGTACTCCATGCGGGTAGAACCTGTTCCAGTTTTGCGTCGCCGCCGGGATGATGACTTCGCCGTCCCGCCGACGCGAGGAGAAACCCATGGCCACCCGTCACGAGCCGGGCGTGTCCCGGCGTCAGGTCCTCCGCGGCACCGCTGCCGGAGCGGGATTGGCGCTGGCGTCAGGACTTTCGCTTCCCGGCAGCGCCGGGGCGGCCGATTACCCGGTCTTGGGCGAGTACGACGTCGTCGTGGTGGGATCGGGCGCCGCGGGCATGACGGCCGCGCTCACCGCGGCCAAACGCGGACTCAGCTGTGTCGTCGTCGAGAAGGCGCCGACGTTCGGTGGTTCGGCCGCGCGGTCAGGCGCGGGGATCTGGGTGCCGGGCAACCAAGTGCTGGCCGCCGCCGGCGTTCGTGACAACCCCGAACAGGCCGCCCGCTATCTCGCGGCGGTCGTCGGCGACACCGTGCCCGTCGAGCGGCAGCGGGCGTTCCTGGCGAGCGGGCCGCCGATGATCTCGTTCGTCATGACCAACAGCCCGTTGCGATTCCGCTGGATGGAGGGCTACAGCGACTACTACCCCGAACTCCCCGGCGGAATGCCCAACGGCCGCTCGATCGAACCGGACCAGCTCGACGGCAACATCCTCGGCGCGGAACTGGCCAGGCTGAACCCGCCGTATCTGGCGACGCCACCGGGGCTGGTCGTGTTCAGCGCCGACTACAAATGGCTCGCCCTCGCCGCGGTGAACCCGAAGGGCGCCGCCGTCGCCGCGGCCTGTCTCGCCAGGGGTACCGCCGCCGCGCTGGCCGGCCAGAAACCGCTCACCATGGGCCAGTCACTGGCCGCTGGCCTGCGCGCGGGACTGCTCGCGGCCGGCGTGCCCGTGCTGCTGAACACGCCGCTCGTCGACCTGAGTGTCACCGCCGGTGCCGTGACGGGAGTCGTTGTGTCCCAAGGCGGAACGCCCGGACTGATCAAGGCGCGACGCGGGGTGATCGTCGGCTCGGGCGGGTTCGAGCACAACGCCGCGATGCGCGCGCAGTACCAGCGCCAGCCGATCGGGACCGCCTGGACCGTCGGCGCCAAGGAGAACACCGGTGACGGCCACCGGGCGGGACAACGTGTCGGAGCGGCCTTCGACCTGATGGACGACGCCTGGTGGGGCCCGGCCATCCCGATCCCGGGTGATCCGTACTTCTGCCTGGCCGAGCGCACGCTACCGGGCGGCCTGATGGTCGACGCGGCGGGCAAGCGGTTCGTCAACGAAGCGGCACCCTACAGCGATGTCGTGCACACGATGTACGACCGGAACCCCACCGCCCCGGCGATTCCGGCCTGGCTCGTCGTCGACCAGAACTACCGCAACAAGTACCTTTTCCGCGACGTCGCGCCACTGTTGCCGCTACCGGCTTCCTGGTACCAGTCCGGCGCCGTCGTCAAGGCGTCGAGCGTCGACGCGCTGGGTTCGGCGATGGGCGTGCCGGCGAACTCGTTGCGCAGCACGGTAAACCGGTTCAACACCTTCGCGCGGTCCGGTGTGGACGGTGACTTCCGTCGTGGTGCCAGTGCGTACGACCACTACTACACCGATCCGTACGTCCTGCCCAGCTCTTGTCTGGCACCACTGTGGGCACCACCGTTCTACGCGTTCAAGATCGTCCCCGGTGATCTCGGCACCAAGGGCGGTATGCGCACCGACGCCCGCGCCAGGGTGCTCCGCGAAGACGGCTCGGTGATCCCCCGCCTCTACGCCGCCGGGAACGTCAGCGCCGCGGTGATGGGACACAGCTACGCCGGCGCCGGCTCGACCATCGGCCCGGCGATGACCTTCGGCTACGTCGCGGCCAACGACATCGCCGACCACCCGTAACCCTTCGCCATCTGTCGACAGATGGCGACCTCTCGCGCGCAAGACAACGCCGTGAGCCGAAGGGGCTCTCCTTAGGCCGTCCGCGACGCACGGCGGCCTGCTTTTGTTGTGGACCAACGAAAGCCTCTTGACGAACAGTGACCCAGCTCACTAGCCTTGAAAAGTCACGATTGAATCGTTTCAATCGCCCATCGCCGCGCTGCGAAGCGTCGGAGGTCCCCATGGTCCCCGCTCGTTCCGCGCTGCGCGCATTTCCTTTGACAGTCACGGAAAGCAGGTAGCGCGATGACCGCACCCCGGGTCAAAGAGGCCCCGGAACGCCCCAAGCGAGCAAAACTCGTCCTGATCGCCGTCTTGGCGGTGATGATCGGGCTGCTCGTGCCGATGCCGTCGGCCGCGGCCGACGGCGCGCTGCGGACGGGTGCTCTCACCGTCAACGACCGCATCACTCCGCTGGGCATCGGCGGGGAACAGCCGCATTTCGGCTGGACGTCCACCGCACAGCGTCGCGGAGTGGTCCAGACCGCCTACGAAGTGCGGGTCGGCAGTACGCCCGGCTCCGGAAACGTCTGGAGCAGCGGCAAAGTGGCCTCCGCCCGCCAGGCCGACGTGCCCTACGGCGGCCCAGCCCTGCGTTCGGCGACCCGCTACCACTGGCAGGTCCGGGTCTGGGACGGCGCGGGCAAGGCCGGCGACTGGAGCAAGCCCTCCTGGTTCGAAACCGGACTGGTCGGCGCGGCCGACTGGGGTAACGCCGCCTGGCTCACCGACCAGGACGCGCCACTGGGCTGGACGGACTACTCGGTCGACACCGAGTTCACCCTCAAGGCCCTCGTGATCGGCGTCTTCTTCCGCTCCCCCAACGTCAACAACGGCTACATGTGGCAGATCAGCATCGCCGACGGCACCGCCAAGCCGAAACTCCGGGTGCACACTCGGGTCAACGGTGGCTACAACCTGCTCGCCGTCGTCGACATCTCCGGCGCGATCTCGCAGGAGGCGCTCCTGTCCGGGCGGCACCACTTCAAGATCTCCGCAGCGGGTCAGACCATCACCACCGCGGTCGACGGCACGCAGGTCGACCAGCGCACGATGGGCAACTTCGCGGCCGGGACGTTCGGCTACCGGGAATCACTGGCGAATGAAGGACAGGAGCAGGCGATCATCCACCGCGCCACCGTCACCGGTGCGGACGGCACGACCCTGACCGACGTCGATTTCGCCGGCGGCCGTAACCCCTTCACCGGCGGAACCGTCGGCCCGGAGGGACTGGACCTGTCCACCAGCGCGGACGTGCTCTACACCGAGCGCACCAGTCTTCCGTTGTACCGCAAGGACTTCTCGATCCCGGCCGGCAAGAAGATCCAGGGCGCGCGCGCCTACGGTGCCGCACAAGGGGTCTACGAGCTCAGCCTCAACGGCGCGAAGGTCGGCGACCAGGAACTGGCACCGGGCTGGAGCGACTACCGCACCAGGATCCAGCACCAGACCTACGACATCGGCAAGCAACTGCGCCCGGGTGCCAACACCTTCGGCATCTCGCTGGGGCTGGGCTGGTACGCCGGTCGCGTCGGCGGCCACCAGCCGGGTGTCTACGGCTCGACGCCTTCGGTCGTGGCACAGCTGCGGATCGACTACACCGACGGCACCCACGACTGGATCCGCACCGACCCCTCGTGGCGGACCTCGGCCGGTCCATACGTCGCCGCCGACCTCCAGTCGGGCGAGACCTACGACGCCCGTCTCGAGCAGCCGGGCTGGAACCGCCCCGGCTTCGACGCCTCGAAGTGGACCGCCCCGGACCTCGCCGAGTCCGCCACCGCCAAGCTGGTACCGCAACCCGACGAGCCGGTCCGCGAGACCCAGCGGCTGGCCGCGAAAGCCCGCACCGAGCCGAAACCGGGCACCTTCATCTACGACCTCGGGCAGAACATGGTGGGTGTGACCCGGCTGCACCTGACCGGCACCGCCGGGCAGACGGCGAAGATCCGCCACGGTGAGGTCCTCAACCCGGACGGCACGCTGTACACCGCGAACCTGCGCGGGGCCGAGGCCACCGACCGCTACACGTTCGCGGCCACCGGCGCGGCCGACTACGAGCCGACCTTCACCCAGCACGGCTTCCGCTACGTCGAGATCACCGGCGTCACCGGGCCGCCGGTCCAGGACGTCCAAGGGGTCGTCTGGGGCTCGGATCTTCGCACCACCGGCACTCTCACGACGTCCGACCCGATGCTGAACCAGTTGCAGAGCAACATCACCTGGGGACAGCGCGGCAACTTCCTGTCCATTCCCACCGACACCCCGGCCCGGGACGAACGCCTGGGCTGGACCGGCGACATCAACGTCTTCTCCCCGACCGCGTCGTACAACCAGGACACCCGCGCGTTCCTGCGCAAGTGGCTCGTCGACCTGCGGAGCACCCAGCGCCCCAACGGCGACTTCAACAGCATCGCGCCGGACCCGACCGACGACGGTGGCGGTGGCGTCGGCTGGGCCGACGCGGGCATCACCGTGCCGTACGCGGTCTGGGAGGCCTACGCCGACACGGCCACCGTGCGGGAGCACTACCCGGCCATGAAGAAGTTCTTCGAGTTCGTGCGCTCGAGCGCGGGTGCCGACCTGATCGACGACGCCCGTGGCAGGTTCGAAGACTGGCTCAACCTCGATGATCCCACCCCGAGCGGCATTCTCGGCACCGCCTACTTCGCCGAGGACGCGCGCATGCTCTCGGAGATGGCACGCGCGATCGGCGAGAACGCCGACGCGGACGCCTATGCCGCGCTGTCGGCCAACGTCCGGGCCGCCTTCGCGTCGGCCTTCGTCGGCGCCGACGGCTCGGTGACGGGCAACAGCCAGACGGCGTACGCGATGGCGCTCGGCATGAACCTGGTGACCGGCGCGCAACGGCCGAAGGTCGCCGCCAAGTTCGTCGCCAAGCTCCAGGCCAGCGGTAACGCCCTCACGACCGGGTTCCTCGGCACGCCGTGGCTCCTGCCCGCGCTCAGCGGGAGCGGCAAGCTCACCGAGGCGTACGCACTGCTGTCGCGACAGGAATACCCGTCGTGGGGCTACGAGATCAAAATGGGCGCCACCACGATGTGGGAGCGCTGGAACTCCATCAACCCGGACGGGACCTTCGGCGACGCCTCGATGAACTCGTTCAACCACTACGCCTACGGTGCGGTCGGGCAGTGGATGTACCAGAACATCGGCGGTATCTCGCCGCTGGAAGCCGGGTACCACAAGTCCCGGATCGCGCCGCGGGTCGGCGGCGGGCTCACCAGCGGTTCGGGCTCGTTCGACTCGGTCTACGGCACGATCAAGTCGGCGTGGCGCAACGACGCCGGCGGGTTCCGGCTCTCCGTCGACGTCCCGGCCAACACCACCGCCCAGATCGAAATCCCGGCCACGGCGGCGAATGCCGTGACCGAGGACGGCGCACCCGCGGCGAAAGCCATGGGGGTCACCGATTCCTCGCACGGTGGCGGGGCGCTCACCATGACGGTGGGCTCCGGTCACTACGAATTCCGGGCGCCCACCGTCACGGCGGGCTGATCGTGCGGCACTGGCCGGCTGTCACCGGAGACCCCGGTTCCAGTCGGCCAGTGCCACGGGCGCACTTTGGCGAGAAAGTGCCTCGCGGCCTCAAGAACTCTGCGCGGCGACGTCGGCCAGCAGCGGCCAGAGCAGGTCGTCGCGCCCCCAGACCGGGTCGAACAGGTGCACCTGCCACGCGTCGATCAACGCTTCCAACCCGGCAAGGGAAACATCTTCGCCGTAGCTGTACTCGATGGCGTCCGGCGCCATCGCCGTTCCCAGCCAGGTGACCTCCTTGCCCCCGTCGAGCGTGACCACGGCCTGCGCCACGCTTTTGACGGCGGGCGCGAACCACAGAACGACGAGGTCGGTCGCGGCAGTGGCGCCGGCCAGGTTCCGCCGCATCCGCTCATCGCAGAAGCCACCGACTGCGGCGCGGCGCGCGCTTCCAGCGGTGAGCTGCAGGCCGGTCTGGGAGAAGTCGGTGACGAATCCCGCGCGATTGAGCGCCGCCAGCACCGGCACCGGTTCGGCGGTCTCCTCGCCGGGGGCCCGTCCGTCGCGCGCGGGCCGGTAGGTGATGTCCCCTTCCAGCCAGCGGGCTGTCAATTCGCCGATACCGGCGAGGTCGTCCACTTCGGACCACAGCGCTCGATCCGCGAGAACGGGTCCGTCTTCGTCGAGTTCCCTCACTGTGCCACTTCCCTCTCCTGGCCACCGGCCATCGGCGCGCCTTGTTCGATACGCCGCCGCCGCACCAACGCCGGCAACCACGGCACGGCACCGAGAACGACCAGCAGGGACGACAACGGCGTCCGCCACCACCACGAGATAGTCGCCGGTGGCGGGGACGGCGACGACCCCACCCACGGCCGTGCGGTCTTCGACCACGCGAGGAACGCATCGCCGATCGGCAGCAGACCGAAGGCATACCGCTTCGTCCACGGCGTGTCGACCGGTAGGCCGACCAATTCGGCATAGCCGGCCAGCGCGGCGGCGAGCGGGCCGTCGCTGTGGACCTGGGCGGCGCCGATGGTGACCGCGGACGCCGACAGGCTCACGCCGAGCGGGAGCGGGCCGGAGTCGACGTCGGCCGGACCGTCCATCCCATCGGGATACTCGCGCACGGCCGGGCCGAGACCGAGCGGCGAAACGACGTACAGCTCACGGAAGCGCAGATACTGCGCACCGGCGAAGACCGGGTCGATCTCGCCGAGGAACCGGTGGATGAGGCTCTGCGAACTTCCCCTGGCCACCTCGGCCGCGTCACCGGTGCCGGGGTCGGCCCGATGCGGAATCAATCCCGTCCGCGGATCAAGCCGCTGCCCCACCTCCTGAAGCCACCGTTCGACGGTCCCGGCGAACCGCGGGGGTGCCACGGTGTCGTGCAATCGCAGCGACGCCATCGCCACCACCGAGTCGACCGGCCACGCCTGACCGGGATACGCCTCCAGGTAAGGGGAAACCGACGCATCGAACGCCGCGCCGAGGGCGGCGGAATCCTCGGTGAAGCGGTGCAGCTCGGCCGGGTCGCGTTGCCCGGCGGGTTGCAGGCTCAGCACCCCGCCTCGCAGCCAATTGGTCCAACCGCGGTAGAAGACTGCGTACGACGGCACGAGTTCCGCGCTGAACGGCGCACGGCCGGACGGCGATTCCAAGCGTCCCAACGCATCCCGGGCCTCCCGCAGCGCCGCCGACCGCTCGCCTGCCGGTTCGCGCATCCCGATCTCGACCCAGCTCAAGCCGTACAGCACGTGCAGGAAGAAGTACCCCTCCGGGAACAGGCTCTGCGCTTCCTCACCGGCGCCCTCGTCCAGGGCTGTGCGCAGGAATTCCAGCTGCCCCTGGACGCCGGGTGGCTCGCCGGTCGGACCGGCGGTGGCGGGCGCGACCAGCCGCACTACACCTACCAACGCGCAGACGGTGATCAGCACGGCGATCACCCGTCGCGACCATCGCAGGACCTGGCGCACGGTCGGCGCTCGCTCGGGCATCCGCAGATCTTAATCAACTGAAAGGGCGACGGTTTGGCTCGCGCCAGGGTTTCCAGGGACGGTACCGGGCGTAAGGCTCGACGATTCATTCAGCCTACTGGCCCTCGGATCGGAGAGTACTCTCTGATGTAGAGTTCTCTCTCATAGTGAGAAACCGGGAGGCAACAGTGGAGACGGACCTGACGCACGAACTGGAGCGGTTACGTGCCAGGGTGCGCGCGGATCGGCGGGCGACGTCCGATCCCCTGCTGGTCTTCGGCGCGCTGGTGCTCGGTTTCGCGGTGGCCGGGCCGTTCCTCGGCGGCCTTGGCGCCGGGGGCCGTCATCTCGGCCTGCTCGTGTTCTGGCCGGTACTGACCTTCTTCGCGCTGCTCGGCCTGTGGCTGGGATCGCGGCGGCGGGCGGCCAGGGACGGCGTCGGCGAGGGCTCGCCGTCCTATCGGGCCGTGACGGCGGGATACGTGGTCGCGCAGGTGGTGATCATCGTCGTGCTCATCCCGGTGCTGTTCGTCGGCGTGTTCCTGCCGCTGGTGTGGCCCGCCGCCGTCCTGGCCGCGATCGGCGCCTGGCAGCGCAACCGGACACTGGTCCTGCTGGGCGTGGTGATCGGTGTGGCCGGCGGCCTCGAGAGCCTGGTGGTGCTACGCCTCGGCCTGCCGCCGGAGTGGGCATGGCTGCAATCGGTGGTCTACGCCTTGGCCGGTGTCGCACTCCTCACCGCGGGGCTGGTCACCCGGCGTCGCGAGCGGTACTCGCCGTGACCGCGCCGGAACCGGGCTCCCACCCGGCCCTCGAACTCGACGACGCGGTGCACCAGAAGACCCGGCTGGCGCTGCTGACCGTGCTCGACGAGGCGGGCCGGGCAGATTTCCCTTATCTCAAAAGAGTTCTGGGTCTCACCGACGGCAATCTCGGCCGCCATCTGGATTTCCTGGCCCAGCAGGGCCTGATCGAACTCACCAAGGGCTACGAGGGCCGGCGTCCCAGAACCTGGGCGGCCATCCTGCCCAAAGGACGGGAAGCGCTGGCCGCCGAAATGAAACTCCTCGCCGCACTGCTGGCCCGGTTCAACGACCGTGTACCCGGCTCACCCCCGGAAACCCCCTGACCGCCCACCGATTATTTCGACACGACTGGAGCAGCACATGAACAACGCGACCGATCTCGCCCCCTGGTGGGGGACGCTCACTCTCATCAACGCCGGTCTCGCGCAAAGCAAGGGCCGCAGTGGCTGGAACTGGTGGCTGCTGTCGCTGCTCCTCGGCCCGATCGCGACCTTCCTCATCGTCGTATGGAATCCGATCGTCAAGCCGGCCGACACCGACCGCAATTCCGGATGACCAACGCGGAAGGTCGGCCGGATTCCCGGTTCGGCCCGCCGGAAGACCGATGTGGACACCCGCCCGGGACACTTGACTCATCCGCATGAACGTGAACCTGCGCAAGACCGCGCCAGCTAACCTTCGCCATCTGTCGACAGATTGCGGTAGTTGCGGACGCGGGGTATCACGAGATGTCGACATCTCGTGGCCCAAGACTCCGAGGTCGGCCTGGTGTTCGTTAGGGTCATCCGCGTTGCGCGTCCCGTTGCGGCGCCTCGGGTGAGCTCGCGGCGGTCACGGAAGTGGCCGGGCGCAAGGGATCGAGCCTGGTCGTGAAGAACGCCAGGGCGTTGCGGGACGTGCTGCGACGCGCCGTTTAGCGCGGGACTCAGGACTGGACAGCGGTGGTATCCCCAAGCACGCGGGCGAAACCGGGCGGGATGACGAGGTCGTCCGGAGAGAGGTCGTGGACGCTGGAGTGCCCGAGACCGAGGAGCGCCGAGTCGATCCCGCCGCGCAGGATGTCGAGCACGTTCTCCACGCCGGCCTGCCCGTTCGCGGCCAGGCCCCAGAGGTACGCGCGGCCGATCATGACCGCCCGCGCGCCGAGCGCGAGTGCCTTGACGACGTCGCTGCCGCGCCGGATACCGCCGTCGAGGAGCACCTCGATCTGCTCCCCCACCGCGCCGACGACAGCGGGCAGCGCCCGGATCGACGCGGGCGTCCCGTCGAGGTTGTTGCCGCCGTGGTTCGACACGGAGATCGCGCTGACCCCGGCGTCGACGGCGCGCCGGGCGTCGTCGACGCGGATGACGCCCTTGAGCAGGAACGGGCCGTCCCATTGGTCCCGGAGCCACCGCACGTCGTCCCATGACGGCAGCGGTGTCTGCATCCACTCGCCGTACGCGCCGAAGAACGTGGGCGCGGATTCGCCCGGCACGGCCATGTTCGGCGTGGTGAGGTCGGGGATCCGGCGGCTCTTCACGAAATCGGAGAGCCAGCGCGGATGCGTCAGCGCCTCGGGGGCGTACCGGACCATGGCCTTGAAATCGATCTTCTCCGGAATCGCCGGGCTCCCCCAGTCGCGGCCGTTGGAGAACGACCAGTCCAGGGTGACGATCAGGCCGACCGCGCCGGCGGCACGGGCCCGCTCCAGCCGCTGCAGCAACCTGTCCCTCGTCCCGGCCCAGTAAATCTGGAAGAAAGTCTGCGGATTCGCCGCGACGACCTCCTCGATCGGTTTGCTGGCAAAGGAACTCAGCCCCATCGCCGTGCCGCGCGCGGCCGCGGCCCTGGCGACGGCCACCTCGCCGTCGGGGTGCACGGCCTGCACCCCGGTCGGGGAAACGAGCACCGGCAACGCGATCGGCTGGCCCATGACCGTGGTCGACAGATCGCGCTCCCCCGACAACCCGGCCACGTGCGGGGCGAAGCCCAGTTCACCGAAGGCCGCGAGATTGTCCGACAGCGTCAGCCCTTTCTCCGAGCCCGCGATCAGCGCGCCGTAGACGGACTTGGGCAGCCGCTTCTTCGCGCGTCGCTGTGCTTCCGCCACTGTTTCGAACCAGGGGTTGCCCATCAGCTGGCACCTTTCGTCGTCGCTGGGGAAGTCGGCACGGCGGCGCGGCTGACCCGGAACGGGCGCCAGGACACCTTGGGCCGCAACGGAACGGCGGTCCGGGCTCGCACGCAGCCCGCCCACACCCCGGCGCCGTAGGCCACGTCGTCCGCGATGTGGCCGAGCACGAACCGCACCGGGTCCACCGCGGGACGGGCGCTGAGCCAGGTCGTCACCGGGCGGCCGAGCAGCAGCGAAGCGATCGCGGCGCGACGGCCCCAGCGCCGGACCGGCGTCGAACCGCCGGGCACCACCAATCCGGCGGCCAGCAGGGGCGCGGCGAACTGCGTGCCATAACGGCCGACGCCGAGCCAGGTCTGGTGCACGCCGGTCCGCATCGCGCCGACGACCCCGGTCACCGGCAGGCCCGCGCGTCGCACCGTGCGGTTCATGGCCAGCACCGAAGCGGCGAAGCTCGCCCCGGCGAGGATGGGGCGGCGGGAAAGCAAAGCGAGCACGGTCAGCGTGGGCCAGGGCTGGAGTACCAGCGGAGCCATCGCGTCGGGATGACGGCGGGCGAGCGGCCCGGCGGAAGTGCCGTAATGGAACCGCCGGGTCAATACTCCTCGCCAGCTCACGGGTTCTTCGTGGTGCACCCGCACGGCCGGGTCGTAACGGACCCGCCAGCCGGCTTCGTGCAGGCGCCAGACGAGATCGACGTCCTCGCCATAGCGCAGGGCCGGATCGAACACCGCTCCTTCGCGGGCGACGTCGAGCAGCGCGGCCCGGCGTACGACGAGCGCCGCGGTGGGCACGTAGGAGACCCGGCTCCCTGGCACACAACGAGCTTCGCGATCGCCGAGGTCCAGGCTCCCGTTCGTCTCGGCGTACTGACCGGCCGAGGTTCCCGACGGCAGCGCGACGACCCTGGGGGCGACGGCAGCGACGAGCGGATCGGCGAAGTGGGCGGCCAGTGCCTCGATCCAGCCGTCCGTGGCGACGCAGTCGCTGTCGAGGAAGACGACGAACTCGGTGCGCACCTCGTCCAGCCCGGTCGCCCGCGCGGCACCCGGCCCGCCGCTGGTCGCCCGCCGGACCAGCGTGGCCGAGGAACCGGCGACGACGTCGGCCAGCGCTCGTTCGTCCGAGGAGCCGTCGTCCACGACGACGACCGGGAAGGCGCCGCCGAGCGAGGCGAGGCAGCGGGCCAGCATCGTGGGCCGGTCCCGCACCGGGATGACCACGGTGACTTCCGGCGCGACCTGCGGACCCGGTGGCCGCGGGTGGGCCAGGCCGGTGTCGGTGAGCCGCCTGGCGAGCGCCCCGGCGTTCGCGGAACGCACCGGGCCGTCCCGCAGTTCCGTCCACGCCTTGACCCCGCCGGCCGACAGGCGGAGCACGCGGGCGGGCATCCCGCCGAACAACGTGGTCTCGTCCAGCAGCTTGGTGTCGGGGTCGATCGTGAGGCGGAAGCCGGCGGGCAAGGGCACGGTCACAGCGGAAGCACCCCTTGGTCGGCCGGGCGGGCTCAGGTATTTGGCACGCAGTGCCGAATACCTGGAGATTAACGGCGCCCGGCGCCGGAATCAAGACCTCTACCCCGCCTGACGCGCCTGCGCGAGTTCGGCCCTGGCCGGTGCCCAGGTCAAGACGAACGCGCCGGCGCAGCCGAGGACGATCGCGGCGAGCAGGAACCGGTGGTCGACCGCGGTCCCCAGCGCGGCGCCGACCCCGATGCCCACCAGCTGGGCGGCGGTGACGAGCGCGCGGGCCGAGCCGAAAGCCCGCCCTTGCACCGAATCGGTGGTGTTCTGCTGGATCGCCGTGCCGAAGGCGATGAAGAACCAGGTCATGCCGATCGCGCCGATCCCCGCGCCCGCGACAGCGACCGGGGTCACCGGCACCATCAGCAAAGCCGCGGAGACCCCGAAAACACCCAGTCCCGCCGCCGCGGTGCGCACCGCGCCGAGCCGGTCCATCACCGCGCCGGCGACCAGCCCGGCCGGGATGGCGCAGGCACCTTGGGCGACGGCGAAGGTGGCGACGAAGGCCGCCGGGCGGCCGAGACCATCGGTGACCACGGCGAAAACGGCCGTCTCCAGGAAGCCGATCGTCGCGAACGCCACCATCGCCGCCCCCACCGTGCGGCGCAGCACCGGCGACCGGCGGAGATGCTTGATCCCCGCCATCAGGTCGGTCCGCGGCGACGTCGGGAGCGCCGGTGCGCGGTCCTGCCGGGGTATCCGCGCCAGGAGGATCGCCGCGCAGGCGAAGGTGGCGGCGTCGATGATCGCGACGGCGTCGCCCCCGGCCGCGGTGTAGACGAGCACGCCGATACCGGGTCCGAGGAACCGGGCGCCCTCGCTGAGCATGCGGATCGCGGCGTTCGCCCGGCCGAGCATGGGCTCGGGAACGAGATGGGGCACGAGCCCCGCTTGGGCGCTGCCGATCAGTACGAAGGCGAACCCGTACCCGAGCGCGACCAGGTAGACGACCACCACCATCGCGGTGCCGGAGGCGACCGCCACGAGCAGGACCACCGGCACCATCACCACGCTGACCGTCACCAGCACGCGCCGGCGGGAGAACCGGTCGGCGACCGCGCCGAGCAGCGGCCCGGCGAGGTTCGGGAGCAGCATGGCCAATGCGACCAGACCCGCCGCGCTGCTGGAGCCCGTTTCGTTCTTCAGCATCACGCCGAGGACGATGAGCAGCATCGTGTCACCCAGGCTGGACAACGCGTCGGCGGCGAGCAGGCGGCGGTAGCCGACGAACTTGAGCAGGGTCAGCACAGCGGTTGTCCCACCACGGTCACGAACCCGGCGCCCACCAGTTCGGCCAGCAGTTCCGACGCCGTGGCGGGCGAACACCCGACGTCGTCGGCGAGCGCGGACAACGTCGTGGCCCCGTCGATCCGGGAGAGCAGATCGGCGCATTGGCGTCCCTGCCCGCTCTGCCGGTCGAGCATGACCGGTTTCCGCCCGGTGACGGAGACGATGAGCGGCGAGAGGTCTGGGACCCGGACGTCGCCCAGCAGCAGGACTTCGTCCCGCAGCGTGAGGACGTCGTCGCCCGACAGCCCGGTGGGCTCCGGCGGCTGCTCGGTCCCGGTGACGACAACGGGAACATGACGTCGCCCACCCGGCTCGGCGTGTTCGGAGAACATCGTGTCGAGCAGGCTCATGTTCACCAGGCGCAGCACGGGTTCGGCGAACGAAGGGTCGTCCTGGAGCGCCAGCGCGCACCGCCAGACGGCGTCGTGGTCGAAACGGTCCTTGAAGGACGGATTCTCGATCGCGGCCCGCACGAGCGAGAAATCTTTCGCGGCGAGCAGGTTCACCACATCGAGTTCCAGGTACCGGGACGCGGAAGCCGCATAGCCGAACGGGGTCTTCGGCCGCAGCCGCCACTGGTCCGGAATCAGGCCTTCGACGGCGTCACGCAGCAAAGCCTTGTCCCAGAACGAAGATCCGGCCTCCGCCGCGCCGATCCCGGCGAACAGGTCGGCCACTCGGCCGCCCAGGAACGGAACCCGGCATTCCATGCCCTCCGCCGCGGTGATCCGGTCGTCGATCTGCAGGCCGAACAGGGCGAGATCGCGGATGCGCCCGTCGCGCACCGAACGGAACCACTCCTCGTCCACCGGCGCGCCACCCCCATGGCGGACAACGGGTTCGGGCAGCATCGCGTCCCAGCGGCACAGTCCGCCCGGAGCGGCCAGCCCCGCGACCATCCTGGCCATCCCTCGTCCCCGCGCGGCGAAGTCCGCCCACGACGGCTCCTGGTGGCCGCGGGCCGCGACGGTGGTGAATCCCCCGGCGACTTCGTCCGCCCCCGTGCCCGACAGCAGCACCCGCACGTTCCGCGCCGACGCCGCGCGGACGGCTTCCGACTTGAGCAGGGTGTCGATCCCGCACATCGGTGTTTCCACCGTGTACAGCAGGGAACGCCAGGCGTCGGGGTCACGGGCCTCGGCGCCCGTCGCGTCGACGACGTGCAGCGGCAGCCCGAGGTGCGCGGCCAGTGCGGCACTGCTCTGCCGATCCCCGTTGGCACGCGTCGCGGGATGGTCGATGGTGTAGCACGACGGCGTCGCCGCACGGGCACCGAGCGCGGCGATCACCGCGGAGTCGAAACCTCCGCTGAGGAGTACGGCCGGTGTGCCGTAACGGGAATCAGTGACGGCGAAGGTGTCCCTGACCGCGTCCGACAACGCCTCGCGGAGCGACTCGCGGCGCTCGCCGCTCGTGCCCGGTGCGGTCGTCAACTCTCCACAGAGGACAGTCCGGCGGCCGTCACCGGCGAGCCGCACGACCGTTCCCGGTTCGACCACCTCGACGTCCAGGAACAGCGACCGCTGCGGAAGCGGGGCCGAGGCACGGACACCGCCGATGAGCGGATCGTTCAGCGCGGTGTCCCAGTCGAAGGACGGCTTCGCGCCCGGTATCGCCAGGAACGCCTTGATCTCCGAGGCGAAGTAGGTCCGCGTGCCGTGCCGGTAGGTGTAGAGCGGCTTGATCCCGAACCGGTCGCGGAGCAGGTCCACGGTGCCGTCCGCGGAATTCCACACGACTGCGGCGAACATCCCGTCCAGCTCGGCGAGACAGCGCTGTGCGCCGACTTCCTCGACGAGGTGCGGCACAACCTCACAGTCCGACGCCGTCCGGAACCGATGTCGTCCCGAGAGGCGGTCACGCAGGCGCGCGTGGTTGTAGATGGTCCCGTTCACCGCGGCGATCCGGTGGCCGTCGGAAGACCGGAACGGCTGTGACGTCGTGTCGGCGTCCACCACGCACAGCCGGGTGAAGCCGAGCGCGAACGGGCCGTCGATCACGACGGCCGTCGCGTCGGGGCCACGGTGGGCGATCCGCCCGGTCATGGCGGCGACCCGCGACCGGCGGGCAGCCTCGGATCCGGGGTCCGCCGCACTGTCGAGAAAGCCCGCGATTCCGCACATCGGCGTCAGCTCCGCTCGGCGAGCAGCCGGTCGAGCAGTTCGTCGCCGGGCTCCAGCTCACCGGCCCAGCGCTCGACCTCCTCTATGCGCCCCAACGCGTCGAACGCGGCGATGAGGGTGCCGACGACGGTGTTGCGCCGGATCAGGCTGATACCGCCGGTCAACTCGCGCGCGGCTTCCTGGAGCGGCGCGATCGCCTCTTCGTACCGCCCGAGCCGGAACAGTCCGAGGCCGAGCAGGCTCAGCGCTTCGGGAAGCGAATCACGCTCGTCGGTCCGGCAGAAACCCACCAGCCGCACCATCTCCCGCACCGCCGCGGCACTGGTCGCCGGATCGGCGAGCCGGGTGCGGGCCCAGTTCTGGCAGACCTGCACGTAGTAGCGCGAACCGATCTGCCACGGGTACCCGGTTTCCCCCTGTGCGGAGCGGAGAACGAGCTCGCGCGCCCGGTCGATGCGCTCACCGGCGAACCCGCGGTCCCCGGCTTTCATCGCCCGGTACGCGTCCAGGTTCGTCAGGAGCGCCTCGCCGAGTGCTCCCGCCGCGTCGCCGTAGCTCGCGGACAACGTCCGCACCGAATCCCAGGCCCGTTCCCGTACTTCGTCCAACCTGGCGCCGTCGAGCCGTTTCACCTCGGCGGTGAGAGCGCGCAGCAGGACGAAATAGCGGTCCCACGCTCCGGTCATCCGATCCGCGGCGGCGTCGAACAGGCCGCGGCACCGCTCGTCGCCCACCACCGCGAAGGCGCACGCGGCGTGCAGGACGAGGAACGCGGCGGTGCCGGTGCGCGCCAAGCCGGGCTCGCTCTCCGCGACGGCGGCGCTGACTTCCACGGCGTCGGCCTGCGAGCCGACTCCGTCGACATACTGCGCGATCGTGTGCGTGACGACCTGGTGTTCCCCCGTTTCGAGCCAGCGACGCGCCCATCGGCGATGGTCGAACGCGGGCCTCCCGGTGACACCGGCACGCTCCGCGAGACCGCGACTGAAGTGGTCGAACGTCTCCAGCGGTGCGACCGCTTCCCACCGCTGTTCGACGGAGGTGCGCCCGAGCAGCGCGTTGACGGCCTGCTGTACTTCCCGGCTTGGCCGCAGGCCGATCTCGGTGACCCATTTCGCGTAGGGCGCGACCCGCGCGTCGAAGTCGGCGCTGCCGATCAAGGACGAAACGGTGAGCCGCTCGGCCAACCGGGGCTCGGCCGACTCCAGCAGTGCGGCCGGCTCGCGGTGCGGCCAGAAAACCTGGAACGCGGGCGGCGCGTCCTTCTTCGGCAGATACATGATTCGACTCCGTCCGGGACCCGGGCGCAGCCGGTGGTGCGGAAGGCCGGGGTCAGCCCCCGGCTCTCCACACCACCGGCCCGACCGGCTAGTGGTTCCAGCCGCTGTCCGAGCGCTCGCGCCAGGCCGACTCGTTGGCCATCGCCTGCTTCACCGCTTCGACCACGGCCTGCTGTGCCTCGTTCATGTCTGTTCCTCCTCCCCTGTCCCGCTCGACCGCCGTCCCGGCGGATCGAGGTTGTCCGGGAACACTCGCAGCAGCCGCTATGCATTCGCTAACGAGCGGCTAACCTCGTGCGGCGGCGGAGTTTCCGGGCAGGGGAAAACCAGCTCCCGACCAAGGAACTCGCGTGCCGAAAGGATCAGGCGTCGGCCCGGCGGCGAGTGCTGCGAGCGGGTTCGATCCGGGCCAGCAAGAGGAGGAACGCGACCACGATCAGCGTGCTGAACACCGTGGCGGCGGCACCCGCGGCATGGAAGAGCGCGGACTGGTGTTCGAGCGCGTCGGAGACCGGTCCGACCGCGGCCACGATGGTCCAGACCACGTAACCGAGCAGCGGGATCACCGCCAGCAGAACGGAAAGCACCCGTCGACTGGGCAGCGGCATCCACACCCCGGAGCGCCGGATGAGCACCGCGAGACCCGCGCAGGCGACGCCGAGCGCGAGCAGGTTCCCGCCGAGGGTGTCGCTGAGCCGGTGCCAGCCGACGGTCATCGTCATCTCCGCGATGCCGAGGACGAAAACGGAACCCACCAGCGCGGTGGCGCCGCGCCAGGCGTACGGGACCACGATCAGCAGGCCGAGCAACGCCGACATCGCCATGGCGACATGTCCGCTCGGGAAGCTGTTTTCCCGGCTCATCGGGTCGACGACGAGCGGCGGCCGGGTGAACACCCATCGCACCAGCACCCGGTCGACCCCGGCTGTCACCACGATGACGGCCGCACCGAGGAGCGCGAGCGCCGGACGCCGGCGCAGCAGGCTGACGACCAGGACGAGGACGACGACCGCGGCCATCGCGTACTCGGTGAGGTAGGCCAGCCACGACCTCGCCCGGAGCACCGGCGGCGTGTCGAGCAGCGCGGGAGCGCCTTTCAGGACGTCGAACTCGAACGCCTGGCCGGCGCGCGTCCAGACGAACCCGAAGTAGACGGCGGTCAACCCGACCACGCAACCGGCCGCCGCCCCGGCCAGTACCCGGCTCCGCCGCCGTCCCGATATCGCCGGGGCAGCGGTGAGCAGTTCACTCGTCTCGCTCATTGCCTGATTGTATTAACCGGCCGGAGCCGTTCCCCATGACCATCACGCCACGGTTTGGCCGACACCACCGCGTTTGCCGGCAGGCACCATAATCACGCGCATGCTGAAGAAGAAGGCCGTCATGGCCGCCATGGCGCTGCTGGCCGTCTCCGCCTGCGCGCCCGTAGACGAGACCCCCACCGCGGCCGGACCGGCCACCGGCGCCGCGTGCGGCAAGGACAAGCTGGCCACGCTGACCGCCGGGAAGCTGACCTTCGGCACCGACGAGCCGGTCTACCAGCCGTGGTTCGTGGACAACAAGCCCGAGAGCGGCCAGGGCTTCGAAGCCGCTGTCGCCTACGCCCTGGCCGGGAAACTGGGCTACGCGCCCGCCGACGTCGTCTGGACGCGGGTGCCGTTCAACGCCGCGATCCAGCCGGGCAAGAAGGCCTACGACGTCGACGTCAACGAATTCTCGATCACCGACGAGCGCAAACAGGCCGTCGACTTCTCCTCGCCCTACTACGACGTCGCCCAGGCCGTCATCGCGCCGAAGAACTCCCCGGCCGCCGCGGCCAAGACCCTCGCCGAGCTGAAGAAGGTCAAGCTCGGCGCGCAGGTCGGCACCACCAGCTACGACGCCGCGCAGCGGGTCGCACCTGAGCAGCAGGTCGCGGTCTACAACACCAACGACGACGCCAAGGCCGCGCTCGGCAACGGCCAGATCCAGGCCCTCGTGCTGGACCTGCCGACGGCATTCTACGTGACGTCGGCCGAGCTGCCCGACGCCACCATCGTCGGGCAGCTGCCGCGGGGCGACGGCAAACCGGAGCAGTTCGGCCTCGTGCTGGACAAGGGCAGCTCGCTGACGCCGTGTGTGTCCGGGGCTGTCGACGGGCTGCGTTCCGACGGCACGCTCGCGAAGCTCGAACAGGAGTGGCTCACCACCGCCGGCAACGCCCCCGAGCTGAAATGATCAGTGACCTGCAGCGGGAACGCCTGGCCTACCGGCGTTCCCGCTCGCGCCGATCCGTACTGGTCGCCTTCGCCTCCACCGTGGTGTTCGCGGCCGTCGCGGTGCTCGCGGTCACGAACTCGCCCGGCTGGCCACGGGTACGGCAGTCGTTCTTCAACGCCGAGGTCGCGTGGCGCACCCTGCCCGCGCTGCTGGACGGGCTCTGGCTGAACCTGCGCGTACTCGTGGTGTGCGAGGTGCTGATCCTGGTGCTCGCGCTGGGCATCGCCGTGCTGCGCACGCTGCGCGGCCCGGTGTGGTTCCCGGTCCGCGCGCTCGCGACAGGGTACGTCGACTTCTTCCGCGGGCTGCCGCTGATCATCTGCCTGTACCTGATCGGGTTCGGCCTGCCGGGCCTGCGGCTGAGCGGGATCCCGAACGACCCGGTGCTACTCGGCGGGATCGCGCTGGTGCTGGTCTACTCGGCCTACGTGGCCGAGGTGTTCCGCGCCGGCATCGAGTCGGTGCACCCGTCGCAGTTGGCGGCCGCCAAGTCGCTGGGCCTCGGCCACGCCAAGACGATGCGGATCGTGGTGCTGCCACAGGCCGTGCGCCGGGTGCTTCCGGCGCTGCTCAACGACTTCGTCGCGCTGCAGAAGGACTGCGGCCTGATCTCCGTGCTGGGCGCGGTCGACGCCGTCCGCGCGGCCCAGATCACCGCGTCCACTTCCTACAACTTCACCCCGTACGTGGTGGCCGGGCTGCTGTTCGTGCTGCTCGCGATCCCGTCGGGACGGCTCGCCGACTGGGTTTCACGCCGGGCGACGAACAGGCAGGGAGCATGACCGTGGAGCCGGTGCTGAGCGTGCGGGGGCTGGTCAAGTCCTACGACGGGAATCGCGTGCTCGACGGCGTCGACCTCGACGTCGGCGAGCACCAGGTCGTCGTCCTGATCGGCCCGTCGGGTTCGGGCAAGTCGACGCTGCTGCGTTGCGTGAACCTCCTCGAAGACCTCGACGACGGCCGGCTGCTGCTCGACGGCGACGACATCAGCGACCCGCGCCACGACGCCGGCAAGGCACGGCGGCGCATGGGCATCGTGTTCCAGGCGTTCAACCTGTTCCCGCATCTTTCGGTACTGGACAACATCACCCTCGCCCCGCGCGAGGTGCACGGCGTGCCACGCAAGGAAGCCACCCAGCGCGCCCTCGACCTGCTGGACCGCGTCGGCCTGTCCGACAAGGCGAACAGCTACCCCGACCGGCTCTCCGGCGGGCAGCAGCAACGTGTCGCGATCGCCAGGGCACTGGCCTACGAGCCGCGTCTGCTCCTGCTCGACGAGATCACCAGCGCCCTCGACCCCGAACTGGTCGGCGAAGTTCTCGCACTCGTCCGCGAACTGGCCGGGCAGGGCGGCACGATCCTGATGGCCACCCACGAGATGGGCTTCGCCCGGCAGGTCGCCGACCAGGTCGTCTTCCTGGACCACGGCGCCGTCGTCGAAACCGGGCCACCCGAGCAGGTCCTCGGCGACCCCCGCCACGAACGCACCCGCCTTTTCCTGCGGCGCGTCATCGACGCCGGGCGGATCTAGGTCTCGTACCACCACTAAACGGTCCATTGTGGATATTGACGACTTTCCCCCTGTCGCCCAAAGGAAATCGCGAGGATACTGGCGATGACGACTACTCCGGGAAAGGATGGTCATGCGAGAGGTCACCTTGACGCATCGAGAATGCGTCAAACTCATCGGCTCACCGGAGCGCGCCCGCTACGGCATGGTCTCCGTCGACGGGCGGGAGCCCCGCCGGCTCACCTGCCTCATCGTCGGGGACGGGGATCTGCTCATCGACCTCGATCGGGAGAGACCGATCGAGCGCCCGATAGCCGGACGACCCATCGCCGTCGAGTTCACCCACCATGACCAGCGCGGGAACGGCGGCTGGACGGTGACCGGCCTCGGCCTCGCCCGGCCCATCCGCGACGGGGACAAACCGATCCCCATGCCCTACACGACGCTCACCGTCGGCGCCTTCGAAACCGGCGTCCGCGTCTGTATCGCCAGGTTGACCGGCCGCCGGACGCGGCCCACGCAAATCTGAGCCGTCCTGCACCGAACCCCACG
>NZ_DASYMU010000174.1:0-1622 GCF_036008905.1 Amycolatopsis sp. | reverse complement strand
CCTGGTCGTCGTCCTGCTCTCCGTGGGAGTGGCCGCGGGGCACGATGTTGAGGAAGGTCGTAAGGGTGAACCGCTCTTCTCCGGTTCCGAAGTCGGCGGCCACTTCCTCAGCGATGGTGTGTTGGCCTGGCCGCAGCTTGCGGATGACTGCCGCCCAGGCGTGCGCCGTGACAGTCGCGGGTCCGGCAGGGGCGCCGAGGACGTTGTCGGGGGGCAGCTGCACCGTCCTTTGCGGCGAGGAGACTTCGAAGCGCGGCTGGACGATGTTGATCGTCTCGCCGCCGTCCACGGTGATGTTGATCTCGTGGATGGCCTGGTCGCCCGCGATTGCGCACGCGAGCTGTTCCGCTTCGGTCTGGGGGAAGAGCGGTGCCTCGTAGTTCGTGCAGAAGCTGCCGAAGAAGACCAGCAGCTTGGAGCCGGGGCTGGCCGAGCAGGTGGCCGTTCCATCCTCACCGATCTGCGGTGCCAGCACCTTGTCCACGAGGGTGATGCACCGCCCGCTGAAAGGGTTCTCGGCAGGCAAAGACAGCCCTCGGACCCAGGCCTCTCCCAGCAGCTCGCCGCCGGTCATGCCGCCGCCCTGCGCCGGCGCAACGAGCGGACCGCCTCGGGGTCCGTGCCGGTCCTGCGCGCCTCCCGCGACGGGTGCCGCGCACGCGGCGACGACGAGGATCGCCAGGGCGGTGCGGCTGAGACGGCGCATGGCCATCCTCCTTCGGTTGACGTCGCAGCTTCCCAGCGCCGGGCCGTCGAAGCAACGAGTGCCCGTGGTCCAAGTCCGAGACCGAACCCGGTCTGGACGTGAGGGCCGCGGCGCCTCGATGACGAGTTGGAGCGCATGAATACTGTGAGGCGTTGCTCCACGACCCCGAACTGAGGCCGCCGTCCTCAAAGCAGCGCAAGACGGTCGGCGAGACGATCGCGGGCAAGGCCAGCGGCAAGCAGCGCCTGGCGCTCGTTTGCCGTCGTAGTGGCGGGCACGCGGCGCTCATGCCGCCGGACGAGGATCTGCTTGTGCACTAGGCACGCATGGAGCGGCTGCTTCGCGAGGCGCTCGTACATGTCTCAATCCACCCCGCGTCGCGTCAGTTGATCGGGGAGTACGTCGACCACCACGAGCCAGGGCTCGCGTACGACAGGATCGTCCAGACGGCGGCGGGTAGGTTGCGGGCTACTACTTGCAAATCGCAATCACCTCCGAAAGGGTCGCGATGCCGGACACCACCTGCCACATGTCGATCTCGCTCGACGGTTTCGTCGCCGGGCCGGACCAGAGTCGCGAGCACCCGCTTGGGAAGCGCGGAAGGGAGCTCCACGGCTGGCACCTCGGCGACGAGCGCGCAAACGAGGCCGACAAGACCGCTGTCGGCTGGCTCATGCGCCCGCGCGGCGCCTACGTCATGGGCCGCAACATGTTCGGGCCGATCCGCGGTGAGTGGGAGCCGGACTGGCGCGGCTGGTGGGGGCCCGAGCCGCCGTACCACGCACCGGTGTTCGTGCTCACCCATCACGCCCGCGAGCCGATCGAGATGGAGGGCGGGACGACCTTCCACTTCGTCACCGACGGCTTCGACGCCGCCTACGCACAGGCGCGTGAGACGGCCGGCGACGACGGCGTA
>NZ_DASYMU010000173.1:0-26534 GCF_036008905.1 Amycolatopsis sp. | reverse complement strand
GATCTCGGCCTGGAACTCTTCGGTCCACAGGTGCGGGTTCTCGATCTTGATCTGGTTGATGCAGTCGATGCCGAAGTTCAGGTGGATCGACTCGTCGCGCAGGATGTACTGGTACTGCTCGGCGATGCCGACCATCTTGTTGCGGCGGCCGAGCGAGAGGATCTGCGCGAACCCGGTGTAGAACCACATGCCCTCGAAGATCACGTAGAACGCGACGAGGTCACGCAGGAAGGCCTGGTCGGCCTCCGGGGTGCCGGTCTTGAAATCCGGGTTCTCCAGGTGCTGGGTGTACTTGAGCGCCCAGGCGTCCTTGTCCGCGATGGACGGGACCTCGCGGTACATGTTGAACAGCTCGCCCTCGACCAGGCCGAGGCTCTCGCAGATGTACTGGAAGGTGTGCGTGTGCACGGCCTCCTCGAACGCCTGGCGCAGCAGGTACTGGCGGCACTCGGGGTTGGTGATCTGGCGGTACACCGCGAGCACGATGTTGTTGGCCACCAAGGATTCCGCTGTCGCGAAGAAGCCGAGGTTGCGCTTGAGCATCTGGCGCTCGTCGGCGGTGAGGCCGTCGGCGGACTTCCACAGCGCGATGTCGGCCTGCATGGCGACCTCGGTCGGCATCCAGTGGTTGTTGCAGCCGGCGAGGTACTTCTCCCAGGCCCAGGTGTACTTGAGCGGCAGGAGCTGGTTGACGTCGGCGCGGGCGTTGATCATCCGCTTGTCGTCGACGCTGATGCGCTCGGCGCCGAGCTCGATGTCACCGAGGCCGGTGGCGTCGACGCGTGGTGCGCTGGACGGGGTGTCAATGCTTGTCATGAGGCGGCTCACTTCACGAGGTGGGGCGCCATCTGTCGACAGATGGCAAGACAACGGCGGGGGAGCGGGCTGGGGCGGGTCGCCACCTGTCGACAGATGGCGACCCGGCCGCACGTCTTACTGGCAGGCTTCGCAGTCCGGGTCGTCGATGCGGCAGGCGGCGCCGTCGACGGTGGCGAAGTCGATGTCCTCGACCACGGGCATCGCCTTCGGCTCGGACTTGACGGCCGCTTCCGGCGTCGGGACGACGGCGGTGACGGCCGCGGTGGCCGACGGGGTGACCGCCGGTGCCACGGAGGCCGCGGGAGCCGCCGGAGCAGCGGACTGCTTACCCGCGGAGACGGCGTTGAGCTTGCCGTCGGTGCCCTGCAGGGTGCTCTTTTCCACGTGCGTCGCGGACTGCGCCCGCAGGTAGTACGTGGTCTTGAGGCCCTTGTGCCACGCGTAGCGGTACAGCTCGTCGAGCTTGCGGCCGCTGGGCTTCGCGATGTACAGGTTCAGCGACTGCGCCTGGTCGATCCACTTCTGGCGACGCGAACCCGCGTCGATCAGCCAGCGGCTGTCGATCTCGAAGGCGGTGGCGTACAGCGCCTTGAGGTCGTCCGGGACACGGTCGATCTGGCCGAGGCTGCCGTCGAAGTACTTGAGGTCGGAGACCATGACCTCGTCCCACAGGCCGCGTTCCTTGAGGCTCTTGACCAGGTGCGGGTTGACCACGGTGAAGTCGCCGGACATGTTCGACTTGACGAACAGGTTCTGGAACAGCGGCTCGATGGACTGCCCGACCCCGGAGATGTTGGAGATCGTCGCCGTCGGCGCGATCGCCATCACGTTGGAGTTGCGCATGCCCACGGTCTTGACGCGCTCACGCAGCGGCGCCCAGTCCAGCGTGGTGGAGGTGTCGACGTCGAGGCTGTCGCCTTGGCGGGCGTCGATCAAGAGCTGCATCGAGTCGATCGGCAGGATTCCCTTGCTCCACAAGGAACCCTCGAACGTCTGGTACTGGCCGCGCTCCTCGGCGAGGTCGGTCGACGCCGAGATCGCGTAGTAGCTGACGTGTTCCATGCTGACGTCGGCGAACTGCACGGCCGCGTCGGACGACAGCGGCACGCCGATCTCGAACAGCGCGTCCTGGAAGCCCATGATGCCCAGGCCGATCGGGCGGTGCCGCAGGTTGGAGCGGCGGGCTTCCGGGATGGTGTAGAAGTTGATGTCGATCACGTTGTCGAGCATGCGGACAGCGGTGCGCACGGTCTTCTCGAGGCGCGCGGTGTCCAGGCCCTCTGGCGTGACGTGCTTGAGCAGGTTCACCGAGCCGAGGTTGCAGACCGCGACCTCGTCGACGCTGGTGTTCAGGGTGATCTCGGTGCACAGGTTCGACGAGTGCACGACCCCGACGTGCTGCTGCGGCGAGCGCAGGTTGCACGGGTCCTTGAAGGTGATCCACGGGTGGCCGGTCTCGAACACCATGGTCAGCATCCGGCGCCAGAGCTCCACGGCACGGACCTGGCGGAACACCTTCATCTCGCCACGCGCGGCGGCGGCTTCGTACTCGCGGTAGCGCTCGGCGAACGCGTTGCCGTAGAGGTCGTGCAGGTCGGGGACCTCGTTCGGCGAGAACAGGGTCCACTGCGCGTCGGCCTCGACGCGGCGGAGGAACTCGTCGGGTACCCAGTTCGCGGTGTTCATGTCGTGGGTGCGGCGGCGGTCGTCACCGGTGTTCTTGCGGAGGTCGAGGAACTCCTCGATGTCCACGTGCCAGGTCTCGAGGTACGCGCACGCCGCGCCCTTGCGCTTGCCGCCCTGGTTGACCGCGACGGCGGTGTCGTTGGCGATCTTGAGGAACGGCACGACGCCCTGCGACTGGCCGTTGGTGCCCTTGATGTGCGCGCCGAGGCCGCGGACCGGGGTCCAGTCGTTGCCGAGACCGCCGGAGTACTTCGCCAGCAGCGCGTTGTTCTTGTACGCCTGGAAGATCGAGTCGAGATCGTCGTCGACCGTGGTCAGGAAGCACGAGGACAGCTGCGGGCGCGTGGTGCCCGAGTTGAACAGCGTCGGGGTCGACGCCATGAAGTGGAAGCTCGACAGGAGCTCATAAAATTCAATAGCCCGCGCTTCGCGGTTGTCCTCACGGATCGCGAGGCCCATGGCGACGCGCATGAAGAACGCCTGCGGCAGCTCGAAGCGGACACCCTCGTGGTGCTGGAAGTACCGGTCGTACAGCGTCTGCAGGCCGAGGAAGCCGAAGTCGAGGTCGCGCTCGGGCTTGATCGCGGCGGTGATCTTGTCGAGGTCGAACGTGGTGAGCTCGGCGTTGACCAGTTCGAGGTCGATCGCGCGGCGCAGGTAGTCACGGAAGTACGAGCCGTAGCGGACGGCCATCTCGTCCTGGCTGGCCAGCTGCGGCTTGCCCGCGAGCATGGTCAGGGCCTCGCCGCGGAGCTTGTCCAGCAGCAGGCGCGCGGAGACGTAGGAGTAGTTCGGCTCCTGCTCGACGAGCACCCGGGCGGCCATGATCTGCGCGAGGGCGAGCTCGTCGGCGCTGATGCCGTCGTAGAGGTTGCGCTTGGCCTCGGCGAGCACCGGCTCGGCCGAAACGTCGTCGAGACCGGCGACGGCCTCGCCCACCACGTGGGAAACGCGGTCCCAGTCGAGCGGGCGGACGGTGCCGTCGGCGAACTTGACGTTGATCGCGTGGGCGGCCTCGGCCGGCTTCGCGGACTTGCGGGCCTTGGCGCGCTCTTCGCGGTAGAGAACGTACGCGCGGGCGACCTTGTGGTGCTCGCCGCGCATGAGGGCCAGCTCGGCGATGTCCTGGATCTGCTCGATGTGCAGCGCGGTCTCGGGACCGGCGTGCCGCAGCAGCGAGGCCTCGACCTGCTCGGTGAGTTCGGAGACGACGTGGTGGATACGCGAGGACGCCGCGGCGTCGTCACCCTCGACCGCGAGGAACGCCTTGGTCAGCGCCACCGAGATCTTGCCGGAGTCGAAGGGCGAGACGTTGCCGTCCCGCCGGATGACTCGCACGGAGACGTTCGCCGAGTCCTGTGCGGACGGCGGACGCTGGTTGGTTTCCACTGACATACGTGTCTCCAAAAAGGCGCGTTCGATCGGCACACCGCCGTGGAGCGGGGTGCTGCTGGGGTCTGGCAAGTCGTACCGGCACGCGAGCTGGGGCTCGGGTTTAGCGCTTCGGAGCGTCTCCCATCGCTCGTGCGCTGTCGGTTCCCAGAGACTACATGTAGGGGTCGGCCCTCGCACGTGCCCCAATGGGTGGCGTGTCGCGGCCGGTGTGCTGTCTCACCCAGCAGGGTTAGGTAGTCACTGAGAGCGGCTGTCCACTATGCGAAAAAGGGCCTCTTTGGGAACTCAAACGTTCCTAAAGAGGCCCTCCGCGGACACGTCGGGGTGTGATCGGTCAGCTCCCGAAACGGAGCGTGAAGTCGTCGAGCGTGAGGCTCACGATCGGTGTCCGGCCGGCGAGGTAGCCGAGCGGGCCGTCGGGGTTGAGGTTCCAGCTCGCCGACGCCAGCCGCGGCTGCGCTTTGGCCCGGACCGGGCTGTGCTTGAGCGCGCCGTCGAGGGTCTGGGCGATGTCGAACCGGGCGGGCAGTGGCACCGGGGCCCCGGCGCGCTTGGAGAACGCGGCGGTCGCGATCCAGTCGTCCGATGTGGACGCCGAGGCCGTGAACGTCCGGCCGTGCCGGAAATCGAGCGTCGCCAGGTCCTTCGGGATGCCCCACAACGCGCGGCCGCCCGCGAGCGACACCTCGCTGTCGACCCAGATCTCGGTGATCGAGGCCGTCGTGCGCTTCCCGCGCACGGCGACCGTCGACAGCAGCTCGTGATAGGCGAGTTGCCCCTGTTCCTGGTACTCGATCCACGCCGTGACGACGAAGGCCTGCCCGCCGGCGGTGATCGGTTTGATGCCTTGGGGGAGCGAGGGCAGCTCGGCGGCGGGCACGCGCCACGTCGACGCGTACGCCTGGCCCGCCAGGTTCCACGGTTCCGGGGGAAACTGTGTTGGTGAAAACCGGGTCATTTCTTCTCCCATGGCAAGAAGTCCGGCAGATCCCGGTCGACCCGCAGCCCGAACGCGGGCGGGCGCTTCTGCAGGAAGGACATGACTCCTTCGACGGCGTCGGGGTTCGTGGGCAGGCTGCCGATCAACTTCGAGTCGACCTCGTGGACCGGGAATGGCGAGTCCACATTGGACATGCGATAGAGCAGTTGCCGGGTCACCGCGACCGAAACCGGTGCGGTGGTGGCGATGATGTCCTTGGCGAGCGCGTAGGCGTTGCCGAGAAGTTCGTCCGGCGCGTGCAAGCTGTGGACGAGCCCGGCGCGATGGGCCTCTTCCGCGCCGAACACGCGGCCGCTGATCATCCAGTCCATCGCGGTGCCCATCCCGACGAGCCGGGGGAGGAACCACGCCGACGCGCCTTCGGGGTAGATCCCGCGGCGGGTGAACACGAAGCCGAACTTCGAGTCGGTGGCCGCGAGCCGGTAGTCGCAGGAGAGCGTGATGGTGATGCCCCCGCCGACGGCCGCGCCGTGGATCGCCGCGATGACCGGCTTGTTCATCGTGAAGATCCGCTTCGAACACCGTCCGGCGGGTTCCTGCCACTCGGGACCGGGTCCTTCGGCGGCGTCGAAGTCGAAACCGCCGCTCGTCAGGTCGGCGCCGACGCAGAAGTCCTTGCCGTTGCCGGTGAGCACCACGACCCGGACGTCTTCGTCGTGGTCCGCGCGGTCCATGGCGTCGGCGAGTTCGTCCGCCATGCGCACGGTGTAGCCGTTGCGGGCTTCGGGGCGGTTCAGGGTGACCGTCGCGATGCGATCGGCCACCTCGTAGGTGATGTCGGCGTAGTCGGCCATGGGACTGAAGGTAGGCCACCTCGCGCGCTACTGGCAACGTGTCAATAGTGGAGCCGGCGACGAGCTGTTGACATCTCGTGCTCTCACGGGAACTAAAGAGACCGCCATCTGTCGACAGATGGCGATCAGTACTGGGGGTAAAAACAATCATGCGTGCTTGATTTTTACAGTGGGGAGTGCCAAGGTCGGAGGGGACGCAAGGAGGCGGACTCATGGCGGATCTTGGCGCGATCCTGGAGGATCTCGCGGCGGAGACCCAGCTGGTCGACGACGCGGTGGCGGGCCTGCCGGCTTCGGAGTGGGCGCGGCCGACGCCCGCCGAGGGCTGGACGATCGCGCACCAGATCGCCCATCTGGCCTGGACCGATCAGAAGTCACTGATCGCGACCGGGCCACCGGAGGATTTCCAGGCGGAGATCGAAAGCATCCTCACCATCGGCGAGAACTACGTCGACGTCGGCGCCGAAGAGGGAGCGCAGAAGCCCCCGGCTGAACTGCTCGCTGAGTGGCGTCTTGGGCGCACCGCGCTGGCCACCGCGCTCGCGGCGGTGCCCGCGGGGGAGAAACTGCCCTGGTACGGCCCGCCGATGAGCCCCGCGTCGATGGCGACCGCGCGGATGATGGAGACCTGGGCCCACGGCCAGGACGTCTTCGACGCGCTCGGTGTCGTCCGCGAGCCGACGGTGCGGCTCTGGCACATCGCCCGCTTCGGCACCCGCACTCGCGACTTCGCCTTCAAACTCCACTCGCTGGCGCCGCCGGCCGACGAATTCCGGGTCGAACTCGTCGCTCCGGACGGCTCTACTTGGGCATTCGGCCCTGAAGACGCTGAGCAGCGGCTGACCGGCAGTGCGCTCGACTTCTGTCTCGTGGTCACCCAGCGCCGGAACCCCGCCGACACCGATCTCGTCGCCACCGGCGAAGGCGTCGGGGAGTGGCTCGGCATCGCGCAAGCGTTTGCCGGTCCTCCCGGGGAGGGCCGCAAACCGGGGCAGTTCGCATGACCGCGCTGCGCGTCGGCAACGCGTCGGGGTTCTACGGCGACCGGTTCTCCGCGGTCCGCGAGATGCTGACCGGCGGCCCGCTCGACGTCCTGACCGGCGACTACCTCGCCGAGCTGACCATGCTGATCCTCGGCCGCGATCGCATGAAGGACCCGAACCGCGGTTACGCCAAGACGTTCCTCCGCCAGATGGAGGAAAACCTCGGCCTGGCCAAGGAAAAAGACGTCAAGATCGTCACCAACGCCGGTGGGCTCAACCCCGCCGGACTCGCCGACGCGCTGCGGGAACTGGCCGCCAAGCTCGGTGTCGATGTCTCCGTCGCGCATGTCGAGGGCGACGACCTGATCGCGCGGGCGGAGGAACTCAACCTCGGGCTGGAACACGGAAAAGCACCGTTGACGGCCAACGCATATCTCGGCGCCTGGGGCATTGTGGACTGTCTCGACGCGGGCGCGGACATCGTCGTCACCGGCCGGGTCACCGACGCCTCGGTGATCGTCGGGCCGGCCGCCGCGCACTTCGGCTGGGCCCGCGATGACTACGACGCGCTGGCCGGAGCGGTCGCCGCCGGGCACGTCATCGAATGCGGTGCCCAGGCCACCGGCGGGAACTACGCCTTCTTCACCGAGCACACGCTCGGCGTGCCGGGCTTCCCGATCGCCGAGATCGAAGCCGACGGTTCGAGCGTGATCACCAAGCACAAAGGCACCGGCGGGGTCGTCACCGTCGGCACGGTCACCGCGCAGCTGTTGTACGAAATCACCGGCGCCCGGTACGCGGGTCCGGACGTCACCACCCGCTTCGACACCGTCTCGCTCACCCAGGACGGCCCAGACCGTGTCCGCATCAGCGGCGCGAAGGGCGAGCAGCCGCCTCCGACGCTCAAGGTGTGCCTCAACAGTCTCGGCGGATTCCGCAACGAGACCACATTCGTCTTGACCGGCCTGGACATCGACGCCAAGGCCGACTTGGTGCGGGAGCAGCTCGAAGCCGCGCTCAAGGCCAGTCCGCCGGCCGAGATCAAGTGGACGCTGGCCAGGACCGACCACCCGGACGCCGACACCGAGCAGCGCGCCAGCGCGCTGTTGCACTGTGCGGTCAAGGATTCCGACGCGAACATCGCCGGGCGCGCGTTCAGCGGCGCGGCGATCGAGCTGGCGCTGGCGAGCTACCCGGGCTTCCACGTCACCGCGCCGCCGTCGAACGCCTCGCCCTACGGCGTCTACACCGCGTCCTATGTAGACGCCGCCGAAGTGCCGCATGTCGCTGTGCTGCCCGATGGTTCCCGTGTCGACATAGCGCCAGCGACGGAAACGCTGCCGCTGTCCGATGTGGATGATCCAGCGCTGGGAGACAAGCCCGCGACCGGTTCGGTACGCCGCGTTCCACTCGGGACGGTCATCGGCGCGCGCAGCGGGGACAAGGGTGGCAACGCCAACGTCGGTGTCTGGGCCCGGTCCGAAGACGCGTGGCAGTGGCTGAGTCATCGCCTGACCGTCGCCGAGTTCAAACTCTTGTTGCCCGAAACCGCGGACCTGCCCGTCACGCGGCATCTCCTGCCGAACCTGCACGCGCTGAACTTCGTCGTCGAAGGCATCCTCGGCGAGGGCGTCGCGTCGCAGGCCCGGTTCGACCCGCAGGCCAAGGCGCTCGGTGAATGGCTGCGCTCCCGCGAAATCGACGTTCCGGAGAACCTCCTGTGACTGACGCCCCTGCTACTGATCCACTAGCCACCCCGGAGCGGGTCGCGCTGCGCAAGACCGTGCGCCGCTTCACCGAAACCGAGGTGCTGCCGTACCTCGACGAGTGGGAGCGCGCCGGTGAGCTGCCGCGCGAACTGCACCGCAAGGCCGGTGACGTCGGCCTGCTCGGTGTCGCGTTCCCGGAAAGCGTCGGCGGTGGCGACGGCGACTACATCGATGCGCTCACCGTCATGGAGGAGATGCATTACGCGGGCGGCTCGGGCGGGCTGACGGCGTCGCTGTTCACCTCCGGGATCGCCGTCCCGCATATCGCGGCCGCCGCCGATCCGGTGCAGATCGAACGCTGGGTGCGTCCGACGCTGGAGGGCAACAAGATCGGCTCGCTCGCCGTCACCGAACCGGACGGCGGCTCCGACGTCGCCGGGGTGCGGACGACAGCGCGCCGCGAGGGCGACGAGTACGTCATCAACGGGTCGAAGACGTTCATCACTTCGGGTTGCCGGGCCGACTTCGTCACCACCGTGGTCCGCACCGGAGGTCCTGGCGCGCACGGGATCTCGCTGATCGTCGTCGAGCGGGGCACCCCGGGGTTCACGGTGAGCCGCAAGCTGGAGAAGATGGGCTGGCATTGCTCGGACACCGCCGAGCTGTCCTATGTGGACGTCCGGGTGCCAGTGGAGAATCTCGTGGGCGCCGAGGACAGCGGGTTCGGGCAGGTCGCGACCCAGTTCGTCACTGAGCGGCTTTCACTGGCCGTGCAGGGTTACGCGCACGCTCAGCGCGCACTGGATCTCACCCTGGACTGGTGCCGGGTGCGCGAGACCTTCGGGCGTCCGCTGATTTCACGGCAGCTGGTGCAGCACAAGCTCGTCGAGATGACCCGCAAGGTCGACGTCGCCCGCACGTACACCCGGCAGATCGCGCTGCGGCACGTCGCCGGAGAAGAGGTGATCGCCGAAGCCTGTTTCGCCAAGAACACCGCCGTCGAGACGGCCGAGTGGGTCGTCAACGAAGCCGTCCAGCTGCACGGCGGACTCGGCTACATGCGTGAGTCCGAAGTGGAACGGCACTACCGCGATGTGCGCATTCTCGGCATCGGCGGCGGCACCAACGAAATCCTCGCCGGACTGGCCGCGAAGCGATTGGGATACCACGCATGACCCTGCAACGATCCACAGTGGACGGACGTGGCCCGGAATTCGCGGCGAACCGCGACTCGATGCTCGAGAAGCTCGCCGAGATCGAGACCGAGCACGCCAAGGCCATCGCCGGTGGTGGCGAGAAGTACGTCGCCCGGCACCGCAAACGCGGCAAGCTCATGGCCCGCGAACGCATCGAGCTCCTGATCGACGAGGATTCGCCGTTCCTGGAGCTGTCCCCGCTGGCCGCCTGGGGCTCCAACTACCAGGTCGGCGCGAGCCTGATCACCGGGATCGGGGTGGTCGAAGGCGTCGAGTGCATGATCGCGGCGAGCGACCCGACGGTGAAGGGCGGCGCGAGCAACCCGTGGACGGCGAAGAAGTCCTACCGGGCTGCGGATATCGCGGCGCAGAACCGGCTGCCGATGATCAATCTCGTCGAGTCCGGTGGCGCGGACCTGCCCACCCAGAAGGAAATTTTTATTCCGGGTGGCCGGATCTTCCGTGACCTCACCCGGGCATCGGCGGCCAAGGTGCCGACGGTGGCACTGGTGTTCGGCAACTCGACAGCCGGCGGCGCGTACCTGCCGGGTATGTCGGACTACGTCGTGATGGTCAAGGAACGCGCCAAGGTCTTCCTCGGCGGACCGCCGCTGGTGAAGATGGCCACCGGTGAGGAATCCGACGACGAGTCGCTCGGCGGCGCCGAGATGCACGCGCGGACCTCCGGGCTCGCCGACTACCTCGCCGTCGACGAGGAAGACGCGATCCGGCTGGGCCGCAGCATCGTCAAACGGCTCAACTGGCGCAAACACGGCCCGTCGCCGCGTCCCGGTTACCAAGACCCGCTGTTCGACGCCGAAGACCTGCTCGGCATCGTGCCCTCGGACCTCAAAGTGCCGTTCGACCCCCGCGAGGTCATCGCGCGCGTGGTCGACGGCTCCGACTTCGACGAGTTCAAGCCGTTGTACGGCAGCAGTCTCGCCACCGGCTGGGCGCAGGTCCACGGGTATCCCGTCGGCATCCTCGCCAACACGCGCGGGGTGCTGTTCGGGGAAGAGGCACAGAAGGCCGCGCAGTTCATCCAGCTCGCGAACCAGACCGACACCCCGTTGCTGTTCCTGCACAACACCACCGGCTACATGGTCGGCAAGGAGTACGAGCAGGGCGGGATCATCAAGCACGGCGCGATGATGATCAACGCGGTGTCCAACTCGAAGGTCCCGCATATCTCGATCCTCATGGGCGCGTCCTACGGCGCCGGGCACTACGGCATGTGCGGCCGTGCCTACGATCCGCGGTTCCTGTTCGCCTGGCCGAGTGCCAAGTCCGCGGTGATGGGCCCGGCGCAGCTGGCGGGGGTGCTCTCGATCGTCGCCAGGGCGTCGGCCGCGAGCCGGGGCATGGAGTACAGCGAAGAGAACGACGCCGCGATGCGGGCCATGGTCGAAGGTCAGATCGAAGCCGAGTCGATGCCGATGTTCCTGTCCGGGATGCTCTACGACGACGGGATCATCGACCCGCGCGACACCCGGACCGTGCTCGGGCTGAGTCTTTCGGCCATCCACAACGGACCAGTGAAGGGCGCCGAAGGTTTCGGCGTCTTCCGGATGTAGGGGCGCTCACGTGATCAAGAGTCTGCTGGTCGCCAACCGGGCCGAGATCGCCCGTCGCGTTTTCCGCTCGTGCCGGGACGCCGGAATCGGGACCGTGGCGGTGTTTTCCGACGCCGACGCGGCCTCGCCGCATGTATCCGAGGCCGACACCGCGTTCCGGCTGCCGGGCAATTCCCCCGCCGAGACCTACCTGCGCGCGGATCTGCTCGTCAAGGCCGCCGCGGAGACCGGCGCCGACGCGATCCACCCCGGTTACGGTTTCCTGTCCGAGAACGCGGCGTTCGCCCGCGCGGTGCTCGACGCCGGGCTCACTTGGGTCGGCCCGCCACCGGAAGCCATCGAGACGATGGGCTCCAAAGTGGAGTCGAAGCGGCTGATGGACAAAGCCGGTGTGCCCATTCTGTCCGAACTGGACCCCGCTGAGGTCACCGAGGCCGATCTCCCGTTGCTCGTCAAGGCTTCCGCCGGTGGCGGCGGCCGCGGGATGCGGATCGTGCGTGAGCTTTCGGAGCTCGCCGAGGCGATCGAAGGCGCCGGCGCGGAAGCCGGTTCGGCCTTCGGCGACGCCACGGTGTTCTGCGAGCGGTACCTCGAAGCCGGACGGCATATCGAAGTCCAGGTCATGGCCGACAGTCACGGCACGGTGTGGGCGCTGGGGGAGCGGGAGTGCTCGATCCAGCGGCGGCACCAGAAAGTCGTCGAAGAAGCGCCGTCTCCCCTTGTCGACTCGGCGATGCGCGACGAGTTGTTCGACGCCGCCCGCAAGGCCGCCAAGGCGATCGACTACGTCGGCGCGGGCACGGTCGAGTTCCTCGCCGGGCCGGACGGCCGCTTCTACTTCCTGGAGATGAACACCCGCCTGCAGGTCGAGCACCCGGTCACCGAATGCACCACCGGGCTCGACCTCGTCGCGCTGCAACTGCGGATCGCCGAGGGCGCGAAGCTGCCGCAGGATCCTCCACAGTGGACCGGTCACGCGATCGAGGTCCGGTTGTACGCCGAAGATCCTTCGGCCGCGTGGCAGCCGCAGAGTGGAACGCTGCACCGGTTCGAGGTTCCAGGGGGCGACGCGGAGTTCAAGATCCCGCGTGAGTACGGCCTCCGGCTGGATTCCGGCGTCGTCAGCGGTTCGGTCGTCGGTGTGCACTACGACCCGATGCTGGCGAAGGTCATCGCGTGGGCGCCGGACCGTACCGAAGCCGCGCGCAGGCTCGCCTCGGCGTTGGCCGGGGCGCGGATCCACGGCGTGGTCACCAACCGGGACCTGCTGGTGAACGTGTTGCGGCATCAGTCCTTCTTGGCCGGTGACACGGACACCGCGTTCTTCGACAAGCACGACCTCATCACGCTGTCCTTGCCGCTCGCCGATCCTGAAGCCGTTCGGCGCTCGGCGTTGGCCGCCGCACTGGCCGACGCGGAGGCGAACCGGGCGCAGGCGACGACGTTGTCCCGCCTGCCGAGCGGCTGGCGCAACCTGCCGTCCGCGCCGCAGCACAAGCGGTACTCCGTCGGGGAAGCCGTCTACGAACTGACTTACCTGCTCGGCCGGTCCGGTTTGCGGGCCGAAGGGCACGAAGACGTGGAACTCGTCGAGGCGAGCCCGAACCGGGTCGTGCTGGACATCGGCAGCGTGCGGCGGATCTTCCTCGTCGAGCGCTACGACGGTCTCGTCTGCGTCGACTCGGCGCTCGGACCTGTGACGTTCACCCGGGCACCGCGGTTCGCCGACCCCGACGCGGCACTCGCGGCGGGTTCGCTGGTGGCACCGATGCCGGGCACGGTCGTCCGGGTCGCGGTGTCCGAAGGGGACACCGTCGCGGCCGGGGATACGTTGCTGTGGCTCGAGGCGATGAAGATGGAACACCGGATCTCGGCCCCCGCCGACGGCGTGGTCACCGAACTCCCGGTGGTGGTGGGACAACAGGTCGATCTGGGTGCGGTACTGGCGATCGTGACGCTTCCTGGCGTCACAGTCGTGGGCGCGAGCGAAGCCGCCGAGAATACAGTTACCGATGAGGAGCAGCAGTGACGATGAACTTCAGCGAGTCCGAGGAGCGCGTCGAGCTGCGCAAGGCGGCGGCCGCGCTCGGCAAGAAGTACGGCCACGACTACTACCTCAAGCAGGCACGGTCCGGCGGCAAGACCAACGAACTGTGGGACGAAGCCGGACGGCTCGGCTACCTCGGGGTCTCCGTGCCCGAGGAATACGGCGGCGGTGGCGCCGGGATCGGTGACCTCGCCGCGGTGTGCGAGGAGTTCGCCGCGGCGGGCACCCCGTTGCTGCTCATGGTCGTCTCCCCGGCGATCTGCGCGACGGTGATCGCCCGGTTCGGCACCAACGAGCAGAAGAGTCGCTGGCTGCCCGGGTTCGCCTCCGGTGAGGTGCGGATGTCCTTCGCCATCACCGAACCCGACGCGGGATCCAACTCCCACCGCATCACCACCACCGCGCGCCGCGACGGGGGTACCGGGGGTCCCCCCGCCAATGAGGGCGTAGCCGGCGGGGGATGGGTCCTCAGTGGACGGAAGGTCTACATCTCCGGGGTCGACGAGGCCGACGCGGTGCTCGTCGTCAGCCGGATGGAAGACTCGAAGACCGGCAAGCTCAAGCCCGCGCTGTTCATCGTCCCCACCGACGCGCCGGGCTTCGAGTTCCGGCAGATCGAGATGGACATGGTGTCCGCCGACAAGCAGTTCGGCCTGTTCCTCGACGACGTCAAGCTGCCGTACGACGCGCTGGTCGGCTCGGAGGATGCCGCGATCGCGCAGCTGTTCGCCGGGCTCAACCCCGAACGCATCATGGGCGCGTCCTTCTCGCTCGGCATCGCCCGGTACGCGCTGGACAAGGGTGTCGCCTATGCCAAGGAGCGCAACGTCTGGGGTCAGCCGATCGGGGCGCACCAGGGCCTCGCGCATCCCCTCGCGCAGGTGAAGATCGAGCTCGAGCTGGCGAAACTCATGACCCAGAAGGCCGCCGCGCTGTACGACTCGGGTGACGACTTCGGTGCCGGGGAAGCGGCCAACATGGCGAAGTACGCCGGTGCCGAGGTGGCCATCCGCGCGGTGGACCAGTCGGTCCAGGTGCACGGCGGCAACGGTCTCGCCTCCGAGTACGGGCTGGGCACGCTGCTCGCCGCCGTCCGGCTGGGCCGGATCGCGCCGGTGAGCCGCGAGATGGTGCTCAACTTCGTCGGGCAGCACAGCCTCGGCCTCCCGAAGTCTTACTGAGAAAGGACGCTGCTGTGAAGGGGAAAGCCATGACGCTCGCAGGCAAGACACTCATCATGTCCGGCGGCAGCCGGGGCATCGGCGAGGCGATCGCGATCCGCGCGGCCAAGGACGGCGCGAACATCGTGCTGGTCGCGAAGACCACCGAGCCGCACCCGAAACTGCCGGGAACGCTGTACACCGCCGCGAAGGCCATTGAGGACGCCGGCGGCCAGGCACTGCCGATCGTCGGGGACGTCCGCGATGACGAGGGCGTCGCGGCGGCCGTCGAGCAGGCCGTGGCGCAGTTCGGCGGGCTGGACATCGTGGTGAACAACGCGAGCGCCATCGACCTCACGCCGACCGAGTCGGTCAGTATGAAGCGCTACGACCTGATGCAGGACATCAACGCGCGTGGCTCGTTCCTGCTGTCCAAAATGGCCATTCCACATCTGAAGAAGTCGGGAAACGCCCATATCCTCACGCTTTCCCCGCCGATCAGCCTCGATCCCAAGTGGTTCAAGGCCGGGCATCTCGCGTACAGCATCGCGAAGTACTCGATGAGCCTGGTGACTGTCGGGCTCGCCGCGGAGCTGAAGAACGACGGTATCGCCGCGAACTCGTTGTGGCCGCGTACCACCATCGACACCGCGGCCATCCGCAACATCGTCGGCGGGGAACTGGCCGACAAGTCACGGACCCCGGAGATCATGGCCGACGCGGCACACGTGATCCTGACCAAACCGAGCCGCGAGGTGTCCGGCAACTTCTTCATCGACGATGAGGTCCTCGCCGCCGAAGGGGTCACCGACTTCTCGAAGTACCGGATCGGCGGGCGTGAAGAAGACCTCGCGCTCGACTTCTGGGTCGAGGCCCGCTGAAGTCCCCGCAGATGACCCGTGAACCGCGCCAGGAGCGCAGCCGGACCACCCGGCGGCGGCTGGTCGAGGCGGCCGTCGAGTGCATTGCCGAGCTGGGCTGGCACGGGACGACCGTCGCGGTGATCGCCGAACGCGCCGGGGTGTCCCGAGGTGCGGCGCAGCACCACTTCCCGACCAGGGAAAACCTGGTCGCCGCCGCGGTCGAGCATGTCGGCGAGGTGCAGCTGCTCGTGCTGCGCGAACGCGCCGACGACTTGCCGACGGGTCCGGACCGGACCGAATACGTCGTCGACATGTTGCTCGGGCTCTACACCGGGCCGCTGTTCCAGGCGGCGCTGCACCTGTGGGTCGCCGCGTCGTCCGACGAAGCCCTCCGGCGCACGCTGGTGCCGCTGGAGGCGATCGTCGGGCGCGAGGCGCACCGCATGGCCGTGGAGCTGCTCGGCGTCGACGAAACCCACCCTGGCGTGCGGGAAATGGTCCAGGCCACCCTGGATCTCGCCCGCGGACTGGGTCTCGCGAACCTGCTGACCGACGACACCAAGCGCCGGCGACAGATCGTGATGCAGTGGTCACGGATGCTCGAACCCGCGGTGGCCGATCGGGCAGTGGAAGTGACCGGAACCACTCAGGTCTAGACAACGTCTCAGTTCTCGTTAACGCATTCGGACCAACGGGCGATTAACCCAGTGGAAAGAGATTGTGGTCGAGAAGGGGGAGATCGGTGTCGGATATGAGTTTCGAGCTGAGCCATCGGGCGATGGCCATGCTCAGGGCGGTGGACGCCCACCGCGCGCAGATGTCGTGCAGTTGTGAGCCCGACTTGTTCATCGACGGGTTCGCGTGCTGCGACCAGATGACCGCGCACGCGCTCGCACACAGCGGGTACATCAAGCCCGCGGATGTTTCGGTGGCGACCGGGCGCGTGCCTGCCGAGCTGACCGAGGCAGGCCGCGCCGCGATCGCCGTTACCGCGGCTGCTTGAGTGCGGAGCGTTTGAGGAGGGCACGCTTGAATAGGGCATAGAGCGTCCCGGAGATCAGTGCGCCGACGATGAACGTCAGGTCGCCGACCTGGGGAACGAGCTTCGGGACGAGCCCGACGTACAGCGTCTGGTTCGCGAACAAAACGATCGAGATCACGAGCCCGGCGACGAACGCCGTGAACCCCGCCCAGTTGCTGTGCCGTGAGTCGAACAACAGCGGCGCCACTTGTGCCTGGGTGCCGCGCCGCAGGTACTGGTCGACCAGGATGACCGCGAGCCACGGGCTGATCCAGTACGAGACGACCAGCAGGAAGCTTTCGTAGGCGTGCCCGGCGTCGCTGAGCCCGAGCCAGGCCAGTACGAAGCCCACCGCGCCGTAGACCACCGCGACCACGGCCCGGCGCCAGGCGATCGGCAGCTTGATGCCCAGGGTGAGGAACGCGAGCGCCCCGGAGTAGATGTTGAGCACGTCCGCCGCGACGGCCCCGAGGGTGACGGCCAGCAGTGTCGCCGCCGCGAGGAACGCCGGCAGATGCGCGGTGAACGTGCCGGTGGGGTTGTCCGTGCCGGTGCCGCCGATGGTCATCGACGCCGCGCCGACGAACATCAGGATCGTCGTCGACAGGAAGAGCCCCAGCCCGGCGTACAGGCCGACGGCCCGGCGGCTCACCGAGCGCGGCAGGTACCGCGTGTAGTCGGCCGCGTACGGGTTCCAGCCGGCGGTGTAGCCGAAAGTGGCGCCCACGGTGAGCAGAAAACCGCCGATACCGCCCGTGCCGCTGACCGAACCCGGGTCGGCCTTCGAGAAGATCACCACGGCGGTCACGGCGAACACGATCGCGAGCACCGGGAAGATGTACTTCTCGTACGCCTGGACCAGGTTGTGGCCGAAGAAGGCGATCACGACCTGGACGACCACGACGATGATCAGGCAGAGCAGGACCGGCAGGTCGGTCAGTGCGTTCAGCGCGAACGCGCCGCTGACGCTGTTGACCGCGAACCAGCCGACCCCGGCCATCAGCGACATGAGCGCCGCGGGCAGCGCGTTGCCCCGGAAACCGAACGCGATCCGGCCGAGCACCATCTGCGGGACACCGTGATCAGGGCCGCGTGCCGAGAGCGCGGCGTGGGTCAGCGAGCCGAGCCCGTTGCCGATCACGATGGCAAGCGCGGCCTGCCAGAAGTTCAGGCCGAACGCCGAAACCGCCAGCACTCCGAGGAAGATCGTGGCGAACTCGAGGTTGGGCGAGGCCCAGGTCCACAGCAGCTGGAGGGGTTTGCCGTGTTTGTCGGCGACGGCGACCGGTTCGATCCCGCCCGGTTCTACGGCGACGACCTTGTCTCCGTACTCGGCGTCCTGGCCGGTGGACTTCGTGACTGACATCGTGCCCCTTTCGGCGGCGGTGGGGGACACGCTAGGCGATCGATGTTTCGGTCAGGTCGCGGCCCGATGATCTGTCCAATACGTGGTCAGAGCGTTTTGGGAGCGATCTCGGCCCGGCTGGGCCGAATGGTCCAGTCCTCGTGTCAAGACTCCGAAAAGCGGATCGGCCGCAGCTATTCAGTTTATTTTTCCACCATTTAAAGTGTTTCATCTGCGCGCATCGCGCACATGCGTACGGTCGACGTCCATTCGGTCGATGAAATGGATCGGTAACGCTTTGCCCTACACTCGCCCGGGCACGTGACCGCGAGAGAGGAACCGCCTTGACGAGGAATCTCCGCCGCGCGACCGCTTTGGTTCTCGGGTTGATGACGATGACGGCCTGCGGTTCGGTCGGCGCCGGGCCGAAGGTTTCGGCGACCGTACCGATCACGGCGTCAAAATTCTTCAATCCGGACGACTTCGAACGGCAACTGGTCCAGCGTGATGTTACTCCGGAAGGAGCATCGGACGCCCCGTGGGCGCAGTCGATCGCACCATCCTATGTGGACACCAAGAAATACGCGAAAGCGCCGAAATGGCATTTGTGCTTTTCCAATGCCGGGCTCGACAATCCATGGCGGGTGACCGGGTTGACGACGATGAAAGCCGAGGTCCTGCTCCACCGCGAAATCAGCAAATTCACCATCGTGGACGCGGAGAGCCGGGACGAAAAGCAGATCGCCGACCTCGAAGGCCTGCACGGCAAGGGCTGTAACGCATTGATCGTCTCGCCCAACACCGCCGACGCGCTGACTCCGGCGGTGCAAAAGGCGTGCGAGAGCGGTATTCCGATCGTGGTGTTCGACCGCGGTGTGAACACCACCTGCCCGGTCACCTTCGTGCATTCGATCGGTGGCTACGCCTTCGGGGCGACCGGGGCGGAGTTCGTCGCCAAGCACATGAAACCCGGCGGCAACGTGCTCGCCCTGCGCACCCTGCCCGGCGTCGACACGCTCGAAAACCGGTGGGCGGCGGCGGACATGATCTTCTCGAGGTCCGACGCGAAGGTGGTCGGCACCGAGTTCACCGACGGCGACCCGGTCAAGGTCAAGGCGATCATCGCCGACTACCTGCGGCGCTACGGGGACATCCACGGCCTGTGGCTGGACACCGGTCCCGCCGCCGTCGCCGCTGTCGAGGCGTTCCAGGCGGCCGGGAAACCCGTGCCGCCGATGACCAGTGAGGACCAGCAAGACTTCCTCGAACTGTGGAAGAAGCAGAACCTGACGGCGATCTCGCCGACGTACCCGGTGTACATGTGGCGTACCGCGGTGATCGCCGCGACGGACATCCTCGCGGGCAAGGAAGTGCCGAGGGACTGGGTGCTGCCGCAGCCGGTGATCACCTCGGTGAACCTGGAGAAGTACCTGACGCCCGGAATGCCCCCGGTGTTCTACCCGACCTGCGGCTGCCAGAAGATGCCCGGCTTCCCGCAAGCCTGGTCCAACTAGTCCGCCATCTGTCGACAGATGGCGATGTCTTGGTCACTGAGAGATCACGAGATGTCGACATCTCGTGGCTCCCTGTGGTGCCACCATGGCCACCTTTGGTCGCGTTGGACGCGACCAAAGGTGGCCATGGTGGCACTTTGAGGGACCGGGGGAGTGGGTTAGCCGGTGTAGCCGGCGACGATCTTGGTGAAGGCCCAGTCCGCCTGCGAGATCCCGCTGCAGGTGCTGGACGACCCGCCGCAGTTGCCGTGGTCGCGGTTCGCGGCCCAGAAGGTGAAGCGCGCGAGGTGGTGGCTGGCCGCGTAACCCCGGATGGAGTTGAAGTTCGCGACGGTCACGGTCTCGGCGGCGACGTCGGTCTTGCCGTTCATCGACGACAGGCCGCTGTGGCGGTAGGCGACGTCGTCCGTCCAGCCGAAGGTCGACTTGAGGTGGTTCTTCAAGCCGTCGACGGCGCTCTTCGTCATGGCGGCCATGTCGCCGCCGTTGCTGAAGTCGAACGGCATGACCGACCACGCGTCGACGTTCGCGCCCAGTGCCTTGGACTGGTTGATCAGGCGCTTGCCGGTGGCGCTCGGGCCGGTGGTCTCGGTCGGGATGGTGATGACCACGCGCAGGCCGGGGTTGTTGGCCTTGACGATCTTCACCGCGCCCAGGATCCGGTCCTGCACGGTGTTGTTCTCGAACTCGTCGGTGTTTTCGATGTCGAGGTCGATCGCCTTGAGGTTGTACTGGCTGATCACCTTCTGGTACGCCCCGGCCAGTGCGGACGCCGAGGTGCACTTGGTGCCGAGTTTGGTGCCGGACCAGCCGCCGAAGGACGGGATGACGTCCCCGCCGGCCGCGCGGATGTTGTTGATCAGCGTGGCGTCGGAACCGGTGAGCGAGCGGGTGCCGTCCCATTTCGGGTTGCAGCCGCCGTCGGACAGGACGAAGGCGAGGGTGAACGCCTTGACGCCGGTGGCCGACATGATCGCGGAGGTGTTGGTGTTCCCGCTCCACTGGTAGATGTACGGCGAAGCGAGGATCGGGTCGACGGCCGCGGACGCGGCGGGTGCGAGCCCGACCGAGGTGGCGAGCGCGGCCGCCGCGGCGGTCACGAGGGTCAGCAGACGACGAGATCTGGTCAAGGGGTCCTCCAACGGTTTATGCGCGCCAGGGGCGGGCACGCAGTGGTGGAGCACCTCGATGGTTGATGCGGCGGAATCAATCAGGAGGTCGCTGTGCGTGGGCCCAGAGTGGACTAGACCAATCCGGAATGTCAAGAGTTTCACGATTTCCCGGGGTGGTTAGTTGCCGAATGACCGATTTCGACTGCGAAGCGTCACGGGGCTATTCAGTCATGGCCCGAATGGCGGAGTGGCACGATCGGGATGGGCCGATACCTTGCTGGAATGGCGGGGCGCGGTCTTTACCTTCTCGTGGTCGGACTTCTCGCCGTGGCCGCGACAGCGCTTTCTTTCGCTTTTATCCCGCTGAGTGGGAACTGGCTCTTTCCTTTCACGGCATTGCTCTGCTACGCGGTCGCGTATACCGAGTTGACGCGGCCGGGCAGTTCCTCGGTCGATCTGAATTCCGCGTGGCTGTTCGCCGCGGCCGCCCTGCTGCATCCGGGGCTCGCCGGAATCGTGATCGCCGGTTCTTCGCTTTATCGGAGCGTCCGCATCGGCCAGCGGCACGTGGTGCGCACCGCGGCTGTCGCGGTCGTTGCCGGGTACGCCGCGTCGGGAACACTTCTGGCTGTCGGCGGCTGGGTCGTGGACGGTCGGGGCAGTGTGGTGCTCATGCTCGCCGGACTGGCTTTCCTGCTGGTCAAGGTCGGTTTGGTCGTTACCAGGCCGATTCGGTCGTCCGAGCACATCCTCGAAGCGGCGGCCGTCGCGCTGGGGGTCCTGCTGGCGTGGACGCTTGTGGACTGGCCCGGCTTTTCCGTGCTGATCCTGGGCATCCTGCTGGTGCTGCACCGGCTGGGGATGCTCGCGCGACGTCGTGAGCAGACCGAATCGGATCCGAAGACCGGGCTGATGAAGGAAACCTCCTGGTCCGAGGCCGCGGTCGTCGAACTTCTCCGCGCCCGGCGGGCCGAGCGCGACTCGGGACTGCTGCTACTCGACCTCGACCATTTCGCCCAGGTGAACGACCGGCACGGGGATCTGGTGGGGGACAACATCCTTCGCGCGGTCGCGGCGACCTTGCGCGCGGAGGTCCGCGCGGGTGACCTCATCGGACGGTTGGACAGCGAGGAGTTCGTGGTGCTGCTGCCCGGCACGGGGAAGTTCGACGCGCTCGCGATCGCCGAGCGCATCCGGTGCCGGATCGCCGCGACGACGGTTTCGGTGGCCACCTCAGGCGCGCCCGGCATCTCCGGCACCGAAAGCCGGTTCGTCGGGGCCACCGTGTCGATCGGCGTCTCCGCCCATCCCCGGGACGGTGCAACGCTTCCGCTGCTGCTCGACGCCGCGGGAAACGCCCTGCGCGAAGCGAAAGCCGCCGGGCGTAACCGTGCCGTCGCGCCCTGAGTACGACAGCCGCGGACGGTAAGACGCGTCATGGCCGGCGAGCCCGGGCATGCTGTGCCGCCGAGGCGGTGGGGCGCCTGCCGGCTTGCGGGAGAACCACGGTCGGTGGGTCGCTGTAGCGGCGGCCCACCCGCGGGAGAACCATCGGCGGGCCGTCCGCCCAATCGGCGAGATTCCCGCGGACCGGCGGAAAGTCCGGCGGTCGCACCACCGGGACGACGCTGCTGCAGACGATCGTCCGTTCCAGATCGTCCTCGGGTGCGAGGCCGGGACGGCGCCCCAGCGGCAGCATGGTCGCCGCGAGGCCGCCCACCAGTAGCCCGCAGCCGGCTGTGGCCAACGGTGACAGGCTCTCACCGAGGAATGCGACACCCAGAATGGCGGCGACGAAGGGCTCGGCGAGGTTCAGCGTGCCGGCCGTGGCAGCTGTTACTTGCTCCAAGCCGGTGAAGAACAGCCGATAAGCGATCGCCCCCGTGGCGACACCGAGCCAGGCAATCAGCGCGAGGGAGGACGGTACCGCCAACGCGTCCGCGTCCGCGACCATCCAAGGGGTCATGACGAGAGCGCCGGCCAGCAGCGACAAGGAGGAGGCCGCGGGCAGGTGGATCGACGGGTTGTCGATCGGCAGCTTCTTGGCGAAGGCCATTTGCGCGCCGTTGCAGACCCCCGAACTCACCGCAAGCAGGCCACCACTGAGACCGGCCGACTCGCCTCCGGGTGAGAGCACCAGCAAACAGCCCACCATCGCCATCGCGGTGCTGATCAGCCAGGCCGCTGTCACTCGCTCGCCGGTGAACCACCATGAGCACAGGCCGACGGCCACCGGCGTGGTGCCCAGCGAGAGCACCGTTGCCAGCGCCGCACCCGACTGCGAGACCGCGTAGAAGAACACCACCTGGTTCACGCTGACCGCGGCCACGCATCCCGCCAGCGGCCAGCGAGCGGACTTGCCTGCCAGCGCACGCAGAGTGCCTCGTCCGCGAAGAGTCAGCGCGCCCAGCAGCACGCCCCCAGGGTCAACCGCCAGCCGCCCAAGGCGACGGGTTCAGCGGGCTTCCGGCGAGGACTTGCGCCGGCCCCATTGTTCCCAGCAGCACCGCCGCCCCGAGAACGGACGCGGAACCAGCGAGTCTGTTGCCGGACGGCTGCACGATCAGGCCCCTTGCTCACTGACGAAGAACACCACGCCGGCACGGCCGATCCACACCACACGAAGACGGGAAACGCGCAGGCGCCGTGGCCGGACGTGGATGGGCCGCCGCGGCGAGGCTTCGACAGGCCGGCACTCAGCGTTCTCGGCGTCCATAACGTCGCCGACCATATGGCGATCCAAAGGCGCGACGAGTCGGCAACGGCCGTTCTGATCATGGGCAGGGAAAGGTTCCCTCACGAACCGGCAGCCGGATCCGTGATTGTCTGACCGGGGCTGTCCGGGAGGTGTGAGGTGCCGGTGAACCGGGGGAGGTGAGTGGCTTAGGACATGACTAGCTCACCGTGATGGCGTCCAGTTTTTCCTTCAGGTACTCGGAAGCGAGGACTTCGGGGTAACCGGTGCGGCCGATGGGCGGGCCGAGTGACGCGATCCGGGCGTCGTGATCGGTCTCGTAGAAGAAGATCAGTGAGACGAGATCTTCGTCGGGCGCGCTGTCGTCCGGCGGCAGGACGCGATGCCGGGTCGAGCGCCAGCGGTCGCCGGTCCAGCGGGCCATCAGGTCACCGATGTTGATGGTGAACGCCTCGGCGTCGAACGGCGCGTCGTCCCATTCGCCGTCGGCGGTGCAGACCTGCAGCCCGCCGACACCCGCTTGCCTGTCCAGCACGGTCACCGTGCCGAAGTCGGTGTGCGGGCCGATCCGGAACTGGTCGGCTTCCGGGGTGCCGACCGCGGTCATCGGGGGATACCAGTTGATGTTGAAGGTGTACGTCGGATGCCCGGTGTGCCGGGTGAAATGGTCCTGTGGCAGCTTCAGCGCCACGGCGAAGATCGTGAGCAGCTCGTCCGAAAGCGCGCGCATGCGGTCCATGTACTCCCGCGCGGCCACGGCCAGTTCGGGGATTTCGGCGGGCCAGACGTTGGGCTGGAACCAGAACGCGTCGATTTCGGCGTCCCCGACCGCCGCGTCGGCACCGACCGAATAGGACTCTTTGAGGTCCGGCGGGGTTTCGGTGCCTTCGGCGTACGCGTTGGCCTCGACCCCCGGTGGCAGCCACCCGCGGCCACCGACGGCGACGGTGTACTTCGCCTTGACGTCTTCGGGCAGCGCGAAGAACTTCCGCGCGAGCTCACGGGTCGCGGTCCGCAGTTCGCGGGGCACGCCGTGGCCGGTGACGAGCAGGAAACCCGAGTCCTGTAACGCTTCGTCGATCCGCGCCGCGACTTGGGCCTTGCCTTCGGCGGTGCCCTCGAACCACGGGCCGAGGTCGACGAGCGGGACCGACGATGCCATGCGTGCTCCTCAGCTGTCCAAAGCAGACACCGGTACGCCGATGTCTTCGAACCACAGTTCCGGGCGCTCTTTGATGAAGTCCGTCATGAGCGAGACGCATTCGGCGTCTTCCAGCAGCGTGATCCCGACGCCGTTCTCCGCCAGCCACTCGTGGCCGCCGGAGAACGTGACCGCTTCCCCGATGATCACCTTCGGGATCCCGAACTGGCGCACGAGGCCGCTGCAAAACCAGCATGGTGACAGCGTGGTCACCATGATCGTGTCGCGGTAGTGCGCGCGCCGCCCGGCGTTGCGGAACGCGGTGGTCTCCGCGTGCAGTGACGGGTCGCCGTCCTGGACCCGGCGGTTGTGCCCGCGGCCGAGCAGTTCGCCGTCCAGGGTGAACAGGGCCGCGCCGATGGGGACCCCGCCCTCGGCCTTCCCGAGCAGGGCTTCCTCGCGGGCGGTGGCCAGCATGAGCCCGGGATCGATGGTCTGCATGAGCCCACCTTCACCGGAGGAAGCCGACTTGGCAAGTTGCCGGCTCGTGGTCAGCCGGTCTTGGCGCCGAGCATGCGCAGGACGAGCTCGCCGTACTCCTGCCCGAGAACGGTCGGCGTCGGCCGGGACCGCTCGGTGTACCAGCGGGCCACGTCGACCCCCAGCGACAGGACCGCTCGCGCGGCCGTGCGCGGCTCGGGCACCGAGAAGGCCCCCGACTCGACACCGTCGGCGATGACCTCCCGCACGATCCGCTCGATCCGGCGTCGCAGCTCGGCGACGATCTCGTACTCCTGCTCGGGCAGTGCCTGCAGCTCGTACTGCACGACCCTGGCCACGGTGTGCCGCCGCGCGTGCCAGGCGACGAAGTCCTCGACGATCATCCGGATGCGCTCAGCCGGCTCCTGCTCCCGCGTGAGGACGTTCTCCACCAGGGCGAGGGTCTGTTCGTGGCCGCTGCGGCTGATCGCGAACAGCAGCGCCGCCTTGGAGGGGAAGTGCACGTACAGCGCGGCGGGGCTCATGCCCGCGCCGCCGGCGATATCCCTGGTCGTGGTGGCGTGGTAGCCGCGGCGCGCGAACGACTCCACCCCGGCGAGCATGAGTCGCCGCGCCGCCTCGGGCTGGACGTCCGGCCACAGTTCGGCGGTAAGGGACAAGGTCATCGCGAGATCCTTTCACGACCGACGGGTGCCCGGACTTGACAGCGCCGCATGGTCCTTCGCATTGTAAGCGGGCGCTTTACCGTCGATGTGAGGGATACATCCCGTTTTAGGGGATGTCATACGCAAACCGTACCGCACGCCTGGGACGCTCGGACATCACTGTGTGTCGCTGAGCTGGCACCGAATCACAAGAGGTGATCCGCGCTCGGCGCGTGCAGGCCCGGATGACAGGGCTTAGCGGTGGTCCCCGAAATATCCGGAATCGTCACGTCATATGGCTCTTGTGCTGCCGGTTGAACTCCGGACGTAGTCGGGTGGAATCAAGCGAACTAGTGTCACGTAAAGCAACAAGCTTTACGTGACACTAGTGAGGCGGGCGGTGTGCCATTCTGCGCGGACTCGGCGGGCAGCGAAGGACTCGGGCGGCTCAGAGATTGTCGAAGGCAAGGGGATGTGGTTCACCAACCAGAGCGGAGAGCGCGGTCGCGATCTCCTGGATAGAGGCTGGCACATAGGTGAGGGTGGTGCCGGTGGAGCCGCCAGAGGTGTGGCCGGCGTAGGCGGCGGCGACGCTATAGCTAAAGTTGCGTTCGACCCAGGTCAGCGTGGTGTAGCGGATCCAGTGTGCCGTGATGCCGAGGGTGGCGATCCAGGGCAGGTGCTTTCCTAGTCGTCTCCAGAGTGTGGCGTACCGCTGTCTTCCTATCGGCAAACCGTTGCGATAACGGAGTAGCTGTTCGTGGTCGGCTCCGTCTGGATTGCGCTGTTCGGTGTGCGCGATGAGCCCGGCCATGAGCGTTGGGGACACCGGCTGGTCGGGAGTGGTGCCACCTTTTTCTCGCAATCGGACCGTGCATGACTCTCGGTCGAGATCACAGGGGCGTAGTGCTAGTGTCCTGCGTCTGAAATTACGAATCTAAGTCCGTATTGGTTTTGGTGGCGGGCCTGGCGATCTTGGCGAGGTAGTCGGCGAGAGAGTTCAGGATCTCGTCTGCGGTCTTGGTCCAGGTGAAGGGTTTGGGGTCCTGATTCCAGTTCTCGATCCACGCGGTGATGTCCTTCTCCAGCGCCCTGACCGACGTATGGACTCCGCGACGGATGAGTTTGTCGGTCAGCAGCCCGAACCACCGCTCGACCTGGTTGATCCAACTCGATCCGGTGGGGGTGAAATGAATGTGGAAACGCGAGCGCCGTGCCAACCACGCTCTGATCTCCGGGGTGTTGTGCGTGCCATAGTTGTCACACACGAGATGCACGTCCAGTTCAGCAGGCACCGCCTTGTCAATCGTGACAAGGAATTTCTTGAACTCTGTG
>NZ_DASYMU010000172.1:0-16259 GCF_036008905.1 Amycolatopsis sp. | reverse complement strand
CCAGGAAGCGTTGACCAATGCGCGCAAGCACGCACCCGGCGCACGGGTGAACGTCCACATAGGACACTGTGACGGCGAACTGAGCGCCACCGTCGAGAATGGACGGCCGACCCGCCCGACACTGAGCCTGCCGAGCGCGCGACACGGACTCGTCGGGCTGCGCGAGCGGGCCGAACTGCTCGAAGGCGCCTTCGAACGACTGGGTCAGCCCTCAAACTAGTTCTCTTGACGGCGGGCATATTCGCCTCAGTCGCGGCGGCGGGCCCAGGTCGGCAACCAGACCTCAGCCGGAGCGGCCGGCCGTACTGCCTCGAGGTGGCGTCCGAGCGCGGCGAGCGTGGGGTGCGAGTTATCCGCCCGGTACACGAACGAATGCGGGTAGACCGGCGTCGGGCCGGTGACCGGGATGCGGCGCAAGTCGTGGGTGGCAGGCCAGATGTACCGGTCTCCGGTTCCCACCAGGGTTGCCAAGCCGGCGGAGTCGGCGATGGCGTCAAGCAGTGCCTCGGTGCCGAAGTTCGGGCCGATCGCGTCGATCCGCAGGTCGAACGCCTCGGCGAGTTGGTCATAGTAGGCGGCCCATTCGGTGCCCTGCTTGATGCCAGGGATCCAGATGCGATGCCCGGCGAGAGCGGCAGGCGTCAGGGACCGGGCGCCGGCGAACGGGTGGGCCGGCCCCGCCAGCAGCTGAACGGGATCGTCCAGGACACGGTGGGCGACGATGCCGGCGGGCAGATCGCCGGGCACGGCGCGAAAGGTCGCGTCGATCTCGCCGGCGCGGACAGCTTCGATCGCGGTTTCGACATTGGCGTCGGACAGGGTGACGACGTCCAGCTCGGTCCCCGGGTGAATCCGATAGAAACCCTGCAGCGCCACAGCCGGCGCGATGCGCCGGTTCAGGACGTCGACACGCAGCGCGCGCTCCCCCGGCCGAACCGAAACCGCGGCGCGTTCGGCCACGCGAAGCAGCTCGCGGGCGTGCGGGAGGAAGGCCTGCCCGTCCAGGGTGAGCCGGACGCCGCGGGCTGTTCGCTCGAAGAGCGAGACGCCGAGACCGCGTTCGAGGTTGGCCACGCGCTTGGAAACGGCCTGTTGCGTGATCTCCAGATCGATAGCGGCTTCCTGAAACTGCCCCGCGTCAGCGACGGCGACAAACGTACGCACGGCCTCGATATCCACCCGAGAATTCTACCGGCGCACAACCAATGGTTGTGGCTCGCCCGGGTTTCCGTTGTTGGATCCCAGGTATCCCATCCTGTTTAACTCCTCGCCGTCAACGACCGGTTGTAACGGAAGGGGAAGCATGGCGCGGCAGGACTTGGGGCGCTCGTTCGGGTGGTTGTGGTCGGCGTTCACCGCCAGCACCGTGGGCACCTGGCTGGGGTTCGGGGCGTTCCCGCTGATCGCGATCCAGGTGCTCGGCGTCGGCCCGGGCGCGGTCTCCGCGCTCGCCGCCGCCGGGCTCGCGGTGGGCGCGGTACTGGCACTGCTGCTGGGTCCCTGGGTCGAGCGGCAGCACAAAAAGCCGATCATGATCGCCGCGGACGTCCTCCGGTTCGCCGCTCTGCTGAGCATTCCGGTCACCTACGCCGCCGGGCTGCTGACCTACTCCCAGCTGCTCGTCGTCTCCGTGGTCAGCGCGGCCGCGAACATCGCGTTCACCGCCGCCAGTGGCGCTTACCTCAAGTCGATCGTGCGGCCCGACCAGCTCCTGGTCGCCAACGGGCGCTTCGAGTCGACCACCTGGACCGCCACCGCCGTGGGTCCAACCCTGGGTGGTGCGGCCATCAGCCTGCTGGGCCCGGCGGTCACCGTGATCGCCAACGCCGCCGGGTTCCTGCTGTCCGCGCTGGCGATCAGCCCGATCCGGGAACGCGATCCGAGACCAGCACGGGAAACTGCGACTCGGCTACGCCCCACGGCCCTGTGGGACGGGTGGCGATTCATCCTCGCCGACCGCGAACTGCGGCCGCTGTTCCTGAACACCGTGTGCGTCAACGCGCTCATCATGGCGGCCGAGCCGTTGCTGGCCGTGCTGCTCCTGCATGACCTGGACTGGGCGGCGTGGCAGTACGGGCTCGCGTTCGGCCTGCCCTGCATCGGCGGGTTCCTCGGGGCCCAGCTCGCCCCGCGCCTGCAAGCCCGCTATGGGCGCCGGCGCGTGCTGCTGGTCTCCGGTGTGCTGCGCGCGCTCTGGCCGATCGGCCTGTTCTTCGTCATGCCCGGCGCTGCCGGAGTGGTCATCGTGATCGCGATAGAGCTGATGCTGATCACGTGCATGGGCGTGTTCAACCCATTGTTCGCGACCGAGCGTCTCGAGCGGGTGCCCGTCGAGCGGGTCGGCCGGGTGCTGGTCGCCTGGAACGTGACCAGCACCGGCGCGATCGCGGCGCTGACCGCGCTCTGGGGCGTTCTAGCCACCTTCACCGGTGTGCGCGTCGCGATCGGTATCGCCGGCGTGCTGCTCCTGGCGACCCCGTTCCTGCTCCCGCGCCGCACCAGTACGCGGCCGCTGACAGGCGCTGTCAGCGGATGAGTTGGCGCTTGCCCGACGGGACGGACGAGGCGCGGTCCCGTGCTCCGCTTCGTCGTGGCGGTGGATCTCGATCAACTCCTTGCGGTACCGGTGATCCGCTGAGGGCAGTTCGTCGCGCACTTGAGCGCCGTTGTCCCACCACTGCGTCAGACCGCGCCCCAGCTCCTGACCGGCGCGTGTGTGCACGCAGTGGGCGTAGTCCGGGACCTCGACCAACGCTTCTCCGAGAGCGACCTTCGTGGCGACCCAATCGGCGTGCTCGGAACTGGTGCGGTCCTTGGGCGCGGAAGCGAGCAGACGCACGGCGTGACACGCCATCATCCAGTCCCCACCCTGGGTGGCATTGAAGTTGCGGTGGAGCACGTCGATCAGCACCGGCCCGAGGGGCAGGCCCATCCCCACGTCTTCGACCGCGATGAGCCGCAGGCGCCGCCACAGGTGCTGAGCGACATCCGTCGAGGTTGTGAACATCTCGTAGGCGGCGAGCACGGCGTTGTCGATGCGACTGCGCCTGATCTCCTTCTGGAGGACAGCGACGAGATCGTCCACCGGAATGCCGTGGGGCGAAACGATTTGTGAGTAAGGATCCTCGGCGAAGTGCCCGGGACCGTAGAGACGTGGCATGAGTTGCCGCTCCTTCCGCGTGACGACAGCAGACGTGGCTCGTGAGTGGCAACAAGTGTTCTAACACTCGTAAACACTCACGACCCCCACGCGCGCTGACCGCTGGAACGTTCGTCGACAGATGAAGCTGGAACCGGGGGCTACTTCTGTGTTGGCCGGTCTGGATGGGCCAGTTCGATGCCGACTTTCCCGCCGACGCGCATTGACATGGTGCGAGTGGGCTCCACGGTGAAGCCGGCTGCGGCGATCCGCCGTGCGACGCCGTCGCCGACGTTGTCGCGGATCAGTTCAGACGTCCGATTTCGGTGTCCGTGGCCGTGCTCATCGAACACAGCGTCGGCTAAGACCAGCAGGCCGTCGGGACGGAGCACGCGGCGCACCTCGGCGAGCAGTTCGTCCTTCGACGCGCTGTCCAGGTGGTGCAGCATCAGGCTGGAGAAGACGCGGTCGAACGAGCCGTCGGGGTAAGGCAGTTCCTGGGCGAACCCACGGTCCAGCCGCACGGTGACGCCGGCCCGCCGGGCCTTGCGCCGGGCGCGAACCAGCGCCTTCGGGTCGGGGTCCAGCCCGAAGAACTCGACCTTGGGGTGCTGTTTGCCGGTCGCTCGCAGCAGGTTCCCGGTGCCACAGCCGACGTCGAGCACCTGGTGCCCGTCCCGCAGCCCGGCGAGCGTGATCATCTGCTGGTGGATCGGGCGCAGCCCGAACACGTGGTGCGCCACGTCGTAGAGCGGCAGTAGGTAGTGCTTGCCCATACCCGGGATGTAGTCCCGCTCGGTGGGCGACTGAGACGTTTTTTCGGTCATGCCACCATTCTGATCGCTACTGAAGCTGCGGGTCTGTACCGATCCGCGGTTCCAGTGGGACGATTCGACGGTGCGAACCGTACGGACAGCGGCGGGCCGGGACCGGCCGGCGACCTACTCGATGGTGCCGGCACCCGGTGAGCTGCCGGTGGCGACCTGGCGGCTGGAACAACACGGCTGGGACACCAACGGCTCGTTCGAGGAGCACGCGCACGACTTCCCCGGCCTGGCGTACTTCCAGAGCACCGGCGGACGGCTGCGCACCGGCCGACAGACCTGGCCGATCGAGGTGGGCGACCTGTTCGTGGTCGCGCCGGGCGATGTGATGGGCCACATGAACGCCGGCGACCTGGCGGGCGTCCAGGGCTCGGGTGTTTTCTTCACCGCCGACGCACTCGGCCCGGACGTCCCCGGCGCCCACCTGGCCTGGCGTACCCACCCGCTGCTGTTCCCGTTCGTCCGCGGCGGAGCGATCGGCGCGCTGCGGCTGCGGGTGCCGAAACCGGACCGTCCCGAGTGGACCGCCCGGCTCCAGGCCCTGCACGACGAACTGGCGCAACGCCGTGACGGCTACCGAGAGGCCGCGCTGGCACACCTGGTCCTGCTGCTGGTCGGGGTTTCCCGGCTGGCCGCCGACGTGGTGGGCGACCTGCGCGAGAATCGCGAACCGCTGCTCGCCGAGGTGTTCGAGGTCATCGAACAGCAGTACCCACAACCACTGTCACTGCGCGACGTCGCCGCCGCGGTCAACATCTCCCCAGGCCACCTGACCTCGAGGGTCCGCCAGCGCACCGGCCGCACTGTGCAAGAGTGGATCATCGAGCGCCGCATGGTCCAGGCCCGCCGCCTGCTCGCCGCCACCGAACTGCCAATCAGCGCCGTAGGCAGGGAAGTGGGCTTCCCCGACGCCAGCTACTTCGCCCGCACCTTCGGCAAAGTGCACGGGATGAGCCCCGCGCAGTGGCGGCGAGCCGGCACCGACACCACAACAAGTCGACACAACCAGAATTTTGGCTACCGGCGGCGGTGATGAACGCTTTGAGCTTGGCCTGACAGAGTTCTTCGTGTCTGACCAACTCAGCTCGGTTTGCGGCGCTACGTATCGAGTCATTGGGTTCGAACGTTACGGCGATCAAGCTGCCACGCCCGCCATGCGGAGCCGTCGGCTACAGCGCCTCGATGGCGTCGATCAGCCGCTCCGGATCACCCGGTAGACCGTCTCTGACTTCGGTGCGGGGCGGGGCGCGTTATGCCAGCCGATCTCGTCAGCTCGCCGGCCAATGGCGGCTTTTACCTCAGCCAGGTCGGTATCGTCCTCGAAGAACGCAATCGACAGACCATTACCTGTGGCTTGGTCGACCAGGTGGTAGGTGTTGAGGACGCCAGGTACGGACTTCGCCGCGTCGATCACCCACTGACGGTCGTCATCGGGCATGGGCTCCCACACCGCCACTCGTGCGATCACGGTCACCACCTCCACAACGTGAGTCGAACAACCAGAAGCAGGCGTTACCGAGTCTCAAGGGTTCAAACGCGCTGCAACTGACGAGTCGCCAGCAACACGACGATCCCGCCGACCACGAACCAGATGACTAGGTTCCCACCATCGATGATCGTGGTGTTCCGAACGCGCTCTTCTGCCGCGAAGCGGCACGGCCAGGCTGCCACCCCGGGTTGGCACAAGCCGACTTCCTGTCGGACCCCAATGACATGCTGAGTCGCTGTGGACACCCAACAGTTCTGGACGTTGATCGAGGACGCCCGAGGCAAACTCTCCGATTCTGCGGACGGTGAGGCGGTTGTCAGCCGCGCCAGCATCTTGCTCGCAGCCCAACCTCGTGAGGAGATCGTCGGTGCCCAGCAGGTTTTGTGGGACCTGATGGCCGCCTCCTACCGGAATCCGCTGTGGGCTGCCGCCTACGTGATCAACGGTGGATGTTCCGACGACGGCTTTGACTACTTTCGCGGCTGGCTGGTCGTCCAAGGGCGCGAAGTGTTCGAGCGCATTGTGGCTGATCCTGACGCGCTTGCCGATCTGCCGGTCATCCGTGCTGCGGCGGCAGACGGAGACGAGCTGGAGTGTGAAGAAGCGCTGAGCATTGTGTGCAGCGCGCACATGACGGCGACCGGCGAGCAACTTCCCGCGGACACATTCACCATTCGGTACCCGGAATTGGACGTATGGGATTTCGACTTCGACGATCAAACCGAGATGGAGCGTCGGCTGCCTCGCTTGGCTGCGCTCTACATGGACTGATACAACCGAGACGTCCGCTCGTAGGCCCTTCGCGGTCAGGGGATGAACAGGAGACTCCTCCGGATTGGGTCACGGATCCAAGACATATGACGAGCCAGGCGACGGTCGCCACCGCGGCGCGCAGTCGCGCCGCGGTGGCGACGACCAGGATCGCCGAGGGACGGTCAGGCGCAGCAGCCGGCGGGCTGGGAGTCCTTGTCCACCTCGCCGGTCTCGGCGTCGGGGGTGCAACAGGCGGCGGCGGTGACTGTGGCCGGGCTGTCCTTGCCGAACGACGCGGAGTCGTCCTTGACCGTGTAGACCTCCCATGGCTCCTGACCGGGGCCATGCACCCACACCTTGTCCTGCAGGGCATAGCAGCAGGTGGTGCCGTTCTCGACCAGGGTTTCCATGCCCTCACCGGTGAGCCGCGTCGATGTCGCGTCGACCTGCTCGGTGGTGTCGACCTCGACGCCGAGGTGGTCCATCACGGTCGCTTGGCCCGGTTCGCCTTCGAGCAGGACCAGCTTGAGGGCGGGCTCGGTGATCGCGAAGTTCGCGTAGCCGGGGCGGCGCTTGGCCGGTTCGGTGTCGAACAGCTTCGAGTAGAAGTCGATCGAGCCTTCGAGGTCGCCGACGCGGAGAGCTAGTTGGACGCGAGACATGGACAAACCCCTTGGATAGATGTTCATCAAAACAAGACTCGACTTAGATTGCCGTCTAGATAGAAGTCTGTCAACATAGACGCATGTCGAAGCAACTGCCGATCGTGGCGATGGACGCCTGCTGCTCCCCGCTGGCCCGCGAACCCCTGTCCGAGCCGCAGGCCGTCGAGCTGGCGAAGGTGTTCAAGGCCATCTCCGACCCGATCCGGTTGCGACTGCTCTCGCTGATCGCCTCCCATGAGGGCGGCGAAGCGTGTGTCTGCGATCTGACCGACGCCTTCGACGTCACCGGCCCCACGATCTCCCATCACCTCAAGGTTTTGCGTGAGTCCGGCCTGATCGACGGCGAACGTCGTGGGACCTGGGTCTACTACCGTGTCCACCCGGAAGTCCTCGCGCGCCTGTCCGCCGTGCTGGTGCCGGCAGACCCGGCGACGGCGCTGGTATGAGCGTCACCGAGGAACCCGCCACGGCCGGTGTCGTCGGCAAACTCTCGACGCTGGACCGGTTTCTGCCGGTCTGGATCGCCGCGGCGATGGTCGTCGGCTTGTTCGGCGGCCGGGTCATTCCCGGCCTGAACACCGCGCTGAACGCGGTCTCGATCGATGGGATCTCCCTGCCGATCGCGATCGGATTGCTGGTCATGATGTACCCGGTCCTGGCGAAGGTCCGCTACGACCGCCTCGACTCCGTCACCGGGGACCGCACACTCCTGTGGAGTTCGCTGGTCCTGAACTGGATCGTCGGCCCAGCACTGATGTTCGCGCTCGCGTGGCTGCTGCTGCCGGACCTGCCCGAGTACCGGACCGGGCTGATCATCGTCGGGCTGGCGCGCTGCATCGCGATGGTCATCATCTGGAACGACCTCGCCTGCGGTGATCGCGAAGCCGCCGCCGTGCTGGTCGCGCTGAACTCGGTGTTCCAGGTCGTCATGTTCGGCGTGCTCGGCTGGTTCTACCTGTCGGTACTGCCCGGCTGGCTCGGTCTCGCCCAGGCCGACCTGGCGGTGTCGGGCTGGCAAATCGCGAAGAGCGTGCTCATCTTCCTGGGAATCCCTTTGGTGGCAGGGTTTCTGACCCGCCGCTTCGGGGAGAACGCCAAGGGCCGTGAGTGGTACGAGGCGAAGTTCCTGCCCAAGATCGGTCCCGCCGCGCTCTACGGCCTGCTGTTCACGATCGTGATTCTCTTTGCCCTGCAAGGGGATCAGATCACCAGCCGCCCGGTCGACGTGGTCCGTATCGCGGTGCCGCTGCTGGTGTACTTCGCGATCATGTGGGGCGGCGGCTATGCCTTCGGCAAGGCCGCCGGCCTCAACTACGAGCGCACGACGACGCTCGCGTTCACCGCGGCGGGCAACAACTTCGAGCTCGCCATCGCCGTCGCGATCGCGACCTTCGGCGCCACCAGCGGCCAGGCTCTCGCCGGTGTCGTCGGCCCGCTCATCGAAGTCCCGGTGCTGGTCGGCCTGGTGTACGTCTCGCTCGCCTTGCGCCGCCGCTTCACCTCCACCACCGATTTGTGAACGAAGGAGCCACCGTGTCCGACCTGCCCGAGGTGCTGTTCGTCTGCGTGCACAACGCCGGCCGCTCCCAGATGGCCGCCGCCCTGCTCAACCACCATGGCCGAGGCCGGGTCGTGGTGCGATCGGCCGGATCCGCCCCCGCCGACTCGATCAACCCCGCCGTCGTCGCCGCGATGAACGAGGTCGGGCTCGACCTGGCCCAGGAGTTCCCCAAGCCGCTGACCACCGAAGCCGTCCAGGCCTCCGACGTGGTGATCACGATGGGCTGCGGCGACGCCTGCCCGATCTTCCCCGGCAAGCGGTACCTCGACTGGCAGCTCGACGACCCGGCAGGCCAAGGGATCGACGCCGTACGCCCGATCCGGGACGAGATCGATCGCCGTGTCCGGGCGCTGCTTGCGGAACTGGTGCCCGTCGCAAACTGACAGACGGCTTCAACGTCTTCCCGAGAACCCTTTCATCGTTTATCGTCGATGGACGATGAAAGAGGTCTCTCGTGCTCGATCGTGAACTCGCCACGACCTACGCCGAGTGGTTCCGCGCCCTGGCCGACCCCACCCGGGTCCAGATCCTCAACCTGCTCGCCGAATCCGGCGACCCGATGACCGTCGGCGAGATCGTCGAACAGGTCGCCGTCGGGCAGTCGACGGTGTCGGCGCATCTGAAGATCCTCACCGACGCTCGCTTCGTGCTGGTGGAGCCGCGCGGAACTGCCCGCCTCTACCAGGTCAATCAACGCTGCGTCAGCTGTTTCCCGTCGGCCGCCGACGTGATCATGGGCCGTCCCGTCGCCGCGTTCGACACGGTCGCCGCCGACTGCGCGGCTCCGCTGAGCGAGGAGACGTCGTGACCGAGCCGGACGCCACCGAGCAGGTAGAACTGGTGCGGCAGCGGTATGCCGCCGCAGCCAACGGCATCAGCGCGGGGCGGGGAACCGGCCTCACGAGCAGTCCCAAGGACGGCGACCGGTTCGGTGCCGCCCACTATGAACCCGACGCCGATCTGCCCGGTCGTGCCGTCGCGGCAAGTCTCGGCTGCGGCAACCCCGTCGAGGTCGCCGACCTCCGTCCCGGCGAGACCGTGCTGGACCTCGGCTCCGGCGGCGGCCTCGATGTCCTGCTCTCCGCCCGCCGCGTCGGTCCCACCGGCACCGCCATCGGGCTGGACATGACCGCCGAGATGCTCGGCCTCGCCCGCGGCCACGCCACCGAAGCAGCCGCCACCAACGTCGAGTTCCTCGCCGGCCGGATCGAGGACATCCCGCTGCCTGACGACTCGGTGGACGTGGTGATCTCCAACTGCGTCATCGCGCTGTCGGTCGACAAGGCCGCGGTGTTCGCCGAGATCGCGCGTGTCCTGAGACCAGGTGGCCGGATCGGGATCACCGACATCCTCACCGACGCCGACCGTGCCCAGCGCGCGGGGAAGGTCGAATGCCTCGCCGGAGCACTCACCCAGGCCGACTACCGATCCTTACTGATCGCGGCCGGGTTTGCCGACGTGGAGATCCACCCGGCCCATACGGCCGGGGACCAGTTGCTCTCCGCGATCGTCCGTGCGGTCAAACCCGTTGTCCGGCAACGGGATCCGGGCTTCCAGGTGGTTCCGATGGCCACGGCACACGGTCCGGAGGTGCTGGCGATCTACCAGGCCGGGCTCGATGACGGCGACGCCAGCTTCGAGACCTCCGCCCCGGCATGGGGCGTATGGAACGCCTCCCACCTCGCCGAGCACCGCTTCGTCGCCGTCGACCGGGAAGGGTGTGTGCTGGGCTGGGTCGCGGCGTCGCCGGTCTCCTCGCGGTGCGTCTACGCCGGAGTGGTGGAACACAGCGTCTACGTCGCTCCCTCGGCCCGAGGTCGCGGCGTCGGCCTGGCACTACTGCGGGCGCTGATCGACTCGACCGAGACCGCCGGGGTGTGGACCATCCAGAGCGGGGTGTTCCCGGAGAACACCGCCAGTCTCGCACTGCACGAGCGAGCCGGATTCCGCCAGATCGGCGTCCGTGAACGCATCGGCTCGCACCACGGCCGGTGGCGCGACGTCGTCACGATCGAACGCCGCAGCCCCATGTGACCAGGTGGGGTCGTGAGTGGCAACAAGTGTTCTAACACTCGTAAACACTCACGACCGGACGCCGACAAGGCCGCCACTTCCGCCGAGCCGGCGTTCAGGACCGTGATGGCCACGACCGAGAACGCTCCGAACCCGAGCCCGGTCCCGTAGGCGCTGACCGCGTAGGCGGCCCACAACCATCCGAACGTCCGGCCCAAGCTCGCCCTCCGCCACCTGATCGGCACTCGCTTCGCTCCTCTTCACACCTCGTGGGACAACGCGCTGTTGCCAGGGAGATGGAAGCGGATCGACGGATGCCGACACCAACAACAGATCGAGCGGCGTGTCACAACTCGTCGTTGTGGGAGTAGGTTTCGCCTCGTGGATCTCGATGCGGTTCGTACCTTCGTGACCGTCGCCGAGACCGGCCAGTTCCAAGCCGCTGCCGACGATTTGGAAATCACCCAGCAGGGAGCGTCGAGACGAGTAGCGAGCCTGGAGCGAGAGCTCGGCGTACAGCTCTTCGCGCGGATCGCCAGGGGTGTCCGGCTTACCGTCGACGGGCAAGCACTGCTACCCCATGCACGCGAACTCCTCCGCGCCGCCGAACGCGTCACAGCGGCCGTGACGCCAGGGCGCAGGGCTCTTCGGATCGACGTCGTCAGCCGCAGGATCGCACCCGCCGGCATCCTTCACGCCTTCTACCAGCAGCACTCCGGCATCGAGCTTGATGTCGTCGCCCTGACCAACGCTGACGCCGCGTCGGCGCTGGCCGAGGTCAGTGCCGGCACCCTTGACGCCACCTTCAGGTCCCTCCGAGCCTCCGCCCGCAACGTCCCGCGCGAACTCCGATCAGCGCGCGTCATCGACGAACGACACGAGCTGCTGGTTGGCCCGCGGCACCCGTTGGCCAACGCCAAAGCGGTGACGCCGGCCGAACTCGTCCATCACCCGATCTGGATGCCCGGCATGTCCGACACCGAGCCGATCGGCTACTACGACGATCTGGCGAAGGCGTTCGGACTCACCATCGACACGATCGGGCCGATGTTCGGCATCGAAGCGCTCCTCGCCGAAATCGCGGACTCAACCCAGCTCGCCAACTTGGTCGGCGAAGGCTCGCGCTACCTCTGGCCGGAAAGCTACGACCTCCGCCGCATCCCCGTGGTCGACCCAACCCCGGTCTACCCGCTGTCCGTGATCTGGCGAGCCGACAATCCCCACCCCGTCCTCGCAAACTTCCTCGAATACCTCCACCACAGGTACCAGGCGACAGCCGGCGACGACGTATGGACCCCGGACTGGGCACGCTGAGACCCGGACAAGCCCAGCACACCTGTCACCTCAAACTACCTGCGGAGACGACGAGTTCGACACAACATCAGGGGAAGACTGTCCAAGATGGACGATCGGCGTATCGAAACACCTCCGGAATCGATGGATCCGGACTGGCGGCAGCAGGCCGCACCCGAAGCGTGACGGTGAGCCAGCTCCACGACAGCGGCGCGAACGAAAACGTCCCCCCGGCGCCGGCGGTGAGGTCTACGCGATGGGCTGCGCCGCGTTCAAGGCCGGCTTCCTCGCGCCCGGCTACAGTGACCCGATGACCGCGGGCCACGGTGATTCCGGCCCCCTGGAACAGATCCCGGTCTTCGACCTCGACAAGCCCTTGTACCGCGGGCCAGCCTGCTAAGGAGCGTCTCGCCCGGGCCGCGAGTTCCTCAGTCATCGGCCAGGACGCGATAGGTGAGGTGCTGCGCGCACGACGTCATCTCGGACTCGAGCAGCTCGAGCCGCACCTTCGAATCCCCCGGGAAGAGCGGGGTGCCGCCGCCGAGGATGAGGGGTGCCAAATGGATGGTCAGCACGTCGACTAGACCGGCCCGCAGGAACTCGTAGCACGCGCTCCCGCCACCCATGATCACCACGTCCTTCCCGCCCGCGGCGGCCTTCGCCTGGCGGACGGCGCTCGCCGGGCCGTCCGTCACGAAGCGGAAGCGGTCGGCGAGCCGGACCTTCCCTGGCGCCTCGTGCGTCAGCACGAACACCGGCGGTGCCGCCGACTGGTCCTGGTGCGCGCCGTACCCCATCTCGTCCGACCAGCCGTTCGGGCCGTCGACGACGTCGAATGTCCGTCTGCCCATGATCACCGCGCCGCTCCGCTTGAACGTCGTGGCCAGGATCGCCTCCTCGCGGCGTCTTGCTGAACACCCACGCGTGCAGCGCATCGCCATCCACGCCGAGACCGTGCTCGATGTCCGCGCCGGGCGCGGTCACGTACCCGTCGAGCGACATCGTGATGTCCACGATCACCCGCCCCGGCCGCAGCACCTCCGCCAGCCGTTCCATCGAGTCGCGCACGCCGTTCTCCATGCCGGTCGCGACCATCTCGTCGCGCTCCTCGACCGAAGTGAACACGCTGCGCATCCTCAGCCGGGTCCGGCCGTCGACGTCCTCGAACCGCGCCGTCTCGAGGCTGACCCGCTCGGGCGTGCCTCGTACTCGAAGGTCTGCACGATCAGCTTGTCCGGCACGACCGCGTGGAACACGCCGCGGAACCGAAACTCGCCCTCTCTGCTGCGGTGCACGTAGCGGTAGCTGCCGCCGGGCCGCGCGTCGTGCTCGAGGACCTCCATCTCCATGCCGCGCGGGCCGAGCCAGCGCACCAGCAGCTCCGGGTCGGTGTACGCGCGGAACACCAGCTCCGGCGAGGCGTCGAACTCGCGCACGACGTCGACGTAGGGGGTGCCGGGCTGGGCGGTGATCGTCGTCGGGTTCATCTCTGCTGCTCCTTCAAGGTGTCGAGGATGTCGTCGAGGCGCCGGTACTGCGCCTCGACCGCCAATCTGTAGGTGTCGATCCAGCTCGTCAGCGCCTCGAGCGCCGCGGGGTCGAGGCGGCACGGCCGCCGCTGGCCGTCCCGGCTCCTGGTGATCAACCCGGCCGCCTCCAGCACCTGGATGTGCCGCGACACGGCCTGTTTGGTGATCGGGAAAGGCTCGGCGAGCTCGTTGACCGTCGCCTCGCCCCGCGACAGCCGCGCGACCATGGCACGCCGCACCGGGTCGCGCATCAGTTGGGTTTCACCGCTGGATACCGTCGTGAGACGGCCGGTGCGGGTCGGCGTGTATGTGTGTGCGCATCCCTTGCGGGTCGAACAGGATGAGAAGTTCGACAACGCCGCCGTCGGCGCTGCCCAGCCAGTGCGGCAAGGACGTGTCGAACTCGGCCGCCTCACCGGGCGGCAAGGTCAGGTCGCGCTCGCCGAGGACCAGCCGCAGGTGTCCGTTGAGCACGTAGAGCCATTCGAAGCCGTCGTGGGTCTGCGGGGTCGGTTCGAGCGGTTCCGGCGAAGCGGGGATGAACATTTTGAACGCCTGTACTCCGCCGGGCCGGCGGGACAGTGGCACGAAAGTCATCCCGAACCGGTGGATCGGGGTGAGGTGGATGCGGGGGTCGCCGGTGCGCGGGGCGCCGACGAGGTCGTCCAACGGAACGTTGTAAGTACGGGCCAGGGGCAGCAGCAAGTCCAGGGTCGCCCGCCGCTGCCCGCTCTCCAGCCGCGACAGCGTGCTCTCGGATACGCCTGTTGTCGTCGCGAGGTCGGCGAGGGTGATGCCGCGGTGACGACGCAGCGCACGCAGCCGCGGCCCCACCGCGTCGAGCACTTCGTCCGTTTCGCGGTCCACGAGCCCACCTTGCCATAACCGCAAGATTTCGTGCCAGATCGGTGTGCGCCTGGGGAGACTGAGCGGGCACCGACGGAAGGAATCTTGATGAACACCACCAATGAGGTCACGTTCTGGGACGACGTGTACCTGTCTCGACCGGCGGCCACCGGCCCGCGGCCGAATACCCGCCTCACCGAAGTGGTTGCGAGCCTGTCGCCGGGCGATGCGCTGGACCTCGGATGCGGCGACGGCGGTGACACGCTGTGGCTCGCCGGCCAAGGGTGGCACGTCACCGCCGCCGACATCTCGGCCGTGGCGGTCGAGCGGCTCACGGCTCTCGCCCGCTCACACGGCATCGGTGACCGGGTGACCGCCGTGCGGTACGACCTGGGCAGGGCTTTCCCGCACGGCGAGTTCGACCTGATCTGTGCCCACTACCTGCACACGCCGTTCGACCTGGACAGAGCAACCGTCCTGCGCGCGGCCGCGCACGCGTTGCGCCCGGGCGGCCGGCTGCTGGTCGTCGACCACGGCTCGACCGCGCCGTGGTCGTGGAACCAGGACCCCGGCGCCCGGTACCCGAGCCCGCGGGAGGTCGCCGCGGACATCGACTTGGACGAGACGGCATGGACGGTCGAACGGGCCGACACACCCCGCAGGACCGCGACCGGACCGGACGGACGCACCGCCGAGGTCACCGACCACGTTCTGCTCCTCCGCCGCACCGCCTGACCAGGCGGTCAGTACCAGCCCCGCAACGCGAGGAGACCACCATGACCACCACCACGCGCCGCGGCCGGCGCCGCGACACCCCGCCGCCCCGGACCGGAAGCAACGAACCCGAGGTCCTGCGCGGCTTCCTCGACTACCTCCGCGCCTCGATCGCCGCGAAGGTCGACGGCGCGCCCGAACCACAGGTCCGAACAGCCGCGGTGCCGTCTGGCACGAACCTGCTCGGCCTGCTCAACCACCTGACCTTCGTCGAGCGCGCATTGTTCCTCGGAGACGACGTCACCGACTGGCAAGCGACGTTCCAGGCCGCACCAGCGGACAGCGTTGCCGACGTCGTCACCCGCTACCGCGAGACCGTCGAGCGTGCGAACGACGTGCTCGACGGGTGCACCGATCTCGGCGCACCCGTCCCTCGACCGCGGTCCGGCCGTCCCGCTCCCAGCATCCGCTGGGCACTCACCCACATGATCGAGGAGACCGGCCGCCACGCCGGCCACGCCGACATCCTCCGCGAACTGATCGACGGCGCGACCGGGCGCTGACCCCCATCACACGGACGCCATTCATGAATGGGTCGCCGCCGCATATCGCTCAGGTCATTTGCGGACACAAAACCATCGACACGACATGGGTACAAAGCCGGGGTGCCATAGGAATTCCCTATAGCACCTGCTGACATTTCGTCTTTGCCTCTCGTCCTTTTTCGGACGTACCGTGAAACGCGCTCGACGAGGTGCTCACCGCGATTTCTCCGAAGATTCGCGCTGCGCACGTCGATTCCTTTTCCGTCGAGCGGACGAATACGTAATCGAGAGGACCGGTGGCATGACCACGATCGGAAACGGATCGGGAACCCAAGAACTCGCGGGAAAGCGGGCACTGGTCACGGGTGGTTCTCGCGGAATCGGAGCGGCCGTCGTGCGCCAACTCCTGGACGCGGGCGCCGAGGTGCTCACGACCGCCAGGTCGGCGACGAGCACGGTGCCGGAGGGGGCCACCTTCGTGGAGGCCGACGTGCGGACACGGGCTGGAGCGGAGGCGCTCGCCGCGGCCGCGCAGGAGGTGCTTGGCGGGGTGGACCTCCTGGTCCACAACGTGGGTGGGGCGCGACCGCACAAGGACGCTTTGGCCATCCCTGACGAGGAGTGGCAGGACGCGCTGGACCTGAACTACCTGGCGTCGGTGCGGCTGGACTCGCTGCTGGTACCGGGGATGCGGGAACGGCGTTCGGGGAGGATCGTGCACGTCTCCTCGGCCGCGGTCCTCACCCCGGTAGGACCGTTCCTGCACTACGTGGCGGCGAAGGCGGCGCTGGAGTTCTACAGCCGGGGACTGGCCTTGGAGCTGGCCCCGTCCGGAATCCGGGTCAACACCGTGTCTCCTGGCAGAACCGCCACCCCCGGCGGCGAAGC
>NZ_DASYMU010000171.1:0-2740 GCF_036008905.1 Amycolatopsis sp. | reverse complement strand
ACGTGTGAGGTTGGAGCCTACGGGGAAAGCACATAATGGACAGACCATGCGCTTGCTGATCACCTGGTTCCCCACGTCCTGGCTGCCGGCCGGCAATTCTGAGGTACCGCCCGGGTCTTGCCGCAATCCCCCCAGCCCGCCATATGTTGAATGGGTAAGGAGTGGGTCTCCTTGCCTTCGCTGTTTCTCCTCCACTGTGGACGGACGGATTCCTCGCAACTCGGCGAAACGTCTCGTTTGCAAGACATCGGTTCGCCACATTCCGTGACCCCAACCTACCGGGGTGGTCGGCGGAGTCCTGGCGCACGACGGGGAGGTCCGAAGGCCAGTCGGCGGTGAGACCTGTGTCATCCGCTGTGGCGTGCGACGTCGTTTCGGCTAAGTAGAAGAGCATTCCGGGTGGCGGATATTTCGAGAATATCGACTGTCGATCACGGTGGACTTCCAGCATTGATTGACGCCACATAGCCACCATCGGGTGTACGGGACCTGCCGACGCCGCCGTCACGAGGCCGGTAGTCTCCGGCGGGGCGCGCCGGATATCAAGTGCCCGCAGCCGCTCGCCCGGAGGAGATCACCGTGACCGATCGACAGGACGTGACCACGTCGGATACCGGATCCGCATCGGGGTCGGCGGCGGCCCACAGCCCGGGCACGCGTGACACGGTGCGGCTCGCGTTGGTGATCGGCGCGCTCGGCGTGGTGTTCGGCGACATCGGGACCAGCCCCATCTACACCCTCTCGACCGTGTTCAATCCGAGCGATCCGCATCCAGTCCCGATCAACACGGCAAACGTGTACGGGGTGGTGTCGCTCGTGTTCTGGTCGGTGATGATCATCGTGACGGTCACCTACGTGCTGCTGGCGATGCGCGCCGACAACGACGGCGAGGGCGGCATCATGGCGCTGATCACGTTGCTGCGGCGGTGGGGTGCACGGCAAGGCCGGCGGGCGACCGTCGTACTGGCGGGACTGGGCATCTTCGGCGCCGCGCTGTTCCTCGGCGACAGCATGATCACTCCGGCGATCTCGGTGCTGTCGGCGGTCGAGGGCCTCAAGGTCGTCGAGCCGTCGCTGGAAGACCTGATCGTGCCGATCACCGCGGTGATCATCGTGTTGCTGTTCCTGGTGCAGCGCAGGGGGACCGCGACAATCGGCCGGGTGTTCGGGCCGGTGATGATCGCCTGGTTCCTTGCCATCGGCGGGTTCGGGGTGGCCGGCATCGCCGGCCATCCGGAGATCCTCAAGGCGTTGTCGCCGACCTACGCCGTCGGCTTCCTGGTCGGCCATTTCGGCATCGCCTTCTTCGCTTTGGCCGCGGTCGTGCTCGCGGTCACCGGCGCCGAGGCGCTGTATGCCGACATGGGCCATTTCGGCCGCCGGTCGATCACCCGGGGCTGGCTGTTCCTGGTGTTCCCCGCGTGCGTACTGAGCTATCTCGGCCAGGGTGCCCTGATCCTCGACGACCCTGCCAACGTCAGCAGCCCGTTCTTCCTGCTCGTGCCCGGCTGGGGACGGCTGCTGATGGTCCTGCTGGCCACGGCCGCGACGGTGATCGCTTCCCAGGCGGTGATCACCGGAGCGTTCTCCGTCGCCGCGCAGGCCGCTCAGCTCGGTTACCTGCCGCGGTTGCGGGTCGCGCACACCTCGGAGACCGAGCGGGGCCAGATCTACGTGCCGTGGATCAACTGGCTGCTGATGGTCTCGGTGCTCACCCTGGTCTTCGCGTTCCGCACATCGGCGGCGTTGGCCTTCGCGTTCGGGATGGCGGTGACCGGGACGATCACCATCACCACGTTGTTGTTCTTCTGCGTCGCCCGCTGGAAGTGGGGCACGCCGAGGTGGCTGCTCGGCGTCGGTGGCGCGCTGCTGCTGGGGGTGGATCTGCTGTTCCTCGCGGCGAACATGACCAAGCTGGCGCACGGTGCGTGGCTGCCGCTGCTGATCGGTGTCACCGCGTTCACCGTGATGATCACCTGGCAGAGGGGCCGGCGGATCGTCACCGCCGAGCGTGAACGGCGTGAAGGACCGCTGCGGGAGTTCGTCGACGAGTTGCGAAACGGGAAGTCGCCGACGCGGGTCCCCGGTACGGCTGTGTTCCTCAATCGTGGCAAGGAGACCGCGCCGCTGGCCATGCGGGCCAATGTGGACCACAACCATGTGCGGCACGAGCACGTCGTGATCATGTCGATCGAGACCGAGATCGTGCCCCGTGTGCCGGCGGACCAGCGGATCGTCGTCGACGACCTCGGCTACATGGACGACGGGATCACCCACGTCACGGCCAAGTTCGGGTATATGGAGACCCCGGATGTGCCCGCCGCGCTGCGGACGCTCGACCCGGCCGAGACCGAGGGGCAGCTGCAACTCGACGACGCGTCCTATTTTCTGTCGAGGATCGAGCTCCAGCGGGGGGACGCGCCGACCATGGCGCGGTGGCGCAAGCGGCTGTTCATTGCCACCTCCTACATCGCCGCCGATGCCGGTGAGCATTTCGGTCTTCCTCGTGACCGCACTGTCGTCATGGGTTCACACATCGACGTGTAGCAGCGGTTCCGGTCACGCTGTGATCGGCGGCCGCCCATCTCGATGACGCGGATTGTCTCAGCGGTGACGGCCTGGTCAGCCCAGTGACGCGCTCGCTGCCCGCAGTTCGTCCAAGGCCGTCAAGGCGTACGGTGCGAGCTCGTCCGTGGCGTCGCGGTCGGCCTCGGACCACTCGGCGTAGCCCCGCTTGAAG
>NZ_DASYMU010000170.1:0-16366 GCF_036008905.1 Amycolatopsis sp. | reverse complement strand
AAATTCGAGAGGAAAGGTCCGTTCATGCCACTTTTCGGACGCCTACCCGCGCCGCTTCGCGACCCCGGCCGCGAGCTGGTCGAGCAGGATCTCCGTGGTGTCCCAATCCATGCAGGCGTCGGTGATGCTCTGGCCGTAGGTGAGCTCGCCGCCGTGACCGAGTTCGAGTTCCTGGCGGCCGGCGGTCAGGAAGCTTTCCAGCATGAGTCCGACGATGCCGCGTTCCCCGGCGCCGATCCGCTCGGCGAGCTCGCCGACGACGACGGCCTGGCGGACGTGGTCCTTGTTGCTGTTGCCGTGGCTGGCGTCGATGATCACGCGCTCGGGCAGCCCGCTCGCGCGCAGGCGGCTCAGGGTGTGCTCGACGCTTTCGGCGTCGTAGTTGGTCCCGGCCGCGCTGCCGCGCAGGATCACGTGGCAGTCCGGGTTGCCGGAGGTGGTGATCAGCGCGGCGAGGCCGTCGGCGTTGATCCCGGGGAAGACGTGGCTGGCGGCCGCGGCGCGGGTCGCGTCGACGGCGACCTGGACGTCACCCGAGGTCGAGTTCTTGATCCCGACCGGCATCGACAGCGCGCTGCACAGCTGGCGGTGGACCTGGCTGGCCGCGGTGCGCGCGCCGATCGAGCCCCAGGTGACGGTGTCCGCGATGAACTGCGGGGTGATCGGGTCGAGGAATTCGCAGCCGACCGGCAGGCCGAGGGCGGAGATGTCGAGCAGCAGCTGCCGCGCCATCCGCAGGCCCTTGTTGACCTCGAACGTCCCGTCGAGGTCGGGGTCGTTGATCAGGCCCTTCCAGCCCAGCGTGGTGCGCGGCTTCTCGAAGTACACGCGCATGACGATGTGCAGCTCTTCGCCCAGCTCCGCGGCCTTCACGGCAAGTCGGCGCGCGTAGTCGAGGGCGGCGGCGGTGTCGTGCACCGAGCAAGGGCCGACCACGACGAGCAGCCTGTCGTCGACGCCGTTGAGGATGTCGACGGCCCCGGCGCGGCCGCGCTGGACGGTCTCCGCCATCGCGGCGTCGATCGGGTGGTCATGGCGGACCATGGCGGGGGAGAGCAGGGGGCTGATACTCGTGGTCCGCTGGTTGTCCAGAGCGGGCAGGACCTCGGGTGACATGACAGGTGGTTCCTCTCGTGTGGAGAACCGACCCGTCGAAAACCTCGTCGAGCCGGCTTAAGCATCCGGCTCGAAGGGTGGGAAGTCAGCGCGTGGAGTCGCCGCCGGGCCCACCCTGGGCCGGCTTGCTAAACCACGAATAGCGCTGCATGCCCACAAACTAGCACGGCCTCCGACACGTCTTCGTAACACCTGCGACATGGCTCCTGCACCGATCAAGAGCGATGCCGCTACGCTGACGACGAAAATGTGAATGTCATCTCAGAAGGACAAAAGCGGAGGTCTGATTCTCATGCGAGTCGGAGTGCTCACCGGCGGCGGCGACTGCCCCGGTCTCAACGCCGTGATCCGTGCGGTGGTCCGCAAGGGCATCGAGGTACACGGCTGGGACATCGTCGGCTTCCGCAACGGGTGGCAGGGGCCACTCACCGGCGAAAGCAGGCCGCTGGGCCTGGACGATGTCGAAGACATCCTCACCCGGGGCGGCACGATCCTCCGCTCCTCGCGCACCAACCCGTACAAGGTCGAGGGCGGTGTCGACAAGATCAAGTCCGTGCTCGCGGACCAAGGTGTCGACGCGCTGATCGCGATCGGCGGCGAGGACACCCTCGGCGTCGCGAAGCGGCTGACCGACGACGGTGTCGGTGTCGTCGGGGTGCCCAAGACGATCGACAACGACCTCGGCGCGACCGACTACACGTTCGGCTTCGACACCGCCGTGTCGATCGCCACCGAGGCCATCGACAGGCTCCACACCACGGCCGAGTCGCACCACCGCGCGCTCGTCGTCGAGGTCATGGGCCGCCACGCCGGCTGGATCGCGCTGCATTCCGGCCTCGCCGGCGGCGCCAGCGTCATTCTCACGCCGGAGCGCCGCTTCTCGCTCGACGAGGTCATCAGCTGGGTCGAGAGCCGGTTCGAGAAGGAATACGCGCCGATCATCGTCGTCGCCGAGGGCGCGCTGCCCGAGGGCGGCACGGAGTCGCTGGTCAGCGGCGAGAAGGACGCCTTCGGGCACGTCCGGCTCGGCGGCATCGGCACCTGGCTCGCCGAGGAGATCGCGCAGCGCACCGGCAAGGAGTCCCGCGCCGTGGTGCTCGGGCACGTCCAGCGCGGCGGCACGCCGACGGCGTACGACCGCGTGCTCGCGACCCGCTTCGGGCTCCAGGCCGTGGACGCGGTGGCCGACGGCGACTTCGGCGTGATGGTGGCGCTGAAGGGCACCGACATCGTGCGCGTCAAGCTTTCCGAGGCGACCGCCGAGCTCAAGACGGTCCCGACCGAGCGCTACAAGGAAGCCGAAGTCTTCTTCGGTTAAGCCTTGCCGCAAACGTTATGAAGGGTCCCTTCCTCTCATTTTTCGAGAGGAAGGGACCCTTCATAACGTTGTACGGCACCGAGATCGCCATCTGTCGACAGATGGCGAAGGCTCAGATGGCCGCCAACGTATCCAGGACACCGATCGCCCGCTGGATGTCCTCGGTGAGTGGCCGGTCCTCGACCCGGGGATCGAGCACCGCGGCGGCTTGGTCGTAGACGTCGCGGGCGGGCAGGTCGACGAGGTCGGCCTTCCGGAGCCGCAGCGCGCGCACGGCCGCGACGAGTTCGCACGCGAGCACCTGCTGGTACGACGCGCACGCCGCCGTCGCCGCGCGTGCCGCCTGGGTGGAAAAGCTTGCGTGGTCTTCGATTCCGCGCGAAACCACAGCCGTGCCGAGTGTCGCCGGGAGCGCGGCCTGCCGCAGTTCGGTCAGCGCGTCATGGGCGACGTACTCGAGGATCATCAACCCCGAGCTGCCCGTCGGGCCCGCCGCGAGAAACGGCCGCAGGCCGGTGAATTCGGGCTCCAGCAGGTCCCCGAGCCGGGCCACCGAAAGCTCCGCGGCCTGGTGCACGGTCGCGCGGGCGGTGTCCAGCGCCGACGCCACATACGCGGTGTGGAAATGCGCGTGGTGATAGGCGTCCTGGTGCACGGTCGAAATCATCGGGTTTTCCGTGCTGGCGTTGATTTCGATGGCGAGCACGTCTCGCAGGTAGTGGATGGCGTCCAGCGCCGGGCCCTGCACCTGAGGAAATGCCCTGAGCCCGAACGGATCCTGGATGCGCCGGCCCGGTTTCGGCGTGCCGGTCATTCCCAGCAGCCGCCGCATTTCCGCGGCGCAGGCGACCTGGCCCGCGTGGGGCCGGGCTTCGTGCACCGCGGTCGAATACGCCTCGGGATTGCCGTCGAGTGCGATGTAGGTCAGCGCCGCGACGGCGTGGCTCGCCCTGGTGAGCATGTCGAGCTTCATCGCGGCGAGGGTCGCTTCGGCGAGCGTGGCCGCGTTGCTGCTCATGAACGCGAGCGCGTCGCCCGCCTGCACGGCCACCGGCGTGATCCGCGCGTCGAGCCACGGCCGTTCGCCGGTGAGCGCCAACGCGGTCTCGGCCAGGGGAGCGAGGTCGCCGGTGCCGATCGCGCCGAGCCGGTGCACGAGCGGCAGCGCGCCGGCGCGCAGGGCGTCGGCGAGCGCGGTGATCAACGTCGGGCTGATGCCGGAGCGGCCGGCGAGCAGCTGGTTGAGCCGGATGAGCATCATCCCGCGCACCTGCCCCGGCGGCATCGCGTCGCCGCTGCCGCCCGCGTGACTGCGCAGGAGCCGGAGCCCGTGCTCGATCGACTCGGTCGCCGACACCGGCTCGTCCTTGTTCGCGCCGACGCCGGTCGTCCGGCCGTAGACGACCCGCCGGGTGCTGAGCTCCTCGGCGAGTTTCCAGGCGTGCTCGGCGCCGCGGAGCGCGGCTGTCGAGACGTCCAGGCGTAAGGGTCCTTCCGACGTGGCCGCGGCCACCACATCGGCGCAACGCAGCGTGCGACCGTCCACCCGGATCACGGCAACCTCCTACTCGGTTGCCCGCACCTTAGGTGGTCACGGGCAACCACTAAGCGTCCAGGTGTTTCTCCAACGCATCGAGGCGCCCGGACCAGAACTTCCGGTACGGCGCGAGCCAGGCGTCGACTTCGGCGAGCGGCTCGGGGCGCAGGCGGTAGCACCGGCGCTGCGCGGCGACCCGGACGGTGACCAGGCCGGCTTCGCGCAGCACGCGCAGGTGTTTGGAGACCGCGGGCTGGCTGAGATCCATCTGGTCGACGAGGTCGCCGACGGACTGTTCGCCCTCGCGCAGCAGGTCGAGAATGGTGCGGCGCCGGGGTTCCGCGAGGACGTCGAAGGTCTGCATCACCCCTGAAATGTGCCCGGAGCGGCATATTCCTGTCAAGGCATGTCCGATAAGTTCCTTGGTCTGAACCATTGACTCTCATTGGTCTAGTCCATTTAACTGTGACCGTCCCCTCCGTACCTGGTCCGTCACCCATCGTGACGTGAAGGGAGTTGGCATGGCCCGATTGAGTAGGCTCAAGATCTCCACCATCTGCGGGGCCGCGATCGCGGCGCTGCTGGCGGTCACCGTCGCGGCACCCGCTTCGGCGACCGGTGAAGCGGCCGCTCCCGCCGGGACGCAGGACGCGCAGGCTTCGGTCGGCAAGGTGCTCGGCTACTTCGCCGAGTGGGGCGTATACGACCGCAACTACCACGTCAAGAACATCGAGACGAGCGGTTCGGCCTCGAAGCTGACGCATATCAACTACTCGTTCGGCAACGTCACCAACGGTGGCTGCGCTGTCGGCGACACCTACGCCGCCTACGAGAAGGCCTATGACGCAGCCGGCAGTGTCGACGGTGTCGCGGACACCTGGGACGCCCCGCTGCGCGGCAACATCAACCAGCTGAAGAAGCTGAAGGCGAAGCACCCCGGTCTCAAGATCCTGTGGTCGTTCGGCGGCTGGACCTGGTCCGGCGGCTTCGCGCAGGCCGCCAAGAACCCGGCCGCGTTCGCGAACTCCTGCTACAACCTGATCAACGACCCGCGCTGGGCCGGTGTCTTCGACGGCATCGACATCGACTGGGAGTACCCCAACGCCTGTGGCCTCAGCTGTGACACCAGCGGTGCCGCGGCGCTGAAGAACCTGGCGTCGGCGCTGCGCACGAAGTTCGGCTCGAAGCTCGTGACGGCGGCCATCACCGCCGACGGCACCAACGGCGGCAAGATCGACGCCGCCGACTACGCCGGTGCCGCGCAGTACTTCAACTGGTACAACGTCATGACCTACGACTACTTCGGCGCTTTCGCCGCGCAGGGCCCGACGGCCCCGCACTCGCCGCTGACGTCGTACGCCGGTATCCCGACAGCGGGCTTCTACTCCGACGCCGCGATCCAGAAACTGAAGGCCAAGGGCGTCCCGGCGAGCAAACTGTTGCTGGGTATCGGTTTCTACGGCCGCGGCTGGACCGGCGTTACGCAGAGCGCGCCCGGCGGCGCCGCGACCGGCGCCGCGCCGGGCAAGTACGAAGCGGGCATCGAGGACTACAAGCTCCTCAAGACCCGTTGCCCGGCCACCGGGACGATCGCCGGCACCGCGTACGCCAAGTGCGGTACGCAGTGGTGGAGCTACGACACCCCGGCCACCATCGCCGGCAAGATCAGCTACGCCAAGACGCAGGGTCTCGGCGGCGCGTTCTTCTGGGAGCTCTCCGGTGACACCACCAACGGTGAACTGATCACCGCCGTCGCCAAGTAATCTCCGGCGCCGACAACGCCATGAACGGACCCTTCCTCCCGGAAAACGCGAGGAAGGGTCCGTTCATGGCGTTTCAGGTGCCCATGGCGCGGATCAGTTCGTGGAGCGCGCGGACCTCGCTCCCGGGGATCGGACTGTCGGTGGCCCGGATTATCGTGCTCCCGTGACGTTCACGGGGTTCGGAGAATATGCCGTCGATTTCTACGACGGGCTGGTCGCGGACAATTCGAAGGTGTACTGGGACACGAACCTGGCCACCTACAAGGCGGACGTCCGCGCGCCGATGGAGGCGCTGCTCGCCGAGCTGGAGCCCGAGTTCGGCGCCGGTTTCGGGAAGGGCAAGGTCTTCCGGCCGCATCGTGACGTCCGGTTCGCGGCCGACAAGAGCCCGTACAAGACGCACTGCGGCGCGGTCGTCGAGCAGGGCCGGGGCGGCGGCGCGTACTACGTCGAGGTCGGGCCCGCGGGCCTGCGCGTCGGCGGTGGCTGTTTCCACCTCGCGTCGGATCAGCTCGCCAGGTTCCGGCAGGCGGTGGACACCGAAATCCACGGCACGGAGCTGGAGAAGATCCTCGCGACCTTGAAGAAGCAGGGCTGGGAGATCGCCGGCGACTCGCTGAAGACGAAACCGCGCGGGTTCGCCGAGGACCATCCCCGGATCGATCTGCTGCGCTATCGCTCGGTGTACGCGGTCAAGGTCTGGGAGCCGGACGACACGCTGCACGAGCGCGGCACCTTCGAAAGAGTGCGCAAGTCGTGGCGCCAGGTGAAGGCGTTCAACGAGTGGGCGCTCGACAGGGTCGGCCCGAGCGAGAACCCGCGCCGCTAGCCCCTGGGGCCGGTACCGGAGGCGGCTCCGCAGGCCCTGCGCTGGGAGAACCCGTGCACGCGGCCACCGTGAGAAGGATCACGGTCGCGAGGGACGAGTGGCTCGGCGAACCACTGTCACGACTACGCGGGTTACCCCGGCAAACGGGACAACGAGGAGACACCTGGGGGAACTTTCGGTATCGGTACAGACGGGCGCTGCCACAGGGTCTAGGCTGTGCGAACGTGAGCCGACGCGCGAAGATTGTTTGTACTCTGGGCCCCGCCACCGCTACACCGGAAAAGATGCGGGCACTCGTTGACGCCGGTATGGACGTCGCGAGGATGAACTTCAGTCACGGAAGTCACAGTGACCACAAAGAGGTCTACGACCTCATCCGGGCAGCCGCCGCGGAGAGTGGACGAGCTGTCGGCATCATGGGTGACCTTCAGGGACCGAAGATCCGGCTGGGCACCTTCGCCAGCGGTCCGGTCGAGTGGGAGACGGGCGACGTCGTCCGTATCACCGTCGAGGACGTGGTGGGCACGCACGACCGCGTCTCCACGACCTACAAGGGCCTCGCGAAGGACGCGAAGCCCGGTGACCGCCTGCTCGTCGACGACGGCAAGGTCGGCCTCGTGGTCAAGGGTGTCGAGGGCCAGGACGTGATCTGCGAGGTCACCGAGGGTGGCCCCGTCAGCAACAACAAGGGAGTCTCCCTGCCCGGCATGGACGTCTCCGTGCCCGCGATGTCCGAAAAGGACATCGAAGACCTCGAGTTCGCCATCGAACTCGGCGTCGACTTCATCGCCCTGTCGTTCGTGCGGTCCCCGGCCGACATCGACGCCGTGCACCAGATCATGGACCGCATGGGCAAGGGCCGGCTGCCGGTCATGGCCAAGATCGAGAAGCCCGAAGCGGTCTACAACCTCGAAGCCATCGTGCTGGCCTTCGACTCCGTGATGATCGCCCGAGGCGACCTCGGCGTCGAGCTGCCGCTCGAGCAGGTCCCGCTGGTGCAGAAGCGCGCGATCCAGATCGCCCGTGAGAACGCCAAGCCGGTCATCGTCGCGACGCAGATGCTCGAGTCGATGATCAGCAACTCCCGCCCGACCCGCGCGGAGGCCTCGGACGTCGCGAACGCGGTGCTCGACGGCGCCGACGCGCTCATGCTGTCCGGTGAGACCAGCGTCGGCCGTTACGCCATCGAGAGCGTGCAGACGATGGGCCGGATCATCCAGGCCGTCGAGACCGACTCGCCCGTGGTGCCGCCGCTGACGCACGTCCCGCGCACCAAGCGTGGCGTCATCTCCTACGCCGCCCGCGACATCGGTGAGCGCCTGAACGCGAAGGCGCTCGTCGCCTTCACCCAGTCGGGCGACACCGTGCGCCGGCTGGCCCGGCTCCACACACGGCTGCCGCTGCTCGCGTTCACGCCCGAAGAAAGCGTCCGCACGCAGCTGTCGCTGACCTGGGGCACCACGACGCACATCGTGCCGAAGGTCGACTCGACCGACCAGATGATCCACCAGGTCGACCTCGCGATGCTCGAAATGGGCAAGTACCAGAAGGGTGACCTCGTGGTCATCGTCGCCGGTTCGCCCCCCGGCACCATCGGCACGACCAACCTCATCCGCGTGCACCGCCTTGGTGAAGACGACCACGCATAACGGACGTACCCGGACGCGGCAGCTAGGGTTCCTCGCATGACTGGGCTCCACACATGACCGAGGTCGCCAGGCAGGCCGCGTCCGGCCTCGACCAGAACACCGGCGCCGGCGGGCAGCCGGTGCTGGACAACCTCGTGGCACTGCTCGATCTGGAGCGCATCGAGGAGAACATCTTCCGCGGGGTGAGCCCCGCGCACTCGCCGGTGCGGGTGTTCGGCGGCCAGGTCGCCGGGCAGGCGCTCGTGGCGGCGGGGCGCACCGTGCCGGAGGAGCGCAAGGTGCACTCGCTGCACGCGTACTTCATCCGCGGCGGTGACCCGAGCGTCCCGATCGTGTACGAAGTCGATCGCATCCGCGACGGCCGTTCGTTCACCACGCGCCGGGTCATCGGTGTCCAGCACGGCAAGGCGATCTTCTCGCTGTCGGCGTCCTTCCAGAAGGTAGAGCCGGGCATCGAGCACGCCGAGGGCATGCCGGACGTCCCGCGCCCGGAGACCCTGCCGACGCTGCTGGAGCGTGTCTCGGAGTTCTCCGACCAGATCGGGCACCACGATCGGCCGCGGCCGATCGACATCCGCTACGTCAACGATCCGCCGTGGGTCACCCGGCAGACCGGCGAGCGGCCCGCTCGCAACCAGGTATGGATGCGGGCCGACGGCAAGCTGCCGGAGCAGGACCTGCTGCACGTCTGCGTGCTGACCTACGCCTCGGACATGACCCTGCTCGACTCGGTCCTGGCCCGGCACGGCGTCTATTGGGGTCTCGACAACGTGCTCGGCGCCAGTCTGGACCACGCCCTGTGGTTCCACCGCCCGTTCCGCGCCGACGAGTGGTTCCTCTACGACAGCGGTTCGCCGACGGCTTCGGGCGCGCGCGGGCTCGCCACGGGACAGTTCTTCGCCGAGGACGGCACGCTCATCGCGACCGTCGTCCAAGAGGGCCTGCTGCGCGTCTTGGATTATTGATGGGAAAGGCAAACGTGGCATGTCTCAAACGGCGCGTTGGCGACGTTGAGCGTCCCCAACGCGCCCTGTGACCCACCCACCCAGCAGAAAACGCCCCAACGGACCCCCCGGAACGCCGTGAAGGCCACCATCACAGCGCCTGACGCCGTGAAGGAGGCCTTCACTACCCCCGGGCGACAAGCCGAGCAGCACTTTCTCACCAAAGTGCGAAGCTTCGCTCCCGGGCGACGCCACATTTGACCTTCCCATCAATAAGTGGGGACGTTTCCCACCGAATCGTCACTCGGGCGGGCGGGAAATCGCTACGATCGCCCAGTCAGTCAGCTGATTGGGGATCACCGAAATGTCCTTGTCCCGTAAGAAACGAGCCGCGTTCGTCGTGGCGCTGGTGGCCGCCGGGCTCAGCGTCCCGCTCGGCGCGCCCACGGCCCAGGACGCCAACGCCCTGGGCCGTGACCTCGACGCGATCCTGGCCGCGCCTTCGCTCGCCGGAACCGATGTCGGCCTGGTCGTCCGCAAGGCCGACACCGGCGAAGTGCTGTACACGCGGCAGAGCGCCCAGCGCCGCCAGCCCGCGTCGAACACCAAGGTCCTCACCGCGGCCTCGGCGCTGGACACCCTCGGCGCCGACAAGCGGTTCCGCACCACCGTCGAGACGAGCGGGCAGCGTCTGGGTACGACACTGAAGGGCGACCTCCACCTCCGGGGCGGGGGCGACCCGACGATGCTGGCGAGCGACTACGACGCGCTGGCCACGCAGGTCGCCGCGGCGGGGATCACCGAGGTGAAGGGGAAGCTCGTCGCCGACGACACCTTCTTCGACAAGACGCGGCTCGGCCTCGGCTGGGCGTGGGACGACGAGCCGTACTCCTACAACGCGCAGACCTCGGCGCTCACCATCGCGCCGGACTCCGACTTCGACGCGGGCGCGATGGTCGTCCGGGTCAAGCCGGGCACCGAAGGTGGCAAGGCCACTGTGGAACTGGTGCCGCCCAACAATTACGTGAAGGTGGTCAACACCGCGACGACCACCGCGGCCGGCGGCGCCACGGCCATCTCCGTCGACCGTGAGCATGGCAGCAACACCTTCACCGTCAGCGGTTCCATCCCGGTCGGCGCGGCGGGCAAGGACTCGTACATGGCGGTGTGGGAGCCCAGTGGCCTCGCCGCCGCGGTGTTCTCCGACGCGCTCGCCCGGCACGGTGTCCGGGTCAAGGGCGGCACGACGTTCGCGGCCACGCCCGCGGGCACAACCGTTGTGGCGCAAAAGGATTCGATCCCGGTCGGCGAGCTGCTGAAGCCGTTCCTCAAGCTGTCCAACAACATGCACGCCGAGACGCTGGTCAAGGCGGCGGGCAAGCAGGTGACCGGACGGGGTACCTGGGACGACGGGATCGCCACGCTGAAGAAGGATTTCGCTTCACTGGGCGTGAATTCCGCGGCGCTGTTGCTTGTGGACGGTTCCGGGCTGTCCCGGATGGACGAGGTCTCGCCGGACCAGATCTCGTCCGCGTTGCTCGCCGTTCAGGGCAAGCCGTGGTTCACCCAGTTCTACGACGCGCTGCCGGTGGCGGGTATCGCCGACAGGCTGGTCGGCGGGACGCTCCGCAGCCGGATGGTCGGCACCGCGGCGCAGGGCAAGGTCCACGCCAAGACGGGCTCGTACACCGGGGCGAGCGCGCTCTCGGGTTACGTGACCGCGGCCGACGGCCGGCAGCTGGTGTTCTCGATGATGACCAACCAGGCGCTCGGCAGCCCGAGGTCCATCGAGGACGCGATCGCGGTCCGGCTGGCGCAGTACGACGGCGCGGCGGATGTCTCCAAGGCCTCGACGAGGAGTTTGGTGCCCGCTGTCGACACTCAGGCCGATCAGCGTGAGTGCTCCTGGCTGAAGGCCTGCTAGCACCGGTTGGAAGGGAGGGCCCGGGGTCGATCGGGGGAAGCGATCCCGGACCCTCCACTGGTGAGAACGCGGTCAGCTGACGTAATGCGGATTCCGCTTTCTCCGTCTTTGGTGGCTGGTGCTCGCGGGCACCAGCGTCGCGTCGGTGCCCAGGCGGAGCTGGACAGCCAGATACGCGCGGCAAGGGGTGTGGCCGCGGCGGCGGAACCGCAGCCGGGCGAACCGGGCCCGACATATCGGGCAGCGGCCGCGGGAATCGGGCCGGTGCTCCTCCAGCGTGTCGCGTAAAGCCGCGACGAGAAGGGGTATTTCCGCCCTTGCGAGATCCGCCAGTTTTTGAGAGCCGAGTTCGGTATGACAATCATCAACCGATCGAGTGAGATCTCCCAACCTTCGCTGGACAGTGGCCTGCATCGGGCCCACCATGAAATTCCGTTCGGCCACCTAAACACCTCCCCCCGGTTACTGCGGCGGACCTCTCGGTTACCTTGCGCAGACTGCGAGCGTACATCGGCTATCTGCAAATTGCAGTCCTCCGATCGGGGGCCGCGCGAATTTCTCCGGCGTGAATGCGTCACCCCCAGTAGGACCTCCTGGTTAGATATGGCAAAGCAGGATGAAAGCAGGCCACAGTCGACCCGGAGGTGCCGTAATGACGAGGGGTCAAGGGCCCACCGTTCGCCGCCGCAGGTTGGCGGGCGAACTACGCCGGCTCCGTGAGGCGGCCGACCTGACCATCGACGAGGTGGGCGAGAAGCTCGAATGCTCCGCCTCGAAGGTGAGCCGTATCGAAACCGGCCATGTCGGGGTCACTCCACGTGACACCAGGGACATGCTGGAGCTCTACGGCATCACCGGTGACGAGCAGGAAGCACTGGTCCAGCTGGCGCGCGAGGCCAGGACCAGGGGCTGGTGGCACGCGTATAACGAGGTATTCACCGGCACCTTCGTCGGCCTGGAGGCCGACGCGAGTTCGCTGCACGCCTATCAGGCGCTTCTCGTGCCAGGACTGCTGCAGACCGAACGCTACGCCCACGCCGTGATCAGGGCGATGCGGCCGGACGCGGACGAACCCGAGGTCAGACGCCGTGTCGCGGCCAGGATGGCGCGGCAGGAGCTGCTCGTCGACCCGACGCCGCCCGAGTACTGGGCGGTCATCGACGAAGCCGTCCTCCACCGGGTCGTCAGCGGTCCGGACGTGATGGCCGAGCAGCTCTACCGGATACTCGCCGTCGCGAAGATGCCGCACGTGACCATTCAGGTAGTGCCGTTCGGTTCCGGTGCGCATCCCGGCATGGAGGGGCCGTTCTTGATCATGGGATTTCCGGAACAAGCCGATCCCGACGTCGTATATGTCGACAGTACGTCTAATGGGTTGTACCTCGAAATGCCACCCGATGTGCGGCGCTATACGTTGATGTTCGACCATTTACGGGCAGCGGCGTTAAAACCCGACGACACACTCGAGATGATCGATGAGGCCGCCGGGCGGTTCGCCGGTCAAGTGACTGGGTAACGCACAAGCAGGGCAGCGGAAACGCCGCTGTTTTTTCGGCGTGGGCCAGGCGAAGTACACATTCAGGCAGACAGCGATTCACAAACGTGATTCGCGAACAGAGTAAGGAGTGGGGAGCCATGTCCGAAACGAACAGTTCCCAGGTCCAGTGGCGAAAGTCGAGCCACAGCGGTGGCGGCAACGACTGCGTCGAGGTCGCCGTCATGAGCGGCGGCACCGCCGTACGCGACTCCAAGGACCCGCAGGGAGGCGCGTTCACCCTCCCTGCGGCGGGTTGGCGCGGGCTGCTGGGCGCCGCGCGCTCCGGTGGCCTCGACCTGCGCTAAGTGATCGCACGGAAGACCCCTTACCCCTCACGAGCAGCCAATTCGCCGGGGTAAGGGGTCTTCTGCCGTCGGTGGGCCCGCAGAGGTACGTGATCGCCCGATGCCGCGGGGGTGCCCTCAGGACGAATCTGAACTCATCAGGAAAAGAGCTTCGGAATCGAAAGAGGGAACACCATGAGCAGCGATTGGCTTTTCGACGCGGTACAGGTCGAGGTCGCCTACCGGAACGAGCAGCTGCGGAAGGCGGGCCGGAGCAAGTGGGTCGGCCGGGCCGACACCCTCGGCCGCCGCATCCGGGCCCGCCGGGCCGCCTCGGTCGTCGTGCCGGAACAGCAGCAGCGCCCGGTCGCCGCACCCGCGGTGACGCCCGAGCGCACGCGCTAGGGGCGCGGCGCGGTGAACAGCGGTAATTGTGTGGCGAAGTTGTCGGTGCGGTAGGCGACAATGCACCTTGTGCCTCGTCTTGGATCCGGAATCCCGCTCGTAGCCCGCACGCAAGAGATGCGAAGGCTGCGAGCGGCTTTCGCCCGCGCGGAGCGTGGTGAGGCCGGTGCCGTGCTGCTTTCGGGGGACGCGGGTGTCGGCAAGACGAGATTGCTGACCGCGCTCGGTGAACACGCCCGGACGCAGGGTGCGCTGGTCCTCACCGGGCGCTGTATCGACGTGCGGGACGGCGGCTTGCCGTACCTGCCGTTCGCGGAGGCGCTGGCCCCGCTCGCCGTGTCGGACGACCGCGAAGTGGCGGACGCGGTGCTGACGCGGCCTCCGCTGGGCAGGCTGTTGCCCCAGACACAGGCGCTTCCGCAGGCCCGGGTCGCCCCGCTGGCCGGTGCGGAGCACGTCCCGCTCACCACCAGCGAACGCGAGACCATGCGGCGGCCACGGCCCGAACAGGACCTCGGCCAGCTGCAGCTGTTCGACGCGGTGCTCGGCGTGCTCGCCGAGATCGCCGAGCCGTGCCCGGTGGTCCTCCTGCTGGAGGACCTGCACTGGGCCGACGGCTCCACCCGCAACCTGCTGTCCTTTCTGGTCTCCCGGCTGCGCGCCCAGCGCCTGCTGATCGTCGCGAGTTACCGCGAGGAGGACGTCCACCGCCGGCATCCGCTGCGGGGACTGCTCGTCGAGCTGGTGCGCATGGCCACCGTGGAGCGCATCGACCTGCGCCCGTTCGGAGACGCCGACGCGCGCGCCTTCGTCGGCGCGCTGGCCGAGGAACCACTGAGCGCGTCGACGGTCACGAGCATCGTCGCCAGGTCGGAGGGCAATCCCTTTTTCGTGGAGGAACTCCTCGCGTCCTCGGCCGAATGCTCCGATGTCCCGTCCGGCCTCGCCGAGGTGCTGCTGGCCCGCCTCGAACGGCTGTCACCGGAGACACGGCGGGTGCTGCGGGTCATCTCGGTGGCGAACGACAAGGTGGCGCACGCGGCGCTGACGGAGATCGCCGGGCTGGGGGAACTGGAGCTCGACGAGGCGTTGCGCGAGGCCGTCCAGCACCACGTACTCGTGATCGAGAAGGGTTTCTACGCGTTCCGGCACGCTTTGCTGCAGGAGGCCGTCTACGCCGACCTGCTCCCGGGCGAGCGCACCCGCATGCACGCCGCGTACGCCGCGCGGATCCAGTCCACTCCGCAGGGACGAGGTGCCGACGCCCGGCTGGCGCACCACAGCCTGGAGAGCAAGGACTTCGTGACAGCGCTGGCCGCGTTGCTGCGGGCCATGAACGAAGCCGAGAAGCTGGGCGCGCCCGGTGCCGCGCTGCGCCATGTCGAGCAGGCACTGTCCATCTGGGACGCCGTGCCCGAAGCGGGCCGCCCCGAAGACGTCGACGAACTCAGGCTCCTGCACGAGGCCTCCTATTTCGCGGGCACCTCGGGGGAGCCGGAACGCGCTGTCGCCTACGCGCGGTCCGCGGTCGCGACGCTCTCGCCGGAGGTGCCGATCGATCGGGCGGCACGTGTGTGGCGGCGCCTGGCGGAGACGTTGATGGCCATCGAGGGCCAGGTCGACGAGGCCGTCGCCGCGATCGGGCACGCCTGGGACCTCGTTTCGGACACCGAAGCCAGCTCGGTGCGGGCTTGGGTGCTGGCCACCCGCGCGGGGATCCTGCGCGCCGTGGACCAGCCGGAGGAGGCCCTCCATAGCGCACAGACGGCGGTGGCCGACGCCCGCGCGGTCGGAGCCGTGGGTGCCGAAGCGTCGGCACTGGTCACGCTCGGCACCCTCGCGGATTCCGCCGCCGACTTCGGGGAAGCCCGCGAGCGGCTACGGCAGGCCGAGCGCAAGGCCAAGGACGGCGGCGCGCTCAACGTGGAGCTGCGGGCTCTGTACTTCCTCGGGCTCAGCTACGACGACCAGGCCGAGATCGCCGCCGCGATGGAGATCTACGCGCGGGGTCATCAGCGGGCCGAGGAGTCCGGCCTGGCATGGAGCTCCTACGGACTGGAGCTCCGCGCGCGATACCTGTTCCTGCGGTACCTGAGTGGGGACTGGCCCGCGCAGGACGGCGCCGGGCGTGCGGCCAGGGGCGTGTCGAGCGCGGTCGCGGCCAGGATGCTCGCGGTGTGGGCGTTGATCCTGGTGGCCACGGGCGGGTCCGAGGCGGCGGAGAAGATCGTCGCCGACCTGCGGTCGCAATGGGGTGCGGACGTGCAGATCGCGTTGGCCGCCGGTGCCGCGGGAGTCGAACTCGCGTACTGGCAAGGGGATCACGCACTCGCCGTGTCGCGGGCGCAGGAGCTGGTGGGGTGGCTTGAAGCGCTGGAGCCCTGGCTGCTGGGCGGACTGCGGATCGGGGCGCTGGGGATCACCGCGGCCGCGGCACAGGCGGCGGCCGCGCGGGTGCGCGGTGACTCGGCGCTGGAGGCGCAGGCGGTGGCGGCCGGGGTCGCGTTGCTGGCGCATGTCCGGGCTTGTGCCGAGCGGGGGAGCCCGCGGGCGGGGACGCTGGGGCCGGAGGGACTTGCTTGGCTGGCCCGGGCCGAGGCGGCGGCCAGCGGGCTGAGGGGTGCCGGGGATCCGGAGCTTTGGGAGCGCACGGTGGCGGCGTTCGGGTATGGCGCGGTTTATGACCAGGCCGTCTCCCGGTGGCGGTGGGCCGAGGCACTGCTGAGTGCCGAGGGTGACGCGGCCGGGGAGTTGCTGGCCGCGTTCGAGGTGGCCGACCGGCTCGGGGCGGTGCCGTTGCGGGACGCCGTCGTCGAACTCGCGCATCGGGCGCGGATCGAGCTGCCCGGAGTGGTGGCGGTGACGCGGAGCGTGGTGAACCCGCTGACCGAGCGGGAGCGGGACGTCCTGGAGCGGGTGGCTCTGGGCCGCACCAACCGGCAGGTGGGGGAAGAGCTGTACATCAGCGAAAAGACAGTGAGCGTCCACCTTTCGCGGGTCATGGCGAAACTAGGCGCCAGCCGCCGAGCCGAAGCCGTCGCCATCGCCTACGACCGAGGC
>NZ_DASYMU010000169.1:0-3069 GCF_036008905.1 Amycolatopsis sp. | reverse complement strand
CCTTGAGCTCGACGATCTCGTCGTCGACCTTCATCCGCCCGCTCCCGCTCAGGACCACGTACACCTCCTCCTGCTTCCTGTGCGTGTGGCCGTACGGAAAGCGATGGCCGGGCGGGACCCGCTGGTAGCTCAGGCCGGATTTCTCGAGCTCGAGCGCCTCGGTCGCCAAGCGGAACTCCAGGTCCGGCGCGCCGTCGAACCTGGACCCGACGTCCTCCAGATCCTCCTTGAGGTTCCTGAGCGTGAACGGCATGGCGCAATCCTATGGCCACCCCTGGCTGGGGTCGCCGTCTGACGCGTCAAGCGCCGCGGTGCCAGGTTCCTTCCCAGCGGCGCTCCGCGGTCAGACAGTAGGTACTGCTTTCCATGCAAAGCGAGCTACGCGACCGCTCGGGCTTCTCGCGCAAAGCAGCATTCCGCAGTCGCTTCCGCTTCTCGTCCAAGGCAGCAGCGGCGATGCGGCTTGCGGGACGCCATCCGGTGCGCGAGGCTCACGCTCCCGACCAGGAGGCCAACTCATGTCCAGCCCAGAGGTGGGGACGCCGCCGCTACAGGCGTTGCTCCACGCATTCAACGACCACGACCTCGACGCGATCATGTCGTTCTTCACTGATGATTGCGTCTTTGACACGCCGCGCGGGCCCGCGCCGGGAGGGCTCCGACTGGTCGGCAAGCAGCAGGTCCGGAAGGGATTTCAAGCACGGTTCGACGGGATTCCAGACATCGACTACGGCGATGCCCGCCACTGGACACGCGGTGATCGCGGCGTGTCCGAGTGGACGATCCGCGGAACCACAGCGACTGGCGAGTCCATCGAAGTGCGCGGATGCGACCTGTTCGAGTTCACCGACGGCAAGATCAGCCGCAAGGACTCCTTCTGGAAGATCGTCGACTGAGACGAACTACACCCGATGCCTGCAGGCGGCCGTCGTGCGGCGATCCGGCGGGTCACGCTGCCGCTCGTCGTCCATTGCAGAAGCGAGCCGCTGCCTCCTCGTGCCTCGGTCCGGAAGCACTGACTGTCCGCCGAACCATCGCCGCTCGCAAATTGAGGGAGGCGACAGCTTCCGAGCCTCCACCGCCCGCCGCCCGACAGCTTCGCCGACACGCTCACGGTCATGCCTGACTCGTCGGTCGTCGTCCGTCAGCGCGCCGCCGCCGCGGCGCAGACGTCCGCCTGTGCGGGCGCGTCCAGGCCCGGCGCAACCGTCCAGCCGAGGAGGCACGAGTTCCGGAACGACAGCGCCGTGAACGGCGGCGCGCCGGGATCGGGCATCAACGCATCCGCGAGGATCACCGGAGCGCCGACGCCGACCGGGAAGATCTTGGACCTCTGCGCGGTGAGGATCTCCTCGTGCGCGGCCGCATACGAGGTCGCTGCGACGTCGGCGCGCCAGGCGAACAGCCCCTTCGACGAAACCACGAGGTCGCCCGGCGGCCCGCCGAGCGACGGCTTGGGAAACCGGCCGTCGGTGGAGGCCGCGATCACCGGGCCCCAGGCGCCGGTCCGGGCGTTACGGGTCCCGGCAGTCCACGTGATGCGCCCTCGAGCATTAGGCGCATCAGTGCGCACGAACACGACCCAGGGGCCGCTGACAGCGAGGTCGAGGTGCGCCGACTCGAACGCCAGCGTGACGGCATGATGGACGCCGGTGGAGCGCCAGCAGGCGATGTACTCGGTCCCCGTGGGCTTGAGCCGGACTTTGAAGATGACCAGCCGCTTGGTCTCCAGCGCCAGCGCCCGGGTCGGGCACCGCCGTTTCGCCGACGCCTGCGCCTGCGCCTGGCTGGCGGCCAGAAGCACGAGCACCGTCGCGGCCGCGATCAAGATCCTGGGCATGGCGCTCAGAACGCATGAGCGCCCGGGAAGTTGCGCGCCGCCGAGCCCCGGCCGGAGCCTTGCGGCTCATCACGACCGGCCGCGAGGCGCCTGGCCTGCGGAGTGCCGCTTTCCTTGCAAAGCGAGCTACGCGACCGCTCTGGCTCTCGCGCAAAGCAGCATTCCGCAGTCGCTTCCGCTTCTCGTCCGAAGCGACAGTGCCGCTTCTACGGCCGGTCGGATTCCGAGCCGACCGAGCTGACTGCCTTGTTGCCCGAGAACCGGGCCTGCGTCAGGACGGACCCCTTCTTGCCGTACTTGCTGGCCTGCGAGCGGCCGAACGGGATGGTGATCGCGTACGTGCAGTCGCTCTTCATCCGCGTGGTGCGGCGGAGCAGGTCGGCGCCCCCCAGCGTGTAGACCGTCACGGTCACGGTGCCCTTGCAGGCGCCGGGCGCGTCGGCCAGGCCGTCGCCGAGCGCGCCGACGTACCTGACGCTCTTGGGGCTGCGGTTGGCGGCCTTCAGCGTGAGCGGGCCGTACTTCAGGACGCCGAGCGTCCGGGCCTTGACGTCCTTGCCGTAGTAGGTCTTGCCGCCGACAACAAGCACCGCGCGGTAGTGGTACAGCGTGCTCATCTTCAGGCCGGCGAGTACGGACTTGACCGTCTTCTCCGCCGAGCCGGAGACGGCTTGGGCGTCCGTCTTGCTGCCGTAGTCGCTGGTCCTGCCGTATTGGAAGAACATCTTGCCGGCGCCGTTGGGCGTGACGTCCGCCTCGACCGTCAGCCGGCTCTGGCTCCGCAACCACTCGCCCGTCGAGATCACCGGCGTACCCTCGGTGCTGTCGCCCCCGGCGGCGACGGGACTCAGCGCCGCCGCCTGGTCGTTGGACGTGTCAGGGTCGACGTTGGTGCCCGGGCCGCTCACGCGCACGTGATTGCCGTTGGTCGACGAGGCGCGGGTGAACCGCACCTGCACGGTCACCATGACCTGCCCGCCCGGCGCAACGCTGCCCAGGCTGCAGACGACCGGCGCGGACTCGGTGCACGAGCCGCGGCCGGAGCCGACGGACACGAGCTCCTCGGCGTCGCCGAGCGTCACCGTCGCGCTGGCCTCAGTCGCGTCAGGCCCGAGGTTCGAGACGTAGAACGAGTAGTTGGTGATGGAGCCGGGCGTGCGCTCCTCGGCGGTGTCCTGCTGCGGGGCAGTCACGGACAGGTCGGCGGTGGTGTCCGCGGAGGCCGTTGC
>NZ_DASYMU010000168.1:0-24303 GCF_036008905.1 Amycolatopsis sp. | reverse complement strand
AAAATGCCAGAAGCGGCTGCACTGGCCACACCTGGCACCCACACCCGAGTCGCCACGGAGCGTGGCATGCCAGTCATCCAGGGTAATGATGATCTTGAGTCGAGCTTAAGTCAGTGGCATTGCTGTCGACAGATGGCGAAGCCAAAGGACCACGACATGGACGAACAGCTGGGCGATCCGGCGCGACTGCGAGAAGTCTGCGTTCGCTACGGCATCGCCAACCTGCTGTTCTTCGGGTCCTTCGCCCGGAGTGACGCACGGACGGCCAGCGACGTGGACTTGTTGTACGAGTTGATACCTGGCGCCCATCTCGGCTGGGAAATCGAGGACCTCTGCGACGAGCTCAGTTCATTGTTCGGCCGACCCGTTGACCTCGTCTCGGCCAAGGCATTGCATCCCTTGTTGCGCCAGACGGTCCTCGCCGAGGAAGGGACCCTTCATAGCGCGGGGTGGGCTTGGAAGTACCCCAAAGCGGCGTTGGGGGCGCTCAATGCCCCCAACGCCGCATTGGGGTCACGACGCGGCGCACTTTCTCACGAAAGTGCCTCTCTCGCAGAGTCCGCGCGACCCGCCAGCTGGAGTGAAAATTTTCCACCGCGCACGCACTTTGGCGAGAAAGCGCCTCGGCCGACGGCCGCCATCTGTCGACAGATGGCGAGAGAGAGGGTCAGTTCGCCAGCCATTGGGTGCTCTTCCGTTGCGACGGCAGGAGTTCGCTGATCGGGTAGGCACCCCATTTCGACCTCGGTGTGGGCTGGGTGGCGCCCGCGCGCAGCACGAGTTCCATCTCGAACCGGGCGTTGGCGTCCTGCAGCCGCTCGCCGAAGGTCGTCTGCAGTTGCCGCATGCGATAGCGCACGGTCTGCGGGTGCACCTTCAACCGCTCGGCGATGTCGACGACGTTGCCCTGGGTGTCCAGCCACGCCCGCAACGTCTCCAGCATCCGCTCGCGCTGCTTCTCCGTCAGCTCGTCGAGCGGCCCGAACAGCCGCTGGCGCAGCCGGGCGATCAGGTTCAGGTCCGAGTTCACCAGCAACGTCGACAGGTGTTCCTCGGCCCACACGATCCGCCGCGCCGGGAGCAGGCCGCGGTCGATCATGACGATCGCCGTCCTCGCCCAGCGCAGCGAATCGGCGACAGCGTCGAGTGTGACGCAGGGGCCGACGGACAGCCGGCAGTCCGGCAGCGCGGCCTGCAGGGCGGCCAGCCGCGCGCCGGTGACACGGCCGGGGACAACGAATCGCGGTTCGGCGCCGTCCAGTTCCGAGAGCAGGTCCGAGTCGAAAGTCGCGTGCCGCCGGGGAATGCCGCCGTCGGCGGACTGGACGGCGATCGGGGTCACCTCGTCCGGCACCGCCCAGCCGGTCAGCTGCGCGAGTTCGGCGATGGCTTTGGGCGGCGCGGGCGGGACTTCCAGCAGCAGCTGCAAAAGCTTGCGGCGCCAGGTGTCCAGCGCGCCCGCGGTGCACGCCTTCGCCTCCAGGTAGCCGTCCAGCGCCACCGAGGCGAGCTCGTCCATGAAACCCAGCATCGCGTCCGCGAGCTGCGACATGACGGCCGACGAGAGCCCGCTGCGCCGCCCGACCCGCATGATCCGCCGCCACGACACCCGCGCGCCGACGCGGTACGCGGCCTGCAACGTGTCCAGGCTGCGGCCCTCGCGCATCTCGTTCTGGCCGAGCCGGTGGTGCACCTCGTGCGACTGCCCCTTGGACGCCGTCGGATCGGCGATCTGCGCGACGAACAGCGTGATGGCGTACTCGACCCCGGCGATGATGGATTTGCCGTACGGGCCATCGAGCGGCCGGGCGTAAGCGGGGATCGTCGCCCTGATCTCTTCGACGATCTCGGCGGCGAGACTGCCGAGTTCGGGTCGCAGGATGTCGGCGAGCTTGCGGGGCAGCGCCGCGGGCGAAGCAGCCTGATCGAGTCCGCGCTCCACCGTCATCGCAGCTCCTTTGCTCCGCCCGGATCCCGCCCCCACCGCCGCATCGTCGCGGCCGTGACACCGGACACATCGCAAAAGTAACGCGCGGCGTATCACCAACCCCAGGAGAAACCGTTTTCTTGTCAAAGAGGTGACAAGTTCACAAGGTCGATATGTATTCAGCCGACAGGCGACCGCGCAACTGCCACACCAGGTACGTACGAATGGACGATCAAGCCAGCAAAGCGCCGATGGCGGCCAGAACGGGTTCCAGGACACGCAGCTCCGGCCCGGTCCCCACGCATTCGGTGACCCCGGCGCCGATCACGTCCAACTCCCCGAGCGCGCCGATCGCGGCGGCCAACTGCGCCACCGTGAGCCCACCGGGCTCGGGATAGTTGAGCCCGCCGAACCCGGCCGGGTCAAGCACGTCCAAGTCCACATGCAGGTAGACACACTGCGCCCCACCGAGCGCTTCCCGCACAGCCACCGGGTCACCAGGCGCAAGCCCGACCAGCCCGCTTTCGACAGCCTCCCGCTCGACGTCGTCGAACACCCGTGCCCCGATCAGCACCGCGCGTTCCAACGCCGGGCTCGCCACGAAGTCCGCGTCCCCCTGCCCCAGCAGCGAACGCAGCACCATCCCGTGGAAGGCGCCGGACGGCGAGCTCTCCGCCGTGTTCAGATCCGCGTGCGCGTCGAACCACGCGGCCACGAGCCCGTGGCCGTACCGGAACCGCGCGACCCCGACCGGCACGAGCTCCACACCGCAGTCCCCGCCGATGGTCAGCACCTTGCCGCCCGGAGCTTCCAACGCCGCGAGCTGGGCCGCCCGATTGGCACCCACCAGTACTTCCCGGTTGGCGACACCGTCCACAGTGGACGACGTTGCTTCGCTCTGCGGCACCACGTTCACCGCTGTCCCCAGCACCGACCCGGCCAGCTCCGCGAGCGCCAGACATCCCGCCGGCAGTTCGGCGGCCCGTGGGCTCACTGCCCCTTGCCGCTGCGGCACCGCGTTGATGAGCATGGTCCCAAGCTAACCGAAAGGGGCCTCCCCACGCAGCGCGCGGGAAGGCCCCTTTCGGCGAAAAGCGCTACTCCAGGACGAGGAGAAGGTCTCCGCCTTCGACCTGCTGCACGTTGTTGATCGCCAGCCTGCCGACGGTTCCCCCGGCCGACGCGGTGATCGAGGCTTCCATCTTCATCGCCTCGATCGTCGCCACCGTGGCCCCGGTCTCGACCTTGTCGCCTTCGGAGACCTGCAGCGTGACCACGCCACCGAACGGCGCCGCGACCTGCTTCGGGTTCGACTTGTCGGCCTTCTCCGTGACGGGCAGGTCCGAGGCAACAGACCGGTCGCGCACTTGGATCGGCCGGAGCTGGCCGTTCAATGTGGACATCACCGTGCGGATACCGCGCTCGTCGGCCTCACCGATGGCTTCCAGCTCGATGAGCAGCCGGACGCCCTGTTCGAGGTCGACCTGGTACTCCTCGCCAGGGCGCAGCCCGTAGAAGAAGTCCTTGCTCGGCAGCACGCTGGTGTCGCCGTACTGCTCGCGGTGCGCCTCGTACTCCTTGGTGGGCCCGGGGAACAGCAGGCGGTTGAGCGTCGCGCGCCGGTCGGTGCCCAGCGCTTCACGGTCCTCAGTGGACAGTTCCGGCACCGGCCTGGCCTCGGCGCGGCCTTCCAGCGCCTTGGTACGGAACGGTTCCGGCCAGCCGCCCGGCGGGTCGCCGAGCTCGCCGCGCAGGAAACCGATCACCGAGTCCGGGATGTCGAACTTGTTCGGCTCGGCCTCGAAGTCCTCCGGTGCCACACCCGCGCCGACGAGGTGGAGCGCGAGGTCACCGACCACTTTGGACGACGGCGTGACCTTGACGAGGTGCCCGAGGATCTTGTCCGCGGCGGCGTACATCGCCTCGATCTCCTCGAACCGGTCCCCGAGGCCGAGTGCGATGGCCTGCGTGCGGAGGTTCGACAGCTGCCCGCCCGGCATCTCGTGGTGATAGACGCGGCCGGTCGGCGAGGCGAGCCCCGCTTCGAACGGCGCGTAGATCTTGCGCACGATTTCCCAGTACGGCTCCAGGTTTCCGACCGCTTCCAGGTCGAGCCCGGTCGGCCGCGCGGAGTGGTCGGTCGCCGCGACGATCGCCGAAAGCGACGGCTGCGAAGTCGTGCCCGACATCGACGCGACAGCGCCGTCCACCGCGTCGGCACCGGCGTCGATGGCGGCCAGGTAGGTCGCGAGCTGCCCACCCGGGGTGTCGTGCGTGTGGATGTGGACCGGGAGGTCGAACTCCTTGCGCAGCGCGGTGACGAGCTTCTTCGCCGCCGGTACGCGCAGCAGCCCGGCCATGTCCTTGATCGCCAGGACGTGTGCGCCCGCGCCGACGATCTGCTCGGCGAGCTTCAGGTAGTAGTCCAGGGTGTACAGCTTCTCCGACGGGTCGGAGAGGTCCGAGGTGTAGCACAGCGCCACCTCGGCGACGGCCGTTCCGGTGGCGCGCACGGCGTCGATCGCCGGGCGCATCTGCTCGACGTCGTTGAGCGCGTCGAAGATCCGGAAGATGTCGATGCCGGTGGACGCGGCCTCCTCGACGAAGGCGTTGGTCACCTCGGTCGGGTAAGGCGTGTAGCCGACGGTGTTGCGGCCGCGCAGCAGCATCTGCAGGCAGATGTTCGGCAACGCCTTGCGCAGCGCGTCGAGCCGCTGCCACGGGTCCTCGGCGAGGAACCGCAGTGCGACGTCGTAGGTCGCGCCGCCCCAGCACTCCACCGAAAGCAGCTGCGGCATCGTGTGCGCGACGACCGGCGCGACGGCCAGCAGGTCCTTGGTGCGCACGCGGGTCGCGAGCAGCGACTGGTGCGCGTCACGGAAGGTCGTGTCGGTGACGCCGACGAGCGGCGACTCCCGCATCCAGCGGGCGAATCCCTCCGGGCCGAGCTCGTCGAGCTTCTGCTTGGAGCCGGCCACGGGTTCGGTCTTCGGCAGCTTCGGGAGCTTGGTGTGCGGCTCGATCGCGCGCGGGCGCTCGCCGTTGGGCTGGTTCACCGTCATGTCGGTGAGGTAGGTCAGCAAGCGCGTCCCGCGGTCGGCGGAATGCCTTGCCGTCAACAAGTGAGGCCGCTGCTCGATGAACGACGTCGTCACCCGGCCCTCGCGGAAGTCCGGATCGTCGAGAACCGCTTGCAGGAACGGGATGTTCGTCGCGACCCCGCGGATCCGGAACTCGGCGACCGCACGGCGTGCGCGGCCGACGGCGGTTTTGAAGTCACGGCCACGGCACGTGAGCTTGACGAGCAGCGAGTCGAAGTGCGCGCTGATCTCCGTACCGGCGAACGCCGTCCCGCCGTCGAGCCGGATGCCGGAGCCACCGGGCGAGCGGTAGGCGCTGATCATGCCGGTGTCCGGGCGGAAACCGTTGGCCGGATCCTCGGTGGTGATACGGCACTGCAGCGCGAACCCGCGCAGGTAGATCTTGTCCTGCGAGAGCCCGAGGTCGCTCAAGGTCTCCCCGGCCGCGATGCGCAGCTGCGACTGGACGAGGTCGACGTCGGTGACCTCCTCGGTCACCGTGTGCTCGACCTGGATCCGCGGGTTCATCTCGATGAAGACGTGCTTGCCCTCGCGGTCGAGCAGGAACTCGACGGTGCCGGCGTTGCGGTAGCCGATCTTGCGCGCGAACGCGACCGCGTCGGCACAGATCCGGTCGCGCAGCTCGGACGGCAGGTTGGGCGCGGGCGCGAGCTCCACGACCTTCTGGTGCCGCCGCTGCACCGAGCAGTCGCGCTCGAACAGGTGGATGACGTTGCCCTCGCCGTCGGCGAGGATCTGGACCTCGATATGCCGCGGCTCGATCACGGCCTTCTCGATGAAGCAGGTCGAGTCACCGAAGGCGGATTCCGCCTCACGGGACGCCGCTTCGATCGACTCGCGCAGCATCTTCGGGTCGTCGACGCGGCGCATCCCGCGGCCACCACCACCGGCGACGGCCTTGACGAACACGGGGAAACCGATTTCCTCGGCCGACGCCACCAGCTCGTCGATGTCCGACGAAGGCTCGGACGAACCCAGCACCGGCACTCCGGCCTCACGCGCCGCCTTGATGGCGCGGGCCTTGTTGCCGGTCAGCTCGAGGATGTCCGCGCTCGGGCCGACGAAGGTGATGCCTTCGTCTTCACACGCGCGCGCGAGGTCCGGGTTCTCGGAGAGGAACCCGTAACCTGGGTAAACGGCGTCAGCGCCCGCCTTCTTGGCGGCCGCGATGATTTCCTCGACCGACAGGTAGGCACGCACCGGGTGGCCGGGTTCGCCGATCTCGTACGCCTCGTCGGCCTTCAGCCGGTGAAGCGAGTTCCGGTCTTCGTGGGGGAACACGGCGACCGTGCCCGCGCCCAGTTCGTAGCCGGCTCGGAATGCCCGGATGGCGATCTCGCCGCGGTTGGCGACCAGAACCTTGCGAAACATGCCCGGTCCTTCCCGTAAAAGAGGAATAGATGACGAACGTACCGGGTCGGTCCCGCTCTGCGGGAGTTCCGTACCAGGTGATGGACATCATTATCCAGCCGGGTTGCGCATCTTCGCAGGTCGTGCGGAGCGGAACCGGCGTGATCGACTACCGCGCCTCAGCGCCGGTGAACGCTGAGGAACGCTTCCCAGGCGGACGCGGGCAGATGCAGTGAACCGGAGTCACGGTCCTTGGTGTCCCGGACTTCGACGGCGGTGGAAATGCGGACCTCAACACAGGAGTCGTTACCACCACTGCTGTAGCTGCTCTTGAACCAGCCGGCGTCCGAACTCACTTACTCTCCTCAAGCTTTTTGTCGAAGAACGCCCTTGTGTCCTCCGAGGACAAAGCCAGGTCCCGAAGTCTCGTGAAGGCACGCAAAATACGTTCGGTGTCCTCGACTTCGTCGAAGTAGACCGAAGGGCCGTAGGCAACCGGCAGGAACCCTACCGGTCGCAGTACCTCGCCGAAGCGCAGCATGATCAAACCGCCGACTGGGGCCGGGTTACCGGCAGTAGCGGTAGGCACCATCCGGACCTTCAGCCCCGGGAAACGATCGAGCATGGCCAGCATGTGCTCCAACTGACCCTGCATGACCTCGGGATTTCCGACCATCACGGACAGCGAAGCCTCGGTCAGAATCACCTCGACCCGCTTCGGCGTGTCGGCCTCCAGAACCCGCCGTTGCCGTTCCAGCCTGAAAGCCACAAGATCGGCCCGGACCCCTTCCCACCAGATGTCCTCGGCGGTCCGCAGTACCGCGTCGACGTACTCCGGGGACTGGAGGAATAGCGGGATGATGCCGCTCTCGTAGGTCCAGATGTCCTTGGCCATCGCCTCGAGCCAGGCGATCCGGCGGAACGAGCCCGGAGCCAGGTCCAGGTACGGCCCGGCTGTCGCCCGCTTGCGCGCTTCGATCCCCAAGGTGAGGATCTCGGCCCGCGCGGGGTCCTGCGCGCCGAAGAAGTCGACCAGCGTTTCGAGTTCCTCGGTCGAGAGGGTCGCTTTGCCGTCGAGCACCTTCACGAGCCGCGGGCGATCCTTTCCGACCACCTTGGCGGCGGCGTCGAGTGTCACGCCAGCCTCGGATCGAAGCTGTTTGAGGGCCTCGCCGAGGAGAACCCGGGAAATGGTCTGCACGCCGACAGCCATCGAAACGCCTCCCTTCCAGCGCATACCACTCGTTCGGACGCATGCGTATGGACACTTGAGTCCCTATTCTAGGGACACTAGTGTTGCGGAAGCACAAGTGTCCATCATGCTCGGTCTGGGGTCGGCGTAAAACGAGGAGGAAACTCGTGAACGACATCATCGTCAACGCTTGGGCCCAGATCTCCGATGACTGCGCCGTCAGCTACGTCATCAGCGGTGACGATGTCGAGTTCTCACTGGGTGGCCGGGACGGTTTCCAGCTGATCGTTTCCGAGCGCGGCCTGGCAACGCTCGCCGAAACCTGCGCCAAAGCCCTAGCCGATCTCCGGGCACGATGAGGAGCGATCAGCGCACGCTCAACGTGTAGAGCAAACGGTTGGGAGTGCCTTCGGGAACGCCGGTCAGCACGTCCTTGGTCGCGTTGTCCACCAGCGCCTTGGCCACCTCCGGCGCGGTCGCGCTGGGATGCAGCGCCCGGTACAGCGCGGCGGCGCCGGTGACGTGGGCCGCGGCGATGGACGTCCCGGACAGCACTCCGGCGCCAGGACCGTCCGGCGCGGGGGACGGCACTTCCACGCCTGGCGCATACAGATCCACCACCGGGCCGTAATTCGACGTCAACGCGGTGCGGTCGAGGATGTCGCTGGCGCCGACGGTCAGCGCTTCGGTCACCCGGGCCGGGGAGAACTCGCTCGCGTCGGCCGATTCACCCCCGGCTGCGACGGCGACGGGCACGACGGCGGCGAGCGCGCGGACGGCGGCATCGAGTTTGTCGTTCGGGATCCCGCCGATGCCGAGGAAGGCGACAGCGGGCTGGCGTGCGTTCTGGGTGACCCACTGGATACCGGCGATGATGCTCTCCGGCGTCCCACCGCCCTCCTTGTCGAGCACGCGCACCGGAACCAGCTGGACGTCCTTCGCGATGCCGTAGGTCTTGCCGCCGATGATCCCGGCGACGTGCGTGCCGTGGCCGTTGATGTCGGAGGTGTCGTTGTTACCGTCCGCGAGGTTCACGCCCGGCTCGACCCGGCCCTCGAACTCGGGGTGCCTGGCGTCGATCCCGCTGTCGATGACGTACGCGGTCACCTGGTCGGCGTTCGTTTCGTAGTGGTAGCTCTGGTCGACGCCGCTGCGCTGGTCCACGCGGTCCAGGCCCCAGGCCGGCGGGTTGGGCTGCACCCCCGGCGCGGTGGTGGCGGCCTGGGCGGGCAAGGCGACCGCGACGCCGACGACCGCTGAAAGTCCCATCGCGAGCGCGTTACGTATCAGTCGTTTTTGCATACCATGCGTCTACCCTCCGTAACCGGACTCCACAACATCAACTTGTCCCCCGATCCGGTCAACATGGATCATGCTGCCCGGCGGGGGTCGTGAGTGGCAACAAGTGTTAGAACACTCGTTGCCACTCACGAGCCCACCACATGACGGGATACGTGCATCTCGGGCAGGTACACCATCGCGTCGAACGCGCTCACGACGTCCACTTCGGACTGCATGTGGGCGTGCCGGATGCTGCCCGACCCGGAGATGCCCTTGGCCAGAGCCGCCCGCAAGTCCACCAAAGACGGTCCCTGCCCAGCAAAAGCCCGCTCGACACTGCCCTCAACCGGCTCCCCGAGCGCCTGCTCGTAAACCCGGAAGCCAAGCCGCGCACCCTCGTCCGGTTCAAGCCCCGTCGTGGTCCCCACCCCAGCCGTAAGGCCCAGCGCGAAATAATCGTCACCGAAAGCCCTGACCAGATGCGAGCCGGTGGACGAGATCGCCATCGTCGGCATGGCCTGGAACGGAATCCGCTGCAGATGTCCGTTGTGGAGCATCAGCACGATCCGCGCGTCCGGCCCATGGATCTCCCGCAGCAAACGGACGGTCGACGCCATGTACTCGTCCCGCGAAGAAGCGTTCAACGCCGAGCCCCGCCCGTTCATCATCGCGTCGACCTCCCGCAGATACGTGTCGACGCGCAGCGCGCCGATCGCGTGGTGCACCGCCACCTCCCCACCCTCTGGGTAGACCGGCCTGAGCGATTCCATCCGCCCCACGAGAACCGTGAGCGCGGCCGTCGCCGCGTCCTGCGCGGCCGTGTCCATCGCCGCCCAGAGCCCGGGCGCCACCGCGCTGCTCGCCCCCGAGTACGGCCCGGTCGCCGCGATCGCCTGATCCACCAGCGCCACCGCCGCCGGATCGGCCGCCTCGACGAACTCGCGAACGGCTCGCAGCGCGGGCAGCGGCGAACCGGCCGAGCTGGGCACGTCCAACCCGGCGTACCGCACGTCCCGCGTTCGCAGCCAGGTCAGCATTTCGTGCATCTCGTCGGAGTCGCCGAGGGAGAAGGTGAACCCGTCGCGCCCGATGTCGGCGACCTCGCCCGGCCCGCCGCGCAGCCAGTCGTCGACGAGCTCGCCCTCGGCGAACCCCGACTCGAAGCCGAGCACGCTGAAGCCGTGCCGCTCCACCAGGAAGCGCAGCACCTGGTCCCGCAGCGTGCCGAACTCGCGGACGTGATGGTTGTTCTCGCCGATCGCGACGATCTTCGCGTCGCCGATCAACTCGGCGAGCCGGTCGAGCGAAAACGGGGTGGTGAAGTCGAGTTCTGACATACTGGGGACACTAACGCAACAGGAGTAGCAGTTGGCAACCGAGAAAACGCGCCCCGGCGGCCGCACCGAGCGCACCCGGCTCGCGGTTCTCCAAGCGACCCTCGACGAACTCGCCGAGCGGGGTTACGCCGCGCTGACCGTCGAGGCCGTCGCCGAACGTGCCGGGATCCACAAGACGACGCTGTACCGCCGCTGGCGCAACGCCGAAGGCCTGGTCGCCGAAGCGCTCCTCCTCGGCACCGAACAGGACTGGAAGGCGCCGGACACCGGCACGCTGGAAGGCGACCTCGCGAGCCTCACCCGCGAACTCGTCCACTGGTTCACCAACCCGGCCGTCTCCGCGCTGCCGACGGCGTCGGTCTCCGCCGGTTTCCAGTCCGAACAGGCCGCCGACGCGCTGCGCGTGTTCTACGCCGACAGGCACGAGCGCTGCGTCGACATCGTGGCGCGAGCCGTCGACCGCGGCGAAGCGCCCGACGGAACCGACCCCGTCGACGTCGTCCGCGCCGCCTGCGCCCCGATCTTCTACCGCCTCTTCGTCTCCCGTGAACCCGTCACCGACGCCATCGCGGACGCCGTCGCCCGCTCGACAGCCATCGCCGTCAAAGCGGGGGCGTACTAGTGCCCAGCGCGCCCTGGCTCGATCAGGGCGCGAACGCCGCCTTGGCGGCCCCCGTGTAGCCGACCTTCACCTTCGTCAGGCCGACGACGCTGTGATAGTTCAACTGGGTCAGCGGACCGAAGTCGACGACGTGGACACACCCGTGCGACGCCGCATTGGCCGGTGCGAAGTGGAGCGCCTCTCCGGCGTTGTAGAACACCGCGAGACTCATCGACGCCGAGACGTCCATGGGGGTCTGACCTGCCGTGGGTTTGGTGTACCGCCGATGCGCGCCCCGTTTCGGTCCCTCGAGCGCTCCTTCGCCTTGGTTGGCGGCGATCACGGCGGCGTTCGTCGGGTCGTTGTAGCCGACCCCCTCGATGCGGCCCACCGTGAAGTTTCCGGGATCACTGCGCAGAGCGCGCGGTCCGCCGGACACCTCGACGCTGAACGACGGGAGCGCCGCGGCGTTGGAGAAGTACGTGGCGGTCGCGATGCCCTTCGGCATGTCGACGCCGTTGGAGTCGGCCACGACGCTGTCGAACTCGACCGTGATCAGTGAAAGCCAGGGATCCTTCTTCTGGCTCTTGAAGGTGCTCTCGATCAACGCGGAGGTGTCGGCGGCGCCGAAGTTCATCGCGGTTTTCGGCCGGTACGGCTGCACGACGAGGTCACCGGCGAGCAACCGCTGCGTCGCACGGTTCCCCACGCTGCGCTGGAGGGCGGACAGCGGATGGGCCCCGCCGGGCACGAGGACACGGCGTGACGAGCGTTCGGGGCACGGGCCGGTTAGCCCCGCGTCATGCGTCCTCATGAACCGATGGTGCCGCATCGTTCCCGGAAACCGGCGCCCCTGAGTACGCACCTCCGGGCAGGCTTCGCGGCCCGATGAGGCACTCGCCCGCCGCTGCCGACGAATTCCCGACGGGCCTAGGTCTTGTCCAGGTATTCGGCGCGTTCGGCGTCGACGACGTCGGCGATCATGTGCGCCAGGCCGAGGTACTTGCCGAGCGCGGGATCCTCCGCGACGATCTCCTGCGACCGCTCCCGTGCCTCGGCGATGACTTCCTCGTCCCGCAGCAGCGAAAGCAGCTTCAGCCCGGACTTCTTGCCGGACTGCGACGAGCCCAGGATGTCACCCTCGCGGCGCAGTTCGAGGTCCAACCTGGACAGTTCGAAACCGTCCGTTGTGGACTCGACCGCCGCCAGCCGCTCGCGGGTCGCCGTGCCGTCGAGGGTTTCGGTGACCAGCAAGCAGATTCCGGGCACCTTCCCCCGGCCGACGCGGCCGCGCAGCTGGTGCAGCTGACTGACGCCGAAACGATCGGCGTCCAGGATCACCATGGCCGTCGCGTTGGGCACGTTGACGCCGACCTCGATCACCGTGGTCGCGACGAGCACGTCCACCTTCCCGGCGGTGAAGGCCTGCATCGACGCGTCCTTCTCGTCGGCGGGCATGCGGCCGTGCAGCACGCCGACCTTCAGGCCCTTGAGCGGCCCGTTTTCCAGCTCCGGCGCGACATCGAGCACGGCGAGCGGCGGACGTTTGTCGCCCTTGTCGGACGCCGGTTCGTCACCGATCCGCGGGCAGACGACGTACGCCTGATGTCCCTTACCGACCTCTTCGGCGACCCGCTGCCACACCCTGTCGAGCCAAGCGGGCTTCTCCGCGACCGGCACGACCGTGGTCGCGATCGGCGAGCGCCCGACCGGCATTTCGCGCAGTGCCGAGATTTCCAGATCGCCGTAGACCGTCATCGCGACCGTACGGGGAATGGGCGTCGCCGTCATGACCAGTACGTGCGGGCTGGTGGAGTCCGCGCCCCGCGAACGCAACGCGTCGCGCTGCTCGACACCGAAGCGGTGCTGCTCGTCGACCACGACAAAACCCAGGTCCGCAAAGGAAACCGTGTCCTGGATGATCGCGTGCGTGCCGACGATGATGCCCGACGCGCCGCTGACCGTGTCGAGCAGCGCCTGCCTGCGCTCCTTGACGCCCATCGATCCCGTCAGCAGCGTCACCTTCGTGGCGTTGTCGGCGGCACCGAGTTCACCGGCCATACCGAGGTCGCCGAGCATCTCCCGCAGCGACCGGGCGTGCTGGGACGCCAGGACTTCGGTCGGCGCGAGCATCGCGGCCTGCCGCCCGGAGTCGACCACCTGCAGCATCGCGCGCAAGGCCACAATGGTCTTACCGCTACCGACTTCACCCTGCAGCAGCCGGTTCATCGGGTGTACGCCGGAGAGGTCGGCCGCGAGCGTCTCGCCGATGTCCTTCTGGCCGGAGGTGAGCTCGAACGGGAGCCGCTTGTCGAACGCGTCGAGCAGGCCGCCGTCCTTGTGCGGGTTGGCCAATGCCGGTCGCGACACCGCGGAATACCGCCGCTGCGCGAAAATCAGCTGAATGGCCATGGCTTCGTCCCACTTGAGCCGCTTGCGCGCGTTCTCCAGCTCGCCCCAGTTCGACGGGCGGTGGATGTTCCGCAGCGCCTGGTCAAGGCTGGTGAACCCGTAGCGCGCCAGCAGTTCCGGCGGCATCGGGTCTTCGGCGACGTCGAGGGTGTCGAGCACCTGGCGGACGCACTTGACGATCGACCAGGTCGGAACCCCTTGCGCGGCAGGGTAAACCGGGATCATCTCGGCGAGGAAGGTCTCCATCGCGGTGGGGTCGGCCGTCTCGTCGAGCAGCTCGTACTCGGGGTTCGCCAGTTGCAGCGCGTCCCGGAAAACGGTCACCTTGCCGGCGAACAGGCCGCTCTTGCCGACCACCAAATCCTTGGTGTGCTTGGCCGCCTGGGTGAAGAACGCGCACTGCAGCTTGCGTTTCCCGTCGGTGATCACCACCTCGAGCATGGTGCCGTAGCGGGCTTTCATCTGCCGCGAGGTGACCTTCTCGACCCTGGCCATCACGGTGACGTGCTCGCCGATCTCCAGGCCGCCGATATCGGTCAGCTCACCGCGCTCGGCGTAGCGGCGCGGGTAGTGGCGCAGCAGGTCGCTCACGGTGTGGATGTCCAGCGCCTTGCCCAGTGCCTTCGCGGTTTTGGCGCCCAGCAACGGTGTCAGCTTGTCGCGAAGCTCGCTCATCGCCCCTATTCAACCCCGATCAACAACACAGTGTCCGCTTGCCCGCTGGAATAGCTCGTCAGTTCCACTTCAGGATGCTCCAGCCGCACCTGCTCGCCCAACTCGGCGCCGAGACCGTCCGGCGCGCTCACCCCGGTCAGCACGGTGACCAGCTCACCACCGGCGCCGAGCATGCGGTTGAGCAGGCTCATCGCGGCGGCGACGAGGTTGGTCTCCGAAGCCGGCGCGGGCTCGATGAGGACGACCTCGTCGTCGATCAGGCCGATCATGTCCCCGGCCTGCGCCCGGCCGACCCAGGTGAGGGACTCCTCGCGCGAGATCACCAGCTCACCGCGCCGGGTGGCCGCGGCCGCTTCGGCCATCGCCACGACGTCGTCGTTGGTGCGCCTGGCGGGATCGTGCACCGCGAGCGCGGCGAGCACCTGCACCGGCGACGCGCACGGGATGACCACGACGTCCCGGTCCCCGGCCAGCACGAGCCCGGCCGCCGCGTCCGCCGCACCGGTGAGGTCCACGCCGCCCGGCAGCACGGTGACGTGTGTGCCCGCGGCTTCGTTGATCAGGCCCAGCATCTCCTCGACGGTCGGGATGGAGCCGGACGGGACCGCGAGCACCGCGACCCCCTCCGCGCGCAGCACCTCGGCCAGCGCGCCGCCGTGTACGACGGCGACCACCGTGCGGTCGACGCCGCCGCCGATTTCGATCGGCGTCGGCGTGATCAGCGGCTCGACCCGGATCTTGCGCGGACGCCCGGCGTCGATCCCGGCTTCGATGGCCGCGCCGATGTCCGCGCAGTGGACGTGCACGGCGTGGCTGCCCGCGCCGTCCCCGGCCACGGTGACACTGTCGCCGAGGCCGCTCAACGCGCGTCGCAGCGCGGGAAGGGCGGGCTCCTCGACGCCGTCGAGCAGGTACATGACCTCCCAGGCGTGCGCCGCCGGGGCCGCGTGGGCGTGCAGCGCCGCGAGCGAGTGCGCCGGCTCCGCCGTTGTGCCGGTGATCACACCGACGAGCGCGTCGAGCACCGCGACCAGCCCGCGCGCGCCGGCGTCGACGACCCCGGCCTGCGCGAGCACCGGCAACTGGTTCGGCGTCTCCTCCAGCGCCGCCGAAGCGACCGCCGCGGCCCGCACGGCGACCTCCTTCAGCGACCTCGTCTCACCGCGTACAGCGGCCGCGACGGTGTGGAGAACGGTCAGGATCGTGCCCGCGACCGGGCGCGTCACGGCCCCTGTCGCGGCCTTGTCGGCGTACCCGAACGCCGACGCCAGCCCGACGCCGTCGAACTCCCCGCCGTGGGCCGCCGCCTCCGCGAAACCCCTGATGACCTGGGACATGATGACCCCGGAGTTACCCCGCGCCGAGGCCACCGCGCCCTGCGCGAGACGGCCGAGCGCGTCGGCCACGTCCACCGGCTCCGCGTCGGCCAGCGCGTCGCGCGCGCCGAGCATCGTGTGCAGCAGATTCGACCCCGTGTCGGAGTCCGCCACCGGGTAGACATTGATACCGTCGATATCCGGGCGCAACACGTCCAAGCTGCCCGTGATGGCCGCCGCCCAGGCAGTCACCGCCGCCGCGTCCAGTACCCGCAATCCCCTGACCTCCATGCTGCTCAAAGGCAGGGTATCGACCCTGGTTCGGAGGGCTCGGATTGCGCTGGTTACTATGTTCGAGTTGCCCAGTCATCTGGGCTGACTGTCTTTTTCACTGATTTGAAGGAGTTCGACGTGGCTGCCGTGTGCGACGTCTGTGCCAAGAGTCCCGGCTTCGGCAAGTCGGTCTCGCACTCCCACCGTCGTACCAACCGTCGGTGGAACCCGAACATTCAGACCGTGCACGCCAAGATCGGTCTGTCGCAGCGCAAGCGCATGAACGTGTGCACCTCTTGCATCAAGGCTGGCAAGGTTGTGCGCGGCTGAGCTGGTCGCTCGTTTTTTTGGATGCAACACAGTTTGGATGCAATACAGGCTGGATGCAACACAGTTTGGGTGCTCAAAAGGCCCGGTGGACTTCGGTCCCCCGGGCCTTTTGCCGTCCCCACCCTCCTTCGCCATCTGTCGACAGATGGCGAAGGAGAGCTGCCTAGGGCAGTTTCCAGTCCACGGGCTGGGCGCCTTGCTGGACCAGCAGTTCGTTCGCCCGGCTGAACGGCTTCGAGCCCCAGAAACCGGCGTGCGCCGATAGCGGGCTCGGGTGGGCCGACTCGATGCACGGCACCTTGCCGAGCATCGGCTTCAGGTTGCGGGCGTTGCGCCCCCACAGGATGGCCACGAGCGGCTCGTCGCGGGCCGCGAGGGCCTTGATCGCCTGCTCGGTGACGTCTTCCCAGCCCTTGCCCTGGTGGGCGTTGGACTTGCCGGGCTGGACCGTCAGCGCCCTGTTGAGCAACAGCACGCCCTGCTCGGCCCACGGCGTGAGGTCACCGTTGGACGGCAGCGGGTGGCCGAGGTCGTCGGCGTACTCCTTGTAGATGTTCACCAGGCTCTTCGGCAGCGGCCGGACGTCGGGCGCCACGGCGAACGACAGGCCGATGGCGTGCCCGGGGGTCGGATAGGGATCCTGGCCGACGATCAGCACCCGCACGTCGTGGAACGGCTGCTTGAACGCCCGCAGCACGTGCTCCCCGGCGGGCAGGTACGTGCGACCTGCGGCTATCTCGGTTCGCAGGAATTCCCCCATCGTCGCGACCTGCGCGGCGACGGGTTCGAGGGCTTCCGCCCAGCCTGCTTCGACAATCTCGTTCAAAGGACGCGCTGTCACGGCGGCGCACTCTATCGCTAGGAGTCGATGCGCCTGAGCGCGGTACTGAAGTACTTCGCCCGCTCGACATAACCGTCGACGACCAGCTTGATCATGTCGGGTCCGAAGGAGTTGTTCGGCCGCGTCTTGGCGGGAACGCCCAGGGCCACCTGCCCGGACGGCACGTGGAAGCCGTAGGACAGCACCGCGCCCGCGCCGACCATGCCGCCGTCCTCGATCACACTTCCGTTGAGCACCACCGAGCCGGACGCGATCAGGCAGCCGGTGCCGATCGTGGCGCCTTCGACGTGCACGGCGTGCCCGATCGCCGAGGACGGGCCGAGGATGGTCGGGTGCTGCTCGGTGCAGTGCAGGACACAGCCGTCCTGGACGTTCGACCGCTCGCCGATCTCGATGTAGCCATGGTCGCCGCGCAGCACTGTCTGCGGCCACACCGACGCGTGCGCGCCGATCCGGACGTCCCCGATCAGGGTCGCGTCGGGATGCACGTAGGCGTCGGGGTGGATACGGGGTTCGAGGTCGCCGAGCGCGTAGATCGCCATGTTGCCTCCAGAACTGCGGTTTCACGTCCGGTGCGATTGGATCACGGTCATCGACACGCAGAACAAACGCCTTGGCTTGGGCGCACTCGCGCTCGTACTGGTCGCGCTCGCGGCAATCCTGTCCTGGCCCTCCCCCGAGCCGCGGCCGCTGGGCAACGGGCTCGCGCGCACCCCGCCGATGGGCTGGAACAGCTGGAACCAGGTCCGCTGCTACGACCTCACCGAGCAGGTGGTCCGCGACGCCGCCGACGCACTGGCGAGCACGGGGATGCGTGACGCGGGCTACCAGTACGTCGTGGTCGACGACTGCTGGCAGGCCGCCGCTCGCGGTACCGACGGTTCGTTGCCGGCCGATCCGACGCGGTTCCCCAGCGGGATAGGCGCGCTCGCCGCGTACGTCCACTCTCGCGGGCTGCTGTTCGGGATCTACGCCGTCCCGGGCAGCGCGACCTGCGCGATGGCCAACGACGCCTACCCGGCCCGGGGAATCGGCTCGCTCGGACACGAACGGCAGGACGCGCAAACGTTCGCGGCCTGGGGAGTCGACTATCTCAAGTACGACTGGTGCAACGCCGACACCAACGACGGCCTCGATCGCGAACCCGCGTTCGCCAAGATGCGCGACGAGCTCGCGAGCGTCGGCCGTCCGATCGTCTACGCCATCTCGGAATACGGCGTCTCGGAACCGTGGACCTGGGCGCGCCCAGTGGCGAACCTCTGGCGCACGACGTTCGACCTCGTTCCCGAGTGGACATCCGTGGCGTCGGTGATCGACGAGCAGGCCGCGGTCGCCGACTACACGGGATCGCCCGGCGGCTGGAACGACCCGGACATGCTCCAGGTCGGCAATGGCACGCTCACCGACGACGAGAACCGCGCCCATTTCAGCATGTGGGCGCTCCTGAACGCGCCGCTGTTCGCGGGCACCGACCCGGCGAAGCTCAGCGACACCAGCAAAGCCACGCTGCTCAACGACGAAGTCATCGCCGTCGATCAGGATTTCGCCGTGGCGCAGGGCCATCGGCTGTCGACGTCGGGAAGCACGGAGGTGTGGGGGAAACAGCTGTCGGACGGCGGTTTCGCGGTGGTGCTGCTGAACCTGGGTGACACGGCCGCTCAGATTTCCGCGTCGGTGCCGGGAAACTGGCGGGTGCGCGACCTGTGGCAGCACACCGATCTCGGCACGAGCGACGGCACGTTGTCGGCGAATGTGGCATCGCACGGCGTCGTCATGCTACGGCTGACTCCGTGAGCGCTTTGGCGAAGCAGCGGCATTCCGGCTCGTTCTGGTAAGGGCCGAAATTGTCGATCGCGTGGTAGCCCGACGACGCGTACAGCGCCATGGCCTCGGGTTGCTCGGTGCCGGTAACGAGCACCGCGCGGAGACGGCCCGCGGCGGCCGCCGTGCGTCCGAGTTCGGAAAGGATCGCGCGCGCGAATCCCTTGCCGCGCACCGAAGGCGCGACGTACATGCGCTTCAGCTCGACGTCGCCGGGCCGGAAATCCGGCGCCGGTCCGTCATGCGCGCGCCAGGCACCACACGCGACGGGCACGCCGTCGAGGTAGCCGACGAGGAAGATCCCGCGCGGTGCGAGGAACTCGGCGACCTCGACCGGGGTGGCGTCGATGTCGCCGTAGCGCACGACGTACTCCTGTTGCACCGCCGCGATCAACTTCGCCGCGTCGGGATCGTCATAGGCGGCAACTCGAATGTCCACGGCACGGAGACTAACGCCAGTGCTCCCAGCCACCAGACTGGTCGTACGCCTTCCCGTCGACCGTGACCCCGGAGCCGGGCATGGTCACCGAACCGATGCGCGTCCAGCCTTCGGGGAGGTCGACGAACGACGGGAAAGTCGCCGCCAGCGCGTGATCCTCCCCGCCGGTCAGCACCCAGCGCAGCGGGTCCGAACCCAGCGCCGAACCGACCTCGGCCAGGCGCGTCGGGATGGCGACCCGCTTGGTCTCGACGTCGATGCCGACATCCGAAGCCTCGGCGATATGACCGAGATCGGCGAGCAGGCCGTCGGAGACGTCGATCATCGAGGTCGCGCCTTCGTCGGCGGCCTTCGGCCCGGCTTCGTACGGCGGTTCCGGGCAGCGCTGCGCGTTGACGACGTTGACCGGCGAGCGGAAGCCCCGGCCCAGCACGGCGAGCCCGGCCGCGGCCCAGCCGAGCCGACCGCAGACCGCGACGACGTCACCCGGTCGTGCGCCCGAGCGCGTGACCGGGGCGCGGCCGCCGAGGTCGCCGAGCGCGGTGATGCTGATCACCAGCTGATCGGCTCGCACCATGTCCCCGCCGACGACACCGACACCCGCGCGCGCGGCTTCGATCCACATTCCTTCGGTGAGCTCGGTGATGACCGACGCCGGGGTATCGGCGGGGCAGGCCAGGCCGACGAGGACCGACGTCGGGGTCGCGCCCATCGCCGCGATATCCGCGAGGTTCACCGCGACAGCCTTGCGCCCGACGTACTCCGGGCTCGACCAGTCGAGGCGGAAATGCACCCCCTGCACCAGCACATCCGTGGTCGCCACGACCCGTGAATCCGGCGCGGCCACGATGGCGGCGTCGTCCCCCGGACCGAGCAAAGTGGACGCCGGCTGACGACGTCCCTGCGTGATCGCCCGGATCAGCCCGAACTCGCCCGCCTCGGCGACTGTGCCGTTCTCCGGTATCCCCTGCGGTGACACCTGTCACCTCCGTTCGTTCCGTGCGCATGAATGTTGGTCACCGATAGTCGGATGCCCTATGTTTTTCCCAAGTTCGGGTACGTTCTTAGTTCCTACCTTGAGCGAACAGGATCAGACGAAGGGGCGCGCCGTGGTTCACGCATACATCCTCATCCAGACCGAGGTCGGCAAGGCCGCCGCGGTCGCGGCCGAGATCTCCGGTATCCCTGGCGTGACGAGCTCCGAGGATGTGACCGGGCCGTACGACGTCATCGTCAGGGCCGCCGCCGACAGTGTGGACCTGCTGGGCCAGCTCGTCGTCGCCAAGGTACAGAACGTGGACGGCATCACTCGCACGCTGACCTGCCCGGTAGTGCACCTCTGAACCATGCTGTAGTGGACACGTGGAAACGGACACCGGAGCACCTCCGCGCGGATTGATCATCATCGCCACCGTGATCGCGGTGGCGCTGGCGGCCGGCGTGGCGGTGTTCGGCCTCATGGCGGGCAACAGCGAAGACGTCACGGCCGGGCCGCTGCCGCTGGTGCCGGTCCCCGCACCGCAGGCCGGTTCGCCGCAATGCGCGGCGCTGATCGCGGGCATCCCCACCGAACTGACGTCGAACGGCGAGAAGCTGGGCGTGCGCGAGCTGGCCGCCCCCGCGCCGCCGTCGACGGTCGCCTGGGGGGACACCGACCCCGTGGTCCTGCGCTGCGGTCTCGACGCGCCGCCGGAACTCACGCCGACAGCCCAGCTGCGCGTGATCGACGGCGTCCAGTGGCTGCAAGTGCAGGGCGAGGGCTCGGCGACGTGGTTCGTGGTGGACCGTGCGGTCTACCTCGCGCTGACCGTCCCGGACACCTCCGGCACCGGCCCCCTGCAGGAGATCTCGGCCGCCGTCGCCGCCAAACTCCCCGCCGTCCCCCTCCGCTTCTGAGCCTCCGAATATGTCGACAACTTATTTGAATAAGTTGTCGACATATTCGGAGGTGAAGAGGGCTAGCGGAGGCCGGTGCCTCGCGCGATGGCGGTGTCGACGAGGGTGGCGAGCAGCGTCGGGTAGTCGACGCCGGTCACTTCCCACATCTTCGGGTAAGCGGACTTCGTGGTGAAGCCGGGCATGGTGTTGACCTCGTTGATGATCAGGCCGCCCTCGGCGTCGACGAAGAAGTCGACCCGCGCGAGGCCCTGGCAGTCCAGCGCGCGGAACGCCTCGACAGCGGCGGCGCGCACGCGCTCGGTGAGCTCGTCGCTCAGCTTCGCCGGGATGTCGAGTTCGGCGTCCTCGCCGAGGTACTTGGTTTCGAAGTCGTACCAGGCGTCCGACTCTTCGCTGAGCACGCGGACCTCGGCGGGCAGCGACGCTTCGACACGGCCGTCCGGGTACTCCAGGACTCCGCATTCGACCTCGCGGCCGACGACGGCGGCCTCGACGAGCACCTTCGGGTCGGTCTTACGGGCCAGTTCGATCGCGGCGTCCAGCTGGTCCCACGAGGTGACCTTGCTGATGCCGATCGACGACCCGGCGCGGGCCGGCTTGACGAACACGGGCAGGCCGAGCCGCTCGCGGTCGGCGTCATCCAAGGTGGACTCTCCCCGGCGCAGGCTCACATAGGTGCCGACAGCGAGTCCTTCGGCGGCAAGGAGTTTCTTGGTGAACTCCTTGTCCATCGAGGCCGCGCTGGCGAGCACGCCCGCACCCACGTACGGGGTGTCGGCGAGCTCCAGCAGACCCTGGATCGTGCCGTCCTCACCGAAGGCGCCGTGCAGCACGGGGAAGACGACGTCGACGGCGGCCAGCGCCTCGACCTCGGCACCCGGCGCGAGGGTCGCGAGTTCCCGGTTCGTCGGGTCGCCCGCCAGGACGAGCGTCGTCTCACTGCTCACCGAAGGCAGCTCCCGGCCCTGGATCGCCAGCGCCTCGGGGTCGCTGGTGCCGAGCACCCAGCCGCCCTCGCGGGTGATGCCGATCGGCACGATTTCGAAGCGATCCTTGTCGAGGTTCGCGAGCACGCTACCTGCCGAAACACACGAGATCGTGTGCTCGGAACTACGACCACCGAACACGACGGCGACACGGGTTTTGGGAGAGCTCATAGCGGGTCACCCTACCGGGCTCTTGCACTATGAGCCTCAGCGCAGTAAGCCGACCAGCGTGTCCAGCGCGCCGTGCAGGGCCTCCCTGGAACAGCCCGCGTAGCCGATGGCGGCGCCGTGCGCTGTCGGCGTCCCGGCGAAATGCCGGGAGAGACCGTCCAGCCGGATCCCTTGGCAGACGGCCTCGGCCAGCCGGTCCCGTTCCGTCCCCGCGGAGTCGAACGGGACGACGAGGTGCGCGCCGGCGTCGTCGCCGAGCAGCGGGATTCCGGCCGCGGTGAGCGCGCTGGAGAGCATCGAACGCCGTTCGGACAGCTCGCGCCGCAACTTCCGCAGGTGCCGGCCGAGATCGCCGTTGCGCGCGAGCTCGACCAGGACGCGCTGACCGGCTGGCGACGGCCTGGTGCCGGTCCGCTCGCGGTACTGCAGCACGGCCGAGGTGACCGACGGCGGCGCGACCATCCACCCGGCGCCCAGCGTCGGGGTGAGGATCTTGCTCGTGGTGCCCAGATGCGCGACGACGTCCGGCGCGAGCGCGGCCAGCAGCGGCAGCGGTGCGACGTCGAACCGCAGCTCGCCGTCGTAGTCGTCCTCGATGAGCAGCATGTCCTCCGTGCGGGCGCGTTCCACCAGCTCGACGCGGCGAGACGCGCTCATCCGGCTGCCCATCGGGTACTGGTGCGCGGGCGAGCAGTAGACCGCGCGCACGCCGGGCGGCACCGCGTCGGGCCGCAGGCCCTCGCCGTCGACAGGCACGCCGACGACGTGCAGCCCCGCGTGCCGGAACGCCTGGACGGCCCGCTGGTAGCCCGGCTCCTCCACGGCGACGACGTCGCCCGAGCTGAGCACCGCGGCGGCGAGTTCGACGACGGCGGCCGTCGTCCCGCCGGTCGCGAGCACCGAATCCGTCCCGGCGGCGAGCCCGCGGTGGCGCAGCAGATGCTCGGAGACGGCCGCGCGGTACTCGACCAGCCCGGCGCGGTGGGCCTTGAACAACGGGGACGCGTCACCGCCCGCCCGCCACGCGCGTCGCCAGGCGGCCTGGTCGAGGCCTTCGGCCCAGGGGACGCCCGGGGTGAGGTCGAGCAGCTCGGCCGGTTCGTGTTCCTCACCGAAGACGGCCCCGCCGACGGGCCGGTCGCCAGGTGGCGAGGTGGTCACGTACGTCCCCGAGCCGTGGCGACCGGCGATCCAGCCCTCGGCGTGCAGCTGCTCGTACGCGGCCGACGTGACCGTGCGGCTCACCTGAAGCCGATCCGCCAGCGCCCGCGTCGACGGCAGCCTGTCGCCGCCTCGAAGGTGCCCTGTCGCGGCGGCGTCGCGCAACGCGTCGGCCAGCTGCACGGCCAACGGCGTGTCGGCGTCCCTGTCCAGGCTGATGGGCAGGGCGGTTTCGGTGAGCAGCACGTTTCCTCCAAAGTGGCTTCTCAAAATAGACCATAATTGGCCATTTCTCAAGGCCACTAGCTACCGTCAGAGTAGAGGCATGTCCTCGCTGCCACCACTGTCGCCCACCGAACGCACCACGCTCGGCCGCCGGAAGATCCGCGCGGTCACCGACCGGTCCGCGCTCTACGCCCTGCTCGACGACGCCCTCATCTGCCACCTCGGCGTCGTCCGCGACGGCGCGCCGCTGGTGCTGCCGACGGGCTACGGCCGCGACGGCGACACGCTCTACCTGCACGGTTCGACCGGCGCGAGCAGCCTGCGGCTGGCCGGCGGCGGCATCGAGGTCTGCGTCACGGTGACCCAGCTCGACGGGATCGTCTACGCGCGCTCGATCAACAACCACTCGATGAACTACCGCAGCGCCGTGATCCTCGGCCAGGCCAAGCCGATCGTGGACATCGACGCGAAGACCCACGCGCTGCACGTGATCACCGACCACCTCGCGCCGGGCTCCTGGGAACACGCGCGGGACGTCAACGCCAAGGAGTTCGCCGCGGTCTCGGTGCTCGCGCTGGACCTGGCCGAAGCCTCCCTCAAGATCCGCGCCACCGGCCCCGGGGACGACCAGGAAGACATCGACGCGAACGAGGCCTGGGCCGGGGTCCTGCCCGTCCGCACAGTTTTCGGAGACCCGGAGCCCTGCGCGGAGGTGGTAGGGATTCCAGTCCCCGCCCATGTCGCAGAGCGCGGCAAGGTGGGTGGCTCGTGAGTGGCTACGAGTGTTCTATTGATGGGTAAGGCAAATGTGGCGTGTTCAGTCCGCGGCGTAGCGGACTTCTTGTTTGCCGAAGAACGCTTTCACCCTGCCGGGCTGGTTCTGACGGCGGCGTAGATGGGTCCGGGCCTCCTCGGCGAGTTCCTGCTTGTTGCCGGGGCTTGTCCCTGACGCCACATGGTGTTTG
>NZ_DASYMU010000167.1:0-16133 GCF_036008905.1 Amycolatopsis sp. | reverse complement strand
CTGCCATTCCCTCGCTCGGTGGCCTTCGAGGCCGCGGCGGCAACCGCGCCAAGGCGGCGGCCCCGCGCCCGATCCCCGTTCCGCTGTCGGCCTATGTGGTCGACTGCGCGGTGTACGTGGAGGGCAAACGCCTGCCGGGGCGATGGACGCACTCCGAGGCCATCAAGGAGGTCCGCAAGCGCCACGCGGGCTTCGTCTGGATCGGGCTGCACGAGCCGGACGCCGAGCAGATCCAGGGCGTCGCGGACACGTTCGGGCTGCACGAGCTGGCCGTGGAGGACGCGCTGGAGGCGCACCAGCGACCCAAGCTGGAGCGCTACGACGACACGCTGTTCATGGTCGTGAAGACCGTGCGTTACGTGGAGCACGAGTCGCCGACCACGGCCAACGAGATCGTCGAGACCGGCGAGCTGATGGTGTTCCTCGGCCGCGACTTCGTGATCACCGTCCGGCACGGCAACCACTCCGGGCTGGCCCGGCTGCGCCGTGACCTCGACGACGACCCGGAGCGCCTCGGCCTCGGGCCCGCCGCCGTCGTGCACGCGATCGCCGACCACGTGGTCGACCACTACCTGGAGGTCACCAGCCGGATCGAGTCCGACATCGACGAGATCGAGGCGCAGGTGTTCGCGCCGCGCTCGCTGGTGAGCGCCGAGCAGATCTACCTGATGAAGCGGGAAGTGCTGGAGCTGCGCCGCGCCGTGATGCCGCTCGGCACACCGCTCTCCCGCCTGGCCGAGGGCTACACCCGGCTGGTGCCGGACGTGGTCCGCTCCTACTTCCGCGACGTCGCGGACCACCTCGCGACCGTGTCCGAGCGCGTGGCGGCGTTCGACGAGCTGCTGAGCACCCTGGTCGACGCCACCGTCGCGAAGATCTCGCTGCAGCAGAACACCGACATGCGCAAGATCACCGCGTGGGCGGCGATCATCGCGGTGCCGACCATGGTCGTCGGCGTCTACGGCATGAACTTCGAATACATGCCCGAGCTGCATTGGCAGTTCGGCTACCCGATGGTGATGGTCATCATCCTGGGGATCTGCCTGCTGCTGTACCGAATATTCCGAAAGAACCAATGGCTTTAGCGCTTTCCCAGCGCTCCCTTGTTCTTTCCCCACCCGAGGTACGGGAGTTTTGCCATGCCACGTTTGCTGACCAACCTCAAGTTCTGGGCCCTCACCGCCGCGCTCGTCTGGATCCTCCTGATCATCGCCGTCATCGTGAAGGACCCGGGGTTCGCACACGGCGTCAAGTGAGGCCACGCGCCGTACGCTGGGCGCATGCCTACGGCACTGGTGGTCTCTGACGAGGTCGACGAACGGCTGTGGACGAACGCCGTCCTGTCCTATTCGGTCGACCTCGTCGTCGGCGCCGGTGACCTGCCGTTCGAGTATCTGGAGTTCCTGGCGGAAACGCTGGACAAACCCTGCGTGTTCGTCCCCGGCAACCACGACCCGGACCTGACCGGCTATACCCGCCACAGTGGACTGTCCCTTAAGGACGGTTTCCCGGTCGAATGGCCCGGCCCGGTGGGCGGGATCAACGCCGACGGCGTCGTCGTGGACGTCGGCGGCCTGCGCGTCGCCGGGCTCGGCGGGTCGATCCGCTACAACGACGGCCCGAACCAGTGGACCGAACGGCAACAGGCCCGGCGCGCCCGCAAACTCGTCCGGCTCGCCGAACGCCTGCGCCGCAAGGACGGGCGGGGTGTCGACGTCCTGCTCACGCACGCGCCGCCGCGCGGCCTCGGCGACCGAGAAGACCCGCCGCACCACGGTTTCGAGTGCCTGCACCGGACCATCGAGGCGCTGCGGCCGAAATGGCTGCTGCACGGCCACATCCATCCGCACGGCGAGCCGATGCCCGATCGCACGGCCGGCGAAACCAGGCTCCGCAACGTCGTGGGCCATCAGGTCATGGAGTTCGCGTCATGAACAAGGACACCGGTTTTCCCAGGGCGGACGCGGAACACGACTTCCTCCGCGCCCGGCGGCGTCAGGTCCTTTCCCGCCTCGCGAAATGGCTGCGCGGCGAGCCCGACGACGTCAACATCATGTTGCCGTTCAACGAAGTCGTCGACGCGCTCGGTTACCAGGGCGAGCGGCGGCTCGGGCCGCGGGTGATCAAACTCGACTCGATCGTCGGCAGCGTCGACCGCGGCCGCGACTTCGACCGGCGCTTCCGCCCGACCTCTGGCCGCGTACGGGAACGCTGGGAACGACTCGCCCTCGCGGCCCGGCGCGGCGAAGAGATCCCGCCGATCGAGGTCTACCGCATCGGGGACCTGCATTTCATCATCGACGGCCATCACCGCGTTTCGGTGGCGCACGCGCTGGGACTGTCCACAATAGAGGCTTACGTCACCGAGGTGCGGACCAAACTGGACCCCAGCGGGATCCGGTACCGCGGCGACCTGATCGTCAAGGACTACCGGCGGCTGTTCCTGGAACGCGTACCGCTGACCGGCCACGCGCGGGCGTCGATCGTGCTCCCGGATCCCTGGAAGTACGCGCAACTCGGCGAACACGTTGAGGCGTGGGGTTTCCGGTTGATGCAGGACGAAGGCAAGTTCTTCGAACGGGCAGTGGTCGCGCAACGCTGGTACGACGAGGAATACGTGCCGGTGGTGGAGATGCTGCAGCAGGCCGACATGATCGGCGACCGGACCGAGGCGGAGGCGTACATGTGGGTCGCCGGTGAGCGCTACCGCTTGATCCGCACGCACCGCTGGGACGACGACGTCATCGAAGCCGTCCGCGCCCAGTCGAAGTAGGTCCCGGGGGCGAAAGTGGCATGAACGGACCTTTCATCTCGAATTTTGAGATGAAAGGTCCGTTCATACCACTTTTCAGGCCGGGGTCGCCGGGTCCGGGGTGTCGCGGACCCACTTGAGTTTGATCTCGAACTGGCCCTGCATCCCGGTTTTCGCGATCACCGCGCCGACTTGGGCGTCCACCTTCACACCGAACTTGATCTCCACCTCGTCCGGCCGTTGCGCCATGGAGCGGAACTGGCCGAGTGCGGCGGAAGCGGCGTCACGGACTTCGGCGAGGGCGCGGTCGAAGGACTGCCCGGCCTCCTGGATGACCGTGGCCGCCTTGCCCGCCCGGACGGTTCCCTGTTGTGCTTCGACTTCGACCGACACCGAGCCGCCGCCTTCGAGTTCGAACCTGGCCAGTTCCACCACGATTGTGTTCCTCCTGTTGGGATGGTCATCCTCCGCACGCGACCTCCAGCTGGTCGACCGGATCGATTCCGGTGCGTACTTTTTCGAGGCTGTCGAGGAGCGAGTCGAGGCTCGCGGGGTCGCCGAGATACTCCAGTGCCGCGCGGGAGAAGGCGTCGCTCATGGTGGCGGGCATCAGGTCCGACGCGTCGAAACAAAGGGGGTCCTCGGAGATCAGGCGTCCCGCGATCTTCCTGCTGACGTCGTCGGCGTACACGTTCACCTTTTTGTTCGCGGAGAACGCGCTGCCGAGTGAGGGCCACACCTTCTGTCCGCGTTCGTCGGCGAGGTAGGCCATGAACCGGCGCGCGTTGTCGCTGGGGCGGAACATCGCGGCGAGGTCTGCGGACACCTCGGAGGCGCCGTTCGGGTTGGCGGCCGAGGCAGGGAAAGGGAAGTACGCGAAGTTCAGGCCCGGCACGCCCTGGTTCCGGTAGCCGCCCAGCATGAACGATCCCTGGTGTTCCATCATGCAGGCTGGCGGGCCGGTGAACATCCCGCGCCCCGCGTCACCGAACTCGGTCAGCAGCGCGGCGGTGGTGCCACCGTGCACCGAACCCGGTGTCGTGACCAGCCCACCCCAAGTCGTCCAAGCCCGTTTGACCTCGGGCGAGTCCCATCGGAGCGTGCCCGCCGACCAGCTCTGGTAGGTCGCCGGGCCGGACTGGTGCAGCAGGATGTCCTCGATCCAGTCCGTCCCCGGCCAGCCGGACGCCGGTGTCGCGCCCATGCCGACACACCACGGTGCCACACCGCGCGCACGCAGGGCATCGGTGGTCGCCGTGAGCTCGTCCCAGCTCTTCGGCGGCAGCCGGCCGAAGGTGATCGGGTTGTACCAGACAATGCTCTTCAGGTCTGTTTTCACCGGTACCGCCTGGATCTTGCCCGTCTCCACCTTCAGCAGCTTCAGCCACTGCTTGCTGTACGACTCCTCCGGCCGGTCCCCGAGAATGCCGTCGACGTCGTGGACATAGCCGCCGCGGACGTAGTTCGCCAGCTCACCGGGACTGGGCAGCACGGCGATGTCGGGTGCCTGTCCTTTTTGGACGTCGGCCTGCAGCACCTGGTTGAGCGCCCTGGTCCCGGTGTAGTTCACCTTGATGCCGGTCTCGTCTTCGAAACCCTTGAGCACCTTGAGGAACGCTGTCTCCTCGGCGCCGGTCCAGGACGCGAGCACGCTGAGACCCTTGTCGGCGTCCACCATCGAACACGCGCCGGCGGCCAGCACCGCGGCGAGGAACACGGAAAGTCTGCGCAGGGTTCTCATGTCGCCCCATACCTGTATTCGTCGATGCCGCGCCGGAGTCCGACCAGGACCAAGGCGGCGATCGCCACGGTCCCCAGCGGAATGAAGTACTCGAGAAATCCGCTCCGGTCGGCGGAATCCAGCTCGTTGTCGACCTGGATCGCCCCGTTGGCGACCTCGCGCTGGACGGTGTCGCCGCCACTACTCGCTTCGCCACCGAGCCCGGCCTTGAACGCGCTCACCGATTCACCGCACTCACCGCAGTGCGGGGCGAGCACCTTTTCGAGTTCCCGTTTCCCGTTGAGCGCGTCGGCGTCGGTCTGCGTCTTCGACTGGCTCACCACCTTGCCAAGGGTTGCGCCCGCGACATCGGCACGATCCTGCGAGAAGAACACCGACGACGTCGCCCCGGCCACCAGTAACACGAGCAGGGTGGCCACCACCAGCGCCGGGTTCAGCTTCCGCCGGAACCGCCGGGCGCCGAAAAACTGGGCCACCACCAGCAATCCCAGTAGCACCGCGATCGGCACGAGCCACACCAGCGATCCGGCGGGGTTCATCCAGCCCTCGGACAACTCCGTTTCGAGTGCGGTCCGCTGTGCGACAGCCAACTCGTCGAGCTGGGCGACGATCCCCGACTCGCGGCCATGCATCAGCCCGGAGGCGTACCAGAGCGCCGCGACCGTGAGCGGCGTCGGGCCGTCCGCGCGGAAGCTCGCGTCGGCGTCCCCTATCCCGCGCCCGTAAGCGACCACCAGGCCTTCGACCAGCTGGAGCGTGCGGCTCGCGGACTCACCGGCCGCGTTGTGCTCCGCGACCCTGGCGAGGTTCTGGCTCGCGATGGCGATCTGATTCTGGTACTGCGCACCGGGTCCGACCAGTTTCGCCTGCCCGGTACGGAAACTCGTCATCGCCGCGCTGTCCGCGTGCACGAGCGCCGCCCGGGCCGCCATCACTTCGAGCACGGCAGGCGCGGACCGCGCGGCCGCGTCCTTGGCCGTCGACGTCACGCCGGTGAACGCCGCCAGTGAGCCGACGAACACCGTCGCCGTCACCGCGAGCAGCGCCGTGCGCAGCCGGAGCAGATCACGTCGGGTCGTGCTCATGACGTGAACCGCCGGCCGCAGCCTTCACAGACCGCGAAGGTCCGCGGCGCGATCCGCCCGCACTGCGGGCACTTCCGGTCCGCACCACCGGCGTTGCCCGGCACGACCCGGCCGACGTCCGAATCCGGGGCGAACTCGGAAACATTCGAGCGCAGCACCGCGGAAAACCCGTCCCTTGGCCGCACCTGGTCCTTGACCCGCACCAGCCCCGCGGCGGCATCTTCGACATCGACCAGTGGCCACAACGTTTTCAGGATCGTTTCGTTGCCCAGTTCGGTGGCGAGCCGGACGGCGAGTCCCCATTTCTCGGCGGCCGTCTCCCGGTCGCCCGCCTCGAACGCGTCCCACCCGGCGCGCACGGCCCGGCCGAGTTCGCCCTGCACGGTGTAGCGCTCGACCTTCCGGTCCAGCTGGCTGGACAGCTCGGCGAAGTCGGTCACCCAGCCGATGATCGGCACCGGCTCGCCGGGCGTGCGCACCCCACCGGCGACCTCGACGACCGACACCCTGCCCAGCTGGATGTCGGTCTCCATCTTCTTCCCGGCGAGGTCGACTTCCAGGCAGACGTGGTATTCGCGGTACTCCTGTCCCCAGGAACCCGTGGACAGCTCCAGCGTGTTCCGCCCGGCGGCGACACAGCGATCGGTGAGATCCACTTCGGCCGGATGCACCTGTTTGACGAACCGGAGCTTGGTGAACGGCATGGTGGTGATGCGCAAAGTCAGCTCCTGCACCGTTTTCACCATCGCCGCCTGGATCATCCGCTCGAAGTGCGCCGGCAGTTCCGCGTCGGTCACCACCGCGTCGGCCGTACCGCGCAGGACTTCGGCGATACGCCTGAGCTCAGCGGGATTCCAGTCGTCGCCGATTCCCCTGGCGTCACAGACGAAATGGCCTTCACACTCGTTGAGCACCTCCGTCAAGCGCTCGGCGGACTCGGCTTCGTTGATCCCGTCGGTGAGCAGGACGGCGTGCCGGACGGCGTCCGGGTGGGCGTCCAGCAACCGTTTCGCCAAGGTCAGCCAGGTGCTCATCGCGGTGCGCCCGCCCGCGATGAGTTTCGACGTCATCGCCTTCGCCTCGGCCCTGGTCCGCGGATCGGCCCGGACGAGCGCGGCGTGCTTGGGGTACACCATCGTCGCGAATTCGGTACCCTGTACGACGCCGAACCACACGCCGTCACGCAAGACGTCGATGGCCGCTCCCGTCGCGCGTTTGGCCGCCGCGATCTTCGTCGGCGCCCAGCCCATCGACTCGGAACAGTCGACGAGCAGTACTTCCGCGGCTTCGGCGGGGACCTCGCCACCACTGGCCGTGACGTTCAGGATCGAGTCCATCACGTGGTCCGAAGTGGACAGATACTTGACTTGGCTGAGTTCGAGCGCGAAACCGGTCCGCTGGTTCATCCCACTCCCTAGATCCACGTCTTCGGGCGGACGGCGTTCGCGCGGTCGACCAGGGTGCCGTGCTCGCCGACGTCGCGGGCCCGTCCGGCGAGCCACCGGTAGCAGCGCTCCAGCTCCAGCCGCGGTCGCCGCTCGTCACCACCGTCGGCCAGCGCCCGCTCCAACTCCGCCTCGCGGACGACCGTGGTCAGCCGTTCCCGGAACTCGCCGTGCTCGTCACCGCTGTCGAGGTACAGCTCGGGAAGCCGCCGGTTCGCCTCGGCGAAATCGGCCGCCCCCGGCGGACCGCACGGCAGGGTCGCCGCGTGGATACGGACCGTCGCGATCTTCGCCGCGTCGTAGTGCCGGGACACCGGCCGCACTCCGTCCAAAATGGACACCGCGGCGCGCCGGCACTCGGGACCGTTGCCGCGCAAGAGCAGTCTCGCCAGCCCGAAAGCCGCGCTCGCCTGCGCGTGGTCCCGCCACCACACCGCTTCGTAGAACTGACGTGAGCGGGCCGCGTCCAGGTGTTCGTAGCAGAAACCCAGCGCCAGTTTGGGCGCGTCCTCGCCGGGCAACGCCGAATAGACCCGGTCGAACGCGGCCGCCGCGAGTTCGGTCTTGCCGCGCGCCAAAGCCAGCAATCCGTGGTGCCACTGCACCCGCCAGTCCGTGGTGACCGTGGTACCCAAAAGCCGTTCGGCCGTGCCCAGCGCGGACACCGCGTGCGTGAGGTCGCCCAGCACGAGATACGCGCGCACGCGGGCGAATTCGACGTCCACCGAATCCCGGCCGAAGGTGTTCAGCTTGTCCAGCAGCCGGCTCGGAGTCGCCGCCGCGTAGGCGGTGTCCAGAAAGAGCGCGGCCGACTCCTCACCCGAGTTCTCCTTCTCCGCCCAGGGAATCGGCAGCCTCGACGCCGCCTCCGCCGGGGATGGACGGCCGTCGTCGAACACTGGGGAAACCGGGCCGGTCGCCGTCCACCGCTCCAGACCGGGGATGGCACCGAGCCCGGAATCGAGCAGTTCGGGCGTGCTGTCGAACCGTTGCGACGGCGCGGGCAGCGGACCCTGGCCCTGCAGCGCGAGAAGTTCCCGCCGGACGCCGTCGAGCTGCTCGGCCATCTCCGCGACGGTCCGGAACCGCTGATGGAACCCGCTGACCGCCCTGTCCAGCAACCGGCGGAGCGACTCGACCCCGAACGAGAGGTCGGACGCTTCGGCGTCCTGTGCGGCATCGAGCAGTTCCCGCAGCGTCTTCCCGACCGTGTGGATGTCCGACCGCTCCGACAGGCCGTGTTCCTTGAGTTCGGCGGGATCGGGCAGGTAGTGCTTGGTGCCCACCTGCTTGCTCGTGTGATCGTTGATCGCTCGCGCCGCGCCGAGGTCGACGACCTTGATCCCGCGGACCCCGTGGATGACGTTGTCGGGCTTCATGTCGCAGTACAGCAGGCGTTCGCGGTGCAGGTAGTCGAGCGCGGCGAGGATCGCGCGGCCGTAGGTGACGACGTGCGTGACCGTCAGCTCCGCGCTCGTCTTGATCATCTGGCGCAGGGTCAGTCCGTTGACGTAGTCCATCACGAGGTAGTCGTCGGGCTTGCCGTCGCGCGGGTTCTGGTGGTGGACGAAGTTGCTGATCCGCACGATGTTCTCGTGCTGGAGCCGGATGAGGACGTCTCGTTCGACCACCGCGAGCTCCCGCGCCTGCGCGTCGGTCGGGTTGATCACGCCCTTGATGGCCACGTAAATTCCGCCGAGCGCGGTGTCCTTCGCGAGGTACACCCAGCCGAGGCCGCCGTGCGCGAGCCAGCCGACGATGTCGTACCGGCCGGCCAGTAGTTCGCCGGGCTTGAGCTTGGGCGAGAAGTCGAAGTCCAGTCCACAATGGCCACAGGACCCGTGGGTCAACGGAGGCTGCCCCTGATAACCGCGGCCGACCGGGCGGTGACAGGCCGGATTGCCGCAGAACTGGCGGTGCTCGGGATAGTGCGGATCGACGAGCAGGGCACCGGCCGGGTCCGGCATGTCGAGCGGCGGCAGCTGGGCGAACTCGGCCGCGCCGCCGGGCTCGCCGTCGAACCCGCGCCTGCCGGTGGCCATGGTGGTGAACCCGACCGTCGGCGAGGACAGCGTCGAGGTCGCCGAGGTCACGGTGGTCGCCATGGTCTGCCGATCGGCGACCACCCGCTCACCGCAGACGTCGCAGAAGCCGGTGGAACTGACCGGTTCCCCGTGGCACATCAGGATTTCCCCGGTCACGTGACCGCCTCCGGTTCGCCGTCGATCCGGCGCCGGACCGCTCGCACGTAGTTCTCGACCAGTTCTTCGGCCAACGGCAGCGAACACGGCCCGGCGGCGATCTCCTGCGCGGCGGAGCGGTACAACGCGGCCAGTTCTTCGTCTTCCACGAGTCCGTGATCCCGGGCGCGGGCGTTGTACCCGCGCAGCAGGCCTTTCAGCTCCTCGTGACGTTCTCGGCGGGACTCCAGTTCCTCGCGAACCCTGGTGAGCGCCTGCCAAGCGCGTTCGGTCTTACGCTCGGTGGAGGCCAGTTTGTGACGCACCAGCGCCGGGTCGACCTCGGGAGGCGCACCGGCCACCGCGCGGGCACGGAGTTGCAGATCGATCGAGACCCACGGAACCTCGGGCACCGGTTCGACACGCCGAGCCAGTTTCCCGGCCAGCTCACGGAGTTCCGATTCCTCGGCTTCGACACTTTCGACGCGGAGGGAGAGTTTTTCGGCCCTGCGCTGGATTTCCTCGCGCAGCCATTCCCGGACAAGCCCCAGTCCCGGCGAGTTCTCCCCGCTGAAATGGATTTCCACCTCGGTGCCGTCGTCGAGCAACGGCTTGACGACCTTGTGGAGCATTTCCTCCGGTTGGCTGGATTCGTCGATGCCCGCCAGTGCCACCGTCACCGGCGGCGCCTTCCGCGCGTCGGTGCCGCCGGAGGCCGACAACGCCGTGCTGAGCCTGCCTTCGATCCATCGACGCACTTCGTCCGGAGTGCTTTCGGCGGCGTTCACGGTGGTTTTTATCGCGCCCTGTAAGGGATCGAGCCCTTTGGCGATCGGGCCGCCGACGGTCATCACCACACCGGGCGGAGGCAGCGGGGCGAGATCGGCACCGACCCAGCGCCGGACCTCGCGGGCGTACCGGACGATGGTGGCGACCGGGATCATCCACGCCAGGCGCTGCGTTTCGTCGGTGAATTCGGTGACGACCATGCCGACGACGGCACCGGTGTAGTCGTCGATGACCCCCGAGCCGCTGAAGCCGCGGCGCACGCGCTGGCCGGGCAACTGCGAATCGACCTGGACCCATTCGTCGGCGGGCCCGGACGGTCCGGCGAGCGTGCCGAACGCCCAGACGCCGTGGCTGAGCCGATCGGGAAAGCCGAATGTGCGTACTGTCCGGTGCGCCGGTTCGGGCAGCCGGTGCAGCCTCGCACCGGGCACCTCCGGCGAGCCGGGCGCCAGCCGCAGCAACGCGATGTCGGCGCTGCCGTCCTCACGCGCGGGCTGCCAGCAGCCGGGAACCACGGTGGCGCGGGCGGAAGGCGAGCCGGGCAGCCCGACGAAATTGACGAGAACTTCCATGCCGGGAACCGAAACCGGGTCTCCGGCGGGTTCGACGACATGCGCGCAGGTGAGGACGAACCCTTCGCCCAGCGCGATTCCGGCGCCCAGCGACTCCCCCGCGATGTCGCGGATGCACACCCGCCACAGCTTCGAACCGCTTGCGCGCCCCGCAACAACCCCGTCGTCGACCTTCACCGCAGCCGACGATACGGAAACCGGACCGGGCGATGGGGCTACGCCGGGACTTGACGCCGGACGTCACCCGATCAGCCGATCACGGGGCCGTGAATGCCATGAAGGGCCCCTTCCTCTCGAAAATCGAAAGGAAGGGGCCCTTCATGGCATTTTCCGGACGGTTACATGTGCACCGCGGCGGGAGCGTCCGAGTCGATCACCGGAACGCCCGGCCGGAGCAGCAGTCCGCAGGCGACCGCGCCGAGGGCGAAGATCCCGGCGGCCCAGGCGAACGCGGTGGTGTAGCTGTGCACCGCGGCTTCGGCCATCAGTTGCTGCGAAGACTCCTTACCCACGATGAACGACGTCGCGGCGTTGGCGGCGATCGTGCTCAGCAGTGCGGTGCCGATGGAGCCACCGATCTGCTGCGCGGTGTTCGCCGTGGCCGAGGCGACCCCGGCGTCGTGGGCGTCGACACCCAGGACGGCGACGCTCATCGCCGGCGCCATGGACAGGCCGATGCCCACACCGGCGACCATCAGCGGGAACAGCACGCCGTCGGCGTAGGTGCTGGTGGTGTCGATGTAGCTGAGCCACCACATGCCTCCGGCCGCGATCAGCATGCCGAGTGTCACCAGCGGCTTCGGCCCGAACCGGGGCAGCAGGACGGCCGTCGCCGAGATGGCGGCGATCATCAGTGTGGCCACCATCGGCATGAACGCCAAGCCGCTCTGGATCGGCGTGAAGCTGAGGTTCTGCTGCACGTAGAAGGTCAGGAACAGGAAGATCGAGAACATGCCGATCGCCAGCAGGAACATCGCCAGGTACGACCCGCCGCGGTTGCGGTCGAGCAGTACCCGCATCGGCAGCAGCGGGTGGGCGACCCGGGTCTGCAGGACGACGAACGTGACGAGCAGCGCGGCCCCGGCGGCCAGGAAACCCCAGACCGACGCCGAGGACCAGTCGTCCGAAGTGGCGTTGGAGAAGCCGTAGACCAGCGCGAACAGACCGGCCGTCGCGGAAACCGCACCTGGGATGTCGAGCTTGGGCCGCTCACCGGGGGCGTCCTCGTGGCGCAGCAGGACCGTGGCACCGGCCAGCGCGATGATGGCGAAGATGATGTTCACGAACATGCACCAGCGCCAGTCGAGGTACTCGGTCAGCACGCCACCGAGCAGCAGGCCTACCGCGGCCCCGCCACCACCGATGGCGCCGAAGACACCGAACGCCTTACCGCGTTCCTTGGGGTCGGTGAACGTCGTGGTCAGCAGCGCCAAAGCGGCCGGCGCGAGCAGCGCGCCGAAGACACCCTGCGCGGCACGGGCGATCAGCAGCATCTCGATGCCGTTGGCGGCACCACCGACGGCGGAGGCGATGGCGAAACCGGCGAGCCCGACGATCAGGGCCCGCTTGCGGCCGAAGAGGTCGGCCGCGCGGCCGCCGAGCAGCAACAGGCTGCCGAAGGCAAGGGCGTAAGCGGTGACGACCCACTGGCGGGCGCCATCGGTGAAACCAAGACTGTGCTGCGCGGACGGCAGCGCGATGTTCACGATCGTCGCGTCGAGCACGACCATCAGCTGGGCCAGCCCGATCACGACCAGGATCAGCCAGCGCCGGGCGTGGTGCGGATTGCTGCCGTGCTCGGCCGTATCCTCCGGCATGGGAGCGGCGACAGTTGCCTGTGACATGAAGTGGTCCTCGCAGATTATGTGGAGTAGGTATCTCCTCTTATGTTGACCAAGGTACACACTAAGTGGAGATGCTGCCTCTACTTTTGCTAAGATGGCGGCATGACCAGGGACACATGTCCCGTCGCAACGGCGCGACCGCTGCGGCGTGACGCCGAATTGAATCGGCAGAAGATCATTGCCGCCGCCAAGGTGGTCTTCGGTGAACGAGGACTGGAAGCCACCCTTGACGACATCGCGCACTACGCCGGGCTCGGCGTGGGCACCGTTTATCGACGGTTCCCGAGCAAGGAGCACCTGGTAGAGGCGCTTTTCGTGGCCAAGTTCGAGGAAATCACCGAGCTGGCCGAGAAGGCGCTCACGGAGCCGGACCCGTGGGACGGCTTCGTCATGTTCGCCTGGAAGACGGCCGAACTCCACGCCGAGGACAGAGGACTTCGCGATGTCATGCTGTCGACCACCTTCGGCCAGGACAAGGTCGCGCACGCCAAGGAGGAGATGATCCCGGTCTGCAACCGGCTCGTCGAACGTGCTCAGGCGTCCGGGCAACTGCGCGCCGACGTCCGCCCGAGCGACCTCGCGCTGCTGCACCTGATGATCGGCTCGGTCGCGGAGTACGCCCACGACGTCCAGCCGGGTCTGTGGCGGCGCTACCTCGGCATGCTGCTCGACGGCCTCAGGGCCCAGCCCGGCGCGCCGTCGGCGCTCGCGTGCGGGCCGCTCGACGAAGAGACCCTCGACGTCGCGATGTGCAACTGGCATCCGCACCACTGACCACTTGACTGAGGTGCCCCACCGAAATCGGGTCATCCGGCCGAGCCACACACCGCCGTCCCGCCGCGAAGCTTGTCCCCGTCGGGGGAACAAGTGGAGAGGACGGGAACGTGCGGCTTGGGGTAGTGCAGCTAGGTGCGCTGCTGGGTGCGGTGCTGGCGCTTTCTGCGTGCGGCGTGGGCAAAAGCTGGGAAGTCCGGATGGAGGTCGCCGGGCCGCGGGAGGCGACCGTCCAGTCGAGCTTCGCCGGCGGGGAGAAGAACCCACGGCCGGCTTCCCGGAAACTTCCCTGGCAGGACAAGCAATCCGTGGGCTTCGGCTTCAACGACCTGAGTGTCACGGACGCGGCACCGGGGACCGTCTGCCGGATCTTCGTCGACGGCCGGCTGCGTGACGAGCGCGTCGCCGACCAGGACGGCGCCGTCACCTGCCACGTGAACAACCAGGAATGACGTGAAGGCCCCCTTCACAGCGTCAGACGCGGTGAAGGGGGCCTTCACGTACCACTGGAAACTACTCCGAGTAGGTCAGGTTCTTCCCCGTGGAGGGGTCGAACAACTGCACCTTGTCGGCGTTGAACCAGACGTCGAGCGGCTGGCCCTCACGTGCCGACGAGGCCGACGACAGTCGCGTGACGATCGCCGAGCCACCACCCGGGACGTCGGAGGAACCGCTGTCGGCGGCCAGCTCCGCGAGTTCCGACGTGGTCGCCTGCTCACCCTCGACGGTGAAGTGGGCGTACTTCTCCGAGCCCATCGACTCCAAGACGTCCACCTGCGCGGTGAACGTCGAACCGCCGCGCTTCTGGCTGTCGTCGAGCAGCCCCGCGTCTTCGAAGTGCTCCGGGCGGACCCCGGCGATCACCTCACGCGGCGCGTCCGCGGCCTCGACGAGCCGGCGCACCCTGTCGGTCAGCTCGACCGTGCCGAGCGGGCTGCGCAGGGTGCCGTTCTCCAGCGTCGCCGGGACGAAGTTCATCGACGGCGAGCCGATGAACCCGGCCACGAACAGGTTCGCCGGGTTCTCGTAGAGGAACTGCGGCGAACCGATCTGCTGGACATGCCCGCCCCGCAGCACGACGACCCGGTCCCCGAGGGTCATGGCCTCGGTCTGGTCGTGCGTGACGTACAGCGTGGTCGTGCCCAGCTGCTTCTGGATCTTCGACACCGAGGTCCGCATCTGGCCGCGCAGCTTCGCGTCCAGGTTGGACAGTGGCTCGTCCATCAGGAAGGCCTTGGGGTTACGCACGATCGCGCGTCCCATCGCCACCCGCTGCCGCTGCCCACCGGAGAGGTTGGCCGGGCGGCGGTCGAGATGTGCCGTCAGATCAAGGATCTTGGCGGCCTCGTCGACCTTCGAGTTCACCGTCCGGTCGTCCACTTTGGCCAGTCGCAGCGGGAACGCCATGTTCTCGCGGACGGTCATATGCGGGTACAGCGCGTAGGACTGGAACACCATCGCGATGTCCCGGTCCTTCGGCGCCTTCTCGTTGACCCGCCGGCCGTCGATGCGCAGCTCGCCCGCCGAGATGTCCTCCAAGCCCGCCACCATGTTCAGCAGGGTCGACTTGCCGCAGCCGGACGGCCCGACCAGCACCAGGAACTCACCGTCGTCGATGGTGATGTCCACTTCGGACACCGCGAGCGCGCCGTCGGGGTACTTCTTGCTCACCTTGTCCAGAACGATCTCAGCCATGCTTACCCCTTCACCGCACCAGACGTCAGCCCCGCCACGATGCGACGCTGGAAGATCAACACGAACACAATGATCGGGATGGTGATCACCACGGCGGCCGCGGAGATCGTCCCGGTCGGGTCCTCGAACTGCGAAGACCCGGTGAAGAACGACAACGCCGCCGGCACCGTGCGTGACGCCTCGGTGGACGTCAGCGAGATGGCGAACAGGAAGTCGTTCCAGCACAGGATGAACACCAGGATCGCGGTGGTGAACACGCCCGGCGCGGCCAGCGGCGCGATCACCTTGCGGAACGCCTGCGCCGGCGTCGCGCCGTCCATCTTCGCGGCTTTCTCGAGCTCCCAGGGGATTTCCCGGAAGAACGCGGAAAGCGTGTAGATCGACAGCGGCAGCGCGAACGTGATGTACGGCAGGATCAGCCCCGGCCAGGTGTCGAACAGGCCGAGTTGACGCTCGATGTTGAACAGCGGCGTCACCAGTGACACCTGCGGGAACATCGCGATCAGCAGCGAAAGCCCCACCAGGATCTGTTTGCCGGGGAAGTCGAGCCTGGCGATGGCGTACGCCGCCATCGTGCCGAGCACGACCGCGATCACCGTGGCGATGATCGCGATCCCGATCGAGTTCACCAATGCCCGGATGAACTCCGTTGTGGCGAAGATGTCCGCGTAGTTCTGGAAAGTCCATGCCTGCGGGATGAAGTTCCCGTCGGTCAGGGTTTCCTTTGTCTTGAAGGACAGTGAAACGACCCAGAGCACCGGCACCAGTGCGAACACCAGCACCAGGATGTCGACAAGTCCCCATCTGATCTTGCGGCCGGATGTGACCGCGCCTCCCATGACCATCAGCGCTTACCTCCTGGGTCGCTGCCGGGCGCCGAGGCACCGAAGATCTTGATGAAGATGAACGCCATGATCGCGACCGTGATGAAGATCAGCACGGCCATCGTCGAGCCGATCCCGAGGTTCAACCCTTTTATGAGGTTGTTGTAGGTCTGCATGGATACCGACGACGTGTCTTGCGCTCCGTTCGTGAGCACGAAGATGTTGTCGAAGATCCGGAACGCGTCCAGTGTGCGGAACAGCAGCGCCACCAGGATCGCCGGCTTCATCAGGGGCAGGGTGATCCGGGTGAAGCGCTGCCAGGCGGTGGCCCCGTCCACCTTGGCGGCCTTCTGCAGGTCCTCGGGGACCAGAGCGAGCCCGGCCAGCAGCAGCAGCGCCATGAACGGCGTCGTCTTCCAGACCTCGGCCAGG
>NZ_DASYMU010000166.1:0-10957 GCF_036008905.1 Amycolatopsis sp. | reverse complement strand
TTGTCTCAGCGGTGACGGCCTGGTCAGCCCAGTGACGCGCTCGCTGCCCGCAGTTCGTCCAAGGCCGTCAAGGCGTACGGTGCGAGCTCGTCCGTGGCGTCGCGGTCGGCCTCGGACCACTCGGCGTAGCCCCGCTTGAAGCGGTACTTTCCGACCAAAGACAGTTGCGTCACACCCCTGCTGACCGGCGTGATCGAACTCATCGCGCGGTTCTTGCAGTCATGGCGCAGCGATCAGGGCATGGTCGAAGTGTTCGACACGATAGGGTTGCACGACCACGTCGCCGATCGAATGACGATGGTGAACCTGGTGCGTCTGACCAGGACCGAACCGGGCCTGCGTGCGGTGTGGCTGGAAGCGCACCGGCACGCCGAGCCTGCGTTCGCCGAAGCGCTCGCTCGCCGCGCCGGACTGCCCCGCCCCGACCTGGCCGTCACCGTGCAGGCCGCGATGATCAACACCGCTCTGCGTGTGGCCGTGGAGTACTACGCGTTCAACACCGAACACGCCGACGCTGAAAAGCAGGACTACGAGGCGGCAATGCGTGAGGCGCTGCTGATCGCCGCGCGCAGCTTCTCGTCTTGAGAGACCACGCGGGTGACCGGGGGGATAACTCCGTCGCGCGCAGCAACGCGGTCATGAGCGTCCGGTCTCACAACACGGTGAGATCACCGATCGTCCAGGTGTCGCCGCTCTTCTTCGCCGTCACCGTCAGCTGTGCGGCCGCGTTGCTGGTCTGGTTGGTGTCCCCGCGCGTCGACCGCTGATCTGCCAGCACCAGCAGCTGCGCCTGGTCGCCTTCGAGCCGGATCACCGACGTCGCCCGGATCGTGGTGGTGAGCACCAGTTTCTGCGCCGGCGCGAGCTGCCGGACCTGCTCGAAGAGCTGGTTGTACTGCTCGACAGCGCGGTCGCGGAGCAGGTTCTGCGCGGCGGCCCGGGTTTTCGCGGTGTCGGTGAAGTCGAAGGAGAACACCGTCTCGACGGCTTTGTTCACCTGTCCGAGGAGGTCGCTGGTGGCCGCGGCGTCGGTCAGCGCGGTGTTGCGGAGGTCGTCGTCCGGCGAGGGAGCCGCGGCGATTCCGGCGGCCACGGCGATTCCGGTGAACACGACCAGCGCGGCGGACAGGGCGAGCACGAGACGACGGCGTCGAGGCTCGGCAACACCGGCTTCGACGACCCCGGTTTCGACAACCCCGGTTTCGACGACGTCCTCTTCGGCCGCCTCCGGTTCGGGGCGGGGTTTCGGGCTCGGGGTCAGTTCCGCGCCGCGACGTCCGGCCACCGCGAGGCGGCGTCGTTGGGGCGTCGGGGTTCGTGCCTGGGACATGCTTTCCTTTCGTGAGGGGAAACCCTCATCCGCCGATCGCGAGTGCCTGGATGGAGCTGAGCTTCCAGCCCTGGTCGGTCCGCCGGAGGTCGGCCTGGAACCGATTGCGCTTGGTCACCGGCTCACCCTGCTCCGGTGTCACCACGATTTCCGCGACGGCGATCATCTTCGCCGTCCCGCCTTCGGAATCGAGCTCGGTGAGCCCGCCGCTGAGGACCTTCGCGCTCGTCGAGGTCTTTCCGTTCTTGATCACCTGGCTCTGTGCCTGCCGTGACTTCTTGACCTCGTCGTTGAGCTGCCCGGTGGACATCCGTTCCCACTCGTCGAGCCCGGCGTCGACGGTGCGGTAGTCCAGCGTGCCGAACACGGCCACGGCGTGTTCGCCCGCCCGCTCGGCCTCACCGCGCGCCTGAGCGGTGGTCGCGGCGGCGCTGTCGCCCGACAGCCACGCCGTGCCGAACCACACAGCGGCGACCAGCGAGACCACGGTCAACGCGGAAAGCCCGGCGAGGAAGGGTTTGCCCGCCCACAGCGGGGTACCGGTTCGGTCTGTCATGGAGCCTCCGTCTTCGTGGTTCATCGGTTCAGTCCGAGCAGCCCGGCCAGATCGGTCGGACCACTGATCCCGGTCAGTCCGGCCAGGCCGGGAAGCGGGGGCCTGCCGGGCTGCCGCTGGACATCGGGTGTGGTGGGCACGGTCTTCGAAGTGCCGCCGTACGGGGCGTTCTGGGCACCGCGGACCGAAGTCGGGCTGCCCGCGGGTTCGGCGCAGTACAACCCGGGGTTCGCCCGCTGGGTGCCGACCTGCTCGGCCGAGCGCAGCGCCGCGCCTTCGTAGCCCTTGGTGCAGGACAACGGATCGAAGAAGTTCAGCACCAGGCCGAGATGCGCGGTGCCGTCGCCGGGTACGACGGTGTTGGCCGCCGCGGTCAGCAGTGGATAGGTGACGAGGATGTTCTCCAGTCCCTTGGTCCGCGGCCCGAGGACGTCGGCGGTGGTGAGCAGGTTGGCGATCACCTTGCCCAGTCCCGGCCCCGATTCGGCGAGCAGGCCGGTGATCTCGGCGGACACCGGGGGCACGGCCTGGATGAAGTGCTTCAGGTCCGGGTCGGACTTCTTCAGTTCGTCCGCCAGCAGCCGGAGATCCCCGCTGAACGACCGGAGATTGCCCGCTTCGGCGTTCTGGGTGGCCAACACCGTGCGGGCGGACGACAGCAGGTCCTTGGTCGCGGGCAGGTATTCCGTGGCCGTGGCGGCGAACGCGCTCGTCGAGTCGAGCACGGTCCGCAGATCCGGCCCGGCGCCGTTGAACGCGTCGTACAACTCGTCGACGACGGTCTTCAGCGACTCGGCCGGCACGCTGGCGGCCAGCGCGTCGACGTTGCCCAGCAAGCGGTCCAGCGGTATCGGCGTGACGGTGTCGGCGGCGTCGATCGTGGACCCTTCGGCCAGGAACGGCCCGTTTCCGGTGCGGGGCCTCAGGTCCACGTACTGCTCGCCGACGGCGGAGCGGTTCGCGACCACGGCCTCGACGTCGGCCGGCACCGCGGGCGAACCGTCGTCGAGGACGAGGTCCACTTCGGTGCCTTCGGGAATAACGTGGAGTGCCCCGACCCGGCCGATGGTCACCCCGCGATAGGTGACGTCGGCGTTGGTGAAGATCCCGCCGGAGTCGGCGAGTTGCAGTTTCACCGTCGTGCCGCCGCGGCCGAACAGGCTTTGCAGCCCGGCGTACCGGAAACCGGTGTACCCGATCCCGGCGATGGCGATGACCAGGAAGAGCGCGACCTGGATCCGGATCCTGCGCGTGATCACCGGGCACCGCCCAGCAACGAGTTCAGCAGCCCGGGCAGTCCCTGCACCACCGGCGGCAACACCGGGACGGGCAAGGGTGACGCCAGCGGCAGCGGGGCCGCCGCGGGCGGGGGATTTCCCAAGCCCGGCAACGCGATCGGCGGCTGCTTGGGGTTGAGGAAGAGGTTCGTCAGCAGGCTGTCCAGCTTCAGGTCGAGGTGGACGTCGAGGTTCGTGTAGTCACCGCGGATCGCTTCCCGGGAGCGGCTGGTGAACGGGAAGGTCAGCAGGACGTCGAGCGCCTTGGGCAGTTTGTCCCCGGCCTCGGTGAGCTTCCGCAGCGTCGGCTGCAACGCACGCAGATCCGCGATGAGGTCCTTGCGGGAGCGCGTGATGGTATCGACGGCGACCCCGGACAGTTCGTCGAGCGACTGCAGCATCCGCACCAGGTCACCGCGTTGGTCGGCGAGGACGCGCAGGCCCGGCTCGAGCTTGTCGAGTGCGGTCGCGATGTTGTCGTTCTGCCCGACGAGGGTGCCGGAGAGCCGGTTGAGCCCGTCGATGGCCCTGGTGATGTCGTCGCGCTGACCGGCGAGGTCGCCCACGAGAGTGTCCACATTGGTCAGCAAGGCGCGGATGTCGCCCTCCTTGCCCGCCAGCGCGTCGTTGACCTCGCGGCTGATCGTGCGGACCTGCTCGACTCCGCCGCCGTTGAGGAGCATCGACAGGGCGCCGAACACCTCCTCGACTTCGGGGTTGCGGTTGGTCCGTTCCACCGGGATGACCGACCCCGCGGCGAGTGTTTCCGTTGCTGGAGTAGCCGGACTGCTGAGCGACACGTACTTCTCACCGAGGAGACTCGACTGCACGAGCAGCGCACCGGCGTTCGCGGGCAGCTTGACGTCGCCGTTGAGCGAAACCGTCACCTCGGCTGTCCAGCCGTCCGCGGCGAACCCGATGTCCGACACCCGGCCCACCGGCACGTCGTTGACCTTCACCGCGGCTTGCGGCACGAGATCGAGGACGTCGGCGAACTGGACCTTGAGCTGGTACGGATGGTCTCCGAGGTCGGCACCGCCGGGCAGCGGAGCGTCGTACAGACCGCTGAAGCCGCCGTTTCCGCAGGCGCTGAGCGAGAAACCCAGCGCCACGACAACACAGCCACTGGCAAGTCGGTTTTTCATCGGGGGCCGCCTCCGGGCTGGGTAAGGGAAAGCAGCGGCAGCGGCGGGAGGTTCCCGCTCTGCAGGCCGCCGATGAGGTCGCCGACCGAAGGCAACGGCACGAGACCGTCGACCACCGGAGCGAGCTTGTCGCAGGTTTCGGCCAGCACCTGGGGGAGCTGCTTCGGTGTACCTCGCCGCACCAGGCCGCAGAGCGTCACGATCGGCGGGGACGACAGCTCGTTCAGATTTGCCCGGATGTCGAGCGTGCCCGAGCCGGCGTTGTAGGCGTTGACCAGGTTTCCCAGCGTCAGCGGAGCCACGTCCAGCGACTCCGCCAGTGCCGCCCGCTGATCGGCCAGGATCTGGGTGACCGAAGCAAGTTTGTCCACATTGGACTTGATCCGGCCGCGGTTGCCCGCGATGAAGGTGCGCACCAGATCCAGTGCCGCCGCGAGTTCGCCGAGCGCCTGTGTCAGGTTCTGTCGTTCCCCGGCGAGGAACGCGCTGACGTCGGTGAGCTGTCCGCTCAGGTCCCGCAGCTGACCGTCGCTGGTCGCCAGCGTCCGGGTGAACTGCCGGAGGTTGTCGACGGTGGCGAACAGGTCACCACTGTTGCCGGACAGGGTTTTGGTGAGCTCCGCGAGCTTGCCGACGGTCTCCCTGATCGCGGTCCCGTTGCCCGCGAGGTTGGCCGCGCCGACGTCGAGCAGCCGGGACAGCGAACCGTCCGCGTTGGCGCCGTCCGGCCCGAGCGCCGAGGTGACCTGGTCGAGGCTCTTGTAGAGCTCGTCGACCTCCACCGGGGTGACCGTGCGGGCCCGCGGGATCACCGCGCCCTCGGTGATCTTCGCGCCGCCGGTGTAGACCGGGGTCAGCTGCACGTACCGGTCGGCGACGAGGCTGGGCGGGACGACGACGGCACCGGCGTCCGCGGGGACGTCGATCCCGGGCTCCACGGTCAGTTCGACCCGGACCTGCTGACCTTCGGGGGTGACGGAGTCGATGGTCCCGGCGGGTACCCCGAGGATCCGGACGTCGCCGCCGGCGAAGACACCGACGCCCTGGGAGAAGAACGCCGTCACCTTGGTTCCTGCCGCACGGGAGCCGATCCACCAGGCGCCGCCCGCCGCGATCAGGGTCAGGACCAGCACGACCGCCAGACGGCGCGTGAGGTTCGTGGTCATCGGCCGCCTCCGGGGGCACCGGGGTCGCAGCCCTCGGGATTGATGTTGAGCAGGTTGAGGTTGACCGTCGGCGGCAGCAACCCGCAGACGTAGACGTCGAACCAGTGGCCGTTGCCGAGGGTGTTGGCGAACAACCGGTAGAACGGCGCGAGCTGGTTGAGACTCGAGTTCAGGTTCTGCTGGTTGCGTTGCAGCAACGCGGTGACCTGGTCGAGTTCCGTCAACGCGGGATCGAGCTGTCCCTGGTTGTCGGTGACGAGCCCGGCGAGCTGCGCCGACAGGGCTTTCGCGCCTTGCAGGAGCGCGCTGATCGCCGACTTGCGGGCCTGGACTTCCTTGAGCAGCAGCGTTCCGTCACCGATCAGCCGCTCGAGCTGGCCGCTGCGATCGGCGAGGGTCTTGGTCAGCTGACCGGTGTTGCCGAGGAGCTTGCGCAGCTGCTCGTCACGGCTGGAGATCGTCGTCGACAACGCCGACAGGCTGTCCAGCGCGGGACGGATCTGTTCCGGCGTACCGGAAAACTCGCTCGCGATGGTCTGGAAACTCTGCGCGAGCTGCTGGGTGTCGATCTGGTCGACCGTGCGGGACAGCCCGGTGAACGCGTCGTTGACGTCGAAGGGTGCCTCCGTCCTCGCCACCGGGATCGGCTGACGAGGATCGAGCGGGCTCTTGCCCGCAGACTCCAGCTCGACGTACTTCTGGCCCAGCAACGTCTTGATCTGGATGGACGCCTTGGTCTGGTCCCCGACGTAGGTGTCCTTCGCGCGAAAACTGACCAGGACATGGCCGTCGCTGAGTTCGATCCCTTTGACCTGACCGATCTTGACCCCGGCCATGCGGACTTCGTCGTCGGCCTTGAGCCCGGCCGCCTCGGTGAACTCGGCTTGGTACACCGCGCCGCCGCCGACGACCGGGAGGTCGTCGTAGAAGTAGGCGGCGACCGTCAGCATCGCGATGATCACCACACCGGCGATGCCGATGGGGACGGGATCGCGTTCTTCGAAGGCTTTCACGACGTACACCTCGACGGGGTCTGGCTGAGCGGCAGCGGAAGTATCGGGACGTCCAGCCCGAGCGAGGACACCCCGACATTCCCCGACGCCGCGCACAGGTAGAAGTTGAACCAGGAACCGTAGGACGCGGTGGGCGTGATCGTCTCCACATTCTTCGGCAGGTTGGCCAGGAACTGTTCGACCAGGCCGGAATCCTTGTTCAGGTTCCCCGCCAGCGCGCCGAGCCCCGCGATGTCCTGCTTGAGTGGTTCCCTTGCGTCGGCGAGGAAGCCGGAGGTGGTCGTGCTCAGGTCGGCGAGCGCGCCGATCGACTCACCGATCGGTTTCCGGTCCGCCGCGAGCCCGCTGACCAGCTCCTGCAGCGTGGTGACCAATCCGGACAGTTCGCCGCCGCGGCTGTTCACCGTGTCCAGCACGACGTTCAGATTGTCGATCGCCTGGCCGATCGCCTGGTCCTTGTCCGCGATCGCGGAGGCCAACTGCGTAGTGTGCCGCAGCAGCGAGCTGATCGTTCCGCCTTCACCTTGGAGCACCTGGATCAGTTCGTACGACAGCTTGTTGACGTCGTCCGGGGACAGTGCCTGGAACAACGGCTTGAACCCGTTGAACAACTGGGTCAGGTCGAGTGCGGGTTTGGTCTGGGACAACGGGATCGTGTCGCCCGGCTGGAGCACTTCGGCGGACTGGCCGGGTTGCTGTTCCAGCGCGATGTAGCGCTGGCCGACCAGGTTGCGATACTTGAGCACGGCCTGGACCGATCGGGGAATCTTGCGGCTGGAGTCGGCGGAGAACTCGACCCGCGCCACGTTTTCGTTGTCGCCGCCGACCGAGATCGTGGCGACCTGGCCGATCCGGACGCCGGACACGCGGACGTCGTCACCGACGTTGAGCGAGGTCACGTTGGAGAACACCGCGTGGTACGTGTGCGACGGCTGGAAGGTGATGTTGGCGATCGTCGCCGCGAGCAGCAACGTGGACATCACCGTGAACACGACGAAAACGGCCAGCTTCGACACCGGCCCGACGAGGGACTTCACCGGACGGTCACCTCCTGCCCGCGGTAGAGCGGTCCGACCAGCACACTGCTCCACTGGGGCACGTCACTCGGCGAAGTCCCCATCGAGGGTGCGACCAGTGCCGCGACCAGCGCCCGTTCCTGCGACGAGTTCGGCATCGACGCGGCCGGTTGCCCACTCGACGCCGGCGTGGCCAGCGTGCCGCCGAGCAGAGAGTTCATCCCGGACGGCGGTTTGGTCCCGCCCGCGGCCGGCGGCGTCGACCCGTCGGCGAGCGGCCCGGAAGCCGGGTACTGCGGGAAGTTCGAGCCCCGCGCGATCGGGTAGCAGGCGGGACCGCGCTTGTCCTGATAGGCCGGGGTGTCCTTGCCCGGCACGTACTTGCCGCGGCTGGCGGTGATCTCGATGGTCAGGTTCAGCGCGTGGTTGTTGTTGCGCCCGCCGCCCCAGATCTCGTCGAGCTTCGGCACGAGGTCGCTGAGCTGGCCGAGCAGGCACGGGTATTCCGGCGCGTACTTGGCCAGCAGCTCCAAAGTGGACCTGCTGCTCCCGGCGAGTCCGATGAGGTTGTTCTTGTTCACCTCCAGGAAGTTCCGCAGGTTCACCGAAGTGTCGGTCAGGCCGCCGAAGAGCGCGCGGAGATTTTGTTGCTGGTCCACCAGGGTTTTACTCGTCACCGTGAGATCGGACAGGGTGCGCAGGAGATCCGGTGCCGCGTCGCTGTAGGCGTCCGCGACCCCGGCGAGCTGCCGGATGTCCTCGGTGAGGTCGGGCAGCGACGGGTTCAATTCCCGCACGTAGTTGTTGAGCGTCACCAGGGTCGTGCCGAGATCCTTGCCGCGGCCGTCGGAAAGCGCGTCGGAGACCGCTGTCAACGTGCTGGACAGCTTCTCCGGCTGGACGGCCTGCAGCACCGGCATGAGCTTGTCGAGCACGGTATTGAGCTCCACCGCGGCCGAAGAACGGTCGAGCCCGATGGTGTCCCCGGCCTCGATACGTTCGCCCGCGGCGGTTTTCGGCAGCACGAGGTTGACATAACGCTCGCCGAAGAGGGTCTTGGGGAGCAGCCGGGCGGTCACGTTCTTCGGGATCAGGTCGACCATGTCGGGATTCAGCGCCAGATGCAGCGTCGAGCCCTTGAACGCGGTGTCGATGGCGCGGACCTCGCCGACGATGACACCGTGCACTTTGACGTCGGCCTGCGGCATCAGCTGGTCGCCCAGCTTTTCGACGCGCAGCTCGACCATGACCACCGGCGTGAACCGCTTCTGGTAGAACGCGATGGTGAGGGCGAAGAACAGCACGATCGCCACCAGGTAGACGAATCCGAGCACACGTCGCGGGACCGCGGGAAGGGTTCCGTGTTCCGCGCTCATCCGGCCACTCTCACCGTCGTCGTGGTGCCCCAAATGGCGAGGCTGAGGAAGAAGTCGACGATGACCACTGTGACGATCGCGGTCTTGACCCCGCGCCCCACCGCGACCCCGACACCGGCGGGACCCCCACTGGCGTTGTAGCCGTAGTAACAGTGGATGAGGATGATCACCACGGCGAACACGAGCACCTTCGCGAAGGACCACAGGACGTCTTCGGGTGGCAGGAACAGGTTGAAGTAGTGGTCGTAGGTACCGGCCGACTGCCCGTTGAACGTGACGGTGATGAACCGCGACGAGATGTAGGAAGCCAGCAGCCCCAGCGTGTACAGCGGCAGAATGGCCGCGAACCCGGCGATCATCCGGGTGGTAACCAGATACGGCAGACTGGGGATGCCCATCGTCTCCAATGCGTCGATCTCCTCGGCGATCCGCATCGCGCCCAGCTGCGCGGTGAACCCGGAACCGACGGTCGCCGACAGCGCGATCCCGGCCACCAGCGGGGAAATCTCACGAGTGTTGAAGTACGCGGAGACGAACCCGGTGAACGCGGCCGTGCCGATCTGGTTCAGCGCCGCGTAACCCTGCAGGCCGACGACGGTGCCGACGAACAGGTTGAGCGCGACCATCACGCCGATCGTCCCGCCGATCACCGCCAGCGCGCCGCTGCCGAAGGACACTTCGGACAGCAGCCGGATGATTTCCTTGGAGTAACGGCGAAGCGTGCGGGGGATCCACAGGAACGCACGGATGTAGAACCAGAGCTGGTTCCCGTAGTCGTCCAAAGCGGACACCGGTTTACCGGCGATCTTGCGCGCGCGTTCGGCGATCGCGGCCCGTCGGGGCAGCAGGTCGACCACGGTTCAGCTTCCCTTCGCGGGGACGATGTGGAGGTACAGGGTCGTCAGCACGAAATTGACGAAGTACAGCAGCAGGAAGGTGATCACCACGGCCTGGTTGACCGAGTCACCCACCCCTTTGGGGCCACCACGGGGATTCAGGCCGCGATAGGACGCGACGATCCCGGCGACCAGACCGAAGAGCAGCGCCTTGAACTCGCTGATGTAGATGTCCGGCAGCTGGGCCAGCGCGTTGAAGCTGGACAGGTACGCGCCAGGCGTACCGCCCTGCAGGAACACGTTGAACACGTACCCGCCGGCGACGCCGACGATGCTGACGAGACCGTTGAGCAGCACCGCGACGAACGTCATCGCGAGCACCCTGGGCACGATCAGCCGCTGGATCGGGGAGACACCGAGCACCTTCATCGCGTCGATCTCTTCCCGGATCGTCCGTGAACCGATGTCGGCGCATACCGCGGAACCACCGGCCCCGGCGATGATCAGCGCGGTGACGATCGGCGCGGCCTGCTGCACGGTGGCGAGCACGCCGGCGGCCCCGGTGAACGACTGCGCGCCGAGCTGCCGGGTCAGCGAACCCAGCTGTAACGCGATCACCGCGCCGAACGGGATGGACACCAGCGCACTGGGCAGCAGCGAGACGCTGGCCACGAACCAGGACTGCTGCAGGAACTCCCGCCACTGGAACGGCCGTTTGGGGATCAACCTGAGCACGTCGAGGCCCAGCGCGAACAATCGGCCGGTCTCGCGGATGGCGCCGACACCGGGGAAGGAAAGCTGCTTGCTCACAACAGGTTCCCGCTGTGCTTGAGCGTGTGAAGCTCGGCCGTGACGTCGTTGCGATGCCTGCCCGGGATCGGTGCTTTCGGGAGCTGCCGCGGGCGGACGCCGTAGCGCTGCTGTTCTTCGGGCGTCAGCGACTCGATGATCCCTTCCTGCGCCGCATGGGGCAGCGTGTGCAGGATCTTCATCACCCGGTCCTGGCGGCGGCGCATGCCCGTGCGCTCCGGAAGACCCGGGCTGGGCTGGATCTGCGGGGGCACGCCGCGAACGTCCTCTGTGGACCCATCGGAGTGGCCCGCGTCGGCGTCGGCTTGTTCGCGCGCCATCTGCGCGGAGTCCTTCTCTTCCGACATCCCGATCGGGCCGAGGCGGCGGCCGTTGAGGAACTGCTCGACGACCGGCTCCTCACTGGTCAGCAGCACCTCGCGGGGCCCGAAC
>NZ_DASYMU010000165.1:0-1657 GCF_036008905.1 Amycolatopsis sp. | reverse complement strand
GATTCGTCGTCGAATGGGATGCCGTCCGTGACTGAAGTGGATTCGGCGGCACTGACGAGACGCCCCTGGGCGTTGACGTCGACGGTGTTGCCGAACAACTCGTCAAAGATGTCGTCGTCGAACACTGTGACGGTCAGGATCATCGGGGTAAGCGTGAGGGTGTCGAGCCCGGTGCCGAGGCAGTAGGGCGTGACTCGTCCATCGGCCCGCGCCTGTTCGAGGCTCCGGTACAGCGGCCAGTCGTCGTAGTCGAGCACCTCGCCAGAGCTGCCGTGCCGCTCCGGCTCGCCGAGCAGCTCTTCGCTGTATCCCCGGACCATGCTTCGCCACAGGCTGAAGTCGTTCTCCCGGTCGTGCGTGGCGATCGTGGACGGCTGGAACTCCCCCGCCGGGATCAGCCCGTAGATGCCCGCCGCGGTGGCGACCTTGGCCGGGTCACGCCAGTGCAGCAGGAACGTGGCCTCCCCCGTCTTCCGGTTCCTTCGGAGAGTCAGCGTCTCGATAGCGGGCATGAGGTGGCGCCGGCGAAGGTCGAACGGGTCTCCGGCGAGCGCGCGCAGCGGCATGGCGTCCCATGCTGGCGGTTCGGCTGAGTAGCCGGCGGTGGCGTTCGCGGTCGCCAGCTCGTGCGCGACGGCCTCGGACAGGTCGAGCTTGTCGAAGTACGTGCCGAGCCCGAATCGCATGTGTGGGTCGTTGCGCAGGTTGACGTCCAGGAGCCGGTAGCTCGTGCGGTTCTCGAACAGCTTCGGCGGGTCGAGGTACTTGATCGGGTCCGCCGCCCGGGTCCGGGGCGCGCTCGGCCCGGGCCAGATGCGGAGTGCGGCGGCGAGCTTGACCGAGGTTCCGGGGACGTCGACGGGCACGGCCTGGTCCTCGCGGTCGACTGCCGCGGCCGTTCGCCGAGCACGGGATGTGACGCGATGCTCAGCCGAGTCCGTCCCCCGGCGGTCGCCGACTCCTCCGCGGTCGTCGTCGGCCCCGCGCTGGCCAGCCGCACCCGCGTGGAATTCGCGGTGCCCAACCAGCCCAGTTCGGCCGGCGCCCGGTCCAGCAGCTTGGCCAGGTGCCATCGATGCTCCAGCGCTGCACCGTCACGACCAGGACCCCGCGGACGCGCTTTACCTGCCTGGCTGGGGGACGCGGCACGAGCCCATTGCCCAGTCGGGTCCCGGTTGTCGACCGCTCACCGGCTCACCCGCTACGGATGAGGCTCGGTCGTCACGGCATTGCAAGTCTGTGCAGGCGGGTGTGCAGCACCCACGGGCCAGGCTCCATCTCGCAGAGCATCCGTGATCAAGGAGAAGCTTCGATGACTTCGACGAAGACCGGCCAGTCGACCCTGCCGGAGCGGCCAGGCCTGACGGACGGGGTGGCCGGGGAGTTCACCGTCTACACCACGATCAAGCCGGGCCACGCGGACCAGCTGCGCCAGGATCTCGCCAATGTCATGAGCGCGTTCGCCAAGGATCGGTCAGCGCTTCAGCAGATCGGGACCCTGCACGACGCGCGGCATGTGATCTTCGACGACGACACGCGGTTCATGTTCGCCAGCGTCTTCGACGGCCCCTGGGACACCTACATCGACGATTTCGCCACGACGGTCGTCGGGGACAATTTCGACAAGATCTTCGCGCACTCGGAGGGGTTCCCCGGC
>NZ_DASYMU010000164.1:0-22898 GCF_036008905.1 Amycolatopsis sp. | reverse complement strand
CCAGTACGAGGGCGAATCCCCGGCACAACCAGGAACCACCTGGATCACGAATCCCATCGAACAGAACCACCAGACACGCCCCACCCGACGAGGAGAGACCTGACGTCATGACGACGATCGACATCATGTTGCCGTATTACGGTGACGTTGGCCTCATGCAGGACGCCGTGCGCAGCGTGCAGGCGCAGGAGGAGCAGGGCTGGCGGCTGACGGTCGTCGACGACACCGCCGAGCCGAGTGTCCCCGGCTGGTTCGACGCGCTGGGCGACGACCGCGTCCGCTACTTCCGCAACGAGCGGAACCTGGGAGTCACCGGGAACTTCAGCCGCTGCCTGGAGCTCGCCGAGTACGAGCTCATGGCGATGCTCGGCGCGGACGACCTGCTCCTGCCCAACTACGTGGGCACCGTGCTCGCCGCGTACCGCGAGCACCCCGGCTGCGGCATGGTCCAGCCGAGTGTCGAGGTGATCGACGAGCACGGCGACCCGGTCAAGGGACTGGCCGATGAGGTCAAGAAGCGGCTGTACCGGCCGAAAGTGACCGGTCGCAGGCTGATGGGTGGCGAAGAACTCGCCACGAGCCTGCTGCGTGGCAACTGGCTGTACTTCCCGGCGATGGCGTGGCGCACCGAGGCGATCAAGGCCGTCGGGTTCCGGCCCGAGCTGCGCACGACCCAGGACCTGGCACTGGAACTCGAGCTGATCGAACGCGGCGAGCAGATGGTGCTCGACAGCACTGTCGCTTTCCGCTACCGGCGTCATCTCGAGAGCGTGTCGTCGAAGATGGCGCTCGACGGCGACCGCTTCACCGAAGAGCGCGCGTTGTTCCTGTCGATGGCCGAACGGATGCGGGCCAAGGGCTGGAAGCGGGCCGCGCGGGCCGCGAGCGGGCACTCGGCGTCCCGGCTGCACGCGTTGACCCTGCTGCCCACGGCCATGCGCGGCGGGCAGCGCGATGTCGCGCGTGCGCTGGCCAAGCACGCCTTCGGGAACAGCTGAACCCCGAAGGGCGCCGGAACAGCTTGTCCTCTTAGGCTGGTCGCATGCGGGCATTGGTCACCGGCGGCGCCGGGTTCATCGGTTCGACGCTGGTTGATCGGCTGCTCCGGGAGGGTCACGAAGTCGTCGTCGTCGACGATCTTCGGCGTGGCCGCCGGGAGAACCTGGCTGCCGCCGGAGGCAATGACAGGTTCAAGCTCGTCGAGCTGGACGTGACGACTCCCGAGCTGACCGACGTCGTCGCCGAGGCGGCCCCCGAGGTCGTCTTCCACCTCGCGGCGCAGATCGACGTCCGGGTCAGTGTCACCGACCCGCTGCTCGACGTGCACTTGAACGTGGTCGGCACGGTCAACCTGGCCGAAGCCGCGCGCAAGGCGGGCGTGCGCAAGGTTTTGTTCGCCTCCTCGGGCGGTTCGATCTACGGCACGCCCGAAGAGCTGCCCGTCAGCGAAGCGGTGCCGATCAACCCGAAATCGCCGTACGCGGCCAGCAAGGTCGCGGGCGAGGTCTACCTCAACACCTATCGCCAGCTCTACGGCATGGAGTGCACCCACCTGGCGCTGGCCAACGTCTACGGCCCCCGGCAGGACCCGCACGGTGAGGCCGGTGTGGTCGCCATCTTCGCGGGCAGGTTGCTGGGCGGCCAGCCGACGAAGGTCTTCGGCGACGGCGGCAACACCCGTGACTACGTGTTCGTCGAGGACGTCGTGGCGGCCTTCGTCGCCGCGTCCGGCGAAAACGGTGGTGGCAAGCGCTACAACATCGGCACCGGCGTGCAGACCACGGATCGCGAGCTGCACTCGCTGGTGGCCAAGGCCGTCGGCGTGGCCGACGCACCGGAACTGGCGCCCGCGCGGCTCGGTGACCTGCGGGCGTCCGCGCTCGACGCCTCGGCCGCCCAGCGTGAACTGGGCTGGCGGCCCGAGGTCGACATCGCCGAGGGTGTGCGCCGGACCGTGGATTACTTCCGAGACTGACGCTGCCGGGACTGACGCTGCCGGGACAGACGCACGCGGTGGATCAGGCGTCCGAGGGTTCGGGCGCCTTCTCCTCGGGAACCGTGCTGTTCTGCAGTGCCACGGCCCGCACGAGCTTGGCGTAGCGCAGTTCCAGCTCCTTGAAGCGCAGGAACGTGTTGATGGTGGCGAAACCGAAGGCCACCACGAGGCCGTAGAGCAGAAGGTCGGTACCACGGCCGACGCCGACGAAGTTCGCGACTTCGCTGACCGCGTTCGGCAGCAGCACCGCGACCACGCCGAACACCATGAACACGGCGAAGCCGATCTTGACGCCGGCGGCGGTGTTGCTCTTGCCGTGATGGCGCAGGAAAAGCAGGATCAGCAGTACGACGGCCAGGATGAGCAGAATCTTGATCAGCATGTCAGCGCCTTGAACCCGTTCTCATAACACTGTCGAAGACAATGTTCACACCGTTGATGAGTGACTGGCCCTTGGCCATCGAGTACTCCGTGTACAGGATCGTCACGGACTCTTCGGCGACCTTCCAGTGATGGTGGTCGATCAGTTCGACGAACTCCGACGCGTGGCCCATCCCGTTGATGGTGATGTTCAACGTGTCGGCGACCGTGCGGTTGAACACCCGCAGCCCGTTGTGCGCGTCGGTCAGCCCCAGCCGGCGCGTGCGCGGGCTGAGCATCACCACGGTCTTGAGCACGAGCCGCTTGATCCACGGGATGTGGCTGGTGTCGGCGCCGGCGAGGAACCGGGTGCCGACGACGATGTCCAGCTCTTCGGCCTGCAGCCGCTTGAGCATGCGGACGACGTCGTCGACCTGGTGCTGGCCGTCGGCGTCGAAGGTGACGAAGTACTTGGCGCCCGGCCGCGACTTGGCGTAGCTGACGCCAGTCTGGATGGCGGCGCCCTGGCCGAGGTTCACCGGGTGGCGCACCAGGTGGGCGCCCGCCTCGTGGATCCGCTCGGCGGAGGCGTCGGCGCTGCCGTCGTCGACACAGACGATGTTAGGGAACGTCTGCCTGGCGTGCCGCACGACGTCCCCGATGACCTGGGCCTCGTTGTACACGGGAACGACCAGCCAGACATCGGACCACTCGGCCACAAAGTCCTCCAGGACAGTTAAATCATGACGAAGAATCATGGGGTCTTGCCGGAATCGAGGTTATTCCGCACGGGAAAAACAAGGAAAGTGTAGTTCCAGCCGTCCGGGCGCTCGTGTCCGGTCACGATCGGGCGGTCGTGGCGCCCGCCGGGAGGTAGTCCTCGCTGGTCCGGCCGCCGATACCGTCGCGCAGCCCGCTCGCCATCGCGCGCAGCCGCGCACCCCGCGGCTTTTCGTAGAGCGCGGTCAGCAGGACCCAGCGGACCATGATCAGGATCGACGTCAGGCTCCACATCGGCGCGCGGCGCACGTTCTCCTTCACCAGGATCACGCCGTTGCGGATCACCCAGTACAACCGCCACCGCGGGTGATGGGTGACGCGGACGTGCCCGGTCAGGAAGCGGTGCTCGCGGATTTCACCGAGGGAGTGCGGGAGCTTGATCGTCTTGTCCTGCACGATCCGCATCCCGGTGCGCCGCAGCCGCAGGCAGAAGTCCTGGTCGACGCAGTCCACGAAGAAGTCTTCGCGGAATCCGCCCAGTTCGTCGAGCAGCGTGCGCCGCACCACCATGCCGGAGGTGATCACCGCGTCCCTGTCGGCGACCTCGGCGCGCAGCGCGGTGCGCGGGTCGATGTACGACTCGCGCGTGGCGTCCCAAGGCGCGGGGGCTGCGGCACCGACCGTCGGGTCGGCCAGGTGCGCCGCGAGCCGTTCGACCAGTTCCCGCGTCAGCACCGAGTCCTGGTCGAGCAGCAGGACGGCCTCCGAATCGGCCGCGACCTCGCTCAGGCCCAGGTTGAGCGCGCCGGCGAGGCCGAGGTTGCCCTCAGGGCGCAGCACGCGGACGCGCTCGGGCAGCGCCCCGGCGAGCAGTTCCGATCCGCCCGGGGTGTTGTCCACGATCAGCACTTCGGTGCAGGCCGAGGCGGCCGCTTCGGCGACGGCGAGCAGCCGGGCGTCCGGGTGGTAGGCCGTCGCGATCGCCGTGATTCTGTCGGTCATCGCGGAATGCTCCCAGTTCCCATCGTGACCACTTAGCAGGCGGTCAGTTTGTAGAGCTTGAGGTCGCCGTCGGAATCGACCAGTTCGAACCCCGGCCGTCCGACGGGGTCCGCCAGCCCGGGGTAGTCCTTCACACTGGGGTTCGTCGGCATGAAGTGCAGGTTCCCCACGATGAGGTAGCCGACGCCGAGGTCCTTGGCGTCCCGGCAGACGGTCGGGTCTTCGGCCGCGTCGTCCAGGTGCAGGGCCAGGTAGTTCTGCTCGTTGCTCTTGGGCAGGCCCACATGGGGGAACAGCGACCGGCGGTCGATCAGGGCCCAGGTGAGGGCACTGCCGTCCCACGGGTTGCCCGCGACGACGGCGTCCGGCGGGATCTTGTCCTTGACCCGGCCGTAGAACGCCAGCTCGCGGGCGTCGACGAGGTTGCCCTTGGTCGAGTCGTCCTGGCCGGCGTAGATCTCCGAGACCGCGTTGCCGTGGACCTTGATGTACATGCCCTTGCCCGCGACGACCACGACCAGCGCGAGGACCAGGGTGAGCCCGAGCGCCGACGAGCCGAACTTGCCCAGCCAGGCCCGGTCGCCCTGGTTCAGCCAGTCCCGCAGCCGGTTCGCCACCTCCACGACCGCGAGTACGGCCAGCGGCACCCCGACGATCGGCAGCAGCGCCGCCGTCCGGAACGTGTCGTTGTACCAGTACCCGGTGATCGCCTGCGTGCGCGGCGAGTTGACCGACGCGGTGAGGATGAACAGGAACACGCTGGCGGCGAAGGCACCGATCAGCCAGCGCTGGTCGACCACCTTCCAGAGGAACACCACCCCGAGGATCACCACGGCCGAGATCACCCACAGCGTCGGACGGCCGTTGGCGGCGCCGAGCACGGCTTCACCGAACGCCTTCGACGAGCTTTCGATCGGCGGCCAGTAGTAGGTGCGCACTGCCTCGAACACCGGTGACGTCGCCGCGAACAGCCAGCCGCCGAGGAAGATCACCGCGGCAACGCCGAACCCGAGCACGCCGCGGGAGGTCCGGCCGTCGGCCCGCATCCGCAGCGCCCACAGGCCGATGCCGGTGAACACCGGGAACACCACGATCGCTATCAGGCTGAAGAGCGAGTTGGGATGCGCGAAGCCACCCGCGATCACGATGAACGGCACCATCAGCCAGGCCCTGCCCTTGCCGATGGCGTCCTCGCGCGCCAGCCCGGACAGCGACAGCGCGACGGCCACGCCGACCGGCACGAGGGCGAGCCCGAGGAGGTTCGGCCAAATCACGCCGAAGGCCATGAGCCCCCACGGGAAAGCGGTGAAGCCGAGGCTGAGGGCACCGGTGATGGCCATCGCCGGGAGCGAGCGGCCCGCGATCTGACGGACGAGGAGGACACAGCTCAGCGGCCAGATCACCACCGAAAGCACGGCGGTCAGCACGTTGGCGACCACCGGGATCGACGCGCTGGTGGTGAGCAGCACCATCGAGGCCAGGTCATGCCAAGCGGCCGGGTAGAACCCGGCCATGCCCGGGTTGCCCAGCGCGGCCAGTGTCAGCGACGAGGCGTCGTGGCTGTCTTCGATGTAGGCGAGCGCGTTGTAGTGGAAGATCGCGTCGTACGCCTGGGCGAGCCGCTCCGGGCTGCCCATGCCTCGGACGACGGTCAGCCCGCCGATCAGCAGCGCGGGGATCAGCCCGAGGAACGCCGTCAGGGTGACCGGCCGCGGGTCCGGCTGCTGGACCACGGTGAAGCGGCGGCGCAGCGCGAACGCCAGTGCCGCCGCGACCACGGCCACCGCCAGCGAGGTGATCAGCACCAGCGGGACGGACCAGGCGATGCCCAGCTTGCCGCCCACGACCGCGGTCATCGCGATGATCGCGACGCTGATCGTCGGCGCCACGGCCCACGCGGCGAGGCTCCGGAACCCGATCGCATAGCTGACCAGCAGGCCGGGAATCATTAACCAGCCCACGCAGACCAAAGCGACCGGGGCGACGTCGAGCCAGTTCATGTGTCCTCGTACTGGTGGCGGGGCAGGGCTCACGAAGTGTAGGAGTCCGGGCATCGCGCACTTCGGCGTGTGTCCATTTCGGCGCCGCGCGGGATGGGCCCGGGGTGACCGGCATCCCTTTTGGATAGGCTTCACCCATTGGTGGATAATCGCTTTCTACGTGCGGAGACATCGCCGATGGAGCTCGCAAAATTTGCGAAAGGACCCGATCCGAATGGCTGTCCCCGGGACGAACGCCGTTGCCCCGCCCGGTGTCTCCGCGACTGACGACCAGTTGCAAATGGGGGCGCGCGCGGGCAAGCCGGTGCAGCGGAGCCCGGCCGCGCGGGTGCTGCTCGCCGCGGCGGTCCTGCTCGGGGTGCTCGTGCCGGTGGTGCTGGCGGTGGTGACGGGCGGCCTGTCGATCCCGCACAACGACGCGTGGTCGTACAGCCGCATCGCGCAGACGTTCGGTCTCACCGGCCGGATCGAGTTGCTCGGCTGGAACCGGTCGGCTCTGTTCGGACAGTTCATGGTGCTGGGCCCGCTGGCCCGCTGGCTGGTCGCGCAGCAAGTCTTCGTGGCGTTGCTGGGCATCGTGGCGCTGGCGGCGGTCTACGACCTGCTCGTGTCGTCGCTGGGCCGGGCGCGGGCCGCGTTCGCCGTGCTGATCGTCGCGATCTGGCCGGGCTTCGGCCTGCTCGCCACGAGTTTTATGCCCGACGTGCCCGCGATGGCGGCGATGATGATCTGTCTCGCGGTCGGCCGCCGGGCGCTGCTCAGCGGGTCGACCTGGTTGCTGGCGGTGTCGACCGCGTTCGGGCTCTGGGGTTTCACGATCCGCGAGCAGGCGCTGGCGGCACCCGCCGCGGTGCTGCTGCTGGCCGCGGTGGCCGCCTGGCGGTCGCGGCGGAAACGCGACTGGATCGTGCTCTGCGTTACCGGCGCGCTCTTTTTGCTGGGAGCACTGGGTTTCGAGCTGTGGCGCCAGTCGTACGGCGCCGGTGACCCGCCGGTGCTGTCGGTGCCGTCGACCCTGCTGCAGCTCGGCGGCAGCGTCGTCGTCCGCGGATATTTCCTGCTGGCGCTGGGATTGGTACCGGCGGTACTGCTGGTCGCGCGCCCATGGCGCTGGGGTCGCTGGGCGATCCTGGGTTCCTTGGCGGCCTTCGCGGTCGCCGTCGCCGCGGTGCTCAGGTTCGGCGTGCAGGGCTTCTTCGTGGGGAACTACCTGGACCCGGCCGGGCCGTACTGGGGCGCGGGCAACGGGCGTCCCGCCACGATTTTCCCGCCACAACTGTGGATGCTGATCGTCGCGATCGCCTGCGGGTCGGGGGTGCTGCTGGCCGGCCTCGTCGTGCGGCGGCTGCGATATATCAACCCGGTGCTCGGGGTGTTCCTGACCTTGATGGTCGTCGGAAACGTCGGAAGCGCGCTTTCGGGGCAGAACCTATTCGACCGGTATTGGCTGCTGGCCATGCCGCCGCTGCTGGCGGTGGTGCTGTCCGAGCGGACGGCACCGGGGAACTCGGCTTTCGCCAGGGTCGCCGAACGGGTACCCGCCGTGGCCGCGCTGGCCGGGTTGGCCGCGGTCTCGCTGACGGTGACCGCCGCCGGTCTGGCCTACGACTCCGCGCGCTGGGACGCCGGGAACCGGTTGGTGGCCATGGGGATCCCGGCGGTCGACGTCAACGCAGGGCTGGAGTGGAACGGCTACCGGTCGGCGGTCGGCATGGTGCCGCCGGGATCGTGGACCTTCCCCGGCAGCAGTTCCTGTTTCATCGTGACCGTGGTGCAGCGGCCGGAGCGGCCCGAGGTGATGGTCCTGTCCTATCGGCCGCTGATCGTCGCCGGTACCGCCCGGCTGTGGGTTTACGACAACGGCTGCTCGGCGCCCTAGGAGCCGCTCAGCGCGTCGCGGGTTTCCTTCGCTGTGTCGTCCGCGGGCGCTCCGGTGCCGCGGGTCGAGCGCACGAGGACGAAACCCATCACGATCGCGACGGCGATGGGCCCGGCCGAGGTGGCCAGCACCGCCGAAGTGACCGGCTCGACGGGAAGCACGAACATCACCGTCATGGCGACCGCGCCGGTCAGGTAGGAGACCAGCACGGCCCGGTGCTGCCCGATCGCCAGCAGCGCGGGCTGGGTGACGTTCGTCGTCATGAGGAACAGCGTCCCGATGCCCAGCCCGGCCATGACCGCGCTGGACAGCGGGCGCTCGCCACCCAGGTCGACGTAGACACCGAGCAGCCACGGCCCGAGCACGGCGAGCATGAGGATGCCGAGCAGGCCGAGCACCACGCAGACGGCGGCCGTCCGCAATGTCTGCCGCCGCACCCCGCGCAGATCGCCCTGCGCCGCGTTCGCCGTCAGCCGCGGCAGGAGCATCGTCTGGAGCGGCACGAAGGCGAACATCGGCAGCCGGGTCAGCGTCACCGCGGCGGCGATCGCCGTGGCCACCACGGGAAGGGCCTCCAGCTTGGCGTTGATGACGACCGGGGGCAGGTTGACGATGGCCTGGCTGGTCAGGTTCGCGACCACGACCAGTACCAGCGCCGTGGAGACGCCGAACCGGATCTTGCCGGCGCCCGCAATCGACGGCGGAGTGCCCGACGGCGACAGCATCGCGCGGTCGCGGCCGCCGCTGATCCAGAGCAGCCCGGCGCCGAGCAGCGCCGCGAAGAACTGGCCCAGCACGAAAACCAGGCCGAAGACCCACGCGGAGTCGACGCCGAGCAGCCACAGCACGACACTCGGGATCAACCGGGACAGACCCTCGGTCGCCATGGTCGCGGAGTAGTAGCCGAACCGCTGGCTCCCGCCGAGCGCGCCGCGCACCACCGCGGCGCAGAACGCCGCGAACAGGCCGATGACGAGCTCCGCGGCGAGGTCCCAGTGCCCGCGCAGCGGACCGTTCACGAGGATCGGCGAAAGCGCCAGCAGCAGGACGGTCGCGGGCAGCAGCAGGCGGAAAGCCTGGCGTGCCATGACATGGACGACCGGCCCGGCCGGGCGGCCGAGCGCGCGCTCCTGGCTCACCGCGCGCGACATCTCCTGTTCGACGCCGCTGAAGACGCCGAGCGCGGCGGTGTTGACCAGGAAATAGAGGCTGGCGAGGGCGGCCACGCCCGGTTCGTCGACGCCCGAGCGGCTCACGATGCCGATGAACGCGACCCCGGAAAGGACCACCAGCGCGAGGCCCGCGCCGATCAACGGCATCGGGCCACGAAGGAAACTCAGACGGTGCATACCCAGCCTGTCGGTCGACGCTTGCGGGTCAGTGGTGACCGCGTGGACCACCTGATTTGTCGCCCGGAGCGACCATTGCAGCGTAGCGGACCCCGATGTGGCCGACTTGTCCCGTCAGGATGGTGGCCCGGCCCGGCGCACGGGCGGCCGTCTGTAGCATCGGTCCGGCCATGGTGGATGAGGAATGCCACCGTGTCGCCGATCTCGAGGAGCCCCGATCACCGATGGCTGAGCTTGTCATCACCGCGGTCGTCACCGCGTATCACCCGGACGAGCGGCTCGCCGCGGTGGTCGAGGTCGCGCTGGAGTCCTGCGCGGACGTCGTCGTCGTCGACAACACCCCGGCCGACTCGGCTTCGCTGTCCGAAAAGCTGACGGACGCCAGGGTCAACGTCCTGCGGCCGGGTCGCAACGGTGGGCTCGCCGGCGCGCTCAACACGGCGATGCGTGCGCTGGTGCCGGCCACCGAGGCCGTGCTCGTCCTCGACCAGGATTCCGTTCTCCCCGCCGGGCTGGTGCCTTCGCTCGCGGCGCACCTGGCCGATCCTGGCATCGGCGTGGTCGGTCCCACCCCGGTCGACGCGGTGGACGGCTCCACCTACGACCGCTTCGGCGTGGTCGGCAGCGCGCTCGTGGACCGCGACACGGTCATCACCTCGGGCATGATCGTCCGGCGCGGTGTCCTCGACGCAGCGGGCGGCTTCCGTGACGAGTTCTTCGTCGACTGGGTCGACAACGACTTCTGCCTCAAGCTCCGCCGCGACGGCGTCCGGATCGTGCAGGACACCGCGACCCTGCTGCCGCATTCCATCGGTGACCGGCGCGAGCACCGGATCGCCGGGCTCACGGTCAAGGTGCTCCGGTACTCGGCGTGGCGACACTACTGGATCACCAGGAACGGTCTCGTGCTGATCCGCGAGAACGTCTTCCGCAACCCGCGATGGTCGTTGCAGGCGATGCTCTACATCGGCCGCCAGGCACTGACGACAGTGGCGTTCGAACCGTCGCGCGGGGCCAATCTCAAAGCGATCCTTCGCGGTGTCGCCGACAGCCTGCTGAACCGGACGACACTCGCCTACCTCCCGGCGGGCGCCGAGTACCGGCCCGCCGCGAAGAAGTAGGCCGGATTCACCGCTCGCGCGAGCGCAGGATGTTCATCGCGGTGACGCGGAAAACGACGTCGCCGTCCTGATCGATGAGCTCCGCCAGCGTCCGCACGACACCTCTGTCGGGCTTCGAGCGGGATCGCTTGGCCTCGACGACCGTCGCCCGCAACCGCAGCGAATTACCGGGCCGGACGGGCTTGAGCCAGCGCAACTCGTCGACACCGGGACTGCTTAGGCTGGCCACCGTGGACAGATAGTGGTCCGCGAACAGGCGCATCATCAGGCTCGCGGTCTGCCAGCCACTCGCGATGATCCCGCCGAACGGCCCCTCGGCCGCCGCGGCCGGGTCGACGTGGATGCTCTGCGGGTCGTACTCGGTCGCGAAGTCGATGATCTGCTTCTCGTTCACCGTGAGGTCGGCGGCGAACTCGTAGACCGAACCGGGAAGGTAGTCCTCGAAGTAGCGCTCTCCGATGGGAACGGGAAACCTGCTGGATGACGCCATCTCACCTTTGACCTTCGCCCGGCGACCGGCCCGCTTGCCGGTCTTCGGAGCAGCCTGCCACAGGAATTCCCGCACCACCCGGGGAGTACCTCCGCGGAGGCGACCACGGGCGGTGATGGGACCTACCCGGTGAGCGATCCAGCCGGCCGGACCCGGCTACTCCGACTCGGTGAATTGCCGGGCCGGACCGGCGAACCGGGCACGACGGCTCACCGGTCCGCCATGATGGCGGACCGTGATCCGGCGTTGGGCCGTTTGCGCGGGACCGGGCGGCGCCGCCCGGTTGTTGTCGGGCTGCCGACAAGCGCCTGACAATGTCGGATCCCGCAGTTCACCGGCGAGTTCGTGGGGGTGGTCGGTGCCGCTATCACCCGTCGGGGGTGAAATAGGGGATCGGTTATGATGCTCCGTTTGTCCGATGTTCCGATAACGGCAGGAAATCCCTTTTGTGATCGCCGAAGTCGTGCCGGATATTGTGGATTATTAACCAGAAGTGGTTGCCAGGTAAGAAAAAAGTGACGTAGCTCTGCGTTAGATAAATGGATCTTTGCTGGTCCGAATGGGTAGCTGTCCTTGCCTGAAGTTGGGTTTTGACTCACGGTCTTTGGTGACAATGAGGTCGAAACGGTGTCAATGAGGGCGAAACAAGTCGGTGATCGACAGATTCTTCTCGATTTCCCCCGGCGATTTGTGTAAGGATGCGGCAGTGATTCTCCGGAACGCTTTGCGCCCGAAATGTGTCGACACTGATGAAGCGGAGGAGTTCCTTCGACTGTTTCAGACCGAGGACCCGGCCATGACCGACGATCGGTTGCGGGCGAGGATCGAGGAGGTCAAGGACGAGATTGCCGCCACGGGTTCGTACACCCACACGGCGGCGGAACTGGCTTTCGGGGCAACGGTCGCGTGGCGCAACTCGGCGCGCTGTATCGGGCGGTTGTACTGGCGTGGCCTGCGCATCCGCGATCGGCGGCAGGTGAGCGGAGCGCGGGCGATCGCGGCCGAGTGCACCGCGCATCTGCGGGAGGCCGGCCGCGACGGCCGGATCCGGTCCACCATAACGATCTTCGCGCCCGACACGGTGGCGGCGCCCGGGCCGCGGATCTGGAACGAGCAGCTGATCCGGTACGCCGCGTACCGGACTCGTGGCGATTCGGTGTGCGGTGACCGGCGCTATCTCGGCTTCACCGATCTGGTGCGGCAACTGGGGTGGACGCCGCCCGCCCGGCGCGGGCCGTTCGACGTCCTGCCGCTGGTGGTCGAGTCCGAGCCCGGCCGGCCGCGGTACTTCGAGCTGCCAGAGGACGCGGTGCTCGAGGTGCCGCTGAGCCATCCCGACCATCCGTGGTTCGCCGAGTTCGGCCTGCGCTGGCACGCGGTGCCGGCGATGAGCAACATGCGGCTCGAGATCGGCGGCGTCACCTACCCGGCGGCGCCGTTCAACGGCTGGTACATGGGCACGGAGATCGGCGCGCGGAATCTCGCCGACGCCGACAGGTACGACCTGCTGCCGTCGATCGCGGAGGGAATGGGGCTTTCCACGCGCTCGGAACGCACGCTCTGGCGCGACCGCGCGCTCGTCGAGCTGACACTGGCCGTGCAGCATTCGTTCGACACCGCCGGGGTGACGATGGCCGATCACCACACGGAGTCCCGCCGGTTCCTCACCCATCTCGCGCGGGAGGAGGACGCCGGTCGCGCGTGCCGCGCCGACTGGAGCTGGATCGTGCCGCCCGTCTCCGGTAGCCAGAGCCCGGTTTTCCACCGGTACTACGACGAACCCGACGCTTCGGTCCGCCCGGCCTTCCTGCCCGCCGAGCCCATCGGGCTGCCCGCGGTGATGCCGGACGTTGCCGCGCAACGCTGTCCGTTCCCGTAGCGCGACTACCAACCGTAGCCGGTCGCGCCGGACCTCGTCGCTCTGCGAGGTCACGTAGGGTTTGTCCGGCGAGCCCATGATGAGGACCAGCGGCGGCACGGAGGCATTCGCGTGAAACTCCCCACCTCGCTCGAGGAGACGGTTCAGCTGCGGGCGGTCCCGGCCGCCGAACCCGTCGCCGAACCGGTGCTCGACCAGCCGGTGCACGGGGAGCTGCCGCCGGAACCCGGCGCACATCGCCAGGCCACGCCCTTGGACAAGCGCAAGCAGGTCGTGCTGGGGGCGGCCGCCGCGTTCGTGGTGCTGGCCGTGGGCGGTGTGGTCCTGTTCGGCGGCTCCGGTGGGAAGGGCGACGAACCCGCGTCCGGTCAGCCGGCCCCGGCCGTCGTGGCCCCGCCGACGTCGAGCACCGGCGAGCCGACGCCGTCCGCGGCAGCGGGAACGCTCGCCGTGCCCACCACTAAGCCGGTCGCCTCGGCCGAGGTGCGCGCCGAGCAGAAGGCACCCGCGACGACGTCTTCCTCGGCCTCGAAGCAGGCGAAGGCGTCCGAATCGGTCGACCCGACGGCCGCCGCGCTCAGCTCGTTCTTGCAGGAGTTCGAGGAGAAGTACGGCAAACCGTCGCGTCGCTGACGTTCCTGCCGGACGTTCCGCTGGCGAGGTGGCTCGTGAGTGGCAACAAGTGTTCTAACACTCGTAGCCACTCACGAGCCACCCACCTAGCCGCAGGCTTTTTTGGCCGAGAGCACCCGGGTCGCGGATTCGCGAACCTGCGTGTCGGGCAGTTTTCCCGTGGTCACGGCGTTTTCCAGCTTGTCGAGCACCTCGTTGACCCGGTCCCCGGACGACCACAGCGCCTGGTCCGCGCCGGCCTGCAGGGCGATCAGTACCGCGTCGGGAAGCTCGTAGCGATCCGAAACCGCTTTCATGGCACCGAGATCGTCGGTGATGATCGGGCCGGTGAAGGCGTAATCCTTACGCAGCAACTGATACGTCGCCGGGGAGAGTGAAGCGGGCGCGTCTCCGGTGAGGTCGGGCACCTGGATGTGGCCGACCATCACCCCGGCGCGGCCGTATTCGGTGATGCGCTGGTACGGCACCAGGTCCAGCTTCCGCAGGTCGGCGAGCGGCGGAGTCTTCACGAGCCCCTTGTGCGAATCGCCGTCCGCGTGGCCGTGGCCGGGGAAGTGCTTCAGCACCGGCTGGACGCCGGATTCCTCGAGCCCCGCGGCGAACGCCATCGCGTAGTTCCGGACGACCTCGGGATCGTTCGAGAACGACCGGTCGCCGATCACCGAGCGGTCCGGCTGGTCGCTGACGTCGGTGTCCGGCCCGTAGTCGACGGTGACGCCACGGACGTTCATCGCCCGGCCCCGGGTGCGGCCCAGCTCACGGACCCGCTCGACGCTCATGGTCCGCGCCAGTACCCGTGCGCTCGGCATCGATCCGTCGAGCTCGTCGATGCGCTGGACCCGGCCGCCCTCTTCGTCGATCGCGACCGACACCGGGATCCGTGCGACCTGCTGAACCTGCGCGAGTGCGTTGTCCTGCAACAACTCCGTGTCGTTGCCGCCGAGGAAAACGCCGCCGACCTGGTGTGCGCGGACGATGTTGACGGCGTCCTTCGCGCTGCTCGGATCGACCCCGACGACAAGCAGCTGCGCGAGCCGATCGCGAAGCGTCAACGACGAAACGAGGCCCTCGCAGGTGGCCGGAACCGGTGCGGCCTTGGGCGGAAGCGGTTGTCGCGACGCGGGTGCGCCGCTGGGCGCCCGCGGAGCCGCGATGGGGGTGCCCGGTTCGGTGTCGTCCCGGAGCGTCGCCACCAGGATCGAACCCGCCACCAGCGTGACCAGCAGCAGCGTGGTCACCTTCGCTTTGGTCACGACAGGGGGTCCGAGGCAGGCGAGCACATGGGCCCCAGCTTACGTTGCGCCCGGCCAAGGACAGCGTGCCAGCATCGCCATCTGTCGACAGATGGCGATCCGAGCGGCGGGTTAGAGTTCCGGCTATGGCGCTGACGGCGAGTGAGCTGGCGAAAGCTGTTCGGGCGGGAGAACTGGACCCGGTGCAGGTGACCAAGGACGCGCTGGCGCGGATCGACGCGGCCGACGCGGTGGTCGGCGCGTTCCGGCGGGTTCGCGCGGAGGAGGCCCTCGCCGAAGCGCAGGCGCTCAAGGACCGCGCGGACCTCGCGGAGCTGCCGCTGGCCGGGGTGCCGGTCGCGGTCAAGGACGTGACCGCGGTCGCCGGCGAGTACGCCGAGTGGGGTTCGCGGGGCGGTGACCAGGAACTCGCCGCCGCCGACGGGGTGATCGCCGCCCGGCTGCGCGCCGCGGGCGCGGTGATCGTCGGGTTGTCGCGGGTGCCGGAGCTGTGCATCTGGCCGATGAGCGACACGCCGTCCGGAATCGCCAGAAACCCTTGGGACCCAACGTATGTCTCGGGCGGTTCGTCCGGCGGGAGTGCGGCCGCGGTCGCCGCCGGGATGGTGCCGTTCGCCCACGGCACCGACGGGCTCGGCTCGGTCCGGCTGCCCGCCGCGATGTGCGGGCTGGTCGGGATCAAGCCGGGTTACGGCGTCGTGAAGGACGAAACCGAGGGCTGGTTCGGCATGTCCGAGCACGGCTCGCTCGCGACCACCGTCGCCGACGCGGCCCTGCTGCTGGGCGTCCTCGCGCAACGGCCGGACCTGGCGGAACTCGTGGCACCGGGCAACCTTCGCATCGCGACGTCGACGCTGGTGCCGCTCACCAGGGCACCCGTCCCGAAGCAGCTGACGGCCGCGGTCGACCTCGTGGGGACCCTGCTCGACGGTGCAGGGCACACCGTCCAGACCGCGAGCCCGCGCTACGGCACCGCGACCTTCGCCATCCTCGCGCGCTGGTTCGCCGGACCGGCCGAGCAGGCCGAGGACTTCGACGACGCGCTCCTGCAGCCCCGCACGCGCACCCACGTCCGCCTCGGCCGTGTGGTGCGGCGCGCCGGACTGGTTCGCGAGAGCGCGAAGCAGCGCTGGATCGCGCGTGCCGAGGAGTTCTTCGCCGAACACGACGTGCTGGTGACGCCGACGCTGGCCACGTTGCCCCCGAAGGCGCGCCGCTGGCATGAGCGCCGGTGGCTGCCGAACGTGGTGCCCGCCATCCGCGTCGCGCCTTACCCGGGGGTGTGGAACCTGGCGGGCTACCCGGCGATGTCGGTGCCCGTCGGGCAGCACTCGTCGGGCCTGCCGATCGGTGTGCAGCTCGTGGCCGCTCCAGGCGGCGAAGCGCGGCTGCTCGGCGTCGCCGCCCAGCTCGAAGCCCTGCACCCTTGGCGACGCACAGCCACCATGTAGCGCAAAAAACCGGCGGGACCTCTCGTACGAAAGGTCCCGCCGGTTTTTGAACCCGGGTCAGGAGTTGGAGTTGGCCTTCTCCGGAGCGGGCTTGTGGCCGTTCGGCGTGGGGCTCGGCTTCTGGATGCCCGGCGCCTTCATCTGCAGGGTCATCTCCGAAGCGGCCTTCGAGTCGGCGTCGGCGGCCTTCTTCTCGGCGACGGCGGCAGCGGACGGAGCGGGCTCGTCGCCCCCGACCAGCTTCGAAGCCGCGGCGATGCCGGACTCCTCGCGGAGCGGGACCAACGCCGCTTCGGACGCCTTGAGGACCTCATCGGCCTCGCGGAGGCTCGCGCGGGCCTGCTCGCGGAGTTCGGCGAGCCGCTCGACCCGGCGGGTCGCTTCGGTGGTCCGCTGCGCGGCGGTGGTGGTGGCCTCGTCCAGGCGGCGCTTGGCTTCCGCGGTGGCTTCGTCGAGCCGGCGCTTGGCCTCGGCGGTGGCTTCGGCGATGCGACGCTCGGCCTGGTTCTTGCTCGCCTGGTGCTGGTCGGCGATCTGCTTCTCGAGCGTGGCGCGCTGGGCGGCCATGGACGTCTCGAACTCGCGCTCGATGGACCGGCGCTTCCGCTCGGCTTCGGCGTCCATCGTCTCGCGACGCTGAGCCGCCTCGACGGTCAGCTTCTGCACCTCGGCCCGCGTGGACTTCAACGCGTTCTCGTGCTCGGCGTGCAGCGCGTCGGCCTGGACGTCCAGGTCGTCGATCAGCTTCTGGTAGCGCTCACGCAGCTTCGTCGAGACCTCTGTCGACTCCGCCCAGTGCTTCTCGGCGGCGACCTCCGCGCGGGTGGTGATCTCCTCGGCGCGCGCGTTGGCGAGGGTCGCCGTGCGCTGCATGCGCTCGTCGAGGTCCTCCAGCCGCTCCGGTGGTTTCTTGAGTTCCTCGATCCGCGCGCCCAGCTTGGTCATCTCGCGGCGCGAGTTTTCCAGCTCACGCGACAAAGTGCTCGCCTGAGCCATCGCCGCGTCGCGGTCGGTCATGATCCGCCGAAGATGCGCCTCGAGGTGATCGAGGTACTGGCGCACCTCGTTGCGGTCGAAGCCGTGCCACACCTGGGCATACTCACGGCGCAGGGGAAGTAAGCCGTTGTCGCGCTCGGAAACCATGGGCCCGACGGTACCTGCGTACCCGGTGTCGCCGACGTCAGGCTTCGTTAATTATCGTCGCGTTTTCACCCTCACCTGGTGATCAGTGCCTGTCCGGTCACCATCGCGATCGCTCTGTGTGACCAAAACAACATCACCAACGTAGTGTCACCGAAAACCTCACCAATGGAAACCACGGCTGATCTTGGCGAGCGCCATCGCGGCCTTGGAAAGGTGCACCTCGCCCTTGCCGATCTTCAGCCCGCCACTGCCACCGGCGGCCGCGGAGTCGGGGAAGATGCGGAAACCCTGGTACGCCATGGCATCGGTGACCCCGGGCAGCAGCGTGTAGGCGACACCGATCGCCTGTCCCATCGGCGTCCCGATGTGCTTCGGGCGCTCCTTGAGCGCCTTCATCACCATGTCGGCGGCCTGCTCGGGCGACTTCGTCGGGAAGGCGTCGTAGATCTTGGTCGGCCGGATCATCGGCGTGCGTACCAGCGGCATGTGGATCGTGGTGAAGGTGATCCCGTCGCCGTGGGTCTCGGTCGCGGCGATCCGCGAGAAGTAGTCGAGTGCCGCCTTCGACGCCGCGTACGCCGAGAACCGGGGCGCGATGCCCTGCACGCCGATGGACGACACGTTGACGATATGCCCGAACTTCCGCTCGGACATATGCGGCAGCACCGCCAGGATCAGCCGGACCGCGCCGAAGTAGTTGATCGCCATCGCGCGCTCGTAGTCGTGGAACCGGTCGTAGGACAGCTTGATCGAGCGCCGGATCGAGCGCCCGGCGTTGTTCACCAGCATGTCGATCCGGCCGTGCTCGGCGAGCATCGCGTCGACCGCCTTGTGCACCGAGTCCTCGTCGGTCAGGTCGGCCGGGTACACCGACGCGCTGCCGCCGGCCGCGATGATCTCGTCGCGCACCTCTTCGAGCTCGTGCTGGCGGCGCGCGACGAGCAGCGGGATGCCACCCTCCGCGGCGACGCGCAGTGCCGTGGTCCGGCCGATGCCCGAGGACGCGCCGGTGATGATCACGCGGCGGCCATCGAGCTCACCGCGCGGGCCGTGCTTGCGGGCGCGGAACGGGTCGAGGTGCTCACGCCAGTAGCGCCACAGCGTGGGCGCGTAGTCCTCCAGGCGGGGGATCTCGATGCCCGAGCCCGCGAGTGCCTTGCGCGTCGACGCCGAGGAGAACACGGACTCGAAGGCCATCGTCTCCAGCAGCACCGGCGGGATGCCGAGCCGGTCCAGCACGGCGTCACGGGCGAGGGTGAACCCGGGGATGTGCTCGCTCAGCTTGATCAGCGAGACGATGCCCTTGGACACGCCCTGGTTGAGCTCGGCGGTGATCGTCGGTGCCCCGGCGGCCTTCGCGAAGGCGTTGTAGACCGAGATGACCGACTGCGGCTCCGGGTTGACCAGGTGGAAGGTGCGCCCGTCGAGGCCGTCCTTCGTGGCGAGTTCGAGCAGTGCCTTCGCCACGTAGTCGACCGGGACGACGTTGGAGTCGCCGAGGTCCGGGCCGATGATCGGCACGTTGGGCAGCGACGCGAGCCTGCTGATCGCGGGGAAGAGGTAGTACGGGCCGTCGATCTTGTCCATCTCGCCGGTCTGCGAGTGCCCCAGCACGACCGCCGGGCGGTAGATCCGGAACGGCACCTCGGTCTGGTCGCGGACGAGCTTCTCGGCCTCGAACTTGGTGCGGTGGTACGGCGTGACCAGGCGCTGGCCGACGTCGAACATGTCCTCGGTGTACATGCCTTCGTGGTCACCGGCGACCGCGACCGAGGACACGTGGTGCAGGCGACCGGCCCGGATGTCCGCGGCCAGGTCGATGACGTGCTGGGTGCCTTCGACGTTCGCGACGATGCTGGCTTCGTCGTCGGCGGTGAGGTCGTAGAGCGCGGCGAGGTGCACGACGTTGTCGACGTTCCCGCGCAGCTCGTCACGGACCTGCTCGCTCACGCCGAGGCCCGGCGCCGAGATGTCCCCGGTGACCAGCTTGACGCGCTCCGGATGCGGCCATTGGTTGACCAGCGCGGTCAGCCGGGGCCGGGACGATTCGCGGACGAGCAGCGAGACACTGCCGGTGTCTTCGCGGGCCAGCAGCAGTTGCGTGAACTGGCGCCCGATCAAACCCGTCGCGCCGGTCACGAGATAAGTGGCCTTGTCAGCCATGTAACTGCCTTTCGCCGCCTTCGACACCCTGGGAACCCCGAGCATTGTTCTCACTGGGATTGTGCTGCATCGGGACTGTGATGAACACAGTCCCGTACGCAAGTTACCGCTCGGTTCGCTGGTGGCGCGGTTTTGCCACGCTCGAGGTCGGCAGGGCATACGGTATGTCGGCGGACTCGGCGCGCCAGGAAGGGTAAAGTCGCCTTTACCCGACGGGAACCGGCTGGCGCACGCGGTCGTTAACCCGATGCAGGTGATGGTAGATCCAGGAGGATCAGGTGCGTTCCACAAGCAACCCGGCGTTCCGCAACTTGCCGAAAGGCAATGTGGCGTACGGCCAGTACGGGTCAAACGTAGGCTTCAACCAGCCCCAGGGCGGAGTGCCCGGCTACGGCCCGGGTCAGACTCAGTCCGGTGCTGCCGACCGCCCGATGACCGTCGACGACGTCGTCATCAAGACCGGCATGAGCCTGGGGGTCGCGCTCGTCGTCGGTGTCATCACCGCGATCTGGGCGAACAGTCAACTCACGGTCAACAGGCTCGGCGAGGTCACCGGGGTTTCGGGTGCGCTGATCGGCGCGCTCATCGGCGGCATGCTCGTCGGTCTCGGTCTTTCGCTGTTCATCATCTTCAAGCAGAAGGCCAGCGGCCCGCTGACGCTCGCGTACTCCGCGGCCGAAGGTGTGTTCCTGGGCGCGATCACCGCGGTGTTCGAGATCCTCTTCCCGGGTATCGCGCTGCAGGCGATCCTCGGTACCGCGGGTGTCTTCGTCGCGATGCTGGTGGTCTACAAGACCGGCGCGGTGAAGGTCACGCCCAAGCTGACCAAGTGGATCATCGGCGCGACCGTCGGCGTGGTCATCCTGATGCTGATGAACCTGCTGCTCGGCGCGTTCGGCGTCAACATGGGCATCCGTGACGGCGGTCCGCTGGCGATCATCTTCAGCCTCGTGGTCATCGGCATCGCGGCGTTCAGCTTCCTGCTGGACTTCGACATGGCCGACAAGATGATCCGCGAGGGCATGCCCTCGAAGTGGGCCTGGTACTCGGCGTTCGGCCTCATGACCACGCTGGTCTGGCTGTACCTCGAGATCCTGCGCCTGCTGTCGTATTTGCGCGATTAAGGTTCGATCTCTGCCAAGGACGATGGACGCTCCGTAACCAAACGGGGCGTCCATCGTCCTTTTTGCGCTCCAACGAGGGGTCGCTGACCGGAGAGTCTCACTGTGTGTGTTGGATGAGCCAGATCACATCCCTTTCACCTTTGCGAGGTTCTCGTGAGCGTTCCCCCTCCGCCGGTCCCTGGGGGCCAGCCGCCGGTGGGTCAACCGGATCCGTACGGTCCGCCGCCCGTGGCGCAGCAGCCCGGTGCCGGCGCGCCGCCCGAGGGTTACGAGCCGCCGCCCGGCACGCCTCCGGGCTACGGCCCGCAACCCGGTGTGCCGCAGCAGCCGCAGCCGAAGAGCACGCTCCGGTTGCTGCGCATCCTGTTGCCGATCCTCGTGGTCGTCATCGGTGGCGTGTTCGCGGTCGTCAACTACACCAAGTCCCCGGACAGCTCCAAGGTCGGTGACTGCCTTTCCGTGGTGGAGTTCAAACAGGGCGCCGAGCCCGACAAGGCCGCGTGCGACGATCCGTCGGCGAACGTCCGCATCGCGGTGAAACTCGACGAGAGCAAGGGTTCCTGCCCCGAGGGCATGTACGACGAGTACTCGGTCACCGGGAGCGCGTCGTACAAGCTTTGCCTCATGCTCAACGCGAAGCAGGGTGACTGCTTCAGCGACATGACCTCGGAAACCGCGGGCTACAAGAAGATCGCCTGTACCGATCCGACGGCGGAGGCCGAAGTCCTCAAGGTCGTCGACGCGCCCACGGACCAGTGCGAGGGCACCGAAGCCAATGCTTCGGCGACCTACTCCGAGCCCGCGACCACGGTCTGTCTCAAGATCAAAGAAGGCTGATTTCTCCGTAGCCGCTGACCGGCCGGGCCACTTGCGTCGCAGGAGGCTCGGCCGTTCGGCCGTAGGGCTTCACCCGAATCCCACAGTGTGCGACGAGGTGTCATCGGCCGGTCACGCGCCATAACCTGGATCGTCCTGCTCGGATGATCACGTTATGGAGTCCTCGTGACCGCGTCGACCGATTCCCGCCCCGGTGACAACAAGTTCCTTTCCTTCCCCACTTCCTGTGCCGCTCCCCAGCCGGAGCCCGAAGAGCCTGTCCGCGTGGTGCCGCTGGCCGTCGCCGCCGCGGGATCGGTGGGTTTGACCTGGTACGTCTGGGCTTCCTACGGCGGCAAGTTCGGTGCGCTGCTCGCGCTCGGACTCGGGCTCGGCCTGGCGCTGTTCCACTCGCGGTTCGGCTTCACCTCCGCGTGGCGCCAGCTCATCGCGGTCGGCAACGGCCAAGGCCTCCGTGCCCACGCCCTGCTCCTCGGTACGGCCGCGACGCTGATCGCGCTCATCGCGTCGACCGGGATCGGGCTCTTCGGCTCCACGCCCGTCGCGACGGCCGGTCCGATCGGGCTGCCGCTGTTCGTCGGCGCGGCGGTGTTCGCGGTCGGCATGCAGCTCGGCGGCGCGTGCGCGTCGGGGACGCTGTTCGCCGTCGGCGCCGGGCAGTCCACGGTGGTGCTGACACTGGGCGGTTTCATCACCGGCTCGGTGCTCTACACCTGGGGTTATCCGCTGTTCACCGGCTGGCCGCAGGTCAACGGTTTCCTGCTGTCAAAGCATGTCGGCTGGTTCGGTTCGTGGGCGATCACCATCGCCGTGCTGCTCGGGATCGTGCTGCTGACGCGGGCCGTGCAGGCCCGGCGCAACCCGCCTCCGGTCGACGTCGTGCCCACGGCCAAAGGCTTCGCCAGGGTGTTCCGCGGTTCGTGGCCGGTGCTGGTCGGCGCGGTCGTGCTCGCGGTGCTCGCCGCCGCTGTTTTCCTTGTCTCCGGCGGAACCTGGGGCGTCACGTTCGCCTTCGCCTTGTGGGGAGCCAAGTTCCTGCAGCTGCTCGGCCTGCACCCGGAGACCTGGGAGTTCTGGCAGACCACCGCCAACGCCAAGTCGCTCGCCGGTCCTATTTGGACGGACAAGACCAGTCTGACCGACATCGGCATCATCCTCGGCGCGGCGGTGGCGGCGGCCGCGGCGGGCGCGTGGAAGATCCACAGCCAGATCCCGTGGCGTACCGCGGTGGCCGCCGTGCTCGGCGGGATCCTGATGGGCGTCGGCGCGCGGCTCGCCGGTGGCTGCAACATCGGTGCGTACCTGGCTGGGATCTCGACCGGCAGCCTGCACGGCTGGCTCTGGGGCGTCTTCGCCCTCGGCGGCACCTGGGTCGGCCTGAAACTGCGCCCCCTCTTCGGCCTGGCGAACCCGAAGGTGACCGACGGAGTGTGCTGACCGGCGCGGCTGTGGAGGTGGGTCGTGAGTGCGTAACAGTGTTCTAACACTGTTACGCACT
>NZ_DASYMU010000163.1:0-18391 GCF_036008905.1 Amycolatopsis sp. | reverse complement strand
CTACGACGGTCACCCCGCGCTCACCCGCATCCTCATGCCGGACGACTGGGACGGCCACCCCCAGCGCAAGGACTACCCGCTCGGCGGGATCCCGGTCGAATACAAGGGCGCGGAGATCCCGCCGCCGGACCAGCGGAGGTCTTACTCGTGACTACCGAAAACATCGCGGATGTCAGTACCGGCACCGATACCACTGCCGCGGGCTCGAATAGCACAGCCGGCACCCAAGACAACGACGCTGTCAGCTACGCCGATTCGCGGGAAACCACCGAGGGCCGGGTCTACTCGGTTTCGGGCGGTGACTGGGACGACGTCGTCGCCGACGCGGCGCACGACGAGCGCATGGTCATCAACATGGGCCCGCAGCACCCGTCGACGCACGGCGTGCTCCGGCTCGTGCTGGAGATGGAGGGCGAGACCGTCACCCAGCTCCGCTCGGTCATCGGCTATCTCCACACCGGTATCGAGAAGAACATGGAGTACCGCACCTGGACCCAGGGCGTCACCTTCGTCACGCGCATGGACTACCTCGCGCCGCTGTTCAACGAGATGACGTACTGCCTCGGCGTGGAGAAGCTGCTCGGTATCCAGGTACCGCGCCGGGCCGAACTGCTCCGCGTGATGCTGATGGAGATCAACCGGATCGGTTCGCACCTGGTCTACATCGCCACCGGCGGGATGGAGCTCGGCGCGACCACCGCGATGACGATCGGCTTCCGCGAGCGCGAAGAGGTTCTCCATCTGCTGGAGCACCTCACCGGCCTGCGGATGAACCACGCGTTCATCCGGCCCGGCGGGCTCGCGCAGGACATGCCGGACGACTTCGAGGAGAAGGTTTCCTCGTTCGTCAAGGTGATGGACCAGCGCCTTCCCTTGTACGACAAGCTCTTCACCGGTCAGCCGATCTGGCGCAACCGGCTCAAGGGCGTCGGCTACCTGCCCGTGGACGCCTGCCTCGCACTCGGTATCACCGGCCCGGTGCTGCGCTCGGCCGGTCTGCCGTGGGACCTCCGCAAGACCGAGCCGTACTCGCGTTACGACGAGTTCGAGTTCGACATCCCGACGTCGAACGACGCCGACTGCTGGGGCCGCTACCTGATCCGTGTCGAGGAGATGCACCAGTCGCTGCGGATCATCCGGCAGGCGCTCAAGATGCTCGAGCCCGGCCCGGTCATGGTCGAGGACAAGAAGGTCGCCTGGCCCGCGCAGCTTTCCGTGGGCGCCGACGGCACGGGCAACTCGCTCGAGCACGTCCGCAAGATCATGGGCCAGTCGATGGAATCGCTGATCCACCACTTCAAGCTGGTCACCGAGGGCTTCAAGGTCCCGGCCGGTCAGGTCTACACGCCGATCGAGTCGCCGCGCGGCGAGCTCGGGGTGCACCTGGTGTCCGACGGCGGCACACGGCCGCTGCGTGCGCACATGCGGGAACCGAGTTTCGTGAACCTGCAGGCGATGCCCGCGATGGCCGAAGGCGGGCTGGTCGCCGACGTGATCGCCGCGATCGCCTCAATCGACCCGGTGATGGGGGGAGTGGACCGATGACGAACACACAGCGCGAGATCCATGACTTGGACGACATCTTCGACGCCGACATCGTCGCCAAGGCCGAGAACCTCATGGCGCGCTACCCGCAGTCGCGCTCCGCGCTGCTGCCGATGCTGCACCTGGTGCAGTCGGTGCAGGGGTACGTCAGCCAGGAGGGAATCTCCTTCTGCGGCAGGCAACTCGGGCTTTCCGACGCCGAGGTCACCGCGGTCGCGACCTTCTACACGATGTACAAGCGGCGTCCGTGTGGTGAGCACCTGGTGAGCATCTGCACCAACACGCTCTGCGCCGCGCTCGGCGGCGACGCGATCTACAAGGCCGTGCAGGAACACCTCGGCGAAGACGGCAAGCCTTTGGGGCACAACGAGACCGTCGGCGAGCCGGGTTCGAAGGGCTCGATCACCCTGGAGCACGCCGAGTGCCTCGCGGCCTGCGACCTCGGCCCGGTGCTGCAGGTCAACTACGAGTACTTCGACAACCAGACGCCCGACAAGACGATCGCGCTCGTCGACGCCTTGCGCGCCGGCAAGAAGCCCGCGCCCACACGCGGCGCGCCGCTGACCGACTTCAAGGGCGCCGAACTGCAGCTCGCCGGGTTCTTCCCGGAGGACCCGATCCAGTACCGCGCGGACGTGGACGGCCCCTCACAGGCCGTCGAAACCCTGCGAGGCGCGCAAATCGCTCAGGACCGCGGCTGGACCGCGCCGGTGATCGAGGATGTTCCGCTGCCGGAGGTGCAGAAGAAATGACCGCTGATCCTATAACGCCGGTACTGACCAAGCGTTGGCTGTCGCCGAACTCGTGGCAGCTCAAGACGTACGAGCGGCTCGAGGGCTACACCGCGCTGCGCAAGGCGCTCAAGGGCACCCCGGAGCAGCTCGTCCAGCTCATCAAGGACGCGGGTCTGCGCGGCCGTGGCGGCGCGGGCTTCCCGGCTGGCATCAAGTGGTCCTTCATGCCGCAGAATGAGGACAAGCCTCATTATTTGGTCATCAACGCCGACGAGGGCGAGCCCGGCACCTGCAAGGACATCCCGCTGATGATGGCGGACCCGCACTCGCTCATCGAAGGCTGCATCATCGCCTCGTACGCGATGCGGTCGCACCACTGTTTCATCTACGTGCGCGGCGAGGCCCTGCACTGCATCCGCCGGCTCAACGCGGCCGTGCGCGAGGCCTACGACGCCGGTTACCTCGGCGTCGACATCCTCGGTTCCGGCTTCGCACTGGACATCACTGTTCACGCGGGCGCCGGCGCGTACATCTGTGGCGAGGAAACCGCGCTGCTGGACTCGCTCGAAGGCCGTCGCGGCCAGCCGCGGCTCAAGCCGCCGTTCCCCGCCGCCGCCGGTCTCTACGCCGCGCCGACCACGGTGAACAACGTCGAGACCATCGCGAGCGCGCCCTTCATCGTCAACGGTGGCGCCGACTGGTTCCGCAAGATGGGCCGCGAGAAGTCGCCCGGCCCCAAGATCTTCTCGATCTCGGGCCACGTCGAGCTCCCCGGCCAGTACGAGTGCCCGCTCGGCACCACGCTGCGCGAGCTGCTCGACATGGCCGGTGGCATGAAGGACGGCATCCCGCTGAAGTTCTGGACGCCGGGTGGTTCGTCGACGCCGATGTTCACGTCTCTGCACCTCGACACCCCGCTGGACTTCGAAGGCGCCGCCGAGGCCGGTTCGATGCTCGGCACGACGGCCGTGCAGGTCTTCAACGAGACCGTTTCCGTGCCGTGGGCCGTGATGAAGTGGACCCAGTTCTACGAGCACGAGTCCTGCGGCAAGTGCACGCCGTGCCGTGAGGGCACGTACTGGCTGGCGCAGATCCTGGAGCGCATGGTCGCCGGGAACGGCACCGAGGAAGACATCGACACCCTGCTCGACGTCTGCGACAACATCTTCGGCCGCTCGTTCTGCGCGCTGGGCGACGGCGCGGTCTCGCCGATCGTCAGCGGGATCAAGTACTTCCGGGACGAGTTCCTGGCCCTGTGTAACACGAACAAGGCTTCCAAGCCGGAATTGGTTGGAGCGCGGGCATGACGATGGCGCCGGAAGAAACCAAGACGGAGACGCCCGTCCCCGAGGGTCACGTGAAGCTGGTGATCGACGGTGAAGAGGTCATCGCGCCCAAGGGCGAGCTGCTGATCCGCACCGCCGAGCGCCTCGGCACGGTCATCCCGCGGTTCTGCGACCACCCGCTCCTCGACCCGGCAGGCGCTTGCCGCCAGTGCCTGGTCGAGGTCGAGATGGGCGGCAGGCCGATGCCGAAGCCGCAGGCGTCCTGCACGATGACGGTCGCCGACGGCATGGTCGTCAAGACGCAGCTCACCTCTCCGGTCGCCGACAAGGCACAGGCCGGGGTCATGGAGCTGCTCCTGATCAACCACCCGCTGGACTGCCCGATCTGCGACAAGGGCGGCGAGTGCCCGCTGCAGAACCAGGCGCTGGCGCACGGCCGCGCGGACTCGCGGTTCGTCGACACCAAGCGGACCTTCGCGAAGCCGCTCCCGATCTCCACGCAGGTGCTGCTGGACCGCGAGCGGTGCGTGCTGTGCCAGCGCTGCACGCGGTTCTCCGCGCAGATCGCCGGCGACCCGTTCATCGAGCTCATCGAGCGCGGTGCGCACCAGCAGATCGGCACCGCCGAGACCGCGGACGTCTTTACCCTGGCTTCCCGCACCACAGTGTCTGATGCCTCCTCGGCGGGAATGCTTACCTCGTCGGGAGGTCAGCCGTTCCAGTCCTATTTCTCCGGCAACGTCATCCAGATCTGCCCGGTCGGCGCGCTGACCAGCGCGGCCTACCGGTTCCGGTCGCGGCCGTTCGACCTGGTCTCGGCGCCGAGCGTCTGCGAGCACTGCTCGTCGGGCTGCGCGGAGCGGACGGACTTCCGGCGCGGCAAGGTCACCCGCAAGCTCGCCGGTGACGACCCCGAGGTCAACGAAGAGTGGCTCTGCGACAAGGGCCGCTTCGCGTTCCGGTACGCCCAGGCCGCGGACCGGATCCGGCGCCCGCTGATCCGCAACGCGCAGGGGGAGCTCGAAGAGACCTCCTGGACCGACGCGCTGCAGATCGCCGCGGCGGGCCTCGCCAAAGCTCGTGACGGCAAGGGCGTCGGCGTCCTCGCCGGCGGCAGGCTGACCACCGAGGACGCCTACGCGTACTCGAAGTTCGCCCGGATCGCCCTGCGTACCAACGACATCGACTTCCGCGCCCGGGCCCACTCGGCCGAGGAACTGGAGTTCCTGTCCTCGCGGATCCTGGGCACCTCGCCGGAGAACGGCGGCGTCACCTTCGCCGGTATCGAAGCCGCGTCCACGGTCCTGTGTGTCGCGTTCGAGCCGGAAGAAGAGGCTCCGATCGTCTTCCTGCGGCTGCGCAAGGCCGCCCGGACCAAGCGGACCAAGGTTGTCCACTTGGGACAGTGGACGACCCCCTCGGTCACCAAGACGTTCGGCGAGCTGCTCGCCTGCGTCCCCGGTACCGAAGCCGCCGCGATCGACGGCATCGCCCAGCACGCGCAGGACCTCGACGAGCGGCTCAGCGCCGAGGGCGCGGTGATCCTCGTCGGCGAGCGTGCCGCCGAGGTGCCGGGCCTGTTCTCCGCGCTGCACCGGCTTTCGCTGCGCACCGGCGCACGGCTGGCGTGGATCCCGCGCCGGGCGGGCGAGCGGGGCGCACTCGAAGCGGGTGTCGCGCCGACGCTGCTTCCCGGCGGCCGTGACGTCACCGACGCCGCGGCTCGCGCCGAGGTCGAAAAGGCCTGGGGCGCAACGCTTCCCGCCGAGGTCGGCCGGGACACGAACGGCATCGTCGCGGCAGCGGCGGCCGGTGGCCTCGACGGACTGCTCGTCGGTGGCCTCGACCCGAACGACCTGCCCGACCCGGCACTGGCGCTCGAAGCCCTCGCCAAGGCCGGGTTCGTCGTCAGCCTCGAGATGCGGCCCAGCCTGGTCACCGACCACGCGGACGTCGTCCTCCCGATCGCTCCCTCGGTCGAGAAGACGGGCAGCTACCTCAACTGGGAGGGCCGCCACCGCGAGTTCAAGGTCACCCTCGAAGGCACCGGCGCCCTGTCGGACTGCCGGGTGCTCGACACCCTGGCCGTCGAGATGGACGCCGACATCTTCACCCAGACCCCGGCCGCCGCGGCCGCCGACCTGGCCCGTCTGCAGGGCGGCGCCAAGACCGAGGCACTGGCTCCCGACACCGCGCTCGCGCCGCGGCCCGCCCTCACCAACGGGCAGGTCGTGCTCGCCACCTGGCGTCAGCTGCTGGACAAGGGCTCGCTCCAGGTCGACGAACCGCACCTCGCCGGCACGGCACGGCCCGTGGTCGCCCGCCTTTCCGCGGCGACGGCCAACGGCTACCAAGCGGTGACGGTCTCCACCGAGCGCGGTTCGATCACGCTCCCGGTCGAGGTCACGGACCTGCCCGACGGGGTCGTCTGGCTCCCGGCCAACTCCGATGGCTCCACTGTCCGCGCCGCTCTCGGTGCCGGGCACGGCGCGGTCGTCTCCATCTCCGGAGGTGAACAATGACCGGTTTCATCGCCCAGTTCCCCGATCACGCGACCCGGGCGGCGCTGCTGGCGGACGACCCGCTGTGGCTGATCCTGCTCAAGGCGATCGTCATCCTGCTGATCGGCCCGATCATGACGATCGGGCTGATCGTCTGGGAGCGCAAGGCCGTCGGCCGGATGCAGAACCGCCCCGGTCCGAACCGGGTCGGCCCGAACGGTTACTTCCAGGCCTTCGCGGACGCGATCAAGCTGCCGTTCAAAGAGCAGATCATCCCGGACACCGCCGACCGCAAGGTGTACTTCCTCGCGCCGGTGATCTCCGCGGTACCGGCACTGGTCGCGCTCGCCGCGATCCCGTTCGGTCCCGAGGTGTCGATCTTCGGTGAGCGGACCACGCTGCAGCTCGTCGACCTCCCGGTCGGCGTGCTGGTGATCCTGGCCTGCTCCGCGATCGGCGTCTACGGCATCGTGCTCGCGGGCTGGTCGTCCGGCTCGCCATACCCGCTGCTCGGTGGTCTTCGCTCGGCCGCGCAGGTGATCTCCTACGAGATCGCGATGGGCCTGTCGATCGTCGGTGTCGTGCTGTACTCGGGTTCGCTCGGGACCAGCGACATCGTCGCCGCGCAGGAACACGGCTGGTACTTCTGGATGCTGCCGGTCAGCTTCGTGATCTACCTGATCTCGATGGTCGGCGAGACCAACCGCGCACCCTTCGACCTCCCCGAGGCCGAATCCGAGCTGGTCGGTGGTTTCCACACCGAGTACAGCTCGATGAAGTTCGCGATGTTCTTCCTCGCCGAGTACGTCAACATGGTGATCGTTTCGGCGCTGGCGACGACGTTGTTCCTCGGCGGCTGGCTGTTCCCGTTCGTCGGGGCGGACAGCGCGCTGAACCAGGGCTGGCTGCCGGTCATCTGGTTCTTCGCGAAGCTCTTCATCCTGCTGTTCGGGTTCATCTGGCTGCGCGGCACGCTGCCGCGGCTGCGGTACGACCAGTTCATGCAGCTGGGCTGGAAGGTCCTTGTCCCGGTCAACCTGGTGTGGATCGTGGTCATCGTGTTCTTCCGCGCGGTGAACAACAACGGCGGCTGGACCCTCGGCCAGGGCTTGATCGGCTTCGCGGTGGCGGTGGTGGTACTCGTGCTGATCGCGCTCGCGCTGCCGGACAAACCGATCGTCGACGAGGACTACGTCCCGATCACCGGTGGCGGATTCCCGTTGCCACCGCTGGATCTGAAGGTCCCCGAGTCCACTCCACGCCAGAAGGCGCTCGCCAAGGCCCAGCTGAAAGCCGCCAAGCGCAAGCCGGTCGCGGTCGGCACTGGTGGCGCGACAGAGCGCACGTCAGAGAGCTCACAGAAGGGGGCACAAGATGGGGATGTTTGATCCCATCAAGGGCTTCGGAGTCACCTTCTCGACCATGTTCAAGAAGGTGGCCACCGAGGAGTACCCGGAGGCAGGTGCGCCGGCCGCGCCGCGGTACCACGGCCGTCACCAGCTCAACCGCCACCCGGACGGGCTCGAGAAGTGCGTCGGCTGCGAACTTTGCGCGTGGGCCTGTCCCGCCGACGCGATCTTCGTCGAGGGCGGGGACAATACCGAAGAGGCTCGTTACTCGCCCGGTGAGCGGTACGGCGCGGACTACCAGATCAACTACCTGCGCTGCATCGGCTGCGGGCTGTGTGTCGAGGCCTGCCCGACCCGGTCTCTGACGATGATCAACTTCTACGAGCTGGCCGACGACGACCGTCAGCGCCTGATCTTCACGAAGGAAGACCTGCTCGCTCCGTTGCTCTCCGGCATGGAGCAGCCGCCGCACCCGATGCGACTCGGTGAGAACGAGCAGGACTACTACGTGAACGGTCCCCAGCTCGCGCTCAAGCAGCAGCAGGAGGCTGGACAGTGATTTCTGCTTTCCTTGCCCAGGCTCCGCCCGCGGTCACGGTTTCCACCGGTGAGGCGATCGCGTTCTGGATCCTCGGCCCGCTCTCGCTGCTCGGCGCGCTCGGCATGATCTTCTCGCGCAACGCCGTGCACTCGGCGTTGTGGCTGGTGCTCACCATGCTTTCGCTCGGTGCGCTCTACATGGTCCAGCAGGCGCCGTTCCTCGGCTTCACGCAGATCATCGTCTACACCGGCGCGATCATGATGCTGTTCCTGTTCGTGCTGATGCTCGTCGGCCGTGAGAGTTCAGACTCGGTGGTCGAAGTCCTTCGCGGGCAACGGCTTTGGGCGACACTGCTCGGCATCGGCCTCGCGGGCCTGCTCGCGGGCGGGCTGACCCGGGCGCTGTCCAACGTCACCCCGGCCGCGCCGCTGGACCCGTCGAGCACCGCCGGTGGCGGCCCTGGCGGGCTCGGCCGGCTGATCTTCACCGACTACCTCTTCCCGTTCGAGCTGACCTCGGCGCTGCTCATCACCGCCGCGCTCGGCGCGATGGTGCTGGCCTTCACCGACCGCCACGCCAAGGGCGGCAAGCGGAACCAGAAGGAACTCGTCGTCGCCCGGTTCCGCGGCGAGTACGAGCGGCCTTCGCCGCTGCCCGGCCCTGGCGTGTTCGCCACCGCCAACTCGGTCGCGACGCCCGCGCTGCTGCCGGACGGTTCGGTGGCCCCGGAGTCGCTGTCGGCGCTCATCGAGTCCACCTCGGCCTCGCGGCTGGAAGCCGAACGCAAGCAGGTCGCCGACGCCGGTCCGAAGCCGGACGCGCACGCACTCGTCGGTCCCAAGGACGAGGACAGCCCAGCGGAAGGCGCAGAGAAGTGACTCCCACCTATTACCTGCTGCTCTCGGCGCTGTTGTTCTCCATCGGCGCCGTCGGCGTTCTGGTGCGGCGCAACGCGATCGTCGTGTTCATGTGCATCGAGCTGATGCTCAACGCGGTGAACCTCACCCTCGTGACGTTCTCGCGGATCAACGGCTCGCTCGACGGACAGGTCATGGCGTTCTTCGTGATGGTCGTGGCCGCTGCCGAGGTCGTCGTCGGACTGGCGATCATCATGGCGATCTTCCGCACCCGGCGCTCGGCTTCGGTCGACGACACCAACCTGCTGAAGTACTAGGGGATAACTACAGTGACCGGATTTTCGTGGCTGTTGGTGCTTTTCCCTGCTCTCGGCGCGCTCTTTCTCCTCGTCGGCGGCAAGCGCACCAACTCGATTGGGCACCTGGTCGGCACCGCCGCCGTAGGACTGTCCTTTGTGTACGCCGTGGTGCTCTACTTCGCCGCGGACGGCAAGGCGATCGTCGACAACAAGCTGTTCTCCTGGATCCCGGCCGGCGCTTTGCAGGTCGACTTCGGCATCCGGATCGACGCGCTGTCGCTGACGTTCGTGCTGCTGATCACCGGCGTCGGCTCGCTCATCCACGTCTACTCGATCGGCTACATGGCCGACGACGACGGCAGGCGGCGTTTCTTCGCCTACCTGAACCTTTTCGTCGCCTCCATGCTGATCCTGGTTCTGGGCAACAGCTTCCTGACGCTGTACCTCGGCTGGGAAGGTGTCGGCCTCGCGTCGTACCTGCTCATCGGCTGGTACCAGGACCGTCCTTCGGCCGCCACCGCGGCGAAGAAGGCGTTCCTGATGAACCGGGTCGGTGACGTCGGGCTCGCGCTGGCGATCTTCCTGATGTTCAAGTACATCGGCAGCACCGGGTACGCCGAGGTCTTCGCCGGTATCGACCAGGTGCCGCCGGGCGTGATCACCGCGATCGCCCTGCTGCTCCTGCTCGGCGCCTGCGGTAAGTCCGGTCAGTTCCCCTTGCAGTCCTGGCTTCCCGACGCGATGGAGGGCCCGAGCCCGGTCTCGGCGCTCATCCACGCCGCGACGATGGTCACCGCCGGGGTCTACCTGGTGGCGCGGTCCAACCCGATCTTCGACCTGACCGAGGACGGCCGGTTGGTCGTGGTCCTCGTCGGCACGGTGACGCTGCTGATCGGGTGCATCATCGGCTGTGCGTACGACGACATCAAGAAGGTGCTCGCGTACTCCACGGTCAGCCAGATCGGGTACATGATGCTGGCTGTCGGGCTCGGCCCGTTCGGCTACGCCCTCGCGCTGGCGCATCTGCTCGCCCACGGGTTCTTCAAGGCGGGGCTCTTCCTCGGGGCCGGCTCGATCATGCACGCCATGAACGACGAAGTGGACATGCGGAAGTTCGGTGGCCTGTGGCGGAAGATGCCGGTCACCTTCGTCACCTTCGGCCTCGGCTACCTCGCGTTGATCGGCTTCCCCGGCCTCTCCGGCTTCTTCACCAAGGACGCCATCATCGAAGCGGCGTTCGGCCAGGAAGGCTGGCGTGGCTGGGTGATCGGCGGCGCGGCGCTCCTCGGGGCCGGGCTCACCGCGTTCTACATGACGCGCCTGATGTTCATGACCTTCTTCGGCAAGGCCCGCTGGAAGGACATCAAGAGCACCGACGGCCGGGAGTTCCATCCGCACGAGGCTCCGGCTTCGATGAAGATCCCGATGATCGTGCTGGCCGTCGGCTCGGTCTTCGCCGGTGGAATCCTGATCTGGGGCGACAACTTCGCCCAGTGGGTCTCCCCGGTGGTCGGCGAGCTCCAGGTAGCCGAACACGGTGTTCTCCCGCACGCACTGATCCCGTACCTGACGGTGGCGCTCTCCGTACTCGGCGCCCTCGCGGCCTGGCTCTTCGTGGGACGTAAGGAAGTTCCGGTGGAGCGGCCCGAGCGCGTTTCGGTGCTCGTCCGCGCCGCCCGCAACGACCTCTACGGCAACACGCTCAACGAGACGCTGGTCGCCCGCCCGGGCACCTGGCTCGCCCGCGCGTCGGTGTACGTCGACAACCGCGGCGTCGACGGCGCCGTCAACGGGCTGTCGGCGTTGCTCGGCGGTGCTTCCGGGCGCCTTCGCCGGTTGCAGACCGGGTTCGTCCGTTCTTACGCGCTGTCCATGCTGGGCGGCACGTTCCTGATCGTGGCAGCACTCCTGCTGGTGAGGTTCTCATGACTTGGTTGCTCGCACTCATCCTGCTGCCCCTGGTCGGCGCGCTGGCCGTCGCGGCGATGAAGAACAACGACAAGCTCGCGATCGTCACCGCGCTGGGCGTGTCACTGCTCGAGCTCGTGCTGATCATCCCGCTGTGGGCGAGCTACTCGCCCAGTGGCGAGAGGATCCAGCAGTCGTCGACGATGGACTGGATCCCGAGCTTCGGCATCCACATCTCGTTCGGCATGGACGGCATCGCGCTGGTCATGATCGCGGTGATCGCGCTGCTGGTGCCGATCGTCGTCGGCGGGCTCGGCCGGTTCGACAAGCTCCCGGCCGGTCGTACCGCTGGTGGGTTCCTGTCGCTGATCCTGCTACAGGAAGCGCTGACCATCGGCGTTTTCGCGGCCACCGACGTGTTCCTGTTCTACGTGCTGTTCGAGATCATGCTGATCCCGATGTACTTCCTGATCGGTGGCTACGGCGGCCAGAACCGGCAGTACGCGGCCGTGAAGTTCTTCCTCTACTCGTTCCTCGGCGGCCTGATCATGCTGGCCTCCGCGATCGGCGCGTACTCGCTGTCGGTCGACAAGAACGGCGAGGGCACCTTCGACTGGGCCACCCTGGTGACCGTGGTGCGCGACGCGCCGACGTCGACCCAGATCTGGCTGTTCCTCGGGTTCTTCCTGGCCTTCGCGATCAAGGCGCCGCTGGTGCCGTTCCACACCTGGCTGCCGGACGCGGCGGGGCAGGCGCCGATCGGCGTCGCCGTGCTGCTCGTCGGTGTGCTGGACAAGGTCGGCACGTTCGGGTTCCTGCGCTACTGCATCCCGATGTTCCCCGAAGCCAGCAAAGTACTGGCGCCCATGGTGATCGTGCTCGCCGTGCTCGGCGTGGTGTACGGCTCGATCCTCGCCGCCGGGCAGACCGACATGAAGCGCTTCATCGCCTACGTGTCGATCGCGCATTTCGGGTTCATCGCACTCGGCATCTTCAGCTTCAACGAGCAGGCCATGGTCGGCTCGGTGTCGTACATGCTGAACCACAGCCTCGCGACCGGCATGCTGATCGTGGTGATCGGCCTGGTCATCGCGCGCGGCGGGTCGACCCGGATCTCGGACTACGGCGGAATGGCGAAGGTGACCCCGCTGCTCGGCGGCATGCTGCTGATCGCCGGACTGTCCACTTTGTCCTTGCCGGGGACGAACTCGTTCATCAGCGAGTTCCTGGTGCTGCTGGGTTCCTTCACCACCTACCCGACGGCGACGATCATCGCGACCGTCGGCATGGTGCTCGCGGCGGCGTACGTGCTGTGGCTGTACCAGCGCATCATGCAGGGACCGGTTCGCGGAGATGCCCTGGTGGGCATCGGCGGAGGTCCCGGCACGGCCATCGCCCCGGAACTCGGCGCGAAGAAGGCCATCAAAGACCTTGACCGCAAGGAAATCGCGCTTCTGGCGCCGATGGTCGTGCTGATCATCGCGCTGGGCTTCTACCCGAAGCCGGTGTTGGACACGATCACCCCGTCGGTGCAGGCGACCCTGAGCTCGGTCACCTCACAGGGAGGCAAGTAACTGTGTTTCTTGAACTGCCGGCTTTCCTGGCGCAGCAACCGAGCCCGATAGCCATTCCGCAGATCAACTACCCGGCCGTGCTGCCGCTGTTGATCATCCTCGGCGCCGCGTGCGTGAGCGTGCTGTTCGAGGCCTTCCTTCCGCGGGCGGCGCGGTGGGGCATGCAGGTGGCACTGAGCCTGCTCGCCATCGTCGCCGCGGGCATCGCGCTGTTCTTCTACGCCAGCGGTGACACTGCAACCAAGGCGGGCACGACCACGTTCAACCGGGCGATCTCCATCGACCAGCCCGCGCTGTTCCTGTGGGGCACGCTGCTGGCGCTGTCCATCGGCGCGGTGCTCCTGATCGCGGACAAGTCGGTGGAACCCGGTGGCGCGCTCGTCGCGCAGGCCGGGATCCGGCCGGGCACCGTGCAGGACCGCACCCAGGCCGGGACGGTCATGCAGACCGAGGTCTTCCCGCTCACGCTGTTCGCGCTCAGCGGGATGATGGCCTTCTGTGCGGCCAACGACCTGCTGACCATGTTCATCGCGCTCGAGGTGCTGAGCCTCCCGCTGTACCTGATGTGCGGCCTCGCCCGGCGGCGTCGCCTGCTCTCGCAGGAGTCGGCGGTCAAGTACTTCCTGCTCGGCGCGTTCTCCTCGGCGTTCTTCCTGTACGGCCTCGCGCTGCTGTACGGCTACGCCAACTCGGTGAAGCTGTCCGACATCGCCGCCGCCGCGGCCGGCAGCGACCGCTCCGACACGCTGCTGTTCGCCGGGATGGGCCTGCTCGTGGTCGGCCTGCTGTTCAAGGGCTCCGTCGGCCCGTTCCACACCTGGACCCCGGACGTCTACCAGGGCGCGCCGACCCCGGTCACCGCGTTCATGGCGGCTTGCACCAAGGTCGCCGCGTTCGGCGGCATCCTGCGGGTGCTGACCGTCGGGTTCGAGTCGACCAGCTGGGAATGGCGCGGGGTCCTCTGGGGCGTCGCGATCATCTCCATGGTGATCGGCGCGGTGCTCGGCCTGACGCAGACCGACGTCAAGCGCATGATCGCGTACTCGTCCATCGCGCACGCTGGCTTCCTGCTCATCGGGGCCATCGCGATGACCGGTAAAGGCCTCGAAGGCACGCTGTTCTATCTGCTGGCGTACGGCTTCACCACACTGGCGGCGTTCGGTGTCGTGAGCCTGGTGCGCGACTCCCGGGGCGAGGCGTTGCATCTGTCTTCGTGGGCAGGTCTGGCGAAACGCTCGCCCCTCATAGCCGGGGTGTTCACGTTTCTCTTGCTGGCCCTCGCCGGTATCCCGCTGACGAGTGGTTTCGTCGGGAAGTTCGTCGTCTTCTCGGCGGCTCTGTCCGATGGAATGGCTCCGCTGGTGGTCATCGCGCTGGTGGCCAGCGCCGTCGCCGCGTTCTTCTACCTGCGGGTGATCGTGCTGATGTACTTCTCGGAACCGGCCGCCGACGGCCCCACCGTCACCGTGCCCGGCCCGTTCACCGGACTCGCGATCCTCCTCGGCACCCTGGTGACCCTGGTGCTCGGCATCGCCCCGTCGTTCGCCCTCACCTGGGCCGGCGCCGGCGGCTTCGCCAGCTAGTCCACAACGCTATGAACGGTCCCTTCCTCTCATTTTTCGGGAGGAAGGGACCGTTCATAGCGTTCAGGCTGCTCGACCTCGGAGGGCCACCCTGCCGCTCTGAGGATGTCTCACAGGGCGCGTCGGGGATGCTCAACGTCGCCAACGCGCCGTTTGAGACATGCCACGGTTGCCTTACCCATCAATAGTTCTGCCGGATCAAGCAAGTGGGTCGACCCCGTGATGGTTCTGGCCGCGGCGAGGGCCTTGGGGTGGTGCTGAGTGGCTGCTAGGTCCTCGAAAGCAGCCCAGTCCATCCGCTGCGCGAGCGCTCGGATGGCTTCCTCGGCATCTGAGGCTTCGATGCCGCCCAAGGTGGGCCGAGCCGCGAGGTCCAGTGCGGTCTGCTCCGGCGTGGTGGCCCATCCCGGGCCGAGTTCGGTTTCGGTCCGTTCCACGTCGAGCCGCGATACGTCGCGTTCGGTGAACACGATCAGGGAGTTTCCGGTCCGCAGCGGTGGTCGTTGTTTCGGTACGGCGAGAACGGCGACGGCAAGGCCGCGCAGTATCGCGCCGTGTATCCGCGCCGCGCTGACGCCCATCAAGGCAACCGCGTCGGTGCCGTAGTCGGCTTGGCCGATGCCCAATGCCACCGCGTTCAGGTCCGGCACCCAGGTGGGATCGCCCAGCCGGTGTTGCGGAACGAGGGCGTAGTAGCCGGTTGCGAGACGCTGCACCGCGCCGATGCGAGTGAGCCGGGAAACTTCCGCCCGAGGGTGCGCGTAGATGCCCGCAAGGTCGCGCGGGCGGAAGATTCGGTGCGCGCGCCTGGTCAGCTGCGGCGGGACACCAATCGCGGTTCTTGCCATAACTACCACCTTCGTCGGCTTCAAGCCTACGTTCATAGTGGTGGATTGCGGGGTCGGGTGCTGCGGAGATGAGCCGATCGGCTCGATTGACACCCTGCTCCGGCCCCGGTGTCACGTTTGTCACCGTTTCCGCTGGATAGCGGGTCAGCAGGCGCACAAGGGTTGCCATTACGCTGGTGGACGACCCCGACCCAGAGTTGAGAGAGCGGAGCCGACGTGTCAGTTCAGGGTGGCGCCATCGCGGATCTGCGCGCATCCGTCGGCTTGCAGATCGCCGACGAGCAGCTGTTGCGCACCCTCGTGCGCGGCCTGAGTGACGTCGAGACCTTGCTTCGCGAGACGGTGCGCAGTGACGTCAAGGCCGTGCACGACGCCGCATCGCACCTGGTGGAAGCCGGGGGCAAACGTTTCCGTCCGTTGTTCACGCTGCTCTCCGCCCAGTTCGGGGACAAGGCGAAGACCGACGACCACGTGATCATCGCCGCCGCCGCGGTCGAGCTCGTCCACCTGGCGACGCTGTACCACGACGACGTGATGGACGAGGCCACGATGCGTCGTGGCGCGGAGAGCGTCAACGCGCGCTGGGACAACACCATCGCGATCCTGACCGGCGACTTCCTGTTCGCGCACGCTTCGCGGCTGGTGGCCGACCTCGGCACCGACGCGGCGCGGATCATCGCGGAGACCTTCGGGGAGCTCGTCACCGGTCAGATGCGGGAGACCGTCGGCCCGATCGACGGCGAAGACCCGGTGCAGCACTACCTCACCGTCATCGCGCAGAAGACGGGCTCGCTCATCGCCACGTCCGGGCGCTTCGGCGGGATGATGTCCGGCGCGCCCGCGGAGTACATCGACGCGTTGCGCCGGTTCGGTGACCTCATCGGCACGGCGTTCCAGATCTCCGACGACGTCATCGACATCGCGTCGCGGTCCGACGAGCTCGGCAAGGCACAGGGAACCGACCTCCGCGAGGGGGTTCGCACCCTTCCGATGCTCTACGCGCTCGCGGACGAGAAGACCGACCCCCGATTGGTCGAACTGCTTTCGGGACCCATCTCGGACGATGCCCTGGTCACCGAGGCGCTCGAACTTCTGCGAACTTCTGACGGACTCGAACGAGCGAGGGTTACCCTTTCCGACTACGCTCGGCGAGCGCGAGCGGAGCTTGCGTCGTTGCCCGCGTCCCCCGCACGGGACGCGTGCGAGTCGGTCGCCGACTACTTGGTCGAGCGCACCCATTAGACACAGGAGACGGCGGGTATGTCCATTTTCGGTCAGGTTTGGCTGTGGAGCCTGCTGGCCTTCGTGATCGGAGCGCTGCTCACCTGGCTGGTGCTGGTGCTCCCCGCGCGTAAGCGCATCCGGAGTCTGGAAAGCCGGCTGGCCACAGCGCACGCCGAGACCACACGGCCCGCTGCCAGGCCACGGGAAGCGACGAACACGTCGTACCTCGATCAGGTGACGACGATCGATCCCGTAGTGCAGCCGTACAACGAGCGTGAGCAGTACGCCGAGCCGGAGCCGGTCGCGAGCACGCCGGCCGAGACGACGAGCTACCTGCCGCCGGTGCAGCAGGAGTACGTCGAGCCCGAGCCGTACGTCCAGGCCGAAGCGCAGTCCGACCACGAGTACCTCGAGCAGGAGTACGACCGGCGGGACACCGGGGACATCAACGAGCACGTCGAGCCCGACGAGCGCGAGGTCGAGACGTGGGCGGACGACCGTATCGACGGCGAGCCGGAGCCGGAAGCGGCAGCTTTCCCCGCGACCGAGTACCTCCCGCACGTGGAAGCCGTGCTGGAGCCCGAGTTCGAGCCGGAAGCGGAGTTCGAACCGGAGCCTGAGCCGGAGCCCGAACCGGAGCCGGTGGCGCACGAGCCGGCCTCACTGTTCCAGCCGGAGCCGACGCCCGCCGACTACCAGCCCGACCCGAACTGGTTCGAGCGTGAGCTGGTGCCGGAGCGCTCGCCGTTCGAAGAGCCGTCGGGTCCTGACTTCTTCGAGGAGCCTCCGGTCACCGAAACAGCACCGGCCTACGCGTTCGCCTCGGAGGAGCGCGAAGAGTCGCCCGACGAACTGACTCCCGCCGATTCGACGCAGGCCCTGCCGAAGCGTCAGCGCCGTGAGTCGCCGCGTGGCGGGTTCGATCCGCCGCAGCCGATCCTGCCCTCGATGCGCGCCATCGAGCGTCGCGAGCCCAACTCGGACCTCAGTGGCACCCACAGTGGTTCGCTGTTCGAGCCCGCGGTGCAGCCCGGCCAGTACGGGATGCCCGCCGCGGCGCCCGAGCCGCCGCCCGCCCGTGACCCGATCCCGGCCGATTCCGTGCCGCCGGGACCGTTCGGGCCCGGTTCGGCCATGCCGCGGCCCGGTGGTGGCCGCCCGGCCGACGAGTTCGGCGTCAAGGCCAGCGTCACGGCGTTGCGCTACTGCACCGACGAGTCGCCGCAGTTCCCGCGCATGGTCGCCGAGGTGTGGTTCCGCACCACGGCCGACGCCGAGCGCGTGGGCTTCCGTCCGCTGACCTAGCTCCTCAAAGCCACCATGGCCACCTTGGTCGCGTTCAACGCGACCAAGGTGGCCATGTGGCTTTATGGGGAACTGGCACGCCGATCCGTACTTCCTCTCCCCGGGGCCCAAGTCCCTGGTCACCCTGTTCGACGCGGAGCACGGGCTCGGCGGGATCTCCGGCTATGACGTCGCCGAGACCACGGACGAGAACCCCGGGCGAGTCGCCGCGGTCCAGCGGCTCACCTTGGCCTACCTCCGCACCGAGCTCTACCCCGGGGACACCGCTTGGCACGCGGCACTGGTAGAGAACAATGTCGGCCCCTCCCGGAAACTCTGGAAGGGGCCGACATCGGTTTCCAGGCTTAGGCGACGGTCCAGGTGTCCTTGCCGCGAAGCAGCGCCTGCAGGTCGGGCTTGCGCGCGGCCTGTGCCTCGGCGACCTGGGCGCGGGCCTGGTCGTCGTAGGTGGGCCGGCTGACCTGACGCAGGATGCCGATCGGGGTGTGCGTGAGGTTCTGGTCCCCGAGCCGCGACAGCGCGAACGAGTAGGCCGGGTCGGTGATCGCCGGGTCGTGGACGACGACGTTCGCTTCGCCGATGTCCGACATCTTCCCGACTTCGAGCCCGCCCCACTGGCTGCGGGTGACGCCGTATTCGCCCTGCGGGCCGAACACGATCGGCTCGCCCGCCTTCAGCGGGATCAGCCGCTGCGCCGCCTCGTCCTTGTCCTTCAGCACATCGAACGCGCCGTCGTTGAAGATCGGGCAGTTCTGGTAGATCTCCACCAGCGCCGACCCGCGGTGCTCGGCGGCGGCCTGGAGGACCTCGGTGAGGCCCTTCTTGTCGGAGTCCAAC
>NZ_DASYMU010000162.1:0-44400 GCF_036008905.1 Amycolatopsis sp. | reverse complement strand
GTCGCCGAGGACCCGTCCGTGCTGACCCGCGAGACGGTCAAGGCGAATTCGGTCGCCATCGTCTCCGACGGCTCGGCGCTGCTCGGCCTCGGTGACCGGGGTCCGGCCGCGGCGCTGCCGGTGATGGAGGGCAAGGCGGCGCTGTTCAAGAAGTTCGCCGACGTCGACGCCTGGCCCGTCTGCCTCGACACGCAGGACACCGAAGAGATCATCCGGACCGTCCAGGTGCTGGCCCCGGTCTACGCCGGGATCAACCTCGAGGACATCGCCGCGCCGCGCTGCTTCGAGATCGAAGCGCGCCTGCGTGAGCTGCTGGACATCCCGGTGTTCCACGACGACCAGCACGGCACCGCGATCGTCGTCGTCGCCGCGCTCCGCAACGCCCTGCGCGTGGTCAGCAAGCCGATCGAAGACTGCAAGATCGTCATCAGCGGCGTCGGCGCGGCGGGGTCGGCGATCATCCGGCTGCTGCTGCGCAAGAACCCGGGTGACATCGTCGCCGCCGACATCGACGGCATCGTGCACGTCAACCGCGGCAACCTCGACGACAACCTCAAGTGGGTCGCCGAGAACACCAACAAGGAGAACCAGTCCGGCACGCTGCACGAGGCGCTCGTCGGGGCCGACGTGTTCATCGGCGTCTCCGCGCCGAACCTCTTCGGTGCCGCGCAGGTCGAGACCATGGCAAAGGACGCCGTCGTCTTCGCGCTGGCGAACCCGGACCCGGAGGTCGACCCGATGGAGGCGCAGAAGCACGCCGCCGTCGTCGCCACCGGCCGCAGCGACTTCCCGAATCAGATCAACAACGTGCTCGCGTTCCCCGGCGTCTTCCGCGGGCTGCTCGACGCGCACGCGCGCAACATCGACGACACCATGCTCCTCGCCGCGGCCGACGCCATCGCCGACGTCGTGGACGCGGGGCGGCTCAACGCGTCGTTCATCGTGCCGAGCGTGTTCGACAGCGCCGTCGCCCCGGCCGTCGCCGAGGCCGTGAAGCGGGCCGTCCGCGAAGAGCGCGCGTCCTCCGCCACGTCCACCGTCTAGTACGGCGAGCATCGCCATCTGTCGACAGATGGCGATCTCTTAGAAGCTAAGAGGTCACGTCATGTCGACCTCTCGCGAAGCTCGGGAGTGAACTCAGCCACCCGGCTGCAGTACCCGCGCCTGAACCTCGGGAAGTTCGTCGAATCGGGCGCGGGTGTCGGTCGTGAGCAGGAGACGTCCGGTGGCGCGGGCTGTCGCGGCGATGATCAGGTCACGCGCACCGCGTGGTTGCCCCGTGGCCCGGACGTGTGCCAGCAGTGCCGCATGGTGTTCGGCTACCGCGACGGTGTAGTCCTCGACCGGTGTGGCGTCGAGGATGCGGTCAAGGAAGCCACGTTGCGCTGCTTTGCGTGCGGGGTCACTGTCGATAAGGACACCGGCGAGGTACTCGGCCACCACCACCGCCGGAAGCGAGACGTCGTCTTCGTCGCTGATCGCGGCTGCGTCCAACTGGCCTCGAAAACCTCGCACCAGCACTCCGGTATCGAGGATCACTCGCGCCACGGATCGCCGTCCAGTTCAGCAGACGCCGAGTTCCGCACATCCGCGACCGGGTGGCGAAGTCGTCGTCGAGACCCGGAGTGTCCGCCCATTCGCTGAAAATCGAGCGAAGGGCTTTGCCGTTGGCTCGAGGTGCGGGAACGATAAGAGCTACTCGGCGGCCGTTACGCGTGATTCAGATAATCTGAGGCATGGGCCGGCCGTTCAGGAAGGAGTGCCATCTGTCGACAGGTGGCGGGGTGGCCCGCGTAGCCTTTGCGCGTGAGTGAACTCAGCCACCTCGACGAAGCGGGCGCGGCTCGTATGGTCGACGTTTCCGGTAAAACCGCCACCGTCCGCACAGCGTTCGCCACCGGGACGATGCAGACCACGACCGAGGTCCTCGGCCTGCTGGCGTCGAACGGCCTGCCGAAGGGCGACGCGCTGGCGACGGCGCGGATCGCGGGGATCATGGGGGCCAAACGCACCCCGGACCTCATCCCGTTGTGCCACCAGATCGCGTTGTCCGGGGTCGACATCGAGTTCGAGCTCGGCGAGTCGACGGTCCGGATCCGTGCGACGGCACGGACCACCGACCGCACCGGCGTCGAGATGGAAGCGCTGACCGCGGTCGCGGTGGCCGGGCTGACCTTGCACGACATGATCAAGGCGGTGGATCCGGCGGCGACGCTCAACGGCGTTCAGCTGGTCCGTAAAGAAGGTGGGAAGAGCGGCACATGGGAACGACCGTGAAGCGCACCGCGCGGGTGATCGTCGCGTCGAATCGCGCGGCGAAAGGCGTCTACGAGGACAAAACCGGGCCGGTCATCGTCAGTTGGCTCGCCGGGCGCGGGTACGAGGTGCCGGAGCCGCTGGTCGTCGAGGACGGCGAGCCGGTGGGGCAGGCGTTGCGCCAGTGTCTGGACGAAGAGGTGCAGGTCGTGATCACGACCGGAGGCACCGGGATCTCGCCGACGGATCGCACTCCCCAGGTCACCGCGGCCCTGCTCGACTACGAGCTGCCCGGCGTGGCCGACGCCATCCGGGCCGCGGGCCTGCCGTCCGTCCCGACGGCGGTGCTGTCGCGTGGGCTGGCCGGGGTCGCCGGGCGGACGCTGGTGGTCAACCTCCCCGGCTCCAGCGGCGGGGTGAAAGACGGCCTCGGCGTGCTGGAGGGCGTGCTCGACCACGCTGTCGACCAGCTGGCGGGCGCGGATCATCCGCGTCCCGCGGCCGCACCAAAAGTACCCGTTCGGGTGACTCTGGTGCAGGTGGTCGACGCGCCGCTTTCGGTCGAGGAGCACGCGCGGCTGGTCGACGACCAGGCCGCCGGCGCCGTGGTGACCTTCGGCGGGGTCGTCCGCGACCACGACGGCGGCCGCTCGGTCAACAATCTCTATTACGAGGGCCATCCCAGTGCCGGTGACGTGCTCGCGGAGGTCGTCGCCGACCTGACGGCGAAGTGGACTGGTGTGCGGGCGGTCGCTGTCAGTCACCGGATCGGCGCACTGGAAATCGGTGACGTCGCGCTGGCGTGTGCCGTTGCCGCCGAACACCGGGCTCAGGGCTTCGCTGCGTGCGCGGAACTTGTCGACGAGGTGAAGGCCCGGTTGCCGATTTGGAAGCACCAGCGCTTCACTGACGGCACGGACGAGTGGGTCAACTCTCCGTAACCGGTTGTGTACCTGAACTGCACTCGGGTGTGCCTGGATTGCACTTGAGCGTGCGTGGATTGCACTTGAACCCGAAAGAGCCCCAACGCTCGGGTGCGTTGGGGCTCTTTCGGTGTTCGCGTTCTTTACTTGGTGGCGATCTTCTGGCCCACCAGGATGAAGTCGGCGTTCGGGATGTACTGCGCGTTCAGCTTCTGGAGCTGCGCGTAGCCACCCTCGACGCTGAACTTGCTGGCGAGCTTCGACAGCGTGTCACCCGCGACGACAACGTAGTTGCCGGCCGGGTTGTCCGACGCGGTGCCGGCCACAGGCGCGGCGGCCGGGGCCGGGGTAGCGGCCTTCACGGACTTCTTGGGTGCGGCGGTGGTCTTCGGAGCCTTCTTGGCCGCGCCCTGGGTGTTGGAACCCTTCGCGACAGCGCCGGAGCCTGCCTTCTTGCCGCACACCGGCCAGGCGCCAATGCCCTGACCCTGCAAAACCTTCTCCGCCACGGCGATCTGCTGCTCGCGGGAAGCGCTGGACGCTGAGCCCTGGCCGCCGTAGGCCTTCCAGGTGCTCGCGGAGAACTGGAGTCCACCCTGGTAACCGTTACCAGTGTTGATGCCCCAGTTACCGCCACTCTCGCACTGGGCGATTGCGTCCCAGTTGGTACCTGCTGCCTGCGCGGGGGTCGCAGCGATTGCCAGCGGAGCGCCGACCGCGATTCCAGCGACCGCGACGCGGGCGATGTTGCGGGTGGCGGCGGACATCTTGCGGTGCTTGCCTCGGTAAGACATGACTTTTTGCTTCTCTCTCCTGCGCCGACGAGCTGTGGTGCCTGCGGGTCCGCCCAAGTGGGCATGGCCGGCCGGGAAGCCGGCTGACTTCGGGCTTCGCACGACGCGTCGCCTTGGGTCCCCTCGTCCCTGTCCAGAAGTGCTTTCGCTCGGGGTATGGTCCGGGACTCCGTTGGACAGGGCTTGGCGCTACGGATTCCCGGTGTTGCAGGTTGGTCGGGGCCAACCGAAAAGCGACGCTACGTAATTTCCGCCGTGATCGGAAATTAATCGCTATGTGACCTACATCACAGTAACGGGGCGCAACCTATAACGATTCGATCATTTCCGCAGGTCAGCGGGCCGTTATAGTACCGTTTTGTGCCCGAAGATTATTGCCGAATATGAGGCTTGGGTCACGTGGTTGGCGTGTCGCAGGCCCTTTCGCGGGGCTGTCTAAACGCCGAGGCGGTGCACCTTATTGATCTGTCGCGCACTTCGCCAGTCCAATCACGAACTGAACTACACGTATGTAGTTCAACAGAAAGGAATTGCCTCATTCCGCAGCGTGAGAACGGGTGAAAGGCAGAATTCAGCCGCCCGCGAACGGCGGGAGCACATCGATCCGGGCTCCGTCGGTGAGGACGCGAGCCCGGTCGCGGACGGCCACGCCGTCCAGCAGGAAGCTCGCGGCGTCCAGTACGCGGGGAAGGCTCTCAGGATGGGTCCGGCGCAGCTCGGCGACCAGATCGCCCACCGAAGGCCCGGCGTTCAGCTGCACCTTCTCCTCGTCGACGCCGCTCGCGGCCCGGGCCGAAGCGAAGTAGCGGACCAGTACGGTCACCGTGGTCACCTCAGCCCCCGATCGCACTCATTGGCCGGATTGGCTGCGCAAAGCCGGCTTCGTTGATTTCGTGCCCCGCCAGTTTGCCCCACATAGTGGTACGCCAGGCATCCGCAATCGCGTGGTCATCGGCACCCGCGCGCACGAGCGCGCGAAGGTCCGTCTCGTCGTTGCTGAACAGGCAGGAGCGGACGGCGCCGTCCGCGGTCAGCCGGGTGCGCTCGCAGGCGGCGCAGAACGGCCTGGTCACCGACGCGATGATGCCGACGTCGCCGGGCCCGCCGTCGACCAGCCAGCGCTCGGCGGGTGCCCCGCCGCGCTTCGCGGGGAACGGGGACAGGGAGAACTCCGCCTCCAGCATGCCGAGGATCTCCGCCGCGGTGATCATGTCGCCGCGGTTCCAGCCGTGCTGCGCGTCCAGCGGCATCTGCTCGATGAACCGCAGGTGGTAGCCCTCGTCGAGGCAGAACTGAAGCAGCGACGCCGCCTCGTGGTCGTTGATCCCGCGCATCAGCACCGCGTTGACCTTGACCGGGGACAGGCCCGCGTCCCTCGCGGCTGCCATGCCGTCGAGCACGTGCGAAAGCTTGTCCCGGCGGGTGATCGCCTTGAAGGTCTCGGGGTTGATCGTGTCGAGCGAGACGTTGATCCGGTCCAGCCCGGCCGCGGCCAGTTTCGGCGCGCGCTTGGCGAGGCCGATCCCGTTGGTGGTCATGGAAAGCCGTGGCTTGGGCTCGAGCCCGACGATCTCGGCGACCATGTCCTCGAGACCCGGGCGCAGCATCGGCTCGCCGCCGGTCAGCCTGATGTCGGTGACGCCGAGCTGCTCCACGGCGATCCGCATCAGCCGCATCAGTTCGATATGGTCGAGCTTCTGCTCGTCCGGCATCCAGTTCAGGCCCTCGGCCGGCATGCAGTAGGTGCAGCGCAGATTGCACCGATCCGTCAGGGAAACCCGCAGATCGGTGGCCACCCGGCCGAAGCTGTCGAGGAGCCCTGGATGATCGGGCCGGGGCGTGTTCGACCCCTCTCGTGTACCGGGGACGCGAGGAAACCCAAGATCTACCGAAGTCATTGGCACCAGCTTAACTCTGTGAGCGGGGAATAGCTGAATGGATAGAATGTTTCGCGGGGAAAGTGACTCAGTACGTGAAGTATCGGTGAAGGGATTCCGGGATGGCCGTCGAGGCAGCGAAGAAGTATCCGGTGTCCTCCGAGGAGTTGGCGCGCTTCGGGAATCTGGGGCGTGAGACCAGCACCCTCACCGTACTGCGGCACGCCCGAATTGCCGAGAAACTGGGACTTTCCGCGACCGATCACAAGGCGCTGGACCTCGTTGGCCAGACCGAAGGACCGCTGACGGCGGGCCGGATAGCCGAGCTCACCGGGCTTTCCACCGGCGCGGTGACCGGTGTGATCGACCGGCTGGAGAAGGCCGGGTTCGTCCGCCGGGTCCGTGACCTGCAAGATCGCCGCAAAGTGCTGGTGGAGATCGCCCCGCTCGACGCGGAACGGTTAGTGCCGCTGTTCCAATCCGCACTCGATTTCACCCGGGACGTGCTCGAGCGGTTCAGTTCCGAGGAGCGGAAAACCATCGAGCGTTTCCAGAACGAGATGCTCGACGAGTTGCGCAACGAAATACTCGGCGAATCGCGCTCTGGATAGCTTTTCCTCATCTGCGGCGATAATGTTCCGAGCATGCCGCAATTCCGGTTATCCGAAGCAGCTCAGCTGCTTGGCGTCAGTGATGACACCGTCCGCCGGTGGGTCCGGGCCGGTCAGCTGACCGCGTTCGACGACGCCGCGGGCCGCAAGGTCGTGGCGGGCGCCGAGCTCGCCGAGTTCGCCCGCGCCCAGGCCGTCGCCTCCGAAGACCCGTCCACCGTGGGCAGATCGGCTCGCAACCGGTTCGTCGGCCTGGTCACCGAGGTGACCATGGACAAGGTCATGGCTCAGGTGGAACTCCAGTGCGGCGGGCACCGGGTGGTGTCGCTGATGAGCAGCGAAGCGGTCCGCGAACTGGGGCTGAAGCCCGGTGTGCTCGCGGTCGCCGTCGTCAAGGCGACCACGGTTGTCGTCGAGACCCCGGAAGGAAAAGCATGAGGACCGGTGTCACGCCGTAACGCCAAAGCGGCCGTCCCGTGGGTCCTGTGGATCCCGGCCACGATCGCGCTCGCGCTGGTCGTCCTGCCGGTCGTCGGCCTGCTGACGCGCTCGGACCTGACGCGTTTCCCCAGTCTCGTCACCTCCGAAGCGTCGTTGCAGGCGTTGCGGCTTTCGCTGCTCACCGCGGCGATGTCGACGGTGATCTGTGTGCTCCTCGGCGTCCCGCTGGCGGTGGTTCTCGCGCGCTCACGGCTTCGGGGGATCCGCGTGCTGCGCGCTGTCGTGCTCCTGCCGCTCGTGCTGCCGCCGGTCGTCGGCGGGCTGGCACTGCTGTACCTGTTGGGGCGTAAGGGTTTCCTCGGCTATCTGCTCGACGTCGTCGCGGGGGTGCAGGTGCCGTTCACCACCGGGGCGGTCGTCATCGCGCAGACGTTCGTCGCGATGCCCTTCCTGGTCGTGAGCCTCGAAGGCGCGCTCCGGAACTCCGGCGACCGGTACGAGCAGGTCGCTTCGACGCTCGGAGCCCGGCCTTGGACGGTGTTCCGGCGCGTCACCGTGCCGTTGCTGCTGCCCGCGCTCGGCTCCGGTGTGGTGCTCAGTTTCGCCAGGGCGCTCGGTGAATTCGGCGCCACCATCACCTTCGCGGGCAGTCTGGAAGGCGTCACCAGAACCCTGCCGCTGGAGGTCTATCAGCAGGCCGAGGTCGATGTGGACAGTGCCGTCGCGCTCGCGTTGCTGCTGATCGTCGTGGCCGTGCTGGTGATCGCGCTGGCCCGGCCGCGGGCGCTGGAAGGGGTCCGGTCATGAGCCTCGCCGCCGAGATCGAGCTGGGCCGGGGCTCCTTCGAGCTGTCCGTGGAGTTCCACGTGCCCGCCGGGAGCGTGCTCGCGATCCTCGGGCCGAACGGCTCGGGCAAGTCGTCGATCCTCGGCAGCCTTTCGGGACTGCTGAGCCCGCGGCGCGCGCGGGTCAGGCTGGCGGGCCGGGTCCTGCACGACGACAGCGTCGACCTGCCGGCGCACGACCGCGCGATCGGCCTGCTGTCCCAGGACCCGCTGCTGTTCCCGCACCTGTCCGCTTTGGACAACGTCGGTTTCGCGCCACGCTCGCGGGGAGCCACTCGCCAACGGTCGCGGGAGATCGCCGTCAAGTGGCTGACCGAAGTGGACGCGCTGGAACTGGCCGATCGCAAGCCGTCACAACTGTCCGGCGGGCAGGCGCAACGGGTCGCGGTGGCGCGGGCGCTGGCGGGCGAACCGGACCTGCTGCTGCTCGACGAGCCGTTCGCGGCGCTCGACGTCGACTCCGCGCCCGCGATCCGCGGTCTGCTCCGGCGGGTACTGCGCGCGCAGAGCGAGCGATCGACCGTCCTCGTCACGCACGACCCGCTCGACGCGCTCGCGCTCGCTGATCACGTACTGGTGCTCGCCAACGGTCAGGTCGTGGAGTACGGACCGACACGAGAGGTCCTTTCGGCCCCCAGGACGGCGTTCACCGCGCGGATCGCCGGGCTGAACCTGATCACCGGAGTCGCCGCCGAAGCCGGCTTACGCACGCCGGACGGGCTGTTGATCGCCGGGATCCCCGCTGAAGACGTCGTCCTGGACGAAGCGGCTGTCGCCGTCTTCGCACCGAGCGCGGTGGCTGTCTATACGGAGGGTCACCCGGGCAGCCCGCGCAACACCGCCGACGCCGTCGTCAGCTCGCTCGAACCACACGGACCGGTGATTCGCCTTCGCGCTTCGGGTGAAGGCTGGGCAAATGGGCTAACCGCGGATCTGACCCCTGGCGCAGTCGCTGAGCTGGGCCTGGAGCCGGGCACACCGATAACTCTATCCATCAAGGCGACCAGCGTGGCGGTCCATCCGGCCGCTACTCTCGCCCCATGAGCGAGTCGAGCCCACCCCGTTGGACATACCTGACCGACATGGACGGCGTCCTCGTGCGCGAGGAACACCTGGTGCCGGGCGCCGACGAGTTCCTCGCCGAGCTGCGCGCCAACGACATCAAGTTCCTGGTGCTCACGAACAACTCGATCTACACCCCGCGTGACCTGCGCGCACGCCTCGAACAGACCGGCTTGGACATCCCGGAGGAGTCCATCTGGACCTCCGCGCTGGCCACCGCGCGGTTCCTCGCGTCGCAGCGGCCGAACGGGTCGGCATACGTCATCGGCGAGGCCGGGCTGACCACGGCGTTGCACGAAGTCGGCTACGTGCTGACGGAGCGTGACCCGGACTACGTCGTCCTCGGCGAGACGCGCACGTACAGCTTCAGCGCGATCACCCGCGCGATCCGGCTGATCGAGGCCGGCGCCAAGTTCATCGCCACCAACCCGGACGCGACCGGCCCGAGCCTCGAAGGTTCGATGCCCGCCACCGGCTCGGTCGCCGCGCTGATCGAGCGCGCCACCGGCCGTTCGCCGTATTACGTCGGCAAGCCGAACCCGCTGATGATGCGCGGTGCGCTGCGGGCGCTCGGTGCGCATTCCGAGACCACGCTGATGATCGGCGACCGCATGGACACCGACGTCCACTCGGGGATCGAAGCCGGGCTGCAGACCATTCTCGTGCTCACCGGCATCTCCACCAGGGAATCCGCGGAGCGCTACCCGTACCGCCCGACACTCGTGGTCGACTCGATCGCAGACCTGGTCGGGCGTACTCGTGATCCGTTCGGGACGGTCTGACCACCGGTGGCGACGGAGAAAGGCTTATCGTCGGGTCATGGGTGACGATCAGGTTCCGGCCGAGGAGACGGACGTCGAGGTGAAGAGTTCCACCTACGTCGTCGGCGATGTGCACGGGCATCGTGACGGACTGGCTGACGCCCTGCGCGCGCTGGGGATCGTCGACGACGAGGACAACTGGAGCGCGGACGACGACAACCTGTGGTTCCTCGGCGACTTCGTCGACCGCGGGCCCGACGGCATCGGCGTGATCGACCTCGTGATGCGCCTGGAGGAACAGGCTGCCGAAGCCGGCGGCGCGGTGCACACCCTGCTCGGCAACCACGAAATCCTGCTGCTGGGCATGTACCACTTCGGTGACGACGAGGTGCCGTCCGACTTCGGCCCGCGCAGCTTCGCGCGGAGCTGGGAGATCAACGGCGGCCTGCTGTCCGATCAGGACGGTCTCACCGACGCCCACATCAAGTGGCTGACCTCGCGTCCGCTGGTGGCGCTGGCGGCCGACCACCTGCTCATGCACTCCGACACCATGGAGTACCTCGACTACGGCTCGGACATCGACGAGATCAACGCGACGGTCCGCGGCGTGCTCGAGAGCGAGGACATCGCCGAGTGGTGGGAGGTCTGGCGCCGGATGACCACCCGGTACGCCTTCCGCGGCGCGGACGGCCCGGAGGTGGCGCAGCGCATGCTCGACCAGCTCGGCGGCGAGCGGATCGTGCACGGCCACAGCGTCATCGCCGACCAGCTCGGCATCCACCCGGTGCAGATCGAGGACCCGTACCTGTACGCGGGCGGAAAGGCCCTCGGCATCGACGGCGGCCTGTTCGTCGGCGGCCCGTGCCTGGTCGTCGAACTCCCCTGGACCCCCGAGCCGTAAGCCCAAGGCGGCATCAAGGGACCTTTACTACCGCCAAACGGCAGTAAAGGTCCCTTGATGCCGTCCTTTACGGGAGGGGGACGATCTCCTTGCCGAGCGGCATGAGCGAGACCGGGATCATCTTGAAGTTCGCGATGCCCAGCGGGATGCCGATGATCGTGATGCACAGCGCGATGCCGGTGAAGATGTGGCCGATCGAGAGCCAGATCCCCGCGAAGACGATCCAGATGACGTTGCCGATCACCGACGCCGCGCCCGCGTCACGCCGGTCGACGACAGTGCGGCCGAACGGCCAGAGCGCGTAGTTCGCGATCCGGAACGAAGCCAGCCCGAACGGGATGGTGATGATCAGGACGCAGCAGATGATGCCCGCGACGACGTAGCCGAGTGCCATCCAGAACCCGCACAGCACCAGCCAGATTATGTTCAGAATCGTGCGCATCAGACGTGCAACTCCCCGCTCGCGATGGTGACGGCCTGTCCGGAAAGCCGGACCCGGTCGCCGTTCAGGATCATCCGGACAATGCCACCTCGTTCGGAGGCCTGTTCACCCACCAGCTCGTGGCGGCCGAGCCGCGCCGCCCAGTAGGGCGCGAGGGTGCAGTGAGCGGAGCCTGTCACCGGGTCTTCGTCGACGCCGACCGCGGGACCGAACACCCGGCTGACGAAGTCGACGCCGTCGACGTCACCGGGTGCGGTGACGATCACGCAGCGGGTGTCCAGCTTGGCGAGGGTGGGCAGGTCGGGCTTGAAGCCGCGGACCGAGGCGGCGTCGCCGAGGACGACCAGGATGTCCGAAACCCCGCGGCCGACGAACACGGTGTCGTTGATTCCGGGGTCGTCATCGGACGCGACGGGCATGTCGGCGGGGAAGTCCATCGACACCCAACCGTCCTCCGCCCGGCAGGCGAGCTCTCCGCTGCGGGTGGAAAAGACCTGGCCCACCCGTCGCCCACCACCACCCTCAACGGAGACGCTTCGCGCCGCATCTAATTCTCCGAGCACGTGCGCGGTGGCCAGCGTCGCGTGCCCGCAGAGATCGACTTCGGCGGCCGGGGTGAACCAGCGCAGCGGCAACGGGCCTTCGCCGCCCGTCACGACGAACGCCGTCTCCGAGTGCTTGAACTCGGCGGCGACGGACTGCATCCAGGCCGGGTCGGCCGGAGCGTCGAGGAGCACGACCGCGGCCGTGTTCCCGGCGAAGGCCGACGGAGTGAACGCGTCTACAAGGAAGAACTGCATGCCTTCAACCTACTGAAAGTCCGGTTCGCAGGTGGCCTGCCACGGGACAACTCAGCCGGCCAACAAGATGTCCTTCTCGGTTAGTCGCTTGTGCAACACTCGGATGTCATCAAGGTCCTTGGGGTTCCGCAGTAGGTCCTCCTTGTAGCGGAGTACGTCCGTTAATTTCGCGAAGCGGAGGCCCTCAATGATCTCCGCGCCGTCGATTAGGTCATCCGTGTCCCACGCGGCGGATATCCAGCGTTCAGAGAAATGGATGCGGCCATCCAAGAAATGACGTACCGGATCGCCCGTGATCGAACCAGTCGCTGGCTTGCCTTCTGCCAACGCCCAATCCCACACCTCGCCCCGCGCCACCACATCCAGATCATAGATTTTCTCGCGAAGGCCATGCACGAGCAGCGGGGCGCTGCCAAAGATGACGAAATGGTCAAGGTCGAGGCAAGCGTCCTTGAGCCAGTGGATGAGTGGGTGGTCAGGCAAACAGGCTGTTCCCGGGGAAAGTGGCACGAGTCAGTCCTTTGCCGAAGGCGTGTTGTGTTTGACCTGGAACAGCCGGGCCAGTGACTTTGTTTGATCTTCCTCCGGCTGTCTGGGTGTCGGCAGTTCGGCGGATTTGGCGAGAACGCCAAACGCGCGGATAATCTTCGGCCATTCCGATGGGTTGCTGCCCTCCAGCATCTTTTCGGCTATGTTCTTCCCGGCCTTCACCTTCGCCAGGACCTTGAACAGAGAAGTCAGCGCCTTTGTGATGGTCGCCAGGGCTAACGCCACTACTGTGATGATCCAGCCGGTCTCGCTGAGAACTGTCGGTGACATGGCGCCTCACCGCGACACGGGGCGGTCACCACGGGCGATCGCTTTGAGGGCTTGCAGGTTTCTGAAGGTGACCGTTTCCCTGCCGATCTCGATGATCTTTTCGTCCTTGAACGGGCGGACGATCTTCCTGATCGAGGCGCTTGTCAAGCCGATGTAGCTGGCCAGGTCGTCCTGGCTGAGATGCCGGATCGTCATTCCGTCCGAGGTACGCCAGCCAAGGCCGATATCGGCGAGTTCCACGAGAGCCTTGGCCAGTTTTTGTCCCGCGGCGAGTTCTGAATAGTCGACGGTCCTTCGGGTCGCTTGGTCCAGACGCTCGTCAGTAGAGTAGAGCAAAGCATGCATCGCGCGGGGAGTGTCATAGAGGAAATCCAGCCACGCGCTGGCCGAAATGTGTAGAACCTCGACCTCGCCCCACGCGATGACGCTCGCCGAGCGGGGCTTCTTCCGAAGCGCCGCCATCTCGCCGACGATCTCGTTCGGTCCGCGTGCGAACTTCAGTCTGGGCGGCTCGCCGATGGCGACCTTCACAAACCCCTTTTTGATCAACAGCGCGAAGTCGGTTTCTTCGTCCTCGCGGAAGAAGACGTGCCCTGTCTGGCGGGAAAGAACCTGGCCGACCGATTCAAGGTGGACCAAGTCCGCCTCGGTGAACAGGCTATCGCCCTGTTGGTACCGTTCGTCGGCCATGTAGCTAAGTATAATAATATACATAGTTAGTCGTCAAGTCTTCCGTGTGAGATCAAAGTGCAGGTGGCAGGCGGGAGGCGCCGCTCCTAGACTCGGGTCGTCGTCAGAGCAGACGCAGTTGTAGGAGGCACGATGCCGGATTCACCCGCCGTTCCCAGCTACGCCTCGGGAATCTCCGACGTCCCGTTGCTCGGGGACACCATCGGCGACAACTTCGATCGCACCGCGCTGGCGTTCCCGGACAAGGACGCGCTCGTCGACAGGGCCGCGGGCAAGCGCTGGACGTACGGCGAGCTGGCGGCCGAGGTCAACGCGCTCGCGCTCGGCCTGCTCGCGCTCGGCATCACGAAGGGCGATCGCGTCGGCATCTGGGCGCCGAACTGCGCCGAGTGGACGTTCACGCAGTACGCGACGGCGAAGATCGGCGCGATCCTGGTCAACATCAACCCGGCCTACCGCTCGCACGAGCTCGAGTTCGTGCTGAACCAGGCCGGGATCAAGATGATGGTCGCGGCGGAGAAGTTCAAGACTTCCGACTACGCGGGCATGATCGAAGCCGCGAAACCGAAGTCACCGCAGCTGGAACACGTCGTCCTGATCGGTGGCGAACTCTGGAACTCGTTGCTGGACAAGGGAAGGCAGGGCTCGCCGGAGCTGCTCGCGCAAAAGCAGGCCGCGCTTTCGACGGATGACCCGATCAACATCCAGTACACCTCCGGCACCACGGGCTTCCCCAAGGGCGCGACGCTTTCGCACCACAACATCCTCAACAACGGGTTCTTCGTCGGGGAACTGTGCAACTACACCGAAAACGACCGGATCTGCATCCCGGTGCCGTTCTACCACTGCTTCGGCATGGTCATGGGCAACCTCGCGGCCACCACCCACGGCGCGTGCATGGTGATCCCGGCGCCGTCGTTCGAACCCAAGGCCACGCTTGAAGCCGTCGCCGCCGAGGCGTGCACTTCGCTGTACGGTGTGCCGACGATGTTCATCGCGGAGCTCGCCGACCCGAGCTTCGACAGCCATGACCTCTCGTCGCTGCGGACCGGGATCATGGCGGGCTCACCGTGTCCGGTCGAGGTGATGAAGCAGGTCATCGAGCGGATGGGCATGACGGAAGTGTCGATCTGCTACGGAATGACCGAGACGTCCCCGGTTTCGACACAGACCCGCGCCGACGACTCCGTGGACCGCCGGGTGTCGACGGTCGGCCGGGTCGGGCCGCATCTCGAGGTGAAGGTCGTCGACCCGGAAACGGGACTGACCATGCCGCGCGGCGAGCCGGGTGAGCTGTGCACGCGCGGCTATTCGGTGATGCTCGGGTACTGGGAGCAGCCGGAGAAGACGGCCGAAGCTATCGACGTCGCGCGCTGGATGCACACCGGCGACCTCGCGGTGATGGACGACGAGAGCTACGTCAACATCACCGGCCGGATCAAGGACATGGTCATCCGCGGCGGGGAAAACCTTTATCCGCGCGAAATCGAGGAGTTCCTGTACACGCACCCGGACGTCTTGGACGCACAGGTGATCGGCGTGCCGGACGCGAAGTACGGCGAAGAGTTGATGGCGTGGGTGCGCATGAAGGACGGCGTCGAGCCGCTGACCGCCGAGGCCGTGCGGGAGTTCTGCACGGGGAAGCTGGCGCACTACAAGATCCCGCGGTACGTCCATGTGGTGGACGAGTTCCCGATGACCGTCACGGGGAAGGTGCGCAAGATCGAGATGCGGGCGACCGCGGTCACTCTGCTCGGCCTTGAGGACGTCGCCGTCGCGAAACACGCTTAGCCGGGGGCACTTTGGCGCTGAAGTGCGCTCTCTCACTTCGTGAAAGAGCGCACTTCAGCGACAAAGTGCGTTCAGGCCTTGGCGCCGGCGGCTTCGGCGAAGGCTTTGGCGTCTTCCTCGCCGAAGGTTTCTTCGAGCACCTCAGGGGTGTAGTCCAGGTCGATCTGCTCGACCGGCATTCCCCGCGCGGACTCGATCGCGCCGAGGCGGCGTTGAGCACGGTCGGCCGCGTAGGTGACGAATTCTCCGGGCGCGATGCCGAACGGGTGTTCGTCGAACTGTTCGTTCACCCAGCCGATCATGTTGAGCGCTATCGGCAGTAGCTCGCCCATCCGTTCCCCGACGATCTGCCAGTTCGCGTCGTCGGCGGCGACGTGGCGGCGGCAGGTGAAGGTGCCCCAGGCCATGTGACGGCGTTCGTCGTCACCGATGCGCCGGACCAGTTCCTGCATACCCGGCAGGATGTTCCGTTCGGTGCAGATCTTCTGCCAGGCGTAGTAACCGGTCAGCGCCAGGCTGCCTTCGATGACGTGGTTGTACGTGACACTCGCGCGGATCTGGTTGGCGGGACTGGGATCCTCGGCCAGCACCCCGAGCGACTCGGGTAGCTCCTCGTAGAAAAGCTTGCGGTAGTACGGGTTTTCCGCGACATACGGGTGCAGGTCTTCGTTGAGGCCGACCGCGTCCATCCAGCGCCGGAACACCTCGGTGTGCTTGGCCTCTTCGAAACAGAACTGCGTCAGGTACATCTCGTCGCCGAAGCGGCCGGTGCTGGACATGGCCTTCATGAACGGCTGGATGTCCTCCGTCACCGCCTCCTCCCCGGCGATGAACTGCGCGCAGAGGTAAGTGGCTGAGCGCTGCTGATCGGGGTTGAGCGTCTGCCAATCGGCGGCGTCGCGGCTGAAGTCGATGTCGGCGGGGTTCCAGAACTTGGCGTTTCCCTTGACGAACAGGCGAAGCGGGAAGGAATCCCAGTTCAGCCCGCCCTTGCGCAGCGACTGGAAACCCGTGCGGTGCTGGGCGACGGTGCCGGTCATGTCCATCCCTCTCGTTTACTCCATTGTGGACGATTTAAAGCTTTCGATAGCCGGTGCGAGTACGGCGCACACGGAGTCGGCGGCCACGTCCGCTGGATGGGTACGCAGCACCAGGTGGCTCAACGAGAGCCGGACGACTGTTTCGGCGAGCAACGCGGCGGACGCCTCGCTCAGCCCGGGCTCGAACTCGCGGTAGTGCTCGGCGGCCAGTTCCGCGGCGGCGTGCAGGATCGGCGCGCCTTTGGTGGTCAGCAAGGGCAACAGGTCCTCGCCCGCGTCACTGCCCAGCGCGGCGGCGACGAGCCGGTTCTCCCGGCCGTGCTCGATGGTGAAGGTCACCCCTTGGCGAATACCCGCCAGCAGACTGTCCGCGCAGTCGAAGCGTTCTCTTATCCCGTCCAGGAACTCCGACGTGGTCCGCAGCGCGACCGCCTGCACGAGCGTGGCCTTGTTGCCGAACTCGTTGTAGACGGTTTGCCTGCTCACGCCCGCCTTCGCGGCGACATCGGCCATCCGCAGCGCGGCGTAGCCGTTTTCCGGGAGCAGGTCCGTGGCCGCGTCGAGGAGGGCCTCACGCAGGGAAGCCTTGGTCCGCTCGCTGAAACTGGTGATCTCGGCCACAGGGTCAGCTTGACAGATATTGCAAACGTGTCAAGGCGCTTTACCTGTTTGGCTGATCTGTACAACCACGGGTGGGTTACGGTGATCGCGTGGGGATAACCGTGGGTTTCGACCTGGACATGACATTGATCGACCCGCGGCCGGGGATGATCGCGGTGATGAAGGTGCTCAGTGAGCAGTCGGGCGTTCCGCTCGACGGCGAGTACTTCGCCGCTCATCTCGGCCCGCCGCTCGAGCAGGGCCTGGCCGCGTGTGGCGCGCCCGAGGACCGCATCGACGAGCTGATCACCCGGTATCGCGCGCTGTACCCGGAAATCGTGGTGGCGCAAACGGTTGCGCTGCCCGGTGCCGAGGCCGCGCTGCAGGCGGCACGCGCCGACGGTGGCCGGACGGTGGTCGTCACCGGCAAGTACGGCCCGAACGCCGCGCTGCACGTCCGCGAGCACGGGTTCGACGTCGACGTGCTGGTCGGCGAGCTCTGGGCCGCGGGCAAAGCGCAGACCCTGATCGACAACAACGCCGTCGCCTATGTGGGCGACCATGTCGGCGATGTCGTGGGCGCGCTGGCAGCCGGGGCGATCCCCGTCGGCGTGGTCACCGGGCCGTGCAGCCGTGAGGATCTACTGGCCGCGGGCGCGGCTGTGGTGTTCGACTCGTTGGAGGAGTTTCCCGCTTGGCTGGAAGCTAACTCTGGCGCGCTTCGCGAACGAGTGCGACCAGTGCCAGCCCCAGCCCCAACGGCGTGACGACACCCGCGAAGGCGCTCAGCCAAACGGGGAGATTCACCAGACCTGCGGCGAACATGATGAACACGGCCACGATGGCGAGCACGCCGACCGCGAACAGGCCGACGCCGGCCCGCATCAGGAAGGGCTTGCGCGGGGCGGCCTTGGGCGGGGCCTGGGCGGCTTCGGTCTCCATGTCCTGAGGGTAACCCCAGGTATCTGCTTCTCTCGACCATGTGTGGCGAGATAGGCTGAGCGGACGCGCGCCCTGGGTACGCCCCCGGGGCGCGTTAGTTGTGCACGACGCTTAGTTGTGAGCGGAACGACAGAGAGAACGGTGAGGGCAGTGCCGACCGGCAAGGTCAAGTGGTACGACGCGGAAAAGGGTTTCGGGTTCGTCACCCAGGATGAGGGCGAAGACGTCTACATCCGCAAAGCCGCGCTACCGCAAGGCGTGGAAGGGCTCAAAGCCGGTCAACGGCTGGAGTTCGGCGTCGCCGACGGCCGTCGTGGTCCCCAAGCGCTCTCCGTGCGTCTCGTCGACCCGCCGCCTTCGGTCGCCGAAGCCCGCCGCCGCCCCGCCGAGGAGCTGCACGGGCTGGTCGACGACATGATCAAGCTGCTCGAGATGAAGGTGCTGCCGGACCTGCGCCGCAACCGGTACCCGGACAAGAAGTACACGAAGCAGATCGCCGAGATCATGCGCGCCGTCGCCCGGGACATCGATCCCTGATTTCGGGGTCAAGGGACGTTTGGTTGCGTCAGGCGGCAGTAAAGGTCCCACGCTCCCGCCAGGCGGTAGTAAAGGTCCCTTGCTACTGCGCGGGGGCTCCGGAGGCGGGGTCTATCTGCAGCGACCAGATCGCGCGGACGACGAGCTGCGGGTTTCCGGCGTCGTCGACGATCGGCTGGCCCGTCTCGTCGGCGGCGTAAGCGGCGCCGAGCTGCTGGATCTCGACGACGAGCAGCTGGTCGTCGGCCGCCGGCGCGGTCGCGGTGTACGCGAGCCTGTTGCCACCGGTGAACGCCTCCTGCTTGACGGGCTGGAGCTCGCCCTTGGCGTTCGCGTACTGCACGTTGACGACCCACGGCGTTTGCGCGATCTCCGACGGGATCGAGATCTGCACCGGCTTGCCCGGCCGCACCTTGAGGCTCGACGCGCCTTCCGGGCTCTGCTCACACTTCCGCACGAGCTCGTCGCAGTGGATCAACGGCGCGCTGTCGACCGTGTGCCCGTCGGCGAAGAAAGTCACCTCCGGCGCTCCGGGGGTACCGCACGCCGTCAGCGCGAAAGCACTGCCCGCGAGAAGACTGAGAAGACCGAGACGCCGCATACGTGAAGGTTACGAGCCCGCCCGCCAGCGCGAACCGGCCGCCCCCTGTGCGGGGACCGGGCCACTGTCGGTGCGGACCGGCCGCAACGGCCTGTCACCGCCGAGGCCCGGGATGAGCGAACCGCCGCGGCGCACGAGGTAGGTCTGCACGAGCCCGATGGCAAGCAGCACCGACGCCACCAGGAAGCCGATCCAGTACGTCGGCGGCAGCAGCAGGCCGATGGCCCCGCCGAAGCACCAGGCCATCTGCAGCACGGTTTCCGAGCGGCCGAACGCCGACGCGCGCGACTCCTCGGGCACGTCGTCCTGGATCACCGCGTCGAGGCTGATCTTGGCGAGCGCACTCGCCGTCGCGCCGATCAGGCCGACGAGAGCTGCCGTCGCGAGGCCGGGCAACAGTGCGGCCAACACCGCCGCCAGCAGTGCGGCGGCCACGGAACCGAGCACGACCTCGTCGGGCTTCCCGAACTGCAGCCGCGACCCGAGCGCGTTGCCGACGAACCCGCCGACCCCGGCCGCGAGACCGATCACGCCCAGCAGCAGAAGCTGCCTGAACGGACTCTGCCCAGTCCCTTCCGTCTGCGCTTTGACCGCGAAGGCGGCGAACATCATCAGGAACCCGGTCAGCATGCGGATCGATCCGTTGCCCCACAGGGAAACCACGACCCGGCGCCCGAGCGGCTGCCGCTTCTTCTTCTCGGGGCGCGCCAACAGGGTCGTCGGCACTTCGCCCTCAGTGGACTCGACCCACGCCGGGATGCGCATCGACTGCACCGCGGCCGCGACACAGATCGCCGCGGTGAACCACAGCGCGCCCGAGGCGCCGAAGATCCCGTTGAACCCGCTGGCTATCGCGCCGAAGACACCGGCCGCGGCCAGTCCGAAGACGGTCAGCCGCGCGTTGGTCTTCGACAGCGTGATCTCCGGTGGCACCACTCTCGGTGTCACGGCTGCCTTGAGCACGGTGAACGACTTGGACAGCACCATCATGCCGAGCGCGGCCGGGTACAGGCCCCAGTTGTCGAAGTTCAGCGCCATCAGCACGGCCATCAGCGCCTGACCGGCCGAAGACACGCACATCGCGAGCCGCCGGCCGCGCTGGATCTTGTCCAGCGCCGGGCCGATGATCGGCGCGACCAGCGCGAACGGCGCGATGGTGATCAGCAGGTAGAGGGCGACTTTGCCCTTGCTCTCGCCGCTGGTCGCGGCGAAGAAGAGGGTGTTCGCGAGCGCGATGGCCATCGCGGCGTCGCTGGCGTAGTTGAGCATCACCGCGTAGGTGAGCGAAGTCAGGCCGGACTTCTCGGCCCCGTCGGCCTTCGTGGCGCGGTGGAACGCGTCGACGGCCTGCCCGGTCAGCTGGCGGCCGCGCAGTGCGGCGACCCTGGTGACGGTTATCTTCTTCGGCAGCCGCGGGATGCTGCCTGGTATCGGCCCGGCGGTGGCTTCGGTGCGGTTGGCCTGCGGTTCGCCGGACGCGTCGGCAGGCTCACCCGCGTAACCACCGGTGTCGTAGCGCTCGTAACTGTCGGACGGCGGCCGGTCGTGCCGGACGGGCTCGGTGCGCCGCTCCGACGCGGGGTACGGCCGCGCGCCGCGGTGAGGCGGCAGCGGCTGGCCCATCGGGATCGCGCCTGTCGGGGCTTCGTCGGCCGTCGGCACCGGCGGCGGGTTGTACCGCGGCGGTGGTGGGGGCGGCGGGTCGTCGTAGAACACGCTTCGGGGAGGCGGCGGCGGAGGCGGGGGCGGCTCGTACCGAGGCTGTTGCTTCTCCTTGGCGATCGGCTGCCACGGCCTCGCCTGGGCCGCGCCGGGTTCCGGTGTCCACCGGCGCCTGCGTTTTCGGCCCGCGCGTCCTTTGCCCGCGCCATCGGCGGGCTCGGAAGTGGTGCCGAAACGGTTCACGCTGTCAATCCTGCCTTACTTCGGTGCTACCTCGCCCGTTTAACGGGCAAGGTCAGGGACAAATCAGGGGGCCGGGACGAGTCTGACCTTGAACATCTTCGGCCACAGCTTCCCGGTGAGGAGCAACTGGTCGGTTCCGGGCACCGCGGCGATGCCGTTCAGCACGTCGGCCGAGCCCTTTTCGCTCGCGCTGAGCAGGCCGGCGGCGTCGACCGTCGCGGTGACCGAACCGGTGGCGGCGTCGATACGCAGGATCGTGTCGGTCTGCCAGACGTTCGCGTAGACCTCGTCGCCGACACACTCCAGCTCGTTCAGCTGGCCGAAGGTCTGGCCGCCGGAGTGGACGGTCACGCTGCCCGTCTCGGCGAAGGTGCGCGGATCGCGGAAGGTGAGCTTGTCCGACCCGTTGCTCATGACCAGTCTGTTGCTTCCCTGCTGGTGACAAAGGCCCCAGCCCTCACCGCTGTACGGCACGCGGCGCCGCTCGGCGAGCGTCGACGCGTCGCGTTCGATGGCGAAACCGTTCTGCCACGTGAGCTGCCAGAGCGTCGGCCCGACGACGGTCAGGCCCTCGCCGAACAGCTCCGGCGACAGCGCCGCACGTACCGACGGCGCCTGGCCGGGCGGCCCCGCCTGCACCACCGAGTGGCCGGTCAGCCCGGTGCCTTCGTACAGCGTGGCGCCCACGAACTCGAGCCCCTGGGTGAACGCGGCCGGATCGTGGGGGAGGACTTCGAGCACGTCGGGCTTCAGCCGTGGCAGTGAGGCGGGCGACTGTTCGACGGGCGTCGACGTCGCCGCGCAGCCCGCGAGGACGGCGACGAGAACGATCGACGAGGTGAGGAGCTTGCGCACGTGGCACAGCCTGACACGAGCAGCTGGAGCGCGTGCGGCACAATTGACTCTATGACCCTCCTGCTGACCCTCGACGACGGTTCGATCCACCGCAAACTCGTCGACGCCGTCGAGCTCGCTCGAGCGGCCGCGGCGGAAGAAGCCGAGGTCGAGCGGGTCGGAGCGTACGTCGGCGTGGAGGCCGAAGACGCTGTCGCGGTAAGTCACCTGTTCGAGGCAGGCGTACCGGGCTACCGCGGGTGGCGCTGGTCGGTCACCGTGGCGACCGCGGACGAGGAAGCACCCGTGACGGTCAGCGAGGTCGTGCTGATCCCGGGTCCCGACGCGCTGATCGCGCCGGCGTGGGTGCCGTGGGAGCGCCGCGTCCAGGCAGGCGACCTCGGCGTCGGCGACATCTTCCCGACCGAAAAGGACGACCCGCGGCTCGTTCCCGCGTACCTCGCGTCGGACGACCCCGCTGTCGAAGAGGTCGCGATCGAGGCCGGTCTCGGCCGCATCCAGGTCCTGTCGCGGTTCGGGCGTGAGGAAGCCGCCGCGCGCTGGCAGGCAGGGGAGTACGGCCCGCGGTCGGACATGGCGCGCAGCGCGCAGTTCAGCTGTGGCACCTGTGGGTTCTTCGTGCCGCTCGCGGGCTCCATGCGCGGCGCGTTCGGGGTCTGCACCAACGACATTTCGCCCGCCGACGGTCACGCCGTCAACGTCGAGTACGGCTGTGGCGCGCATTCCGAGATCGAGGTCGAGGTCACCTCGTCGATCCCGGTGGCCGAGCTGGTTTACGACGACTCGCTGATCGACCTGGTTTCGGTGGAGCGCACGCCGGTCTCGGAGTCGGCTGAGGCGGAGTCGATCGTGGCGGCGGTGGCTGAGTCGGTTGAGACTGCTGAAGCCGAGCCTGCTGAGGCTGTGGTGGTCGAAGCTGCCGAGGCGGAGCCGGTTGAGGTCGCTGTGGCCGAGCCTGCTGATGCTGCGGTAGCTGAGCCGGTTGTTGCTGAGCCGGTCGCGGCCGAGTCCGCTGAGGCGGAATCCATCGTGGCCGCGGTGGCTGAGTCGGTGGAAACCGCTGAGGCCGAGCCTGTGGAAGCCGTGGCGACTGAGGCCGAGCCCGTCGAGGCTGTGGCGACTGAAGTTGCCGAGCCGGTGGCCGCTGAAGCTGAGCCTGCGGAAGCTGTGACGGTCGAAGCTACGGTGGCACAGCCCACCGAGGCTGAGCCGGTTGAAGCTGTGGTGACTGAAGCTGTTGAGGCTGAGCCAGTTGAAGCTGCGGTGGCCGAGTCTGCTGAAGCTGAGCCGGTGGAAGCTGAGGCGCCGGTGGCCGAAACCGCTGAAGCTGAGCCGCTCGTCGCCGCTGTGGCCGAGTCCGCTGAAGCTGCAGCGCCCGAGGCTGAGCCGGTCGAAACTGCTGACGCTGAGCCGGTCGCGGCTATCGAAGCCGAGCCCGTGGAAGCCGAAGCCGCAGTGACCGAGCCGATCGAGGGCGAAGCCGTCGAGACCGAGTTCGCCGTGGTCGAGCCCGAAGTGATCGCCGAAGCCGAGGGTGAGTCCTCGGACGCCACCAAGCCCACCGTCTCCGAGTGAGCGCAGATCCGTTCGGGACCGAGGCACTCCGCGCCTCGGTCCTGCGGGCCTGGCGTGATTCGCCGACCCGGTTCACCGAGGACACCAACGCCGAGACCGATCTGAAGGTCGGCGGCTACCGGGACCGGCTCTTCGTGGAGCTGGCCCAGAACGCCGCCGACGCGGCACTGGCCGTCAAGGACCCCGGCCGCCTTCGAGTGTCCCTTGTGGACAATGAGCTGCGCGTCGCCAATACCGGTGCGCCCCTTGATGTTCCCGGAGTCGCGGCGCTCGCTTCGCTGCGTGCTTCGGCGAAGCAGGGTGACACGGTCGGTACCTTCGGAGTCGGTTTCGCCGCCGTTCTGGCGGTCACGACAGCGCCGCGTGTGGTGTCGACGTCCGGCGGTGTGGGGTTCTCCGCCGCCGAGACGCGCGTCGCCGCCGAGCGTGAAGGTGACGTGCCGGTCCTGCGCTTGCCGTGGCCGGTCGCCGACGACGAACCCGCTGTGCCGCAAGGCTTCGATACCGAAGTCCGGCTTCCGCTCGCGTCCGGTGTAGTCGGCGCCGAGCTGCTCGCAAGCCTCTCGGACGACGTCCCGGATCTGCTGCTCGCCCTGCCGTGGCTGTCCCGGATCGAGATCGAAGACGCGGTTTGGACGCGCTCGGCCGTCGAAGGCGACATCGTCGAGATCGTCTTCCCGTCGGGAACGGTCCAGCGCTGGCTGACCCACGCGACCGAATCCGTTTGGGCTGTCCCGGTCACCGAAGACGGTGTCCCGGTTCCGCTCGACGAGGACGTCCTGCACGCTCCGACGCCCACCGACGAACGACTTTCGCTTCCGGCGCGCCTGATCGCGTCGGTCCCGATCGAGCCTTCGCGTCGCCGTGTCCTGGCCGGTGACGAGACGCTTCCCGTTGCGCTGCAAGCAGCCGCGGCCGCGTACCCCGAACTGGTGCGCAAGCTCCCGGTCGAGCACCGGCTCGCTTTGGTTCCCGCCGCCCGATTCCCACTGTCCGAAGTAGACAGTTCTCTGCGGGATATGGTGATCGAGCAGCTGACCAGGAATGCCTGGCTTCCGCTCGCGGCCGGTGGTGAGTCGACGGGTTCGCGGGCACGGGTGCTCGACGTCGAGTCACCCGCGCTGGTGGAGCTGCTCGCCGAGGTGGTCCACGGGTTGATCGCGGCGCCGCTCACCGGACCGGCTGTCGTGCGCGCGCTCGCTTCTGTCGGTGCTGAAGCTGTCGGCGCGGCCGAGGTCGTCGAGAAGCTGACCGGAGTCGATCGTGAACCCGGTTGGTGGCACTCGCTTTACGACGCTTTGCTGCCGCTCCTGGAAGCGCACGAGATCATCGACGACGAGCTGGGCGGCCTGCCCGTTCCGCTCTCCGACGGCCGTACGCTTCCCGGCCCGCGTGGCTCGCTGCTCGTCAACGGCTCCGACGAACTGCTCGAACTTCTGTCCGATGTGGACATCGCCGGTCTCCGGCTGGTGCACCCGGACGCGGCGCACCCGTTGCTGGAACGCTTGGGCGCCAAGCATGCCGAGGCGCGAGACCTGCTCGAAGCGCCGGCGCTGCGTGAGGCCGTCGAGCGCAGTGTGGAAGACGCACTGTCCGGTATGGATGGTATGGAGCTTGCCGGTGCGGCGCTGCGACTGGTCGCGGAGTCCAACTCCGACGATTTCGCCTGGCTCGGCGCGCTGGCTCTGCCGTGTGCCGATGGCTGGCGCCGCGCGGACGAGCTCGTGCTGCCGACATCGCCGCTGCGGAAGATTTTCGACGCCGAAGTGTTCGCCGAAGACGGCCCGCTTTCGGTGCTGGACGAGGAATTCGCCGAGGACTGGCCGATCGAGACGCTGACCGCGATCGGCGTGCTCGACAAGTTCGCCGTGCTGTCCGACGAGGATCCGATCGAAGCCGATCACAGCCTGCCGGAAGAGCAGGAGTGGTGGGACTCGTTCGAGGAGCCGCCCACCCGGCTCGTGGCCGTGCGGGATCTGGATCTGGTCGCCGACGACGCCTGGCCCGCCGCGCTGCGGTTGCTGGCCAGTGAACCGTCGACGTGGGCTGCGCTGACCCACAGGGACGGTCATACACCTTGGTGGCTCGCGCGATTCGCGGTGCTGGCCGATCGGATTCCCGGCGAATGGCGGCTCCCGGACGCGAGTTCGCTGGCCGGTCTGTACGACCCGGTGCCCGATCTCGACCTGACCGTCGAGGTGCTCGCCGCCGCCGGAGTCCGGTCCAAGCTCGAAGTGTCCGATGTGGACGATGTCTCGGATCTGTTGGAGCGACTGGGAGATCCGGACCGGACCATCGCGCTCGGCCTGATCACGCGGACGCACACCGCGCTCGCCGAGACGCCGGTGAACCCGCACGACATCGCCGCTCCGGCGCGCGTCCGGACGGTGGACGGCACGGTCGCTGACGCCGAAACCGCCGTCGTGCTGGATGTTCCGTGGGCCGCGGCCGTGCTGTCGCCGCAACGGCTCGTCGCGTCGACGTCCGGTGCGGCCAAGCTCGCCGAGCTACTCGACCTGCCGCTGGCCGGTGGGCTCCCGGCCGAGGTCACCAGCGAGAGCGAGTACGTCCCGTGGACCGAACTCGCCGCCATCGGTGTCGTCGCGGAGCTGCTCGACCTGCCGCTTCCTCCGGGCGGGCCACTCCTCCATGAGCAGCTCACCGTGTCGGTCGACGGTACCGAGCACACCGCGCCCTGGTGGTCGGACGGCCGCCTGCACGCGTCGGACACCCCGGAAGGCCTGGCGAAAGCGTTTGCCTGGGCCGTCGACCGCTGGCCGGACCGCCACCTCATCGCCGCCCTGCTAGACGACCCGAGCCCCGCCGCCCTACTGGGCTGAAGGGGACTTTCACTGCCCAGAAGGCAGCGAAAGTCCCCTGCAGCTCCGCGCCCGAGTTAGCCTGCGGTGTTCGGATTGTCGTATTTGTAGGTTTGGCAGGCGTCGGTGCCGGTCGGCAGATCGGTGCAGACGATCAGCGACGTCGCGACGATCCCGGAGTCGTCCTTGCCCGCGATCCCGGACCACTCGACGGTGTTGTGGCAGCCCTCGTCGTTGAAGCGGCGCTTGCCCTCCCAGTGCTGGCCGACGCCGGGCGTGACGAGGAACGAGAAGTAGGCTTGCTTGTCGTCGCACAGGCGGTCTTCGAGCTTGACCGACGCGGTGAACCTGGTGCGGTCCTGCCAGATCAGGGTGCCCGTGAACCCGGCGCCGAGATCCGCCGAGGTGCCCTTGATGGAGATCGCTGTCGATGCCATGGCCGGTGTCGCTGTGACCAGCGCCAATCCGGTACAGGCGAGGGAAACGGTGGCCAGGATTCGTGCGAGACGGCTCATTGCTCTCTTTCGTCGGCGGAGACAACGCCATCCAGTAGAGCGTGAGAACCGTCCGGCGAGGAACGTGATTCACCGGTTCGTGGGAAGTTAGATCCCGCGCTGGGCACCCTTCGAGCCGCGGCGGGACGCGGTGCGCTGCCACGCGACGATCCCCAGTCCGATGAAGCCGAGCGCGATGCCCGCGACCGCCGTCCACAGCCAGGTGGTGGGCGCGTCGTCCGAACTGAGATAAATCACGAAAAGCACCACGAGCGCGACAGTCCAGACACCGGTGCCTACTATCACCACCGGCGTCAGGTCGGTCAGCTTCTTCGGCAGCTCCGGCGTAGGCCGCAACGAGCCTGTAACTTCCCCGGAATCGATCGCTTCGGCCACGTCGGGAAGGGTACCCGGCAGCACCACGCGCGCGAAGGTAGGCAACTGATGGCGGACACCGCAGTAGAGACCGAGCAGGCACCGGCTTCCCGGCTGGACCGGTTCTTCAAGATCACCGAACGCGGCTCGACGACCGGGCGGGAGATCCGCGGCGGGGTCGTCACCTTCGTCGCGATGGCCTACATCGTGGTGCTGAACCCGCTGATCATCGGTAGTTTCTCCGCGACTGACGCCGGCGCGCACAAGGACCTGTTCGGCAACATCCTGCCGGTGTCGCAGGTCGCCGCGGTGACCGCGCTGGTCGCCGGGGTGATGACCATCCTGATGGGACTGGTCGCGAACTACCCGTTCGCGATGGCCACCGGGCTCGGCATCAACTCCATGGTCGCGGTGACGATGGCCCCGCAGATGAGCTGGCCTGCCGCGATGGGCCTGGTGATGCTCAACGGCATCGTCATCCTCGTGCTGGTGCTCACCGGGATCCGCACGATGGTGTTCAGAGCCGTCCCGGCCTCGTTGAAGTCCGCGATCGCCGTCGGGATCGGCGCGTTCATCTGCCTCATCGGGCTGGTCGACGCCGGCTTCGTGCGACGGCTGCCGGACGCGGCGAACACGACCGTGCCGGTCGGACTCGGCATCGGCGGCTCGATCGCGTCGTGGCCGACCCTGGTGTTCGTGGTCGGCCTGCTGATCACCGGTGTGCTGGTCGCGCGGAACGTCCGCGGCGCGATCCTGATCGGGGTGCTGATCACCACGGTTTTCGCGATCGTCCTCGAAGCCATCGTGCACGCGGGTCCGTCCAACGGCACCAACCCCAAGGGCTGGAACCTCGGCTACCCGGCGCTGCCCGACGACATCGCCGGCCTGCCGGATCTCTCGCTTCTCGGTCAGGTGAACTTCGACGCCTGGGTACAGGTCCCGGCGATCACCGCCGCGCTGCTGGTGTTCACCCTGGTGCTCACCGACTTCTTCGACACCATCGGCACGATGACCGGCCTCGGCAAGGAAGCGGACCTGATCGACAAGGACGGGCAGCTGCCCAACGTCGGCAAGGCGCTGTTCGTCGACAGCCTGGGCGCGGTGGCCGGTGGTGCGGGCTCGTCGAGCTCCAACACGGTCTACATCGAGTCGGCCGCCGGGATCGCGGAAGGCGCGCGGACCGGGCTGGCCAACGTCGTCACCGGGTTGCTCTTCATCGCGGCGATGTTCCTGACCCCGCTGTACGAGGTCGTGCCGGTCGAGGCCGCCGCGCCCGCGCTCGTCGTGGTCGGCGCGCTGATGATCCGCCAGATCTCGGAGATCGACTTCACCGACTTCTCCCTCGCACTGCCCGCGTTCCTCACGATCGTGGTCATGCCGTTCACGTACTCGATCACCAACGGTGTTGGCGTCGGGTTCATCACTTACGTGGTCATCCAGGTCGCGACCGGCAAGACCCGCCGGATCCACCCGCTGATGTGGGTGATCGCGGTGGCTTTCGTCGCGTATTTCGCCGTCGGGCCGCTGCGGGAGTTGATCGGCTAGTCGATTGACACCAAGGTCACCTTGATGGCTGTGCCTGGTCAAACGATCGTAAGGTATGCTAACGATTATGTCCGAAGGCGCACACGAACGCTCACTGGCGAGCAGGCTGCGGCTGTCGGTGGTCAGGCTCAACCGGAAACTTCGGGCGCAACGGGCGGGCGAAAGCATTTCGCTGACCCAGATCTCGGCCCTTTCCACGCTGCACAAGTGCGGCCCGCTGACCCCTGGCCAGCTCGCGGCGAAAGAAGGCGTGCAGCCGCCGTCGATGACGAGGGTCATCGCCGCGCTGGAAGAGCTCGGTCACGTGAAGCGCAAGCCGCACCCGACCGACGGCCGTCAGGCGATCGTCGAACTTTCCACGATCGGCCTGAGCTTTATCGAGGACACGATCTCGGCACGCGAAGCGTGGCTGGATCAGCAACTGGCGGGGTTGAGCGGTGAGGAGCGCGAAGTGCTCTCCGAGGCCGCCGAAATAATCGACAGGATGGCGGGGAACTAACAGCAGTGACGAACACGGGTAGCAAAGCAGAGTGTCATTCGACAACCACAGCTACCCGGGATTCGGCACCGCCGCCCCACCCTGAGTCGCAGAGCCCACCCACGCGCAAGCCGACGATGTTCTCGTCGCTGCGCGTGCGGAACTACCGGCTGTTCTTCAGTGGCCAGGTGATCTCCAATATCGGCACCTGGATGCAGCGCATCGCGCAGGACTGGTTGGTGTTCACCCTCAGCGGCAACAACCCGATCGCGCTGGGCATCGCGGTGGCACTGCAGTTCACCCCGACGCTGTTCCTCTCGCTCTGGGCCGGTGTGCTCGCCGACCGCGTCGACAAGCGGCGCCTGCTGATGATCATCCAGAGCCTCACCGGCGCGCAGGCCGTGCTCCTCGGCATGCTGAATCTGACCGGTTTGGTGACGTTGTGGCAGGTCTACCTTCTGTGCGTCACGCTCGGCTGTATGGGTGCGCTCGAAGTGCCGGCGCGACAGTCCTTTGTGGCCGAAATGGTCGGCCGTGACCAGATCACCAACGCCGTCGCGCTGAACTCGTCGATCTTCAACATGGCCCGGATCGTCGGGCCCGCCATCGCCGGGTTCACCATCACCTGGGTCGGCACCGGCTGGCTGTTCATCGCGAACGCCGTCACCACGCTCGCGGTCATCACCGGACTCGCGATGATGGACCCGGACAAGCTCTTCCGCGGCCCGACGATCCCGCGCGCGAAAGGCCAGCTCGTCGAGGGCCTGCGGTACGTCCGCGGCCGCGCGGACCTGGTCACCGTGATGGTGCTGGTGTTCTTCGTCAGCACGTTCGGTATCACCTACTTCACCTCGCTGGCGATCATCGCGGCGAACGTCTTCGGTACCCAGGCGGACGGTTACGGCCTGCTGTCGACGTTGATCGCGGTCGGGACGTTCACCGGCGCGCTGATGGCCGCCAGGCGCGGGGCTCGCGGCGGGCCGAACGTGCGGTTGCTCATCATCTCCGCGTTCAGCCTGGGGGCGCTGGAGTTCGTCGCCGGGGCCATGCCGACGTACCTCTCGTTCGGGATCGCGCTGATCCCGCTCGGGTACGCCACGATCACCTTCCTGAACACGGCCAACTCGCTCGTGCAGACCGCGGTCAGCCCGGAGATGCGCGGCCGGGTGATGGGGATCTACGTGCTCGTGCTGATCGGCGGCAACCCGATCGGCGCACCGATGACCGGCTGGCTGGCCGACGCCTTCGGTGGGCGCTCGCCGTTCTTCGTCGGTGGAGCCGTCTCCGCGGTGGCCGCGGTGGCGTGCGCGGCGATCCTGATCCGCCGCGGCGGCGTCCGGTCGGAAAGCCGCTTCAGTGGTCTGCGGGTGCTGGCGCGGCGGTGAACCGGCTGGCCACGGGCCGGCTTCTCGTCCGCTGCCGGGCCACAGATAGGGACTTGCGCACCTAGGTGAGGGTAGGCTAACCTCACAGGTGTCCGCTTCGTGGTGGGAGCGGCAGTCAGTTCGGGAACGGGCGAAGCCCCGCAGCCGGGAACCCCGGCGGCGGGGCTTCGTTCATTATGGGCACGAGATGTCGACATCACGTGATCTCTCACGAACTGAGATACCGCCATCTGTCGACAGATGGCGATGGTCCCGGCACAAAACCGGGGCCCTTCCAAGTGCGGAAGAGCCCCGATGGTGTGAACCTGGAAAATCAGCCCAGCAGGAGGCCGTTGCCACCGGCGACGGCGTTGTCGAAACGCTTGCTGATCTCGGCCCAGTTGAAGATGTTCCAAAGCGCCTCGACGTACTTCGGCTTCACGTTCTTGTAGTCGAGGTAGAACGCGTGCTCCCAGACGTCGACCAGGAGGATCGGCGTGGTCGGGAGGACCAGGTTGTTGTGGTGGTCACGCAGCTGCTGGGTGATCAGCGTCTTGCCGATCGGGTCCCAGGAGAGCGCACCCCAGCCGTTGCCCTGGATGGTCGTCGACACGGCGGTGAACTGCGCCTTGAACTTGTCGAACGAACCGAAGGCCTCGTCGATCGCGGCCGCGAGCTCGCCGGTCGGCTTGTCGCCGCCTTCCGGGGAAAGGATCTTCCACCACACGACGTGGTTGGCGTGGCCGGCCAGGTGGAAGGCCAGCGTGGTCGACAAGCCGACGATGTCACCGAAGTTGCCGGCGTCGCGGGCTTCGGCGATCTTGTCGAGGGTGTCGTTCGCGCCCTTGACGTAGGTCGCGTGATGCTTGCTGTGGTGCAGCTCGTTGATCTCGGCCGAGATGTGCGGCGCGAGCGCGCTGTAGTCGTAGTCGAGTTCGGGGAGTTCATACCGGGCCATGTGGCCCTCCTTTTTTTCATCGACTTTTGCGGTGACGCAAGTTCAGTATCGAACCTAGTAGCTCTCACCCGTTCCCGGCGACCGGGGCCGCGGTATCTCCACAGGTGGAACGCACTTGGTTGTACTTCCAAGCAGTACCCGAGGGCCTGTTGCCTGAAACCGAGCCTGCTACCTCCAGTTAAGTGGAGGTCAAGCCGATGTGACGCCGCTTACGACTCACCTAGCTGCGCGGGAGATGATCGCGCAGGTCACGGGCGGGCGTGGGCTAGTCGATCCGGTATTGGTCCATGTCTTCGGCGAGGGCGGCGAAGACGGCGACGTTGCACTCGAACGCTACGAGCGTCTCGTCGATGACGCGGGATTGCTCGGCTTCGTCCCAGGGGGCGCTGTCGAGCTTGGCGCGGTAGCGGTCGCGGAACGCGGGCGCGCTGCCGATCTCCTCGAAGTGGTAGAAGAGCGCTCCGGCGTCTTTGAGCTGGTAGTTCTTCTCCAGGAGACGGCGGATGACCTGGCCACCGGCGATGTCGCCGAGGTAGCGGGTGTAGTGGTGCGCGACGTAGCCACCGGCCCACTCGGCGGCGGTGGCGCGGATGCGCTCGAGGTACGCCTCGGTGGCGGGGATGGGCCGGATGGTGTCCTCCCAGTCCGGGCCGACTAGGTACGCCATGTCGCGGCGCAGTTTCGGCATCCGGCGGAGCTCGTCGAAGACGAAGCCGCGGCCGACCGGGTCGGCGGCCATCTTGTCAGTGGCCTGCTCGAGAGCCTGGTAGATGAAGTAGTACTGGACGGCCAGTTGTGTGTACCCGGCCTGGTTGAGCTCGCCGCCGAGCAGCGCGTTCATGTAGCCGGAGTGGTTGGCCTTTTCGTGGACGATCTTGGTGGATGCGCGCAGTGTCCGCGAAAACGGAGTCTGCTCCAGCTCCGTCACCATGGGTACCGACATCTTGGCGCCTCCTGCAGTAGCCATCGAGATGACAACCTGTCAGAAAGAGCCTAAACGAAGAAGCTCACTTAGGCTACCCTAATTCCGGCGTTCACTCCGTAACTTTTGCCGCCCCCACCGCCCGCAGGACGAACCGCACCGCCGTGTCGACGGCGTGTTCCAGCTGCTCAGGGGGGACGTCGACGAGCTGGCGGTTGGCCAATGCCGAGGTGATCATCGGGATCAGGACGTCCGGGTCCTCGGCGGGCAACCGGCCCGCGTTCATCCCTTCGGTGAGAATCTCGCGCAGCTTGTCGGTGATCGGGTCGGCGTGCGCGGTGATCCTCCGGTACGCGGCGGGCGCGAGCGTCGAGGCCAGCGCGGCACCCGGCGGGACGTGGTACTCCGCGAGGACCCGCAGCTGCAGCCGGACGAAGGTCGCGAGCTTCTCGATCGGGTCCTTCACCGCGCCGACGGCCTCGCTCAGCTGCCGCACGTACCGGGTCGCCTCGTCCTCGACGAACGCGACGAGCAGGCTTTCCTTGTCCGGGAAGTGGTTGTACATCGCCGTGCGGCCGAGCTTGGCCTCGGCGGCGACGCTGGCCAGCGTGATGGCGTCGAACCCACGCTCGTAGAGCTGGTTGCGCAAGACGTCGAACACTCGAGCGCGGACCTGCTCCCGGTGCTCGCCGAGCGAACTACCGATGATCTTGGGCACGGCCCACCTCCTCAGGGCCTCAATAGTGCCCCTTCAGCTATCCAACGACCACAGGTGGACGGGCTCACCTTCCGCGGACAGCTCGAGGTACCGCGACAGCATCCGGCTCAGCGCCTCGTCGCGCTCCAGGCCCTTGTCCTGCGCGCGCAGGACGAAGTCGCGCTGCCACGACGAGCCGGTCTTCCTCGCGAGACACCGCTGCTCGATGACACCGAGGTAGCGCTCGCGGGCCTCGTCGGAGACCTCTGACCGCTTGAGGCCTTCGTGTGCCAGCGGCAGCAGCACCCGCAGCGCGAGCTCGTCCGGCGGCACCCAGCCGATGCCCGGCCAGTAGAGCTGCGCGTTGAAGCCCTGGCGGGCGCCCGCGTACAGGTTCTCTTCGGCTGCCTGGAACGACATCTGGGTCCAGATCGGCCGCTCCTGCTCGGCGAGCGCGCGCTGGGCGCCGTAGAAGAAGGCCGCGTTCGCGACGACGTCGAGCACGGTCGGGCCGGCGGGCAGCACCCTGTTCTCCACCCGCAGGTGCGGTACGCCTTCGACGACGTCGTACACCGGCCTGTTCCATCTCCAGACCGTGCCGTTGTGCAGGCGGAGTTCGGTCAGCTTCGGCGCCTGCCCGGATTCGAGCGCTTCGATCGGGTCTTCGGAGTCGGTCTCCGGTAGCAGGCCAGGGAAGTAGCGGACGTTCTCTTCGAACAGGTCGAAGATGGAGGTGATCCACCGCTCGCCGAACCACACCCGCGGCCGGACGCCCTGGTTCTTGAGCTCCTCGGGCCGGGTGTCGGTGGCCTGAAGGAAAAGTGGGATCCGCGTCTCGTGCCAGAGGGCCTTGCCCAGCAGGAACGGCGAGTTCGCGCCGAGCGCGACCTGAACCCCGGCAAGGCACTGCGCGGCATTCCAATGTGCGGCGAACTCCTCCGGCGCCACCTGCAGATGGAGCTGCACCGAGGTGCAGGCCGCTTCCGGCAGGATCGACTCGGCGTAGCTGCGCAGCCGCTCGGGTTTGCGGCCCTCCAGCGCGGAGCCCTCCATGGCGAGCACGGTGTGCTCCCCGCGGGCGGCGAAGATCTGGTCGTTGAGCAGCGAATAACGGGCCCTGTTCGTCAGCCATTTCTGGTCGAAGTGATCATGGGTCAACGTCGGCAGGATGCCGATCATCGCCAGCGTCGCCCCGGCGCCCTGCGCCTTCAACCCGGCTTTCGAGAGATACGCGCGCAGGTCTTCCTCGAGTTCGAGCGCGTTGTCCCCGGCCAGTGGGCGCGGTGGCACGTTCAGCTCGATGTTGTGCTGGCCGAGCTCGGTGGTGAACGACGGGTCGTCCAGCGCATCGAGTACAGCGATGTTGGACATCGACGGGAGCATGTCGCCGTCGACGAGGTTCAGCTCGACTTCCAGCCCGATGTTCTTGCGGGCGAAGGAAAAACTGCCATCGGAAAGCATCCGCGCGAGAGTATCCAGACACCGTTGGACTTTGCGGCGGTATCGCCCGCGGTCCCGCGGGTTGAAAGGGTCCGCCGACAGGTCCTTGCCCATACTTGTTTCCGCTCCTTGTCCGGTCAGGGCTTCGCGAGGGCTTGGCGAAGTTACCCGTCCCGTTCGCCACCGTTCCACGGTGAGACAGCTGGGTATAGCGCCAATCTGGTGCTGTCCGTCACCGCGGGTTAACTGTGAGCAAAACTCGTCCGTTCGTACCCTTCGCCGGTTCGGCGTTCGGAGCAGTCGTGCCTATATTTCCCGGATGGCACACTCGTCTCCGTGGCGCGAGTGATCTTCACCGAAGACAAGAATGAGCCGGGACTCGACGATTTCCGTGATTTGTCCACTGCGGACCGTCGGCCGGACCGCCCCGGCGGGCGAGGGCTGGTCATCGCGGAGGGAACCGTCGTCGTCGAGCGGCTGCTTCGGTCGCCGTACCCGGTGCGGGCGCTGCTGGGCGTCGAGCGCCGCATCCGGGATCTGGCCGACGACCTGGCCGGGCTCGACGTCCCGGCGTACGTGACTTCGGCGGAGACGATGGCGGACGTCGTCGGCTTCCATCTCAACCGAGGGGTCCTCGCGGTGGCGGACCGGCCGGCGCCGCCGTCCGTCGAGGGCATCGTCGACAACGCGCGCGTGCTCGCGGTGCTGGAGGGCGTCGGTGATCACGAGAACCTCGGCGCGTTGTTCCGCAACGCGGCCGCACTCGGTGTCGACGGTGTGCTGCTCGGGGCGGGTTGTTCGGATCCGCTGTACCGGCGAAGCGTGCGCGTCTCCATGGGACACGTGCTCCGGGTGCCGTTCGCGACCTTCGACGACTGGCCCGGCGGGCTCGGACTGTTGCGGCAGCGCGGATTCACCGTGGCGGCGCTCACGCCTCGCGCCGATTCCGTGTCTCTGCGGTCCCTTCGTGCCCTTCGGTCCCTTCGCGACACCGCCACTGGGCGCGTCGCGCTCCTGTTCGGCTCGGAAGGGCCAGGATTGAGCGAGGAGGCACTGGCCGCCGCGGATCTCACCGTCCGTATCCCGATGGCCGACGGAGTGGATTCGCTGAACGTGGCCACCGCCGCGGCTGTCGCGTTCTACGAGGTCTCCGACCGTGACTAGGGTTATCGACAACTTGAGGACTGGAGGCGCTGGGGTGGAGCTGCGGATCCGCGGTGAACGCGCGGTGCTGGCCGGGCCGGGCGGCCCGGGCGCGCGGGAAGTCGATCCGCATGATCTGGCCATCGGTGCCGAACTCGCCGACGCGCTGCACGAGTGGGCGCGGGTCGCGTCCGCGGTACGCCGTGCGGGCGACGACGAAGCCTCTGGCGAGCAAGAAGCGACGGCCGTGGTGTCGCAGCGTGGCAGGCAACTGGCCGCCCGGGTCGCCGCGGTCATGGGGACGACCGTGCACTACCTCGACCCGGTCACCCAGGCCGAGGTGCTGATCACGCCCCCGAACCAGCCGACCCCGGAAGCCGAGCCCGCCGCCCCATCGCTGCTGGAGCGGCTCTTCGGCGTGCCCGACCCCGAAGGCGAGCCGACGCCGTGGCTCACCGGGCTGACCGTGGCCGGGTTCGCGGCGGCGGTGGTCGTCATCGCGATGCTCGCACTGGCCGGGACCCTCGCCAGGGAAACCAGCGGCTGGCTGGCCTTGCTCGCTTCCGTCGTCGTGACGGGCGGGCTCGCGCCTTCGCTCTGGCTGGCGCGGAAGATGCCGATCCTGCGTTGGGCCGCACTGGGCGCCGCTGCCGGCGTGCTGGTTTCGTGGGTCGGCGTGCTCGTCGAATCCCTTTAGCGCCGGCTTGGGTGGGTGGCTCGTGAGTGGCAACAAGTGTTCTAACACTCGTAAACACTCACGACTTCGCGCGATAATGGGGCTATGGCTGACGACCCGCTCGAGTCACTGAGACGGCTATGCCTGGCGCTTCCGGAGACGTCGGAACGCAACAGCCACGGCGAGCCGACGTGGTTCGTCCGCGGCAAGAAGACGTTCGTCACCTACGCGGACCATCACCACGGCGACCTGCTCGGGTTCTGGTGCGCGGCGCCGCCCGGGGTGCAGGAAGAACTCGTCGCCGAGGAGCCGGAGCGGTTCTTCCGGCCGCCGTACGTCGGGCATCGTGGCTGGCTCGGGGTCCGCCTCGACGTCGACGTGGACTGGGCCGAGATCGAACGGATCGTCGCCGACGCCTATCGCATGATCGCGCCGAAGTCGTTGATCGCCCAGCTCGAAAGCTAGCCCCGCTGCGAGCGGACGCCCAGCAGGACGTCTTCCCAAGAAGGCACGATCGGGTGGTTCTTCCGGCCCCTCGGGCGCGGGGTTTGCTTCTTCGCCTCGTCGGGCTCCTCCGCGGGGATCCGCGGGATCTCCCGGGTGTCGTCGTCATCGTCGGGTTCGACGACGGGAGCGGAGGCGGCGGGCAACTGTTCCACGGAATCCAAGGTCGGCTGCTCGTCCTCGACGGGTTCGGCTTCGACCGCGCGCAGGGTTCGCGGCGCGCGGTAGGCGGTCGGGTCCAGCAGGTCTTCGGCGTTCTCGTCGAGCGCGGTCACGGTGCCACCGTGCGCGCCGGGGGAGAACGACCAGTGCGCGCGGTTGTCCGAGCGGCCCGCCTGCCAGCGGAGCTCGATGATCCACTTGCCGTCCTCGCCGCGCCAGGAATCCCACTTCGTGTGGGCGTAGTCGTGGCCGCGGACGCCGAACGAATGCGCGATCACCTCGCCGAGGGTCTGCACGTCCGGGCCGTCTTCGCGGATCGGGTGCGCGGCCTGGGCCAGTTGGGTGGTGCGGGAACGCTCGAGCAGCACCGGGTACGCGAAGCGCTCGACGCGCTGTACCGGGACACCGGCTGTCGCGGCCACCTGTTCGACCGACTCACCCGCTCGGATGCGGGCCTGGATCTCGCGTGGTCGCATTTGACTCTCCAACTCGATTTCGATCTGGCCGAGCCGAGTGACGTCCCCCCTGGCAGCCGCGCGAAGTCTTTCATCGGCCGGGAGAATAAAGCGTTCACCGCGCGCCACGTCTTCGCACACGATGGACTTGCCGTCCTCGTGCAACCCGACAACCCGTAGCGCTCGCATGCTCGCCCTCCCGAGACTTCACCTTTGTGGGTGTTGACGTTACTTCGGCGCGTCGCCTTGACGTGCGAGGCGCGCCGAGTGTTCACTCTCCCGCTTTCGATCTTGCTCGCTCGATCTTGAGACACTTCACCGGGCGGATCGGGGAGAACGCGCCGAGGCGGTCGACCTCAAGGTGGGTAATTGTTCGATCACTGAGTGTTAGGTAACCACACGCCCACTACGAGCCCGCCGGATCCCCCCGCTTGCGCGTAAACACTGCCTTCGTGCGCCTGTGCGACCGAGCGGACGATCGACAATCCCAGCCCCGCGCCCTTGGTGTGACTGGTCCGGTCGCGGTCGAGCCGCCGGAACGGCTCGAACAGCGCGGGGATGGCGTCGGTCCGCACGAACGGGCCGGTGTTCTGCACGATCAACGCCGGATTCGGGCCGACCCGCACGTGGACGGTGCCGCCCGCATCGTTGTAGACGATGGCGTTGTGGACCAGGTTCGTGACGAGCCGTTCGAGCAGCACCGGGTCGCCGGCGACGGTCCGCGGCTGCATTTCGGCTTGGAGGGTGACGTCGTGTTCGGTGGCCAGATCCGCCGACGCGCGCAGCACCGACGCCGCCACCTCGTCGAGGCGCACCGGGATCCGGCTGGTCAGGCCGCGGTTGCTGCGGGCGAGGACCAGCAGCCCTTCGATCATCTGCTCGCTGCGCTCGTTGGTGTGCAGCAGGTGCTCACCGAGTCGCCGCAGCTCCGGCGGCGCGTCCGGATCGGCCATCGCCACCTCGATCAGCGTGCGCTGCACGGCCAGCGGCGTGCGGAGCTCGTGCGAGGCGTTGGCGACGAAGTGGCGCTGGCTGTCGAACGATTCCGCGAGCCGGTCGAGCATGCCGTCGAAGGTGTCGGCGAGCTCCTTGAGCTCGTCGGGCGGCCCTTCGAGGTTGATCCGGCGGTCCATGCTCTCGGCGCCGAGCTTCCGCGCGGTGGCGGTCATCTCGTGCAGCGGCCGCAGCACGCGGCTCGCCATCACCCAGCCGAGGAACACCGCGAGCGCCGCCATGATGACCAGTGCGATCGCGGACTGAACGAGCAATGTGGACAGTGTGGACGACTGGTAGTCGGCGAGTGAGCCGGAAACCACCCCGGTCGCGCCCTTCGGCACCGCCACTATTCCCCGCGCCGGCGTGGCAGGGGCGAAATCGGTGGCGATGTCAAGCCGTTGCACGATGGTGGCCGCATACGCGGTGGTATCCGGTAGCGAAGTCCTCACCAGCAGGTAGTTGATCAGGAGCAGGGCGATCCCGGCGAGCAGGAACAACCCGCCGTAGAGCGCGGTCAGCTTGGTCCGCACCGACAGGCGCACGCTGTTCATGTGTCGAACCGGTAGCCGGCGCCGGGCACTGTCTCGATCAGCGCGGGAAGCCCGAGCTTGCGGCGCAGCGTCATCACCGCGACCCGGACGGCGTTGGTGAACGGGTCGGCGTGCTCGTCCCACGCCTTTTCCAGCAGGTCTTCGGCGCTGACCACGGTCCCTTCCGCTCGCATGAGGACTTCCAGCACGGCGAACTCCTTCGGGGACAGTGGCAGGAAACGGCCGTCGCGCGCCGCCTGGTGCCTGGGGACGTCGAGTACGACACCGGCGCGGGTCAGCACCGGCGGCAGCGCCGGTCGCGCTCGCCGGGACAGCGCTTGCACCCTGGCGACCAGCTCGGCGAACGCGAAGGGCTTGGTGAGGTAATCGTCGGCGCCGAGCCCGAGCCCGGCCACCCGGTCGTCGATGTCCGCGGCGGCGGTGAGCATCAGTACCCGGGCTTCACTCTCGGATTTCAGCGCCGCCCGGCACACCTCGTCGCCGTGCACCACCGGCAGGTCGCGGTCGAGCACGACGACGTCGTAGTCGTGAACTCCTATGTGCTCCAACGCTTCTCCGCCGTCGTAACAGACGTCGACGGCCATGGACAGCCGTCGCAATCCTTCCGCGATGGTGTCCGCCAGCAGCCGTTCGTCCTCAACGACGAGTACGCGCAAAGACGCCTCCCTCAGTGTCGACACCCATTGTCGCCGATCAGGGGATAAGCGCGAGATAAACAACTTCGCTTAACGGCACGAAACCGGCTCCTCCGTAGACCTGTCCCCCAAGCGGGTCCGGTCGTCGGGGGCGGACCCGCCCCATCCACTGATCCATCGCAAGAAGGAGAGGGCGAATGAGGAAACGACACGGTTTCGTACTTGTCGCGGGCGTCTTATTGGCGCTGGTGACCGGTTGCGCGAGCAATGACGGCGGTGACGGCAAGATCGCTTCGATCAATTCCCCGGAGAAGTCCGGGGAGCCCGGCGCCGATCCGGCCGCCGACCAGGGCACCGACGAGGACAAGATGCGGGCCTTCGCGAAATGCATGCGAGAGCACGGCGTCGACATGCCCGATCCGCAGGCGGGCCCGGACGGCAAGGGCATGATCGCTGTCCAGGGCGCCGAAGACGGCAAGAACGTCGACATGGCCAAGATGGAGGCCGCGCACGAGGCCTGCCGGAAACTACTGCCCAACGGCGGTGAAATGAAGCCGCTGGACCCGGCGCAGCTGGACAAGATGCGCCAGGACGCCAAGTGCATGCGGGAGCACGGTATCGACATGCCCGATCCCGAGCAGGGCGGCAAGACCACGATGAAGCTCGACCGCGCCCAGGTCGACGAGGGCAAGTTGGAAGCCGCGATGAAGGCCTGTGGCATGGGTGACGGGATGCGCGCGGTGCCCGCGGTGCCGGCGAAATGAGCGAACACGAAGGGCCGGGCGCGGTTCGCCGCGGGCGCCGGGCACGCTGGTTCGTCGCGGCCGCGATCGTCGTGGTGGTGCTGGGTGCGGCTTCGGTCGTGGTGCTGACCAGGGTTTCCGCCGACGCCTCGCAGGAGCAGAAACCGGCACCAGTTGTCGAGCTGGCCACGGTGAAGAAGACCGACCTGAGCGAAGAGGAATCCGCCAGCGGCGAGCTCGGTTACGGCGACGAGCGTGAGCTCTCCGGTCGCAAGCCGGGCACGCTGACGTCGTTCCCTCAGCTCGGCGCGGTCATCGAACGCGGCGAGGCCGTGTACGGGCTGGACGCCAAAGCGGTGCCGCTGTTCTACGGCACGCTCCCGTTCTACCGCGCCCTCGCCGAGGGCGCCGATGACGGACCGGATGTGAAGGAGCTCGAAGAAAACCTGAAGGCACTGGGGTTCGGCACGTTCAAGCCGGACAACAAGTTCACCGCGGCGACGGCCACCGCGCTCAAGAAGTGGCAGAAGTCGTTGGGGCTGACCGAAACCGGCACCTTCGCGCCGGGCGACGTCGTCCTCGCGCCGGGACCGGTCCGGGTGTCCACCCTCAGCGGCCAGCTCGGCGGGGAGGGAACCGGGCCGCTGATGAAGGTCACCGGCACGGAGAAGGTCGTCACCGCGCAACTCGACGCGACCAAGCAGAGCCTCGCGAAACAGGGCGGGAAGGTCGAGCTGGACATCTCCGGTGGCAAGTCCACCACCGGCACCATCACCGAGGTGGGCAACACCGCGGCCGTCGAGGACCAGAGCAACGGCGGTGACGGCAAGGCGAAGATCACCGTGACGATCAAGCTCGACGATCCGTCGGCCGCCGGCACGCTCGACGCCACCACCGCGACCGTCCGGTTCGTCAAGGGAGAACGCAAAGGCGTGTTCGCGGTTCCCGTCGGCACGTTGCTCGCGCTCGCCGAGGGCGGGTACGCGGTCGAGGTCGACGAGGCCGGGAAGCGGCGGCTCATCGCCGTGGAGACCGGGTTGTTCAGCGACGGCCAGGTCGAGATCAGCGGTCCGGAAGTACGTGAGGGCCTGCGGGTGGTGACGACGTCGTGACCCCGGTATTGGCGGTGCGGGAGGCATCGCGGACCTATCCCGGTGACGTGCGGGCGTTACGGGACGTCTCACTGTCCATTTCGGACGCCGAGATGCTCGCGATCGTCGGCCCGTCCGGGTCCGGGAAGTCGACGCTGCTCCAGCTGATGGGCACGCTCGACCGGCCGACGAGCGGGCGGATCGAGCTGCGTGGCCACGACGTCGCCAAGCTGTCCGATCGGAGCCTGTCGGCGTTGCGGTCGCGGTGGATCGGGTTCGTGTTCCAGCAGTTCTTCCTCAGCGACGGCGTCAGCGCGGTCGACAACGTCGCGACCGGGCTGCTGTACGCGGGGGTGCCGCGAAGACTGCGGCGCACCAGGGCGTTGGCGGCGCTCGAACGGGTCGGGCTCGGGCACCGCGCCGGGCATTTCCCGGGGGAGCTGTCCGGCGGGGAACGACAGCGTGTCGCCATCGCGAGGGCGGTGGTGAACCGGCCGGCGATCCTGCTGGCCGACGAGCCGACCGGGAACCTCGACACCACGACCGGCGCGTCCATCCTGCGGCTGCTCGGCGAACTCAGCATGGACGGGACGACGATCGTGATCATCACGCACGACCGCGAAATCGCGGCCGGGGTGCCCAGGCGCATCGAGCTGCTGGACGGGACTTTGCGCCTGGACACCGGAACGCCGGTCGGGGTGGGCCGATGAGCGCGCCCGCGATCGCCCCGCCCGATCCCGCGCGGCTCGGACCGCAGGACGTCGTCACCCTCGGGGTGCACGGGATGCGCACCCGGCCGATGCGGGCCGTGCTTTCCGCGCTGGGGATCGGGATCGGGGTCGCCGCGATGGTCGCGGTGCTCGCCATCCCGGCGTCCGGCGCGCAGGCGCTGCACGACCAGCTCGCCGCGATGGGCACCAACCTGCTCTCGGCGGGACCAGGGCAGACGATGTTCGGCGAAGACGCCAAACTGCCGGACAGCGCGGTGCCGATGGCCAAGCGGATCGGCCCGGTGACCGCCGGTACGGCCACCGGGAAAACCGGGAAGTCCGTGCGGCGCAACGACAAGATCCCGGCGGAGGAGACCTCCGGGCTCAGCGTGTTCGCCGGTACGCCCGACCTGATGGACGTGCTCGGCGGCAAGATCACCAGCGGGGTTTTCCTCGGTCCCGCAACGCAGAGCTACCCGACCGTCGTGCTCGGCGCGGTCGCGGCGGCCCGGCTCGGCATCGACCACGTCGACCCGGCGAAGCCGACGCAGGTGTGGATCGGCGAGCAGTGGTTCACCGTGATCGGCGTGCTGAGCCCGATGCCGCTGGCGCCGGAGGTCGAGCGTTCGGTGATCGTCGGCTGGGCGGCGGCGCAGCAGTACCTCGGCTTCGACGGGCACCCGACCGCGGTGTACGTCCGCGCGGACGAGTCCGAAGTGGACAACGTGCGGCAGGTGCTCGGCCAGACGCTGAACCCGGCGGCGCCCAACGAGGTCGACGTCCGCAGGCCGTCGGAAGCGTTGGCGGCACAGAAGATCACTGATAACACCTACAGTGCGCTGTTCCTCGGGCTCGGCGCGGTGGCGCTGCTCGTCGGCGGCGTCGGGGTGGCGAACACGATGGTGATCTCGGTGCTGGAACGGCGCCGGGAGATCGGGCTGCGGCGCGCGCTCGGTGCGACGAAACGGCAGATCCGCGGGCAGTTCCTCGCCGAGTCGGTCCTGCTGTCCGGGCTCGGCGGGGCGGCCGGTGTGCTCGTCGGCGTTGTCGTGACCGCCGGGTATGCCCTGAGTCAGGGCTGGCCGGCGGTGCTCCCTATCGGCGCGCTCGTCGGTGGTGTCGGCGTCTCGGCCCTCATCGGTGCGATCGCCGGGGCCTACCCGGCCATGCGCGCCGCCCGGCTGGCCCCCACCCAAGCCCTCGCCTGACCGCTCCCGGGGAATACGTCGACACGTTCCCGCGCAACCACCCCGGGAACGTGTCGACATATTCCCTGGGGTCGGGGGACGTGAGAGGGGGGCGGTAGTCTCGCCGGAGCTGGGGGTGAGTAGCTAGGGGGAGTCCGTGGTACCGGTGGCGGGGATGTCTGTGCGCAGGCTCGGCTGGTTGTTCGCGGGACTCGAGTTGGTGGTACTGGTGACGGTGCTGGTCCTCAAACGGTTCGACGGGCTCGACCTCGAGGTCTACCTCGGCGGCGCCCGCGCCCTCGTCGAGCACGGCACGCCGTACGACGCCGGGATCCAGACGACTCACGGCATCCTGCTGCCCTTCACCTACACGCCGTTCGCCGCGGCCGTCTTCCTGCCGGGCACGTGGTTCTCGTTCGCGATGACGATGAAGCTGGTCAGCATCGCGTCGATCCTGGCGATCGGCGTCGTGGCGTACCTCTACGTCGCCCACCTCAACGGCGCGCTCCACGACCGCACCGACGTCCGCGGGCACATGATCGCGGCCTCGGTCGCCATCGGGGCCCAGCTCGCCAGCGCGCTGCTGGAACCGGTCCGGTCGACACTCGGCTTCGGCCAGATCAACGTGTTGCTGATGGTCGCCGTGGTGGTCGACGCTCTGCTGCCCGGCCGTCGCCGGACCAAAGGCCTGCTGATCGGGCTGGCCGCCGCGGTCAAACTCCTGCCCGCCGTGTTCGTGCTGTTCTTCGCCTTCCAGCGCGATTTCAAGTCGGCCGCTCGCGTGGTGCTCGGATTCGTGGCGGCGACCGCGGTCATGTGGCTCGCGGCACCCGCGGCGTCGACGAAGTACTGGACCGAGCTGGTCTTCGAGACCGGCCGGATCGGCGGGCGCGACTACGTGGGCAACCAGTCGCTGCGCGGCATGATCGCCAGGATGGGCTTCGCCGAATCGACGGAGAACCTCGTCTGGATCGTCGCTGTCCTCGCCGTGCTGGCGCTGACGGCGTTCGCGATGCTGCGCGCGCTGGAGCCGGTCGTCTCGCTCACCGCGTGTGCGCTGTGCGTCCTGCTCGTTTCGCCGGTTTCGTGGACGCACCACTGGACCTGGTGCGTGCCGATCCTGGTGCTGTTCGGCTACCTCTGCGTGCGGAACCGGCGTATCGACAGGGCGTTCTCGTACTGGCTCGGCGGGCTGACGGTGCTCTCCGCGGCGCTGTTCCTGATCGGCCCGATGTGGAACGCCGCGCGGCCCGCGAGCACGGTGTTCGACTGGCTGGAGACGGAGTCCTACGAACTGCTCGGGCTGGTTCTGCTGGTCGCGATCGCGACCTTCGCGGCCCGCGCGCCGCGGGAGACGCCCGAGCCGCTCACCACCGAGCGCGGGGTC
>NZ_DASYMU010000161.1:0-83103 GCF_036008905.1 Amycolatopsis sp. | reverse complement strand
TGGGGTGACGCGGTCATTCAGGTCTTGGTTTGGGGTGACTGGGGATTGGCTCGGCGGGTGTGGAGTTCGAGTAGGGCGCCGGTCAGGGCCAGGGCGCCGACGGTGCAGGCGGTGACGGTGACGACTTGCGTGGCGGAGGCGTGTAGCCAGGTGGTCACCAGGACGGTTTCCACCACCACCGCGGCCCACATCAGGGCGGTTACACGGCGGTCGTTGGCGGCGAGGCGGGAGAAGAGCAGGATCTGCACCATCGCCAGCAACGAGCCGGTGAGGGCGAAGGGCCAGATCGGCATGGTGGTTCCGGCATAGGCCTGGCCGCCGATGAACGGCAGCAGGGCCGGGCCGAAGATCAGCGCCACACCGAGCACCAGCGCGTCCAGGGCGGCGCAGATGGCCAGGGCGAAGGGGAGGACGCGGCGTCGGTCGGCGGGGTCGGCGAAGCGTGGGAGCACGAGCACACCGACGGCTTGGGGGAGCCAGTAGGCGATTTTCGTGATGATCGCGCCAAGGGCGTACTCACCCGCCTCGGTCGCCGGGAGTGTGTGGCGCGCCAGGACGAGGTCCAAGTTCACCAATAGCACCAGGGCGAGCATCGCTTGGGTGGTGTGCACGATTTCGCGGGTGCTGCGCTTGCCGGTGCGCTCGGCGAGTGGCCTGCCACAGATCAGCCATCCGGCGATGACGACCACGAACGCGCCCAGCGCGGAGCCTGCCAGGGCGCCGGTCGCGTCGCGGGCGAGGACCAGGCCGAGCAGGGAGCCGCCGACTTTCGCGACACCCTCCAGCGCGAGGAGTCCGGAAAGGACCGCGAACCGGCCGGCGCCCTGCACCATGCCGTGGAAGACGCCCAGCAGCGTCAGCGGCGCGAGGGTGGCGGCCAGCCACAGGGCCGGCGCGACGCTGTCGAGATGCAGCAGGAGCACCAGCAACGGCGCCGCGAGCAGGCCGGCGGCGGTGACGATGGCGCTGGTGGTCAGGCCCAGTGCCATCAGCTGACCGGGCGACGCGGCCTTCCCCCTGGCGACCCGCAGTGCCACCAAGGTCTGCAGGCCCATCGCGGGCACGACGCCGACGACCAGCACCGCCAGTAGCGAGCTCAGCTCCCCGAACGCGCCCGGCACGAGGACACGGGCGGCGACGAGGCTCAGGAGGTAGCTCGCGGCGTTGTTGCCCGCGAGTGCGAGCGACACGAGGATCGCGGCGACACGCGTGCGCCTGGCCGTCGCCACCTCTACTGTCACTTCAGCTCCGATTACCGGTGAGTAATCGGGCGACTGTATCCGTACCGGAGCCGGAAGGGGAGGGCTGATGGGCGTTATGCCGCGCAAGCTCGCCCTGCCCGCGGTTTCCGCCGCGCTCGCCCTCGTCGTGCTCGCGCCCTTGCTCGGCCGTGGTTTCGTCCTGAGCTACGACATGGTGTTCGCGCCGCGCCAGTCCCTCGTGCCCGACGCGTTCGGGCTCGGCTCGTCGCTTCCGCGTTCCGTGCCCGCCGACGCCGTCGTCGCCCTCACGACGGCCGTGCTGCCCGGTGACATCGTGCAGAAGCTCGTGCTGGCTTTGTCGATCTTCTTCGCCGCCTATGGAGCCGGACGTCTGGTGCCGACCGAGAGCCTCGGCACCCGGATCGTCGCCGCGACCGCCTACGCATGGACGGCTTACGTTGCGGAACGGCTCTTCATCGGCCACTGGCCGCTGCTGCTCACCTACGCGTGCCTGCCGTGGATCGTGCGCTCGGGTTTGGCCCTGCGCGCGAGCGAGCCCAAGGCGCCGGCGCGTCTGCTGCTCGCCTGCGCGCCCGCCGCGCTCACCCCTCCGGGGGGAGTACTCGCGGCCGTCGCGGCGATCGCCGCCGCCGGACCACGTCGCGCGTGGCTCGCGCTCGGGGCCGGCGTCGTCGTCAACCTGCCGTGGCTGCTCGCGACCCTGGTGCATCCCGGCGGCTCGTTGTCCGACCCCGCGGGCGTGGCCGCGTTCAGCGCCCGGTCCGAAAGCTGGGGCCCCGCGATACTGAGCGTCGCCGGCCTCGGCGGCATCTGGAACGGCGACGTCGTGCCTGGCAGCCGGAGCGGCCCGCTGGCGCCCGTGCTGATCCTGGTGACGGTGGGCCTCGCGATACCGGGCTTCCGTGTTCTCGCCCGGCGATGGGGCACGGCACCGGCGAGATCGTTGGTACTGCTCGGGGTGTGCGGGATCCTGCTCGCTTCACTGGCCACGCTGCCGCTCGGCGAGCCGTTGCTCACCTGGGCGATGGCGCACGTGCCGGGCGCGGGATTGCTGCGGGACGCCCAGAAATGGGTCGCGTGGTGGGCACTTCCGGTCGCGATGGGCTTCGCGCTCACCGCCGAAACCGCGGCCAGGTGGCTGCGCACTCCTCAGGCGCGCAGGGCGGTCGTCGTCGCCGCGGCGGCCTTCCCGATGCTCGTCCTGCCGGACCTCGCCTGGGGCGGCTGGGGCAGGCTCGAAGCCGTCCGCTACCCGGCGGATTGGCAGGCCGTGCACGACATCCTGGCCGCCGACGAGCGTCCCGGTGACGTGCTGACGCTTCCGCTGTCGACGTTCCGCAGGTTCGACTGGAACGACAACCGGACCCAGCTCGATCCCGCACCGCGAATGCTGCCGAAGACGGTGCTGATCGACGACACGCTGCGCATCGGTGCGGAAGAGATCGCCGGCGAGGACTCTAGGCTCGAAGACGTCCGGCGTGCGACCTCCGCGGGGGCCCTCACCGCGTCGGGGATCGGCTGGGTCCTCGTCGAGCACGGGACGCCGGGAATCGTCGACGCGCGGCTGCTCGTCGGTGCCCGGCCGATCTGGTCGGGCCACTGGCTCACGCTCTACCGCACCCCGGGTGAACCCGATGCCATCGATGTCGCGGCGGGGCGGGAAATCGCGGTGTATGCGGCAAACGGCCTAGCCTTGATATCGATCATGGCCGCACTGTTGTGGTGCGGGTTACCGATTAGTAGATTGATCCCGGGCAGGTCGGCCAGAACTGTCAAGTGAGACAAAGGAGTAACCGTGGGCAAGCTCATCGGCGGGGTCGCGGCCGTTCTTGTCGGGCTTGCGCTGGCCGCGGGCGGATCTCTCACCTTGGTGAACGTGTCCGATCCGGACGCCTCGCCCGAGTTGAAGAGCAAGATCGAAGCGCAGGTCAACCCCCAGAGCAACCCGAACACCGTTTACGGCAACCGCTGACGGCGCAGCCGCGCCCGATGCGTGCCCAGGATTGTCTGCATGCCTCGGATCGGGCGCAGACCGTGGTCGGTCTCTACGGCGACCCCACCGTGTCCTGGAGCATCATCCTCGAAGCACGGCTGCTGTCCTCTTTGGATCCGCTGAGCGTGCGTGAACGGCTGCGTGCCGCGACGGAGGCCTACCCGCATCTCGGTGCGCAGCCCCGGATCGAGCCGATCGTCGCCGCCGATCTACCCGTGGTCCGCGAGCGTTTCGCGGCGGCGCCCTACCTTCGGGGCGAGCCGCTGCTCCGGGTCGCGATCTGCGCGGACGAGCCGGTGATCGTCGTCGCGGCGCATCACGGCGCGCTCGACGGCCTCGGGCTGCTGGCGGTGCTCGGCATCGCGGTGGACGTCCCGATTTCCTCCGGTGCCAAGGGAATCGGCGCGCGAACCGCGGACCGGTCTTTTGTGGCCTCCGCGGTCAGACGCCTCGGTGAGGCGGTTTTCGCCCCTCCGGCCCGCATCGCCCCTGCTCCTGCTACGGATCGCGTCGGTGACGTCTTCGCCGCCAGGCACGAGACACGGACCCGGCTCGGGGCGGCGGCTTTCGTCGCGGCCGCCACGAGGGTCAGCGAACGCTGGAACACCGTCCACGGCAGGAAAGCCACCCGGATGGTGGCCGCGGTCGGAGCGTCCTGCCGCAGTGGCGCCGCACCGCTGCCGGAGCACGACAGCGCGTTCTTCCGGTTGCGGCTGAAGCGGGATCCGAGCGCCGACGACGTGCGCGCGCTCCTTGCCGAGACGAACCCGGAACCGGATTTCCCGGCGCGGAGCAGCAAAATCGCGCGGCTCGTCACCCGTGCGCTCGCGGGCAGGCTCGGCTCGACCTTCCTCGTGTCGAACCTCGGTGTCGTGTCGGCGGGCGACGCCGTGCGATCCATCGCGTTCTATCCGGCCGCCAGTGGCCGGTCCGGGGTGGCTTTCGGTGTCGTGACCGTCGGGGAGACGAGCACCTTCACCATTCGCGCGCGGCGCAAGGACTTCGGCACCGCGGCGGCGGCCGAGCTAGTCGACGAGCTCGTGAACACGGTGCGCGGTGAGGATTCGCGGCCGGGGAGCGGTCAGCCCGGCGACGTCGCGCACCAGTGACTCGAACATCTCGGCGCTCTGGTCCCAGCTGTAGCCACTCGCCCTGGACATCCCGGCGAGTCCCATCCGCGCGCGGCGCGCGTGATCGGTCAGTAATTCTTCGACCCGGGTGGTGAAATCGCCGAAGTCGTCGGCCAGCAGTCCGGTCCGGCCGTCCACAATGGATTCGGCGACGCCGCCCGCCGCGCGATAGGCCACCGAAGGCACCCCGTGCGAGGCGGCTTCCATGATCACGATGCCCCAGCCCTCTTTGACCGAAGGGCACAGATGCAGCCACGAGCGCGCGAGGACTTCGTGTTTTCCCTGTTCGTCGAGCCAGCCGTGCAGAGTCACCCTATCGGCGACACCTCGGGCTTCGGCGTGCCGCCGCAGCACGGTGTCCCAGGGCCCGTGGCCGACGATCTCCAGCCGCAGGGCGGGCCAGCGCTCCGCGAGGGCCGCGACGACGTCGATGGCGTGCTCGATCCGCTTGTGCGGTACCAGTCTGCTCACCGCGACCAGGGTGGGCCGGTCGCTTCGCTGGGCGCCGCACGGCGGCGGCGCGTCCAGTCCGTTGGGGACCACGTCGACGCGGGACCGGTCGATGCCGAGGTCCGCCAGTTCGCCCTTGGTGACTTCGGAAACGGTGACGTAGCGGCAGTTCCGGAAGAGCCAGGGCGCGAGCCGGGACTCGATCCACCAGCCGAGCCGTCCCACAGTCTCGCCGAGCGCGCTGATCCACTGTTCGCGGTGGACATGGTGGACGAGGACGAGAACCGGGCAGCCGGCGACCAGCTTGGCGAAGAACGGCATGCCGTTCTGGACGTCGACGACCAGATTCGCGCGGGCCGCCTTGATGGCCCGCAGCGCGTGGAGGTAGACGCCGAACTTGTTGCCACGCCGGCGATAACGCACGCCGTCACGCCACTCGCCCGGGTTCGCGCCGGGATATGCCGCGCACTGGATTTCGACCCGGTAGCCATACGCGGCGAGGCTTTCGGCCATCCGCTCGACGTACCGCTCCGAGCCACCGCCTTCGGGATGCCCGGTGTCTCGCCAGTTGACGAGCAGAACACGCGGACGCGAGTCGCGTGATCGGCTCATCGGCGTTCTCCAAACCTGGTGCGGTGGTGCTAAGTTACCGGTGCGTACACAGTAGGCGAATCCATTTCAAAAAGATACAGCCGTAAAAAGATACAGCCGGAAAGCGATGGTTCGATGACGGACAGCCGATTCCATACCGTTCATTCGCCTCATCGAGCTACGCTACGTAGGTCGGTGACGCTGTTCAGGACGTTTCTCACCGAGCAGGCCGACCCCGACGGCTTCTATCAGGCATTGGCCGAGGATTCGGTACGGCAATTGCTGGTACACACTCCGCTGAACGGCCGGACCGTACTCGACGTCGGCGGTGGCCCGGGGTATTTCTCCGACGCCTTCCGCGGCGCGGGTGCGTACTACCTCGGTGTCGACCCGGACGTCGGCGAGCTCTCCGCCCGCGGTGCCCCGGGAGAGAACATGGTGCGCGCCAGCGGCACGAAACTCCCGGTACGGACCGGATCGGTGGACGTCTGCTACTCGTCGAACGTCCTCGAGCACGTCAGTGAGCCGTGGGTGATGCTCGACGAGATGTGCCGCGTGACGAAGCCGGGCGGCACGGTCTTCGCGTCCTTCACGCCCTGGTATTCGCCGTGGGGTGGACACGAGACCGCGCCGTGGCATTTCCTCGGCGGTGATTACGCCCGCAGGCGGTATCTGCGGAACAAGGGAAAAGAGCCGAAGAACAAATTCGGCGTGAGCCTGTTTCCCTTGTCCGCCGGTGCCGCCCTCCGCTGGGCGAAGAACAGCGATCAAGCAGAACTGCGGTGCGCTTTTCCGCGTTATCACCCGCGCTGGGCACTGTGGATCGCGCGGATTCCCGGAGTACGGGAAATCGCTTCGTGGAATCTCGTCATGGTGCTGCGTAAACGCCAGTCCTAAGTGGTCGCGTGGGTCCGGACCGGACGGTGGGCCGGGGGAGCTTCGTCGGTCTTCCCCCGGCGCAGGAGCAGGAAACCGCCGAGCAGGATCAGCACGCCACCGGCCACCCCGAAGGCGATCGGCGCGGTGGTGGACATGAACGCCAGCTTGCCCTTGTTCGCGTTGGCCTGATCGAGGTTCTGCGCCACGGACTTCGCGTTGAAGGTCAGGATCCCGTCGAACACGACCGTGCCGGTGGCGTTGCCGGGGACCCGCAGTTCCTGGTGCTGTTCCTGCTGCTGCTTGACCATGACGCCGGTGACCGGTTCGACCCAGGTGGTGACGATGGCCCGGTAGAACCTGGCCGCCTGGATGGCGGATTCGGTGCTTCCGACCAGGGAACCTGGCACCGCCTGCGTCGAGATCTGGGTGTCGGGCACGTTCTCGACGAACTTGTACATCTCGACGCCGTTCAGGTCCTCGGTGCCGCTGTACTTCGTCGGGAAGGCCTTGCCGAGGCTGTCGTCGTACATGTCGTAGTCGCGCTTCTCGACCCCGAACGGGAACTTGAAGTTCAGGCCGGGCTGGGTGCCCTCGACGGTGATCTCCTGCGGCTTGTCGCCGGCCTTGGCTGGCGGCTTGTCGTCGAGTTTCGTGGTGAAAGTACTGCTGGGCTGGCATTTCGGCTCGGCATCGCCCCCGGGTGGCTCGTAGCCCTCCGAGGTGCGGCGGTCGAAGCACACCTGCCGTTTGCTCGCGGTGATGATCGCGTCGTCCTTGTTGTCGGTGAGCTGGACCGCGAGCAGCCAGACGGCGACGTCGGACCCCTCTTTCATCTCCGCGCGGGAGAAGTTCGACTGCACCTTCGCGGTCGCGGTGAGGTCGATGTTCTCGCGGATCTCGGCTTCCGGCCCGGCTCCGGTGTCAGTGACCACCAATGCTTTCGAAGCGACGCCTTCCAGCACGGTCGTCGAGTTCTGATCGAGCGGCACCTTCGCGAGGGAGGAGTACACGTACGTCGGCAGCATCACGGCGACGGCGACCGCGAAAACCCCCAGACCGAGCAAGATCAGGCTGAAAACACGGCGCAACGGGTCCTCCTGAGGTGAGACCGGGGTCCGGAGATCGCGAAAATTACCCGGCGGTAACCCGGTCGCAAGATACTGGCCCGATCGCCCGGCCACGTCAAAGGTGTAACTCAGGGTCACACCCAGGAAATGGGGCCGGAAGGAGGCACGCGGACCGCCATTCGGTCCAGTGAGCCAAAGATGATTGTTCCCGGGGACAACGCGGATGAGCCCACCATCTTCACCATCCGCCGGCGGCGCCGCCCGCTGTGTTCCCCGCGAGAGGCCCGACGACGTGCCGCAGGACTTGTGTGACCGCTCGGCGACCGAGCAACTGAAACTGCTGCTGACCGGTGAATCGACCGCGGCCGACCTGATCAGCGCCTGTGCCGGCCGCATCGGCCCGGCCAGTGCGACGCCGGCGGGCGGGCTGTTCGAAGCGGCGCGCCGGGCGGACAACCGAAGGGCGGCGGGCGAAGCCGGCCCGCTCGGTGGACTTCCGGTGGCGTTCGCGGCCGATCTGCCCGGGCGCGCCGGGGTGGTCGCGGCGGCCGAAGCGGCGGGCGTTGTCGTCGTCGACTCCGCGGCGGGGGAGGACGGTGTCCGGCTGCTCGTCGCCGGCGCGGTGTCGGCCGCCTTCGTGCGGGACACGTCGTCCGCTGACGGCGTTGTACCGGCTCTGCGGCCCGCGCACGGGCCGGGCCTCCTCACCCGCGCGGTGGAGGACCTGGTGCTGTTCCTGCCGATCATCGAGAGCGAGGTTTCCCCTTCGCTGGTGGGCTCGCTGGACATCGGCGCGCACTCGGATTCCATTGCGGACATCGAGTTCCGCGACGCTGTGGCCGATGTCGCCGCGCTGTTGTCGTTGCACGGTCACCTCATTCGGGACCTCGACGCGGGACGGTCGTGGCAACGCCGGCCGGACGTCCTCGTGTCCGTGCCCGAAGAAAGTCCACAGTGGACCGAATCGGCGCTGATCGTCCCGGTCGGTACGAACCGGGACGATCGTGCGCTGGCGGTGCGGTTCACCGCCCGGCCGGGGCTCGAACGCGAGCTGATCGGCCTCGCCCGGCTCGTCGACGCCGATCTCGTCCGGCCGGTGCGTGCCGCGCTCAGTTCGTGCCAGGCTCCGCTTCGAGCCGCACCGATTCCAGCGCGACGTAGAGTTCGCCGATATCGGCCGGATCGGTCAGATCGCGCTTGGTGAGGTCCTGCACGCGGCGGAGGCGGTAGCGGACGGTGTTGGGATGCACGAACAACCGGTCCGCGGTCTCCTTCGCCGAGCCGTGCCCGGCGAACCAGGCGAACAGCGTGTCCAGCAGGACCTTGCGCTCGGCCTGGGCAAGCTGGAGTACCCCGGACAGCACGGACCGCACGACATCGCGGCCCATCGCCGGCGCGCTGGCGACCAAAGTGGTCACCGGCGAATCGCCGAACACGATGACGCCGGTGCTCCCCGGCGACAGCGTCCGGCGCGCGACCCGCGCCCGCTGTGTCGCGCCGGGGATCTCCGTGAGCGCGGTGAAGGGCCTGCTCATCCCGGCGGCCAGCGACTTCGATCCCAGTACTTCGCGCAGGCGGTGCACGTCCTCGGTGCGGTCGACCACCACGATGCCGGTCTCGCCGTCGCCGCCCGGACGCCATACCGAGCGCCAGCGCCTGGCCAGCAACAGGGTTTCGACGCTGTCACGCCCGTCGGATTCCCCGCCACGGGTGACATTTTCCACCGCCACGACGACGAAGGTGCCCGCTGTCGGCAAACCGAGCGCGCGGACGGCGTCCTCGAGTTCGAGCTGGTTCGAGAGCCGTCCCTGCAACAGGCTGTCGAGCAGGTGGAGCCGCGCGCGGCCGTTCTCCTGCGAGGTTTCCCGCGCGACCTCGTTGTAGGCGTTGGCCAGCGCGTCGGAGTACAGGTCGATCGTCTTCCACACACAGGAGCTGAGCTCGACCGTCTGCGCGGAGGTGATCACCACCGGTCCTGCCTGCCCGAGCAGGGTTTCGTAGACGAAGGTCCCGCCGATCCGGAACGCCCGTAACCCCGCCGACAGCGGGATTCCCTGCCGTGCCTGGGCGAGCCCCGTCTTCCGCGCCGCGTCCAGTGCCAGGCCCCGGCCTTCGATGAACGAGTTCAGCGCGCGTTCCAGGTTGGCCCGGCACACACGCCGCAGTTCTTCCGGCGCGACGTTGTCCACCCGGCGGTAGAACTCCTCTTCCTCGGTGAGCAGTTTCGCCAGCCGGTCACTGAATTCGGGTAATCTCGCGAGCATCGCCCTGACGAGCTCGCGCTGCTCCCGCGGCACTGGGGAAGCAACTGTGGGGGCGCCCATCAGGTGACTGTAACTCGCCGTCGCCCGGTGGCATACGCGCGGCGCGGCTGATCCACAGTGGACCACCGAATCGCAACATGACCACGATGTCACCGGCGGCAATGGTGTAAGGAGATGAGCCGAATGCAGCAGTGGCAGGGCTGCGCAGCCGGGAAACCATCTGTCGACAGATGGCGACCTCTTAGTTTTTAAGAGATCGCCACCTGTCGACAGATGGCGAGGCCTCGAGTCGGGTCAGCCCCGGGTAAGGGCGTCCAGGGCGCTGGATTGGGTGCGCCAGTCCTGTTGGTTGGGGCTGCCGCCTGCCCATCGCTGGCCGAGCCGGTTGAGTGAGTCCCGGTCGGTGGCCCAGATCGAGTTCGATTGTTGTTGCGCGAAGCTCTGGTAAGTAGCCGATCCGGTGGCTTTGGCGAGATCGGCGAGGAACCGGCTGAAGATGCCCTTGAACTGTTTCTGGTTGTCGTCGCACGGGTTCTGGCCGATATCGCAGGACTCGGTGAGCACCCCGTTGCGGGTGAGCACGGTGCCGGTGATCGCGGAATCGGCCAGTCGCTTGGCGGCGTCGAGCAGGCGGGTGTCGCCGGTCGCGCGCCACACCTCGACCATGCCGCCGATTCCCAGGCCCTGGTTGTAGCTCCAGACTGTTTGCCCATTGTTGCGGCAGTCGCCGGTCAGGCCGTCGTTGACCAGGCCGGCGGAGTTGATCAGTCCGCTGGTCAGGTACCAATCCGCGGCTGTCCGGGCTCGCTGCAGCCAGACCGAATCACCGGGGGTGCGCCGATGCACGGACGCGGCCAGCCGCAGGTACAGTCCGCTGGTGACGGCGTTCTTGTAGGTGCGTTCCCGATCCCACCAGACACCGCCGCCGCACGTGCCCGTGTCCCAGAACTGATGCAGGTACCCGGCGATCGTGGTCGCCATGCTCAGGTAGCGCGCGTCGCCGGTGTGGTCGTAGGCGGCTATCCAGGCCAGTCCCCACCACGCGCTGTCGTCGATGGACCGGCTGATGAAATTGCCCTCGATCGGGTCGCTACCGCGTTGTCCGGCGGCGAACTGGCCGCGATTCGTCTCGAAGGTGCGTGCGATTATCCAGTCGTACTGCCGGTTTCCGCTGCTCGCCGCGTAGTCGATCACCGCGGTGAGCGTCACCGCCGAGTTCCACCAGCTGCTCGGCCACCAGGCGGGGGAGGGATCGTAGGAGTACAGCAGCGCGTCGGCGGCAGCCTGCGCTCGTGCCGGAGCCGGTCGCGCCCACGCCGTGCAACTGCCCTCCGGATGGGCCGCTTCCCTGCCACAGGCGCGAAGGGCGCCGCCGTAGTGGCGGCCGCGAGGATCGCGCGTGGCGAACATCGCTGTCCGGGTCGTGTTCGCGCCGCCGGCCACCGCTGTCCGGCCGAGTGACGAACCACCGGGCCAGCCGGCACCGGCGTCCCACGAGCGGTCGAGCCAGACTTCATCGCCCTGTCCACCGGCCTCGATGCTCGCCCAGCCCATCGAATTCTGATCGACGTGCAGGCTGATGGTGCGGCCGTACAACGTGGTGGACGGTACCGGCCGGGTGTCACCGTTGGCTTGCCCCGCATCGGTTCGATCACAGGTGACATCGCATACCGTGGGGTAGATCCAGTCCGTGCAGGTGATCCCGGCGCCGTCACCACAGGCGCGGATCAGGCCGCGCCGGTGGTGACCGGGGTCGGTCACGTTGTACATCAACGTTCTCGTGCCCGTCCAGGTACCGGGGATGCTCGCCTTGCCCAGCAGTCCGTCCCAGGTCGCGCCGCCGTCCCACGAGCGGTCGAGCCAGACCGCGTCCCCGGTGATACCGCCGTCGATACTGCCCCACGCCATACCGTCCACATCGGACACGTGCAGCACCACCCGTCTGCCGTTGACCTGTTTTTCCGGCACCGGGAACGTTTCCTGCTTGGCTTGCGAAGGATCGAGCGCGTCGCAGGACAGCACGCACACCGCGTCGGCAAGGATGACCGGTGCCGCGGCGGCTGGTGACTGCGCGGGAACTGTCACCAGCACAAGGGAAATCACGGCGGAGGCGAGCAAGGGACGGGTGCGGCGTGGTGGCGACATGTCTGGCTCCTTCGTCTACGGGGTCAGGTAGCAGGATTTCGGAACACCGCTCACCGGATCGCTGCCGAACGCCGCGGTCGTGCACGCCGCCCCGCCCGTGAACGACCGGTAGACGTACGCCCCGCGGGCGCCGTAAGCCACCGTGCGCCGTCCGGTGAACCCGCAAGTGGCGCCTTCGCCGGCGCACGAGGTGGAGTAGCCGGGAGGACTGCCTTCCCTGGTATAGCAGGCTTTGGACTCGCCGGGTACCGGGTCGCCGTTGAACGTGGCGTTCGAGCACGTGAGATTTCCGGACGCGGTGACGTAGTTGAACGCGCCGAACGCGCCATAGGCGACCGGCTGGCCGGCGGCGGCCGGGCAACTGCCGCCCTCGCCGGCACACTGGCTCCAGCCCCCGGCGGGCGCTCCGGCCGGCGCGAGATAACAGGATTTCGCGACATTGCCGATCGGATCGCCGAACACCGCGTTCGAGCAAAGCGTGCCGGCCTTGACCATCCGATAGACGAATGCGCCGTTCATGCCGTAGGCGATGGTCCGCCCGTACCCGGGGACCGGGCAGGTTTGGGTCTCCGTCGCGCACGCCGTGTACCCGGCTGGACCGCCGAGCGGAGCGACGTAGCAGGCCTTGACGAGGTTCGCGGCCGGATCGATCCCGAACGCGTCGTTCGTGCAGGCGGTCGCCGAGGTCGCGTTGGTGAAGGTGTAGTTACCAGCGCCGTATGCCACGTTTCGGGTGCCGCTGAAGGAACACTGGCCCGCTTCCCCGGCGCACTGGGTGTATCCGGCCGGGAGTCCGGTGGTGGGGAGCGGCGGTGCCGTGGGGTTGCCGAGTCCGGACGCGGTCACATCATAGGTGCCGGTAGCCACGCCGGTGAGGTAGACGTAGTTGCCGTCTTGGGAGCCCGCGCCGATCCCCGGACGCGGGGTGAACGTGCCGTTGCTCCACACCACCGCGCCGTTGACGGAGACCGAAACGTTGGTACCACCGAGTTTCGGCACGCCTATCCGCCCGGTCGTACCGGCGGGGCTGGTGAGCCGGGAGGTGTAGGTGCCCGCCGCGGGATTGCGGGACCAGGCCGCGTTCAGCTGTCCCTGCGGCAGGGTGATGCGGCCCTCGGCGCTGGTCAGGTCGCCGGGGTGCGGGACGAATCGGTACTGGCCCACCTGGCTTTCCGGCGCGGTGCCGAGTACGTGGAAGGTCAGTGCCGAAGTCGGGCCGCTCGACCAGCCGTGCGCCAGGCTCATGAACGACCCGCCGTAGGCAAGTCCCCCATCTGAGCTGATGCCCTCCCAGAAGGTGCTCTTGGTACCGATGGGGCTGTCCAGCATGTAGCCCCAAGTGCGGCGTATCTGCGCGAGGGCGGTGAGATCGTCGTTGGCGGTGAAGTGCGCGTGCACCTCCATGCCGCCGGTGAACGGGTGGACGCCGCCACCCCATTCGGGTGTTGTGGCGCCGAACGAGTTCCACCGGGTGGTGAGCCTCCCGACGATACTGGTCGACTTCGCCGGCGAGTCCGTCAGTCCGTACCAGACGGCGAGCGAGTTGCCGTCCTGCGGGTACAGGGTGCTGGTGGGATTGTCGCGGTACATCCCCGCGTTCGCGTCCCAGAGGCGTGCGTTCGCGGCGGTCTTCAGCGCGGCCGCCCGGCCGGCGTAACCGGCCGCCAGCCCCGCGTCGCCCTTGGCGGTCGCGAGATTGGCGCCCTCGGTCAGCGCGGCGTAGAGCAGCGCGTTCGCCTGGATGTTCTCGCCGCCCTGGCCGCTGCGCGCCCAGTCCTGGGTGCGGGTCACGTTGAGCAGGTTGTTGCCGTCGATCTTGGCGATGATGAACTGCATGCCGCGCGTGTAGTTGTTCCACATCGAGTCGAGCCAGGCCCGGTCGGCGGAGTAGGTGTAGTACAGCGCGGTGCCGAGCAGGGTCCACGTGTGATAGGTATCCGAGCCCGTGAGGTTGAACGGCGGGCCGGACCACGGGATCTCACCGTTCGAGGCCTGCACACTGAACATTGTGGACAGTGAGTTGCGGGTCGATTCCAGTTCGTTCATCGAGGCGTAGGCCGTCGGGACAGCGATGCCGAGGTCGCCCGGCCAGACGGTCCTGTCGCGCTTCGCGCCGTCGACAAGCACGCTGTTGCCCACCCCGACGACCGCGCTGTTGTCCCATTCGGACGCCGGTGGCGGCCACGCCCTGCCCTGGTTGGACGCGATGATGTTGGTCTGGGCGGTGTACGCGCCGGCGTACCAGATCCGGTTGAGCAGGTTGTCGCTGGAATAGAAGTAGTTCGCGTAGGCGGCGGGGTTCGCCTTGCCGGGCGCGGCGGTGAAGTTCAGCGATACCCCGGTGAGATCCACCCAGCCGGAGGTACTCGTGAAGATCGTCAGGTAGCGGAACCCGCCACGCAGTTTCGACGTCGGCATCACGTACGTGCCGTTCGCGGGGGCGGCCCCGTAGATCGCGCCGTCGGGGTTGCCACCGCTGCTGGCGTCACTCGCCCGGCCGATGTACAGCGAGGACTCCGAGAACGCGAGCCCGGCCTGCTGCCCGCCGCTGGTGGCGCCGAACGAGAGCGTGGCGATCCCGCTGACCTCCTTGCCGAAGTCCAGGGTGATCGACGAGTTCGTCCCGGAAACGCGGGTCGCCTGCCCGGACAGCACATTCTGCGGATTGGCGACCGATCCGGTGGTGCCCTGTACGGCGGTCGGCCGGACGGTGCGGGACGTCGGCGAGAGGTTCAGTGCCTCGATCGCGCCTGGCGGGGGTGCCGCGGCCGCCAGTTCGGCGGGCAGCGGTCTTGGGCTTGCCTGGGTCGAAAAGGACGGTACCGCTGGAATACTGGCGAGAGCCGGCACGAGCAAAGCACTTACCAGGATGGCCGATCGGCCGGTTGGCCCACGCATGGAGTACCTCCAGTGCTGGAGTGAGGCCGGGGTCCTGAAATCGCCGGGGAATGTCGTCGCGAAATTCCCCGGCAAGTGGACATTTATTGTCATGCCGGTATTGTTGTGGTCATTGAAATGCGATAAAAATCTCGTGGGTCACGGGCCAGGCCCATGGTCGGCGCCCGCCTGTCCGGAAATGGACAACGGTTCTCTCGGAAAATAGGTTGGATTTGTAACGTTTCAATATCTCGTTGGCAAAAGTCTAATAGACGCCACGTCGACCGTCAATGGATGCCTGGGCGCTGCCGCGGTGGGACGGGACCCGGGACTGTGGTGGGGCCGGGGCCGGAATGGCCGCAACCGGCTCGCGACGGCTTCGTCGCAGTAGTGCTAACGGTTTTCTTGCAGGGGCCGGGGTGAATCGTCGTCGCCTGCCTCGGTGTCGGACAGGTCTGGTCCAATGGTGACGTCGGCGGCCGACGGTGGTGTTGGTGCCCTTGCCGGCGTAGGGTTCCGTGGTCGGATATTCTGCTTTGAGTTCCTCGGTGAAGTACAACTGGGACGTGAATTCGTGCGGGTTTCCTTCCGTGGCCACATCGGAATAGGCGCCGAGCGCGCAAGTGAGTGCCGCGACCGCCTCCGGAGCGATCTTCGCTAGGGTTTCCGCATGGGGAAAGTGAGAAACTCGGTGTTCGCCGTGCTGTTGCTGGTTTCGATGAGCGCGTGCGGGCAAGCTGTCGGCGCTCCGCCGGTTTCGGCCCCGCCGACCACGATGCCGACCGTCTGGGAGCCGACGTCCGAGGCGCCGGAGCCGACGACCTGCCCGGCGTCCGGTATCCACTACGGCGCGGGCGTCATCGAGGCCGCGCTCGGGCACCGGGCTGTCGTGCTGACACTCGCGAATTGCGGGCAGGCGCCACAGGAGATCAACGGTTACCCGGATGTCCGGGTCCTGGGGCCGTGGCGGCAACCGCTGGACGTCCGCGTCAATCACGATTCCTCCTACATGGCGACGGATCCCGGGCCGGCGAAGGTCACCCTCGTCACCGGCGAAAAGCTCCTGTCGGTGGTCTCGTGGTCGGCGACGGTCATGGACGGCGACACGGTCACCGGGGCCGCGCTGTCGGTCACCACCGTGCCAGGTGAGGCGCCGCAGATCCTCACAGTGAAGACCGATCTCGGCACCACCGGCGAGGTCGACGTGACGGCCTGGGCCGCGAAAATCGCGCAGTGACGCCGGAGCTGATGTGTCGACAGCTTTGTGGGGCCTTGGCGGGCCATCGTGAGCGGTGGAAAGTTTTCACTCCAGCTGGCGGGTCGCGCGGACTCTGTGAGAGAGGCACTTTCGTGAGAAAGTGCGCCGCGCCGTGACCCCAACGCGCCGCGAGATGTCGACATCTCGTGGCTGGCTGGCACTCACGGGCCACCTTGCCAAGGGGGCGTATAACGCCCTATACCGCGCGTCTCGGTGCGGCTCAGCCGACGCGTTGCAGGGCTCTTTCCCGGCGTCCGGCGACGGTTGAGCCGGATTCCCGGCGGGCCATGCGGCGTAGCACGATCGGCGCGAGGAGCAGGCCGGCGACGGCCCAGGCGCTGAGGACGCCCACGGTTTCCAGGTGCCGCCAGGACTCGCCGATCTCGACGCCGGCCGCGCTGCCGGGCAGCAGGGCCGAGCGCGTGCCGAGGCCGAGCCAGTAGATCGGGAACACCTGGCCGACACCTTGCAGCCACCCCGGCAACGAGGTGATGGGGTAGAAGATCCCGGAGATCGCGATCACGCCGAGGATCGGCAGGGTGAGCAGGCCCTGGCTGCGGGCGCTGGTGAACACCGAGCCCAGCACCGCGCCGACGGGCAGGGTGGCCACCATGCCCAGTGCCAGCACCCAGATCAGCGTCAGCCAGGAGCCGGGGCCGAAGGCGAGCCCGGAAACGAGGAAGACACCGGGGATCAGCAGGATCGCGAGGTCGGCGACCAGTCCGCCGGACACCGAGACGATCTTGCCGGTCAGGTAGCCCAGCATGCCGTTCGGCGTCGCCTTCGCGCGCAGCAGCGTCCCGTCTTCGCGGTCGGCGGTGAGCTGCTGGCTCATGGTGACCATGGCCATCGAGGCGTTCATGCCGAGAATGCTGGGCAGCGCCAGGGTGCCGAGCGAGATCCCGCTCTGGCCGAACGTCACGTCCCGCAGGAAGAACGTGACGACCAGCATCAGCACGGGCCAGAAGAAATGGCTCCACAGCTCCGCGCCGTTGGTGAACGACTGCCGTAGTTCGATCAGGCCGCGGGACCAGCCCGCGCGCAGTGCCGTCGTGGTCGGGTTCATCGCGCGGCCTCTTCTGCTTGGTGTACCAGGGCTCGGTGTACTAGGGAGAGGTAGGTGTCCTCCAAAGAGGATCGATGGACTTCGAGATCGGCGATGGTTTCGCCGTAGCGGTTGAACAGGCCGAAGACGAACGCGGTGGACTCGGTGGTCGACTCGGTGAACGACTGTCCGCCGCGGGTCCAGCGGACCTCGTCCACGCCCGCTATCCGTTGCGCGAGTTCGTCGGCCGTGCCGTCCGCGACGATTCGCCCGCTGTTGAGGATCAGGATGCGGTCGGCGAGTTTCTCGGCTTCGGCCAGGTCGTGGGTGGTGAGCAGGATGGTGGTCTCGTGTTCGCGGGCGAGCTTGTGCACGAGTTCGTGGAATTCGTGCCTGGCCGCCGGGTCGAACCCCGTGGTCGGCTCGTCGAGGAACAGCAGTTCGGGGCGGCCCACGATGCCGATCGCGACATCGAGCCTGCGCCGCTGCCCGCCGGAGAGCATGCGGATCTTCTTGTCCGCGTGCTCGGTCAGGCCGACCGCCGCGATGAGTTCATCGGTGTCCCAAGGCCTTTTGATCAGGTCGGTGGAGTAGCAGGCGTAGTAGGAACCCAGCTGTGCCAGCAGTTCCCGGACGCGCCACTTGCCGTGGTCGCGCCAGGACTGCAGGACGACACCGAGCCGCGCGCGCCATCGTTCGTCGCCGTGCGCCGGATCCGTGCCGAGCACCTCGGCCCGGCCCGCAGACCGCATCCTGAACCCTTCGAGGATCTCGATCGTGGTGGTCTTTCCCGCGCCGTTCGGACCCAGCAGCGCCAGTACCTCCCCGTGGCGCGCTTGGAACGTCACGCCGTGCAGGACGTCCGTCGTGCCGTATCGCATGCGCAGCCCGTCGACATCGAGTACGACCTTCTCGCTCGTCGTCATCGTCTCGCTTTCCCGTGGTAATCCTTCAGTAGAACGTGAACGCTACGTTGCGTTTTCCATATGCTCAACGCGCAACCACCAGCTTTTCGTGGATATAACTGAAAAAGACACAACCAGTGCAATGGCAATGACGCTGAACGCAACGACCCCAGACCGACCGTTGCAATAGAATGAAGGTGAATGCACACTGGACCGACCAACGACCGAAAGCGGGCCCGGATGCCGGGCGGCAGGCTGACCAACGAGGACCGCGAGCGCATCGCCACGGGCCTCGCCGAAGGAGCCGGGTACGCCGAGATCGCCAGACAACTCGGCAGGCCGACGTCGACCATCAGCCGCGAGGTCACCCGCAACGGCGGGCCTCGCGGCTACCGCGCGGATCACGCGCATCAGGCCACCGAGTGGCGCGCCCGCCGCCGAAAGCCCGCCCCGGCACCGGAATCCCCCGCCGGCACCGACGCCGGGGATTATGGGCGTGATCCCGCGGCGGTGCGCGGTTTCGTCGAGCAGTTCGCGATGCTGATGGTCCGGACCGGCCTGCCCCGTATGGCGGCGAGGGTGCTCGCCTCGCTGGTCACGACCGATTCCGGTTCGTTGACCGCCGCCGAACTGGTCGGGCTGCTGCGCGTCAGCCCCGCCTCGATATCCAAAGCCATCGGTTACCTCGAAGGGCTGGAGCTGGTCCAGCGCGAACGCGACCCCCGGCAGCGCCACGAGCGATATTTCATCGACGACGACGTCTGGCTCCAGACCTGGCTGACGAGCGCCAGGACCAACGCGATGCTGGCCGACACCTCCAAGCAGGGAGCCGACATCTTCGACGCCGCCACCCCCGCCGGCGCCCGGCTGGACCAGATGAGCCGGTTTTTCGCGCAGCTCAGCGAAGACATGTCCGGCGGCCCTGACGTCGGTGACGCGCTGACCGTGCTCGCCGCGCTCGTGCACGCCGTCACGCCCCGCACGGCCGAGCAGCTGGCCGTCGCACTGGACTGGCCTTTTGAGCGTGTCACCAATGCTTTGCTCGACGTCGAAAAGCATCCCGACTTCGCCGATCCGATCGCGCTCGCATTCACGGATTCGGGTGCCTACACCGTGACGGCCAAGCCTGATCGGCTCACCGCCGCCCAACGCGAAGCGGTAAGGGGGGTGGTGTAAGCCGCGGACATCCGCAATCCTGGTCCGTGGCCCGGACGGGAGGGATGGCCATGAAGATCATCATCGTCGGAGCGGGGATCGGCGGCCTGATCACGGCGTTGCGGCTGCATCACGAAGGTGTCGACTGCGAGGTCTACGAGCAGGGCGAGCAGATCCGTGAACTGGGTATCGGGATCAACGTGCTGCCGCACGCGGTCAAGGAACTGGCCGCGCTGGGGCTGCTCGACCGGCTGGACGAGGTCGCGATCCGGACGCGCGAACTGTGCTATGCCCACCGGCTGGGGCACGAGATCCTGCGCAAGCCCTGCGGTACGGACGCCGGATTCACGGTGCCCCAGTTCAGTTTGCATCGTGGCAGGCTTCAAGGCGTGTTGCTCCGCGCGGTGCGGGAACGGCTCGGCGCGGACGCGGTGCGGCTCGGCCATCGGCTGGTCGGCTTCGGCCAGGACGCCGGCGAGGTCCGCGCGCGTTTCTCGCACAAACAGGAACCGGTGCGCGGTGACGTGCTGGTCGCCGCCGATGGTATCCACTCGACAGTCCGGTCGATCTTGTTCCCGGACGAGGGCCCGCCCCGGTGGAACGGCGTGATGATGTGGCGGGGCGCGGCCGAATGGCCTGAGTTCGGCACCGGGCGCTCGGTACTCGTCGCCGGCGGCACGGCGGCGAAACTGGTGGTCTACCCGATCGCGGAAGGCTCCTCGCCCGGCACCAAGCTCACCAACTGGGCGGTGTGCATCCTGACCGGGCAGGACGGTGATCCGCCGCCCGCGCGTCAGGACTGGTCCCGCCGGGGCGACCGCGCTGAGCTGGCCCGGCATGTCGACCGGTTCCGGACGCCGCTCCTCGACCACGCCGGACTGGTGGCGGCCACGCCCGAGTTCTTCGAATTCCCCATGTGCGACCGGGATCCGCTGCCGTTCTGGTCGCGGGGCCGGGTGACGCTGCTGGGCGACGCCGCCCACCCGATGTACCCGATGGGCTCCAACGGCGCCGGCCAGGCCATCCTCGACGCCACGAGCCTCGGCGGGCACCTGGCGCGGCACGCCGATCCCGCCGAGGCGTTGCTGGCGTATCAGGACGATCGCCTGGCGGCCACCAGCGAGGTGGTGCTCCGCAACCGGGTCGGCGGGCCGGAGAGCGTGATCGACGAGGTCGAACGCCGTGCGCCCGAAGGCTTCTCCCGGATCGAGGACGTGATCACCGCGGCGGAGCTTGAGGATGTCGTCAGCGGTTACGCCAAGGCGTCCGGCGCCTCGCGTGAACAGGTGGACCGGCCGGGTCCGTGAACCCGGCTCAGGCGCCTTCGACCGACCCGGGCGGCAGGAAGTCGACGTCGTGCAGCGCGGACAGCCGGACGACCTCCACCGGGTCCTCGAGGTCGTGCAGCTTGTCGAACAGCTCCGCGAGCTTGCCGGCCGGGCTCACCCAGAACAGGCCACGGGTGTGGGTCTCGCCGCGGTTGTAATAGGCGTGGGGGAGGCCCTTCGGCATGCGCACGGTGTCGCCGGGGCCCGCGGTTTCCCACTGCCCGTCGAGATAGAGCGTGAACACGCCTTCGAGGATGTAGATGTGCTCGTCCTGGGTCGGGTGCACATGCGGCGGGACACCGGTGCCGGGCGGGTCGAACGTTTCGAACGCGAAGCTCGACGCGCTGGCCGCCTTCATGGAGTAGGTGTGGCCGAGCACGTTCCACACCTTTTTGTTCATGCCCTCGTCGGCGAGCGTGATCCCCTTCGGCAGGGGTCCGAGCACGATCTCCTCGGCGGTCATCCGCACCTCCTGGTCGCTGGTTTCCCGTGTTCCCCTGCACTCTCCGCCATCGCGACACCTGTTGTACAGCGCGGCCGGTTCGAGCGGGACCGCGCCCGCTCGAACCGGCCGGCGCTCACGCCTGGTCGAGCAGCGCCAATTCCTCTGTGGACAGCACGAGGTCGACGGCTCGGGTGGAGTCCTTGATCGTCTCCGGGCGCGACGACCCGGGAATCGGGATGACGACCGGGGCCTTCGCCAGCATCCAGGCCAAGGTCACCTGCTGCGGGCTGACGCCGTGGGCCTTGGCGACCGTGCCGAACGCGGCGAACCGCGAACCCAGCTCGGGGGCCTTGGTGATGCCGCCCAGCGGGCTCCACGGCAGGAAGGCGATGCCGAGTTCGGCGCACAGTTCCAGCTCCGGCTCACTCGACCGGAACGCCGGGGAGAACTGGTTCTGCACGCTGGCCAGCCTGCCGCCGAGGATGTCGTTGGACAGCCGGATCTGCTCGGGGTCGGCGTTCGAGATCCCGGCGTAGCGGATCTTGCCCGCGTCGAGCAGGTCGCGGATCGCGCCGATCGACTCCGCGTACGGCACCTTCGGGTCCGGCCGGTGGAACTGGTAGAGCCCGATGGCGTCCACCCCGAGCCGCTTGAGCGAGGCGTCCGCCGCCTGCTTCAGGTACTCCGGGGAACCGTCGAGGGTCCACGACCCGTCGCCGGGGCGCAGGTGGCCGCCCTTGGTCGCGATGACCACGTCGGTGGTGTCGCCGCCGTAGCTCGCGATCGCGCCGGCGATGAGGGTCTCGTTGTGACCGACGTCGGAGCCCATGTGGTAGGCGTCGGCGGTGTCGAACAGGGTCACTCCCGCTTCGAGCGCGGCGTGCACGGTGGCCACCGAGCGCTGCTCGTCGGGACGTCCTTCGATGGACATCGGCATCCCGCCGAGTCCGATGCTGCTGACCTCGAGGTCAGCGATACGGCGAGTACGCATTGAGGTCTCCTCCTGGAAATCGTTTGCTGCCTCACCAGCTTCTCCCAGGATGATTAAGCTGTCCAACAGAAGAAAACGATCCTTCTCAGCAGTCTGGGTGATTAATCATGGAACTCCGCCAGCTCGAGTACTTCGTCGCGGTCGCCGAGGAGTCCCATTTCACTCGCGCCGCGCGGCGCATGCAGGTCGCCCAGTCCGGGCTGTCGGCGTCGGTGCGCGCCCTGGAACGGGAGCTCGGCGCCTCGCTGTTCCGGCGCAGCACCCGGCAGGTCCAGCTGACCACCGCCGGTGAGGCTCTGCTGGTGGAGGCCCGTCGCGCGCTGTCGGCGACCAATGCCGGGCGTGACGCCGTCGCGGCGGTGAAAGGGCTGCTGCGGGGCAGTCTGGCCATCGGTTCGCTGCAGTGCCTGCACGCGCTGCACCTGCCCACCGTGCTGGGAAGTTTCGTCACCGCACACCCCGGCTTGGAGATCCGGCTGCGGCACGGCGGTTCGGCCGAGCTGGCCGAGCAGGTGCGCACGGGACGGCTGGACGTCGCCTTCGTTTCCCGACCGGCCAAGATCATCGACGACGTGGTGATCACGCCGCTGGCGAGCGAACCGCTCGTGCTCGCGTGCGCGCTCGGCCATCCCCTGGCGGCCCGGGACGTGGTGGCGCCGGCCGAACTGGCCGACGAGCGCTTCGTCGACTTCCATCAGGGCTGGGCCACCCGCGACCTGGCCGACGCCGTGCTCGCCGACGCCGGGGTCGAGCGCCGGGTCGCGCTGGAGGTCACCGACGTCCATTCCCTGCTCGAACTCGTGGCCTTCGGGCTGGGTGTCGCGTTGGTGCCGCGGTCGTTTTCGCTCAAGACCGCGGAGGCGCGGTTCATCGAACTCGCCGAAGGTGTCCCGGAGTGGGAGACGGTCACTGTGACCAGTGATCCCACCAGCGCGGCCGCGAGTGCGCTGCTCAGTGAAATCCAAGGAGTGAAGCCGTCGGCGTGAGTAGGGTCGGGTGAATGCCACGACTGATCCACCTGAACGGGCCGACCGGGATCGGGAAATCGACCGTCGCCCAGCTCTACGCCGATCGGCATCCCGGGGTGCTCAACCTCGACACCGATCAGGTGGTCAGCCTGATCGGCGGCTGGAAGGACGACTTCTGGGGAACGCTGGAGCCGGCCCGGCGGCTCGCGATCGCCATGGCGGAGACCCATCTGCGCACCGGCCGCGACGTCGTGATGCCCCAGCTGGTGACGAACGTGGACGAGAGCGAGAGATTCGAGGCGGCCGCCCGCGGCGCCGGCGCCGACTACCGCGAAATCGTGTTGATGGGTGGCAGGCAACAGGTTCTGGACCGGTTCGCGGAACGGGTCGCGAGCGGTGATCAAGCCAGCCACCGCTACATCGACGAGATCGTCGAGCGCGGGGGTGGCCCGGTCCTGCTGGCGAGGATCCACGGCCATGTCACCGGGTTCGTCCGCGAGCGGCCCCGCTGCGTGGTCGTGCACACCGACGGCTATGACCCGCAGCAGACCTACGACGCCGTGCTCGCCGCCCTGGCGAACTGATCGTTTCGGGGGGACCGCCGGGATACGGTCGATCAAAGTAGTGAATCGTCCACAAGTGCACGACGGTATGCCAATGCAGCAAGACTCCGCCATCGTGCCACCGGTACATCGATCCCTTCCACAGGATGGATTCGATGTCTGACATCAGGTAATCGGTGCCGTTCACTTGCACAAGGCTGTGGTCCCCCAGGCTACGGAACGAGGTGGTCGTGAACATCACGTCCCGGTGGGTGCCGGGCAGGGGCTCGGCGTCACGCCGCTCGAGGCTGTCGAATCCAGCTTCGTCGTCCTCGCCGACACGGAGTTCCGTGCCCATGCCCCGGCTGTGCCGCGCCAGCGCCTCCGCCGCGAAATCGTCGTCCACAAGCTCCACGAACCGCTCACCGGGCTTCACCCAATTACGCTCGTGCTCAGCGACGAGACGGTCCGGGAAATCGTCGATGACCGGCGCGTCCACTACCCAGGCGCGGTACGTTTCAACGTCCGGCAGTTCCCTTGCCCGGGCCGCCTCATACCGCGGCCTGCACTTCTCGCACAGATGGCGGATGGCGAACTGTTTCCGGAACGGATAACGGACCCGTCCGCCCTCGCGCAGCCTGCCCTCCTGCAGCGGCCCATACAGCCCCTTCGTGCGCGTACGCCGCGGGGACAGGATCCCGTACCGCTTGGACGACGTGCGCCGCACGCGGCACAGATCACAGCGCCGCCGCTTCAACTCAGTCCGGCCACCCCGCACCAGCCCCACCTCCACGGTCCGTATTGACGGACGACAGTGTCACGGACGTCCGTCAACGATGAAAGTCCCGAACCGCACGCGTGGCTTTCACGCGCATGGCGAGCCCGGCTGTCACCGCGACGGCGGTCCTCCTTTCGCGGCCGCGGCGAGGATCCGGCTGGTGTCGGCCGCTTCCGCGGCGATGTCGTCGATGTCGATCGAGCGCCGCCGCAGGAAGCCGCTGAGGAAGAGCACGGCGTAGCCATGCGCGGCGGCGGTGTTTTTCCGGAGCAGCGCCAGCGCGGCCTCGGCGTCGTTGCCGGTGAGGGCCATGCCGATCGGGAGCAGGATGTCCGTGACCGCGCGGCCGGCCTCGGTGAGGGCGGGATCGCCGAGGTTCCGCAGCTCGTCGGAGAAGATGAGGTCCATCCCGGCGTGGTGGCGGCATACGAACCGTACGTAGACGCCCGCGGCGATGGCGAGCGCCTCGCCCGGGTCTTCCTTGTCGTCGAGGGCTTCGCGCAGTTCCGCGGCGAGGAGTTCGGCCGCGCGGATCGCGGTGGCCTGCAGCAGCGCCTCACGGGTGGGGAAATGACGGTAGGGCGCGGCCGGGCTCACCTCGGTGCGCCGGGCGACCTCGGCGACGGACAGCGCCTCGATACCGCGTTCGGCGATCAGCGCCAGTGCGGCGTCGACGAGTGCGGCGCGCAGGTCGCCGTGGTGATAGCTGCCGCGCTTGCCCACGAAATCCCCTCTCTGACCGGGCTGTTTGCCCTCAATGTAAGAGGTAGCTTACACTGGACGTCGATGTAAGAGTTGTCTTACATCGACGAGAGGAAAAGTCATGTCGGGAATCGAAGGCAAGATCGTCGCCATTACCGGCGCGAGCAGTGGGATCGGTGAAGCGACAGCGCTTCTGCTCGCCGAACGCGGTGCGAAGGTGGTACTCGGGGCACGCCGCCCGGAACTGCTCGAGGCGCTGTCGAAGCGCATCGCCAATCTGGGCGGCGAAGCCGACTACGTGCAGACGGACGTGCGGAAGCGCGAGGACCTGACGGGTCTCGTCGAGCTGGCGCGGGCGCGGTTCGGCAGGCTCGACGTCCTGGTCAACAACGCCGGTGTCATGCCGGTTTCCCCGCTCGACGAACTGCGTGTCGACGACTGGGAGAACATGGTCGACGTCAACCTCAAAGGCGTGCTGTTCGGTATCGCGGCCGCTCTGCCGGTGTTCCGGGCGCAGGGTTCCGGGCATTTCGTGAACACCGCTTCCACCGCCGGGCTCCGCATCGTGCCGAACATGGCTGTCTACGCGGGCACGAAATTCGCCGTACGCGCCATTTCCGAAGGCCTGCGCCAGGAAGCCGGTGACAAACTGCGGGTCACGATCGTTTCGCCCGGCATGACCCGGACGAATTTCGGTGACGGCCTGACGAGCCCGGACATGAAAGCGAAACTCGAGGAATCCAGGGACTCGATCGCGATGCCGCCCGACGCGGTCGCCCGCGCCATCGCGTTCGCGATCGAGCAGCCCGACGGCATCGATGTGGGCGAGATCGTCGTCCGTCCCACCGCACAGGCGTAACCGCGGAATCGCTTGGGGAACTCTGGTCCCTGACACACTGAAGCCAGGATCCCGAAGGGCTTGAGTCTCCGGCTGGGGGAGACACGAGGGTGGGGGCATGGACGGCGGCAAGCTCTATTCGATCGGTGATCTCGCGCGGCGTACCGGGCTGACCGTCAAGGTCATCCGGTTCTACTCCGACAGCGGGATCGTGCCGCCGACCGCCCGAAACCCGGCTGGCTACCGCCTTTACGACCTCGGCGCCGTGGCACGTTTCGACCTCGTGCGGACCTTGCGCGGCCTGGGAGTCGATCTCGCGACGATCAAGAAGGTCGTGGACCGGGAGATCTCGCTTCCCGAGGTCGCCGCGGCGCACGCCGAGGCGTTGTCGGTGCAGATCCGCACCCTGAGCCTGCGGCGCGCGGTGCTGACAGCGGTGGCCAAGCGCGGGTCCAGCCTTGAGGAGATGGATCTGATGCACAGACTGGCCCGGCTTTCCGAGGATGAGCGCACCCGGTTGATCGGCGAATTCCTGGACTCCGCGTTCGGTGGTGTCGACGCCGACGCCCGGTTCGCGGGGATCCGGCGGTCGATGACACCTGAGCTGCCGGACGACCCCGGACCCGAGCAGGTCGAGGCGTGGGTGGAACTGGCCGAGCTGTCCCAGGACCCGGATTTCCGTGCCGGTGTGCGGAATCTGGCCGAGCGGTACGCGGCCGAGCACCCGGGCCTGAACCCGGATCCGGCCGCGGTGGTCCGCGATCAGGCCGGCCCGGCCCTGGCCGCCGGGATCGACCCGGATTCGCCCGGCGCCGAAACGGTCGTCCTGTCGGTCATGGCTCGCTGCGCACGCGTTTCCGGTCGTCCTGACGACGTCGACCTTCGGCGTCGCGTGCTGACGCTGCTGGAAGCGGTGAACGATCCTCGCCGGGAGCGGTATCTCCGGCTGCTCGCGGTGATCAACGGCTGGGCGGCCCCGGAAAGCCCGGCGCCGGCGTTCGCCTGGTTCATCGAGGCCTTGCGCCTCCGCATACCCGCGTAGAAAACGGGCCGTGGGAACGGAAAACGTTCCCACGGCCCGTTGACAGCCGCTAGAAGCGGACGTTGCGCAGGTAGTCGTAGCCGACTTCGGCGGTCTTCAGCGGGTCGGCCGGGTTGTCGTGCTCCACGATGAACTCGCGGATACCCGGTGCGGTCTCACGGAAGATGCGCGGGAAGTCGATGTTCCCGGTGCCGAGGTCGGCCCAGCCGCCGTCCGCGCCGCGGTCCTTGACGTGGTACTGCAGCACCCTGCGCTCGCGGCGATAGATCTCGACCGGGTCCTGCCCGGCCACCACGGCCCAGTAGAGGTCGACTTCGAAGTGGCAGTAGCGCCGGTTGGTCAGCCGCGAGATCACGTCGTACGGGCGCACGCCGTCGATCGCGGTGAATTCGAAGTCGTGGTTGTGGTAGCCGAACTGGATCCCGGCCTTGGCGAACTGCCGGGACGCGATGTCGAGCCGCTTGGCGAAGTCCTCCCATTCGGCGATGGTGCCGTACCGCACGTACGGCACCGCCGAATACGTGTGCCCGAAAGTTTTCGCGTCCGCGATCGTCTTGTCGAGGTCCCCGTCGATGCCGATGTGACTCGACGTCGCGCGCAGGCAATTGCGGTCCAGGATCTTGCGGAACTCAGCCGCCGTGCGGCCGTAGGTCCCGGCCAGTTCCACGTGGCGGTACCCGATGTCGGACAACGCCGACAGCGTGCCCTCCAGATCGTTCTCCAGCAGTGAGCGCAACGTGTAGAGCTGCACACTGATCCGTTCCGGCGGGATGCGGCGCTTACGGCCGAAGCCGTCCTGCCCCGCGGAGGCGACGCCCGGCAGAGTCAGCGCCGCGCCCGCGGCGAGCGCCGCACCCTGTAACAGAGTCCGCCGGGAAAGGGGTCTTTTGCCGATCATGGATCGTTCCTCTCAGTTCCGATTGGCGGGCGCGGGAAGTTCCTTGATCCGCACGTCGCGGAAGGAGACGTCGTCGCCGTCGCCGTGGTTCTGCAGCCCGATGAAACCCTGGGCCAGATCGCGGGCGGGGTTGGTTTCGGTGTACTCGTTGATCACCACGTCGTTGAGCACGACCTTGATCGTCTGCCCGCTCACCACCAGTTCGTAGGCGTTCCACTCACCCGGCGGCTTGAGTGCCGCGTCGCGCTTGGCGATGTCGGCGCCCTGGAAGCCGTAGATCGCGCCGGTGGTGCGATCGGGTGCGTCGGTGGCGTCGATCTGGATCTCCTGGCCCTGGTTGACCGCGACCCACGGATCGTTGCCGGGATCGGGGAAACCGACGAAGATCCCGGAGTTGTCGTCACCGTCGAGCTTCCAGTCCAGCTTCAAGCTGTAGGCGTTGAACTCTTCTTCGTGCCACAGCAAACCCATGCCGCCCACGGTCTTCCACGTGCAGTCGGGCTGTACCCCGAACGAGCCCGGACCGGCCTGGTGCCAGCCGGCGGCGCTCGCCGCGGTGCCGTCGAACAGCGTGCGGTAGCCCTCCTCCGGCGTCGACGGGGTGCACTGGCTGACGCCGGGCTGGGCCACCCCGGGACCTTGGACGGTGATCGTGTCGACGTCGAACAGCCCGCCCCCGGTCCCGGTGAACACCAGGAACAGCGGATGCGTGCCACCCGGGTCGGTGATCGGTGTCGCGGGCAGGTCGACGTAGGTGTCGGGGCTGCCGGTCTGCGGCACCTGCACGGACTGCACGAGCGGGCCGTCGGCCGCGCCTGAGCGGACTTCGATGGTCCCGCCGGGACCGCCGGAGCTGACGCGGTAGCCGATCCCGGTCACCCCGGTGAGATTGACCGGCGTGAACTGGATCCAGTCACCCGGATCGATGTACCCGACCCGCGTGCCACCGCTGGCGCCGGCCGCGTCGACCAGTTGGACGCCGTTGGCCTCGGTGAAGAACTCGGCCTGCTTCAGCTTCGGCTGGAGCACGGTTTCCGCCGAGCCGCTCAGCGGGGGAGCGCCGCCCGAACCGGTGTCGGTGTAGCTCGCGTTGATCACGCCGAAGATGTCGGCGTCGAGGCCGTGGCCTTCGTCCGCGGGCGTCTCGATGACGCCTTCGCAGCCCGTGGCGCGGCTGAGCGGATGGCCGTGGTTGTCGTGGCCGAGGATGTACTCCACGGTCACCTTCGTGCAGTCGATCGGCCCGTCTTCGGGATCGGAAACGGTGACCTTGAAGGGAACCTTGTCGCCGAAGCCGAAGAAGCCGCCGTTGACCGGTGCTTCCAGCGTCACCACCGGAGCGGTGTTGCCCGCCGTGATCACGACGCTCGCGGCCCCGGTGAGCCCGGTCGGGTCGGTCACCGAAAGTTTCGCGGTGAACTGCCCCACCGTCGCGTAGGTGTGCGACACCGGCCCGGCCGTGGTGGAGTCGGTGGTGCCGTCACCGTCGAAGTCCCAGGCGTAACTGAGGTTTCCGCCGTCGGGATCGGTGGTGCCCGCCGGGTCGAGGTTCACCGTGAGCGGTGCGGGACCGGACGTCTTGTCCGCGGTCAGCTGTACCTCGGGCGTGCGATTGCCCTTGGTGTAGTCGATCCGGTAGACCGCCGAGTCCGCCGAGCCGCCGAAGTACCCGCTGCCGTAGTCCAGCACGTACATCGAACCGTCGGGGCCGAACTCGACGTTCATCGGCCTGGTGAGCGTCATCGAGTCGAAGAACGGCTTGATCTCCCCGCGTTCGCCGTTCGCCCCGACGGTGAACTCCTTGATCCAGCCGCGATCCCATTCGTAGGAGAAGTTCTTGCCGTCGAAGTACTCCGGGAACTTCGTCGGCGAGTCCAGGCCTGCGTCGAACCGGTAGGTCGGGCCGCCCATCGGGGACTCGCCGCCGGTGCCGAACTCCGGCACCGAACCGCCGTCGTAGGGGATCCAGGCGGGCTGGACCGGTGGCAGGTCGGTCAGGCCGGTGTTGTGCGGGCTGAGGTTTTTCGGTGCCGCGCAGTCGAAAGCGGCGCCGGACTGGCCGGTGGCGAAGTCGTAGTCGACGAACGGCTGGTTCGCTCCGACGCAGTACGGCCAGCCGAAGTTGCCAGGCTGCTTGATCAGGTTGAACTCGACCGTGCCGCCCGGGCCGCGCGCGGGGTTCGCCGCACCGGCGTCGGGACCGTAGTCACCGAGGAAGATCCAGCCGGTCTCCTTGTCGACGGAGAACCGGAACGGGTTGCGGAAGCCCATCGCGTAGATCTCGGGCCGGGTCTTGTCCGTGCCCGGCGCGAACAGGTTGCCCGCGGGGATGGTGTAGGTGCCGTCCGCGGCGACGGTGACGCGGAGGAGCTTGCCACGCAGGTCGTTGGTGTTGCCGGAGCTGCGCTGCGCGTCGTAGACCGGGTTGCGGTCGGCACGCTCGTCGATCGGGGTGAATCCGTCCGAGGCGAACGGGTTCGAGTCGTCACCGGTGGACAGCAGGAGGTTGCCCTGGGCGTCGAAGTCGATCTCGCCACCGGCGTGGCAGCAGATGCCGCGTTCGGTCGCGACCTGGAGGATCTTCTGTTCGCTGGCGAGGTCGATCGTGTTGTTCTCGGCCAGTTTGAACCGCGAGAGCTGGTTGTAGCCCTTGAACGGCTCGAAGTCGGCCGCCGTGCCGTTCTCCGGCGCGTCCCCGGCCGGGGTGCTCAATGTCGGTGCGTAGTAGAGATACACCCAGCGGTTGGTGGCGAAGTCCTTGTCGATCGCCACGCCCTGCAGGCCGTCTTCGTCATGGTTGTAGACCGGGATCTGGCCCGCCAGCGAGGTTGTCGCGCCGGAGGTGGTGTACCAGACGCGGCCGTCCCGCGAGGTGTGGATGACATCGCGCGTCGGCAGCACCGCGAGCGCGATCGGCTCACCGGTCTTCTCTTCGCCCTTGGCCAGGGTGATCTGGTCGAAGTCGGCGTCCACCGGCGGTTCTTCGGGGGTACTGGGTGGCGAGCAGTCGCCGTCCTCGACGCCTGCGGCGTAAAGGATTCCGCCGGTCAGGTGCTTGAGGAACTGCGGTTCGGCGTAGGACTCCTTGGTGTGGCCGCCACCGGTGTACCAGGACCGGCCGCCGCTGTTCGTGTGGCACCAGGCGATCGGGTGATCGCTCATCGAGCCGGAGCCGGGAGCGTAGCTGCTCTCGTCGAGCGAGGCGAGCACGTGGACGTCCGCGCGCGGGTTCTCGCGGTAGTTGTACCACTCGTCGGTCCGAGACCACTTGTCCGGCAGCCCCGCGGTGGACGGATGATCGTGGTCCTCGACGTCGACCGTGGCCTGCTGGATCTGCGGGTGGGAGTTGAAGTACGCGCCCACGAGGTCGCCGTAGAACGGCCAGTCGTACTCGGTGTCGGACGCGGCGTGGATGCCCGCGTAGCCGCCACCGGCCTTGATGTAGCGCTCGAAAGCGCCTTGCTGGGCGGTGTCGAGCACGTCGCCGGTGGTCGACAGCCAGACCACGGCGTCGAACCGGGCGAGGTTCTTGTCGGTGAACGCGCGGGCGTCCTCTGTGGACTCCACCTTGAAGTGGTTCTGTTTACCGAGTTTCTTGACCGCCGCGATCCCGGCCGGGATCGAATCGTGGCGGAATCCGGCGGTCTTCGAGAAGACCAGGACCCGGGCCGTTTCGTGCTGGGCGCCGACCTCGTCCGGCTGTGCTGCCGCGGGGGCGGTCGCGACGCCGAACGCGGTGGCCACCGCTAGGGCGAGAACACCGAGCCGGGTGGCGACACGGCTCGGGCCGGACGGGTCGTCCGATCGGGATTTTCTCATTCCGCGCATGACGAATACACACTTCCTCGGGTGTCGTCGAACAGCTGGAAAGCCGAACGGCCGGTGAGTTGTCACAGCCGCCCTGTGGTCTTGGGTAGGGACTTTTGTCGTCTCGGAGCGAAAGTAGGTGGGTGAATGTCACCCGTCAAGGTGAAAAACCTGCCAAGTATCTTCAATACACCCAAACAGCCCAGATCGATCGCGGGCTGACAACAGGACATTCCGGTACAAGCCTTGGGCTCGTGGTGTATCGGATTTGTATGACCCGGCTCCATCGTCGTATCTCGCCAGACCAGGGGTGAGGACGACAGAGGAGGCTCGAGAATCCAGCGGTGCGGCCAGGAAACGCCTGCTCTGCGGAGCGCTTTCGGCCGCGGTGTGCACGGCGCTGTTCGCCCCGATTCCCGTTCAGGCCGCTGATCTGAAGATCGCCAACGGTGGTTTCGACAACGGTGTCAGCGCTCGTCTATTCCGGTACGGCGAACCAGGGCACGGCTTGTCGGGACGAAGTGCTCATCAGCCGTGACGTCTCGATCTCGGCGTCCAGATCGAGAGCAGTGTTGTTGTCGCGGTCAACAACCTTCGCCATCTGTCGACAGATGGCGGTAGTTGCGCACGCGGGGTATCACGAGGTGAGGTCGATGCGCAGGGTGAGCAGGCCGCTGCCGACCACCCGGACAGCGGTGCTGTTGAGCCGTGGCAGGGTTTTGAGCCGCGCGCGGGCGTCGTCGTCGGGCAGCAGATGGGCGGTGCCGGTGTGCCAACGGCCCTTGAGGCGGACGCGGACTTCGTTGTGGGCCTGGATGTTCCGCACGTACTGGGACTTTTCCCCGTACTCGGAGACGAGCCAGAACGTGGGCGCACGGTTATCGTCCAGCCTAGCCGTGCACCCGTCCCTGCTCAGGCCAGTGAGCCGGGCAGGCCGAACGCCGCGAAGTGCTCGCGGCCGATGAACGAGGTGATCTCGGAGATCCGCTCGCCGCGCAGCGCAAACACGTTGATCGACCAGCACAGGTGCGCGCCGGCGGCCTCGTCCCAGAGGTAGCAGGCCACCGCGGGCTGGCCGTTCGCGCTGGTCGGGAGGTGCCGCCACGAGCCACAGGTGGTCAGCGGGACACTCACCGCGAAGTCCATGACGGCGTCGACGCCCCGGTACCAGTGCGGCATCGGCGGCATCGACCAGGTGACGTCCTCGGTGAGCAGCGCGACCAGCGCGTCCGCGTCGCCGCGTTCGAGCGCGGACGAGTATCCGGCGACGATCTCCCGCAGCCGGGTGTCGTCGAGCAGGCGCAGGGTCTGCTGCTGGGTACGGGAGGGGACCTTCTCGGCGATGATCCGCCGCGCGCGTTGCAGGGCGCTGTTCACCGACGCGACCGAGGTGTCCATGGTGGCGGCGATCTCGGCGGCGGAAAACCCGAGCACCTCGAACAGCAGCAATGCGGCCCGCTGGTTGCCGGGCAAGTGCTGCAGGGCGGCGACGAACGCGAGCTCGACGGCCTCGCGCTGTTCGTAGCGAGAGGCAGGCCCGCCTTCCAGACCCGCGTCGGGATAAGGGCCGAGCCATTCGACGTCGGTGCGCGGGATGTCGCCGACCAAGGCGTGATCGCTGGCGGGGCCGAGGTCGATTGGCAGGGCTCGTTTGCCGCGACCCTTGACGGTGTCCAGGCAGGTACGGGTGGCCACGGTGTAGAGCCAGGAGCGCAGCGAGCTCCGGCCTTCGAACCCGGCGACGCCCCGCCACGCGCGCACCAAGGCGTCCTGCAGGGCGTCGTCGGCGTCATGGGTCGAGCCGAGCATGCGGTAGCAGTGGGCGTGCAGTTCCCGGCGCAGCGGCTCCACGAGCCGGGTGAACGCGTCGTCGTCCCCGCCGCGCGCCCGGGCCAGATCAGGGCCGTCCTCGACCGGATCGGCCGACGCCGTAGAAATTTCGCTCACGAGCGATGATTCTGCCCCACGAGGGGAGTCAATTCCCACAAAAGCGCATTTCAGGCCCGCACCAGGAGGATCGATGAACCACCCGACCACCGCCGCGACGCTGCGGGTCCCCGACGCGGAGTTGTACTACGAAGTGCGGGGACAAGGCCCGCTCCTGGTGCTCGTCGGCGCTCCGATGGACGCGAGATCCTTCGCGCCGCTGGCCGACTTGTTCGCGGCAGACCACACCGTGCTCACCACCGACCCGCGGGGTATCAACCGCAGCCCGGTCGACGACCCCGACCGCGACTCGACACCGGAGATGCGCGCCGACGACCTCGCCCGGCTCATCACCCAAGTCGACGCCGGACCGGCCGTGGTCTTCGGCTCCAGCGGCGGCGCCGTCACCGTGCTGGCGCTCGCCCAAGCCCACCCGGAACTGGTCCACACGGTCATCGCGCACGAGCCCCCGCTGGACGAGCTCGTCGACGACCGGGAGGAGCTGCGGGTCAAGACCGACGACATGATCGCCACGTACCTCGCGGGCGACACCGTCGGCGCGTGGAAGAAATTCATGGCCATCGCCAATATGCCGATACCCGAAGAAATGATCGAGCAGATGTTCGGCGGGGAACACGAGCCGCAGGACGTCGCGGACGAGCGGTACCAGTTCGAGCACATGCTGGGCCCGAGTGTGTGGTGGCGGCCCGATTTCGCCGTGCTGGGTTCGGTGGCGAGCCGGATCGTGGTCGGGATCGGGGAGGATTCGGGTGACCAGCTCTGCGAGCGCACGTCGATCGCGCTCGCGGAAGGGCTCGGCCTCAAGCCGACGATGTTCCCTGGCGGGCACATCGGGTTCGCGGAGGACCCGGCCGCCTTCGCGCCGCGGCTGCGCGCGGTCCTGGACGAATGACCACCGCCATCTGTCGACAGATGGCGGTGGTCGCGGGGTGTCAGGCTATGTCGCTGTGGCGGATGCGGAAGACCTGCAGCCGGAGGTCGTAGTACTTCGTCGTCTCGCCGACCCATTGCATGCCAAGCCTTTTGGCCGTGGCGACAGCCCGGACGTTATTGGGCCGGGCGACGGCGAACAGCTCGTCCGCGTCCTGGGTGAACGCCCATTTGATGAGCGCCTGGCTGGCCTCGGTGGCGTAGCCCTGACCCCAGGCTTCGGGGTGCAGCTGCCAGCTCAGTTCGAGGTCTTCCTCGTAGGGCGGCAGCAGCCGGATCCCGAGGCCGCCGACCACCTCGCCGGTGTCCCGCCGCTCGACGGCCCACCGTCCGCGCGGGGTCAGCAGGTTGGGCTGGGCTTCCTGCCAGGCCCCCAGCACCGAGCGCATCGCGGCGAGGTCGTTGATCCGGTCCATCGCCGGGGTTAGCCAGTGCGTGACCTCCGCCGAGCCGTAGATCTGTTGCGCGGCTTCGGCATCGTCGATCGACCAGTCACGGATGACGAGTCTGTCGGTGATCAGCGGCGAGTCCATACCGACGACGCTACCCTCGGATCCGGCTCGCCAAAGCCTTGGACCTTCACCACTTGCGGGACTTTTCCCGGTACGAGATGTCGACATCTCGCAGTCGCGCGCGTTCGGTGCCGAGGTCGGTGTCGTAGCCGTGGCCGGGATGGACGACGGTCTCATCGGGGAGATCCAACCGGCGGATCGAGTCGAGCAGGGTCGAGGTGCTGGACCAGATGTCGCCGGTCGCGCCCACACCGCCGGCGAGCAGGGTGTCGCCGCTGAACAGCAGGCTTTCGTCGGGCAGGTGGAAGCTGACCGAACCGGCGGTGTGCCCGGGCGTATGGAGCACGACGACCGAGGTGCCTGCCACCGTCAATACCTGCCTGTCGGCGAGTTCGGCGTCCGGACGCCGAGTCGGGTTGACCTTGGCCCAGAGCCTCGCGTCGGCGGGATGCAGCAGGACGGGCGCGCCGGTCCGGTCGGAGAGCTCCAGGGCGGCGTCGCTGTGGTCGTTGTGGGCATGGGTGCAGGCGATGCCCACGACCTCCCGGCCGTCCACGGCGGCGAGGATCGCGCTCACGTCGAATCCGGCGTCGACGACGAGCACCTCGTTTTCGTCGCCGATCAGCCAGATGTTGGTGTCGACGGCGAACGAGACGCCGTCGAACCGGTAGTTGCCCGCGGTCACCGTCAGCTCCACCTCGGCCAAGGTGCTCACCCCCTCACGACCGTCACAGGCTCGCAGGGCGGCCGGGACGTGGAGGTCTCAAATAGCGACACCTAGGACGAGCCCTGGGTGCGGTGGCAGGTCGGATCGTCGCGCCGGTCGGCGGGGATGGAGAAATCCTCGGGAAGACCGAGTTCTTCGCCCTGGTACAGATAAGCGGTTCCCGGCAACGCGGGGGCATCGGCGATGAGTGCGTCGAAATCGCCGAGCGTGCAGACGACGGCGTCACATCACCACGGATCTGCCGTGCCGAGTTCCTTCCTCGGCCACGAAGAGCGCGGCCAGTTCGGCGGCCGCCTGCTTCGCGGTGGCTTCGGCGTCCTCTCCCGCGATGACCGCGACCTCGGCCCGTTCCAGGATCCGCCAGGTCGCGTCCATCTGCGGGAACGACGGCATCGGGGTTCCCCCTTCGCAAAGTGCCGCGAATTGCCGCAGCGCGCCGTCCTCGGACACCGTGCCGTGGGCGGCGACGGGCGCGACGATGCCGTCCGAGAGCGCCTCCATCACGTCGTCATGCGTGATGTAGTCGGCGAACAGGTCGTGCGCGATGATCTTGTTGGCGCCGTGCTTGCCCATGACGAGCCCGTGCACGAGGGTGAACGCCGAGACCGGCGCGCCACCGGCGAACGGCGGCACCGCGCTGACGGCCACCGGGATCCCGGTCTCCCGCACCCGCTCCAGCGCGTCGGAACTGCTGATCAGGTACGGGCTGCGGCCGGTCGCGAACAGCTCGATCGCCTCGGTCCGGTCCATCGACCGGCGCAGGATTCCCGCGCCCGACTCGCCGAGCGCCTGCAGCAGCTCGAACGCGGCGATGGATTCCGGGGTCGCCAGCCCGATGTTCGACGTGTCCCACTCGCCCTCGGGGGTGCGGCCGAACAGCCAGCCACCCGCGCTCGTGAACAGCGGCCAGATCTGGAACGGATCACCGGTCTCGCCGACGCGCAGCGTGAAGACGTCGCTCACGCGCCCGGAATCCCGCAGGATCTTGCCGGTGGCCACGAGTTCGTCGAACGTCATGGGCTGGCGTGGCGCGAGATCGGTGTTGCGCAGCAAGGCGACCGTGTCGACGCTGGTCGGCAGGCCGTACAGGCGGCCGTTCACGGTGAGTGCGGACAGCGCCCACTCGGGGAAGCCCTTCTGGTGTTCCGCGGAGAGCACTGTCGGCTCGATGACGTCACGGGCGATCAGGTCGCCGATCCAGTCGTGCGGGCAGATCAGCGCGTCGGCCACGGACTCGGACTGCGGATCGGAGACGAACCGTTCCTGCGGATGCTCGGCGGCTTCCGTCTCGAAGGTGGCGTTGACGCCGTAAGTCGCCAGGAAGTCGTCGTGGAACCGCCCGAGCGCGGCGGACCTGGTCGAGTCGGCCTTGATCCGCAGGTTCGGCTCCAGCTCGGTCAGCCTGCCGTACTGGTTGCGCAGCCAGCGCACGCCGGCCGCGTCGGTGAAACTCAGCGTCACCCGCCGGCTCGCTCCGCGTCGCGACGGCTGCTCCTCGTCGACCGGGTAGAACTGCGGCTTGCCCGACGGCGGCACGACCACGTAGTTGACCTTGGTGCCCTCGGACCTCTCGCCGGCCGCCGGCACGGTCAGATACGCCTGGTAGACCGGTGTTTCCGACGCGTTGCGCACGAACGCGCCCCAGCGCCCGTCCGGCGACTCGCCCCACCACGCCGAAACCAGCGCGGCCTGCGCCCGGCGCGCGAACGCCTCCTGGACGGCCCTGGCCTCCGCGTTGACCCGGTCGCGATCGGACTCGATCTGGTACGTGCGGCGCGTGACCACCACCGCGACCGCCGCGAACCCCAACGCGAGGAGGGAGCCGAATCCCTGTAGCCAGCTTGGTACGTCGCTCCACCCGGCAGCCAACGGCACTGCGCACACCTCGTCTGTGAAAGGGGGACCTCCGGTCCGGCACCGGATCCCGCCACGAGGTCAAGTCGCCCGGTGCGCTGCCGGTGTTACACGGCCTGGCTCTGGGGAAAGTCCCTCAGATAGGTGTCGAGTTCGGCCGCACCCGTGAGCATGGCGCGGCCGCGCCTGGTGAGCCGGGTGCGCCACTCGCCCAACGTGGCGTTGAGCGGCTCGACACCGCCGGCCGCGCGGACCTGGGCGAGCAGCGGGGCGATCTGGCCGAGCAGGTATCCGCCGCGCCGGAGTTGGTGAGCGAGATGGGCGTCCCGGACGTCGTCGGCGGTGTAGACGCGGTAGCCGGTCTCGCGGTCGCGTTCGGGATGGAGCAGCCCGGCCAGCTCCCATTTACGCAGCGTCGCGGGCCGGATTCGCAGCTGCCGGGCGAGCGGGCCGACGAACATCCGCCCGGCCGGGGACCGCTCTGTGGGTGCCAGCGCGTGGAGGGCTTTCTCTACCGCGGTGAGGGTTTGCCGGTCTTTGAGGAGTTGGACGTGGCTTTCGTCGACCAGCGCGAGCGCCTCGTCGAGGGCGCCTTCGTTGACCGCTCGCAGGATCGCCGTGGCCGTCGAGTGCCCGTGTCCCGGGATCAGGGCGACGAAGGTGCGCAGTGCTTGTTCGTGGAGGTGGGTGTAAACCCGGTAACCGTGGGGTGTGCGCTCGGCGGGCGGGAGGATGCCCTCCTCTTCGTAGTTGCGCACCGCCTGGGAGGACAGACCGTGCCCGCGCGCCAGGTCGATCGGCCGCATCGGCCCTCCTTGATGGTTTAAGGTTTTTCTCTGTTCTTCAGGTGGTTTCGGGGAAAGTTTAAATGGGCGGTTCAACGATAGAGTTGAGGGCATCACACCGGACGTCAACCAGAACGGGAATCTTCATGGCTATCCACCCTCCGCTCGACGAGACCGGATTGCCCTTCACCGGGGAAAACATCGGCACCGCCTTCACGAAACTCCTCGAATCCTTCCCGAGAAAGCCGCGCTTGCTCGGCTTCGGCGAACCTACGCACGGCCTGGAAGCGTTGCCGCAGCTGCGAAACGCGCTGTTCCGGCATCTCGTCGAGCACGAGGGCTACCGGTCCATCGCCATCGAGAGCGACTGCCTGCTGGGCTTGCGTGTCGACAGGTTCGTGACCGAGGGCGCCGGGTCGCTCGACGACGTGATGCGTCACGGATTCAGCCACGGCTTCGGCGAGTCGGCGGCGAACCGCGAGCTCGTCGGCTGGCTGCGGGAATACAACCGGGACCGTGCCGAGGCGGACCAGGTGCGGTTCTTCGGGTTCGACGGCCCGCTGGAGATCACCGCCGCCGCCAGCCCGGGACCCGCCCTCCTCGCGCTGCACGACTACCTCGCCACCCACGTCGACAGCGGTCTGCTCCCCTCGGGCGACATCGCGCTGCTGCTCGGTGACGAGGCACAGTGGACCAACCCCGACGCGGCCATGGATCCCGCGCAGTCGGTGGGCGCGGCCGACGAGGTGAAGACCTTGCGCCTGATCGCGGACGATTTGCACGCCCTGCTCACCGCGCAGGCCCCGCACCTCGTGTCGGCGACCTCGCGAGACGAGTGGTGGCGGGCGAGTCTCCACGGGCGCACCGCGGCCGGGTTGCTGCGCTACCACACCTGGATGGCCGATACCTCCGCGAGCCGCGTCGGGCGGCTCATGGGCGAGCGGGACGCGATGATGGCGGACAACCTCTTCGCCATCCTGGAGCGCGAGGCGCACCGGGGGCCCACGTTGGCGTTCGCTCACAACGGTCATCTCCAACGTGACAAGGGCAGGTGGCAGATGGGGGACATAGCGCTGGAATGGTGGAGTGCCGGAGCGATCGCCGGAACCCGGCTGGGTGAGGAGTACGCGTTCGTCGCCATGGCAATGGGCGAGGTACCCGAAATGGGGATCGGCGTTCCTCCGTCGGACACTCTTGAAGGCGTCCTGCATACGTTGCCGCAGAACCGTTACGTCCTTGATTCGGCAGGGCTGGCCACCGCCCTTCACGAAACCAAGCTGCTCGTGCGCACCGACATCGACTACCGCTACATCCCGTTTGACCCCGAGCACCTCGAGAACACCGACGGCGTCGTCTTCCTCAAACACATCCCCGCCCCCTGACCCGCCATCTGTCGACAGATGGCGGGCCGGCGCGCAGCGTGAAGTCTCAGCTGAGGGATTTGGTCCAGGTGGCGATGGCCTGGTGGAAGACCGAGGCGTTCGGCGCGTAGTTGATCGCGTGGCCGTAGCCGTCGAGGATGAACGTGCTCAGCGGCGCCGACGGCGAGTAGAACGGCTGCTCCGCGATGCGCAGCGCGTCCGCCGTCGCGCAGTCGGCGCCGAGTGGCGGCCCGCAGTAGTGGTGGTCGTTGCCCTCGACCATCAGCACCGGCACGGTGATCAGCTTCGTGAACGGGATGACGACGTTCGTCAGCAGCAGGGTGTCCACCGCTTCGGTGGCGGCGAAAACGTCCTTTGTGGACTCGTCTTCGGCGATGGCGCCGGGGACGTTCGGGCCCGGCTCGTGGAACGCGGTGTACCTCGTCCCGGCCCTCGTGGTCAGGTAACCGAGGTCGAGGCCCCGGCTCGCGAGCTGCGGGTCGAGCGGCGCGGGGATCATGTTCGCCAGTACCGGCGCGACGGTCACCACGTTCATTTTGTGGGTGAGGCCGGTGACCAGCACGGCGTCGACGTCGTGGTAGAGGCCGGCTTCGATCAGCGCCATCGCTGAACCGATGGAATGCCCGCCGACGATCACCTTGGCGAACCGCGGCCGCAGGGTCTGGATCACCTGGTGCACCGCGGTCGCCTGCGCGGTCGCGGTCACCAGCGCGCTCAGCGGCTTCGAGCTCTTCCCGGTGCCGAGCCGATCGACGGCGAGGGTGGCGATCCCGGCCTTGTTCATCCCGAGCCGGTACGAGCGGGTGCCCCCGCCGTACGCGATGTCCCAGTACGAGCTGTTGTAGGTGCCGCCGGGGATCAGGACCTGGACGGTCTTCGCGCCGTCGGGCACGCACAGCTTGCCGTACATGGTCTGCGGCGTGCCGGCGAGCGTGACGGGGACTCGAAGGTCCTGGCAGGAAACCGGCGCGGCCGTCGCGGTGCTGGAGACGGGCAGGAGACAGGCTCCCGCGGCGAGCAGCGCGGTGGCACACAGACGGCGGAAACGGGGCGAACGCAAGGAGAAGAACCTCCGGTCAGGTACGGGGAACCGCTGTCATCGGCAGACGGCTGGGATAGGCGGCCGAGGTGAACTTGACGCGAACCGGTTGCTCCGGAACGGGAACGAGCCGCCAGTTCGTGAGCACGGTGGCCACCGTGATGATGATCTCGGTTTGGGCGAAGACATTACCGACACACTGCCGGGTGCCCGCGCCGAACGGGATGAACGCGCCTTTCGGCAGGTCCCCGGCTCGGCCGGGATCCCAGCGATCCGGATCGAAACGGCCCGGATCCGGGTAGGAACGGGGATCGAAGTGCAGCGCGTGCGGGCTGATGATCACTTCGGTGCCCGCCGGGATGTGTTCCCCGCCGAGTTCCACGTCGGCGGTGGCCCGGCGCATCAGGATCCAGATCGGGTACATCCGCAGGACCTCGTTGACCACCTGCAGGGTGTAGGTCAGCTTCGGGACGTCCGCGACACCGACCGGGCGCCCGGCGAGCACGGTGTCGATCTCGGCGTAAAGCCGTTGTGCCACCTCGGGATTGCGGGCGATCTCGTGGAAGATCCAGGACAGCGCGAGCGCGGTGGTCTCGATCCCGGCGGTGAGCAGGGTGAGGACCTCGTCGTAGGTCTGCTGGTCGGTCATCGTGGCGCCGGTGTCCTCGTCCTGCGCCAGCAACAACATCGACAGCACGTCGCCGTGGTCGACGCCGTCGGTTCGCCAGCTCTCGATCACCTCCAGCACGATGGCCCGCATCCGCTCGATGGCGCCGTCGAACGCGCGGTTGCCCGGCACCGGCAGCTTTTCCACGAACGACGGCGAAAGCGCGCGGATCATGCCCTGTTTGATCACCACGAAGATCGACCGGCGCACTTCGTCGATCGCGCGTTTCCCCATTTCGGTGGAGAACAGCGCCTCGCCGACGACCGTCACCGCGAGCCCCTGCATGTCCTTGTCGATCTCGCGGATTTCGCCCGGCTGCCAGGATCCGGTCAGCTCGGTCGCCGCCCGCACCATGGTTTCCGCGTACCGCGCGATGCGGTCGCGATGGAAGGCGGGCTGGATCAACCGCCGCTGGCTCCGGTGAAAGGGCCCGTTCGAAAGCACTAAACCATTTCCGAGATACGGTCGGAATTTGTCGAACATCGCGCCCTTGCGGAAACTGGCACCCTCGGTGACCAGCACGCGATGGGTCAATTCCGGGTTGGTCACGAAGAAGGTCGGCATCGGGCCGAGATCGACTCGGACGATTTCACCGTGCTCGCGCAGTGAATCGGTGAACGCGAACCGCCGCCGCAGCATCGACGGTGTATGACCGAGCAAAGGCCAGCGGCTCGGGGCCACCGGTACGGCCATGTGGTGCTCCTTGAGAGGACCGAAGAAAGGGGAAGGCCCACAGTGGCGTCATTCGGGGATGACGACAACGTCCGTTCGGGTGCGGAAGGACCCCCGAACGGGTGGACATGGGCAAATGGCGGTCACGCGGATGGCGGAATTGGGCCGCTCGAAGGTGTGGCTAGTATTGTCCGCTTCCGCCAACGAATGAGGTGTGCGTCATGACTGCACGGCAGGACTGGGTACCGCCGAGCGTGGATACATCCGTGCCCAGCATGGCGCGCACGTACGACTACATGCTCGGCGGTGGGCACAATTTCGCGGTGGACCGCGAGGTGGGAGCCCAGATCAGCAAGGCGATGCCAGGGCTGGGACATGCGGCGAGGGTGAATCGCGCCTTTCTCGGACGCGCGGTCCGATACATGACTGACAATGGAATCCGTCAATTCCTCGATATCGGTTCGGGTATTCCGACGGTGTCCAACGTGCACGAGGTCGCGCAGGACGCGTATCCGGAATGCCGCGTGGTGTACGTGGATCGCGATCCGGTGGCGGTCGCGCACAGTGAACTCATGTTGGCCGACAACGACCTGGCGGCGGTCGTCCACGCCGATATGCGGGACCCCGAAGGCATCATCGGAAGTCCGCAGGTGAAGCGGCTGCTGAACTTCGACGAGCCGATCGGCTTGCTGATGTTGCTGATGCTGCACTGGATCCCGGACGAGTCCGACCCGCCGGGGCTGATGGCTCGGTACCGCGACGCGCTGCCGAGTGGAAGCCTTTTCGCGATGACGCATGTCACCGGTGATCACCAAGGGGAAAACCTCACCGAGGCCACTGACGTGATCAAGCGGAGCAAAAGTCCCGACCAGGTCAATTTGCGCACCCATGCGCAGGTCACCGGCTTGTTCGACGGTTTCGAACTCGTCGAACCCGGTCTTGTCGGCTGCGGCGAATGGCGGCCACGCGGGCCCGGGGACATCGCGGACGAACCCGAAATGAACATGCTCGTTTACGCCGGTGTCGGCTGTAAGCCGTAGGCGTCGATCGGGTGACGCGATTTCACGCCGTCAGCCGAACGTATACCGAGGTCGGATTAGGTACACTTCCGCGCAATCTCAAATCACAGCAGGGTTAACGTGGATGCCGAATCCCAGTCAGAGACCGGACGCCACCCCGCCTTCGCCGGACGGCGCCCGCGGGAGGGCTTTACTCGCGCGAAAATGGACGTATCTGCTCAGTGGCGTTGTTGTCATCCCGCTCAACCGGGAAGAACTCGATCAGGAATTGCGCGAGCAGCTCGAAGTGATCTGCGAAGCGCTGCTGGCCGGGACCTTCGACGCGGTGGCGGTCGAGCAGGTGGGGGATAAGCTGGTCACGCTCGGCTATGTCGGCGAGCCGGGTCTGCGCTGCACCCTGGACGTGCTCGGAAAGGGCCTGCTGTCCCTGCCCGAGTTCCGGCCGGTCGAAAGGTTCGCCGAGCCGATCGTGGCCGTGTTGAGCGCGCTGGCGTGCGGATTCCTCGCCGGGAGTCAGCGCATTGTGCTGCGCCAGCAGGAAAGCCTGCACCTGTCCCTGCTCAAGGCGGTCCGCGACGCCAACTGGAACCTCAAGCAGAGCGAGGCGCGCTTCGACGAGGTCGCCACCTCCTCGGCGAGCGGCATCATGATCATCGATCTCGACGGGCGGCTCGAACGGGCCAACACCGCGCTCGCCGAGATGCTCGGCATCTCCGCGGCGGAGCTGACCGGAGCCAGCGTTTTCGACCTCGTGCACCCGGATTCGGTGCAGCTCCTGCGCGACGGGATGGCCAGTGTGCTCGAAGGCACGATGGACCGGTTCCGGCAGCTGCAGCGGCTTCGCCGGGCCGACGGCGACATCGCGCGGATCTCGCTGACCGCGTCCCTGCTGCGCGGCGCCGACGACGCTCCGAGCCACTTCTTCCTGGTCGCCGAGGACGGTACCGAACTCATGCTGCTGCAAGGAGAACTGCACCGGCAGGCACTGCACGACGTGACGACCGGCCTGCCGAACCGGCAGTTCTTCGGCACGCACCTGGAGAGCGTGCTCCGGCGCGCCGACTCGACGCGCGGCATCACCCTGTTCCACCTCGCCCTCGACGGGTTCGCCATGGTCTGCAACAGTCTCGGCAGGCGTGCCGGTGAACAGCTGCTGGTACACGTCGCCGGTCGGCTGAAGACCGTCGTGGCTCAGGAAAAGGCCATGATCGCGCGGTTCGACGGCGACGAGTTCGCGATCGTGGTCGAGAATTCCGCGACCACCCCGGACGTCGCCGCCACCGCCGCCAAGATCAACGAGGAACTCGCCGAACCGTTCTATGTGGACGGTCACGGGGTGGCCGTTTCGGCGAGTATCGGTGTGGTGCACCGGCCGCCGCGGGACTTCGATCCGGCCGAGTTGCTGCGCGCCGCGGACCTGACCCTGCGCCGCGCCAAGGCGGGCCGCCGGGGACAGTGGGAACTGTTCCACCCCGACGAGGACGTCGAGGACCGGCGTGTCCAGCTGCTCGCCGTCAGCATGGCCGGCGCGTGGGAGCGCGGCGAGATCGGGGTGCACTACCGGCCGATGGTCGACCTCGGCTCCGACGGCAACCCTGTCGCGGGCATGGAAGCGCTGCTGCGCTGGGATCGCCCGGACGGCGAAGTACTGCCGCACAGCCGGTGCATCGAGCTGGCCGAGCAGACCGGCCTGATCCTGTCGCTCGGCGAATGGCTGCTCCGGGTCTCGGCTGGGCAGGCGCAGTGGTGGCATCAGCAGTCCGGCTTCGATCATCCGGTCTCGATCGGCCTCACCCCGCACCAGTCCGCCGACGCGGATCTGGTCTCGCGCCTGGTGCGCGTACTCGAAGACACCGGCCTGCGGCCCGGACAGCTCATGGTCGGCATGCCTGTGGCGGTGCTCCCGATGGCCGTGGCCGCCGACAACCTCATCGTGCTCTCCGACATGGGCGTCCGCACGGTCATCGACGACTTCGGCCTCGGACCGGGAGACGTCGCGGCGATCGAAGACCTCCATGTGCGATTCGTCCGCGTCGCCCGTGGTCTCACCGAGCGTCTCGCCAGCACGGACCCGGCGTACGTCGGCACGCTGATGCCGCGGATCCGGCAGGCCGGCGCGACGGTCATCGTCGACGGCATCGACACCGAGGACCAGGCGAACTGGTGGCGTAAGGCGGGTGCGGGCCTGGCCACCGGCGAGTACTTCGGCACCGCGGGCCCGCCCGCCGACATCTTGGCCTAGGTCGCGCCCAGCCACCGGTCGAACCACGCGCGGGTGCGGCGGAGCAGATCGAGCTGGTGGTTGCGCTCCCGGATTGGGTGGTTCTCCCGCGGATAGACGACGTACTCGTGCTCGACGCCGAATCGGCGAAGCGCGCGGTGGAAGAACTCCGCCTGGGAGACCGGGACGTTGGTGTCGCACTCGCCGTGCACGATCAGCACGGGGGTGCGGATCTTCGACGCGAACGAGATCGGGCTGAGCGTGTCGTGCCGGTGCGGACCCGTGCCCTCCCAGCCGGTGCTTCCCCCGAGCGCGGCCTCGAACGGTCCCAGTTCGCCTGCCGCGGCAAGCATTCCCCAGTCGCTGATGCCCGCCCCCATGAGCGCGGCTTTGAACCGGTCTGTCTGCCCGACCGCCCACGCCGCCACGAAACCGCCGTGGCTCCAGCCGCCGATGCCCAGCCGATCGGCGTCGGCGACGCCGTCTTCGATCAGCAGGTCGATCCCGGTGAGCAGGTCGGTCCACTCGTCCGTGCCGACCGCGCCGGCGACACTCACGGCGAACGCGTGCCCGTGCCCCAGACCGCCGCGGGGGTTCGGCAGGAACACCGCGTAGCCCGCTGTCGCCAGCCACTGCCCGGAGGGATACCAGCCGAGCATGAGCTGATCGGCGTACCGGTCGTCCGGGCCGCCGTGGACCAGCGTGACGAGCGGGAACGGGCCGTCCTCGCGGGACTTGCCCGCGGGCAGGATCAGGAGACCGTCCAGCGCCAGTCCGTCGGATGCCCGGTAGGACAGGCGTTCCTGGACGCCCCACCGGATTCCGCGCAGTTCCGGGCTGGTGTCGCTGACCCGGGTCAGCGGCCCCGGCAGGGATCCGGCGTGGACGTCCTTGGGTTCGTGGCACGTGCTCATGACGGCCGCGACGACGTCACCGCGCCGGCTCACCGTCAAGGACTTCGCGAAACCCTTGACGCACAACACTTCCCCGAACCGGAGCGCCGCCGGGTCGAGCCGGTGGACCGCGGTGTCGAGGCCGTCGGCGAACAGCGCCAGCGGCACCCCGGAACCGACCTGGACGAGCTCGGTAGGGCAGATGTTCATCCCGGCCGTCAGGTTGCGATGCTCACCCGTCGACAGGGTGACGTCGAAGACCGCGTAACCGCCGACCAATCCGGGCGGCGTCACGGCCAAGTACGCCAAATGCCAACCGCCTGCGGCGTGCCACCAGGCGAGCGAACACGCTTCCACGCCGGCCGGCCCGAGGTCCCGCGTCGCACCGCTTTCCGGGTCGAAGAGGTGAAGCCGCGGCTCGATCGGGCCCAGATTCACCTCCGGCGTCGCCCAGGTGAGCGCCGCCAGCGGGCCGTCGTCGGGCCGTTGGGCCAGCTCGACCACGTGCCGGTCGCCGAAGGCTGCCGGCGTCCGGATCTCGCCTGTCCCGAGATCCAGTAGCCGCAGCCGGGACGGACGCACCCGCTCGCCCCACACCCAGGCGTCGTCCTTCTCGTTCGCCCGGCGCTCGTCCTCGTCCGTCGGCTCGTCCGGGGCGACGATCGCGACCAGCTCGGGGTCCGCCAGCGGAAGATGATCGCTGATCCCGCTCTTCCACTTCGTGAGGGCTTCGGCTTCACCCCCGGCGACCCGGATCCGGTGCAGCTGCACGGTTCCACGCTCCGCCCGATCCGACAGGAAGAAGATCGACTCCGAGTCCGGCGCCCAGCGCGGAGCCGAGTCCTCCGCCGAGCCCACCGTGAGTTTCCTCGCCGGCGCGCTTCCGTCGACCGCCGAGATCCACAAAGTACTGACCGGGAACTCGCCCGCCCGGCCGACCGCGGCGACCACGAAAGCCACCCACCGGCCGTCCGGCGACAGCACCGGATCGGCCGGTACACAGCTGTCGGCCACGAGTTCCGCATTCACCACGTCGTCCACAGTGCTCCGTTCGTCGCCCGGGCCCATCCTGTCAGTCGGCGTCCGGATCTCTAGGGTGGTGCCATGCCAGCGACGCTGAGTTCCACTAAGACCAGGGCCGCGCTCCGTACGTCGGCGCGCGTTTCCCTGCAGATGCTGCTGCTGTTGGTGGGAACCGGGGTGGCGCTGTGGATTGTGGGCCAGATGTGGTCCGTGGTCTGGCCGCTCGTGGTCGCCCTGCTGCTCACGACGTTGACGTGGCCGTTGACCCGGTTCCTGCGGCGGCGCGGGTGGCCGCCCGCGCTGGCGGCGTCGCTGGTGACCGTGCTGTTCCTGCTGGTCGCCGCGGGCATCGTGGTGCTGATCGCGGTGCCGGTGGCGTCGCAGTCCGGTCAGCTCGTCGACGGCGTGGTCGACGGGATCCAGCGGCTGCGGACGTGGGCCGCCGGGCCGCCGCTGAACATCGGTGACGACCAGGTGACGCAAGCCCTGGACTCCGCTGTCGCGCGCCTGCAGGACAGCGTCGGCAGCGTCATCGACGCGACGCTCGCCGGGGTGGGCACCGTGGTCAACGGTGTGGTCACCGCGGTTCTCGCGCTCTTCCTGATGTTCTTCTTCCTCAAGGACGGCCCGCGGTTCGTGCCGTGGCTGACCAAGCAGCTCCCCGGCAGGCTCGCCGTCGACGTCCCGGTCGTGGCCACGCGCGGCTGGGACACCCTCGGCGCGTTCGTGCGGTCCCAGGCGTACGTGGGCCTGCTCGACGCCGTTTTCATCGGCGTCGGCCTGTGGATCGTCGGCGTGCCGCTGGTGCTTCCCTTGGCGGTGCTGACTTTCGTGGCGGCGTTCGTGCCGATCGTGGGTGCGCTGTTCGCCGGGTTCGTCGCGGTGCTCATCGCGCTGGTGTCGAACGGCCTGACCGACGCGCTGATCGTGCTGGCCATCATCATCGTGGTGCAGCAGCTCGAGGGAAACGTGCTGCAGCCCATGCTGCAGAGCCGCGGACTCGGCCTGCACGCCGCGGTGATCCTGTTGGCGGTGACGCTCGGCGGCAGCCTGGCCGGCATCGCGGGCAGCCTGCTCGCCGTGCCCGTCGCGGCGCTGCTCGCCGTCCTCTGGAACTACCTGCGAGAGCAGCTCTCCGACCCGTCCCCGGACCCCGACGACGCCGAGCACTCTCCGACCCAGCTTCCCTCGTGAGTGTTTCGCGGGGTTATTGGTGGGTAAGGCAAACATGGCCGTGCTGTGGGATGCCCTGAACGACCTTCGCCATCTGTCGACAGATGGCGGTAGTTGCGGACGCTGGGTATCACGTGATGTCGACATCTCGTGGCGCGTGGTTCGTCGTCACGACCCCGGCGGCGTCAAGCCTTCAGGAGGAGGAAGTCGCCGTGGCCGCCGTAGCCGAGCACCGGTTCGGCGTACTGCGTGCTGTCGAAGGTGATCATCCACCAGGCCCGGCCGACCGGCACGATCATCGGGTGCGGGATGTTGGTGCCGTACGGGGCATCCAGGACGCCGAGCCGGCGCAGCGAGAGGTCGTAGACGGGGTAGTGGCGGGCATGGCCGTCACTGGCCAGCAGGTACCACTTGCCGTCGATCTTCTGCAGGATGGTGCCCTCGGTCTGGTCGAGCGAGGTGTCGGCGCCGACGAGTTCGAGGTTTTCGTCGTAGTCGGCGCCCCGGGGGCCTGCGGCGAGGGCGGGGTGGAACACGAAAGCCGGTTGCTGGGCGGGGCTTTCGACGTACCCGACATGCCACCGCCCGTCGATCTTCGTCAACGACGGGTCCCACGAGCTGACGGTGGTGGGCAGCATGAGCCGTTCGGTGGCGAGCACGTGTACTCCTGAGAGCACGTCGGCGCGCGTGGTGGTGTGGCGGACGTGCACGCCGTCGAAGTCGAAGTCACCCCATGAACTCATCGCCACGATGAAGTGCCGCCGCTCGTCGTCGTACACGATCTGCCCTGCGTGATCGCCCAGCACGACGCCGTCGCGCTGGAAGAACAGGGTCGCGACCTGTTCCAGTTTCGACGGATCGGCGAGGTCGAGGGTCCACACGGCCCAGTGGGCCTGCTGGAAGAAGCCGAGCCCGGCGTTGGTCATCGTCAGATAGAGCTTGCCGTCCTTGACGTACGGGCGGCCGTCGGCGTGCTGGACCACGTGCGGGTCGCGGATCCCGGCCTGGCCGAAGTACCCGGCCCGCACCCGGCCGAGCACCGTCGATCCGGTGCCCCGGCCGCCGTACGCGTAACCGAGTTCCCCAAGCACAACGGGATCGCGGAGGTCGATCAGCGCGCGCACACCGTCCCGTTCGGTGAGCAGCGGTTGCCAGCCGGTCCCGGTGCCGGTGGTGTCGGCGAGCACGGTGACGGCGTTTTCGTTGACCACCAAGGCGAAACCGAAGGGCGCGGGCAGGTCCGCCGGCACGGATTTCACCACCGTGGCCGCGCCGCCGACGGTGATCTCGATGCCTGCCCGCCCGGTCGCGGCGTCGTAGAAACCGAGCACCGAGCCCGCGTCGCCGGCCAGCCCCGCGGTCACCCCGGCCGTGTCGTCGAGCCGCCGTACCTCGACGGTCACCGTGCCGTACGGCGCGACGGGACGGATGCCGGTGGTGAGCAGGGTGCCGGCGAAGGCCGAGCGCCGAGGGGTCACGACGCTGTCGAACTGCACGAACCGCGGAGCGATCAGGTCGAACGGGCGATACCGGTCCGTCACCGCGAAATGCAGGCCGACCGGGGATTCCTCGGCGCCCGCGAGCAGGCTCCCGCCGCCGATTTCGTGCTCGCTCACATATCCTCCTGGAAGGCCTGGACAGGATCGGGGCCGGGTTTCAGCCCTCGCCCATGACAAGACCTTCGATCGTGTGCTTTTGCGTGATCGGCTCGAGCTTCCCGACGATAGGGCAGTGCAGGTGGGCGCGCACGGAATCGGGCAGTGAACGCCAGAAATCCCCGGTGACGGCGGTGTCGTGCTGGGCGTCGTTGCCCGCGCCCGGCGCGTCGACACCCAGCACGAGCACCGGCCGCGATTTCGCCGAGTGGTTGGTCGTGCCCCGGTGGACCGTCAGCGCCGACCTGATCGAGATGTCGCCCATCCGCGGATACTTCCGCTGCGCCAGCGCCTCGAACCGCGGGTACGCCGCCTTGGCCGGGAACATGCCGTGCTCGAAGTCCGCGCCGTCGTCCCAGTGGGTGCCCGGGGCGACCTCGAACGGTCCCATGTCGGCCTCGGTGTCGACCGCGGTGACATTGATCGCCAGTGACGTCAGCCGCCGCCCGGTGCGGGTCTCCTCGGGGCTGGGGAAGTCGCGGTGCCACGGCTGGTTCACCGCTCCCGGCAGCGGCACGTCGAAGCCGACCTCGACGATGCGGTAGTCGGCGCCCAGCACGGCTTCGCAGATCGCGGTGATCCAAGGATGGCTGACCAGGTCGACGAAGCCGCGCAGCTGCTCCGGATGGATCTCGACGTAGTAGCGGTGCGGGCCGCGTCCCACGGCGCCACCGGGCCGTTCGCGCGCCTCCGCGAACGCCGTGTCGATGTCGGCGCCCAGCAGTTTCACCCAGTCCCGGCTGAACGCGCCGGGAAGGCCGATGACGCCGTCCTGATCCAGCCGGTGGGTGAGATCGCGCAGCTCAGCGTCGATAAGCGGGGCGGCGGCTGCCTGCTTTGCGGTCATGACGGCTCCAAGGTCGACGGCGTGGCAGTTCAGTTTGCAACGTGGCATGCCACGTTGCAAGGTTTATGCTCGAAGCCGGCGAACAACGGGAGAGAACGTGGGTCCGAGGCTTCAGGACGTGGCGGCGCACGCCGGGGTGTCCGTGCGGACGGTGTCCAACGTCGTCAACGGGTTCCGGCACGTCGCGCCGGCGACCCGCTCCCACGTGCAGGCGAGCATCGACGCGCTGGGTTACCGGCCCAACATGGCCGCCCGCACGCTCCGCGGCAGCCGGACCGGGCTGGTCGCGCTGGTCGTGCCGGAGATCGACTCGCCGTACTTCTCCGAACTGGCCGCGCGCACGGTCCAGATCGCCGAGAGCCGCGGCTGGACCGTGCTCGTCGAACAGACCGGGGGAGACGCCGAGCGCGAACGGCGGCTGCTCAACGGTAAACGCCGTCACCTCGTCGACGGGGTGCTCTTCAGCCCGTGGTCCGTTTCGCCCGAGGAGCTCTCGGCCCGCACCGACACCATCCCGCTCGTGTTGCTGGGCGAGCACGACGGCACCTCCGGCGTCGACCACGTGGCGATCGACAACGTCGAGGCCGCCCGCGCCGCCACCGAGCATCTGATCGCCTCCGGGCGGCGCCGAATCGCCGCGGTAGGCGTGCAGTCGCACCTGTTCAACGCCACGTCCCGGCACCGGCTGCGCGGCTATCGGCGGGCGCTGGCCGAGGCCGGGCTGTCGTCGTCGCCCGAGCTCGAAATGGCGGTGGAGACGCTGCATCGCGGCGACGGGCACCGCGCGATGCTGGAACTGCTCGAGCTCGCCGAGCCGCCCGACGCCGTCTTCTGTTTCACCGACGAACTCGCTCTGGGAGCGCTGCGGGCGGCGGCGGATCGCGGGGTCCCTGTCCCCGAAAGCGTCGCCCTGGTGGGATTCGACGACATCGAGGACGGCCGGTTCAGTATCCCGGCCCTCACCACCGTCGCCCCGGACAAGCGTCGCATCGCCGAATTGGCGCTCGACTGCCTGGCAGAGCAGGGCACGCACGCGGCCGGCCGATCGATCATCGCCCCGCACAAGCTCGTGGTGCGCCACAGCGGCTGACTCCGGGGTTCCCGCTGTGAGGCGCCCCACCTGTTGTCACATCCGGCTCGGCTATCCAGTCCAAGCTGGTGAACCGACAAGAACAGGGGACGTCATGCGCAAGATCCTGGTGGTGGGTGGCGGGTACGCGGGCTTCTACACCGCATGGAAGCTGGAGAAGCGGCTGCGCCCGGACGAGGCGGAGCTGACGGTGGTCGATCCGCGTCCGTATATGACTTATCAGCCGTTTCTGCCCGAGGTGGCGGCCGGCTCGGTCGAGGCCCGTCACGCCGCGGTGTCGCTGCGCCGGCACCTGCGCCGCACGCGGCTGGTCGCCGGCACGGTGACGATGGTCGACCACGCCCACCGCCGGGTGACGGTCCGTCCCGCGGACGGCCCCGAGTTCGACCTCGGCTACGACGTCATCGTCGTCACGGCCGGTGCGGTCACCCGCAAGTTCCCGGTGCCCGGCATCGCCGAGCAGGCGATCGGCATGAAACACGTCGAGGAAGCGGTGGCGATCCGCGACCGGCTGCTGACGGCGTTCGACCGGGCATCGGCGCTGGAGCCGGGGCCGACGCGCCGGAAGCTGCTCACGGTCACCTTCGTCGGCGGCGGTTTCTCCGGGGTCGAGGGGTTCGGCGAGGTGCTTTTACTGGGCACCGCGCTGCTGAAGTCCTACCCCGAACTCGATCGGGGAGAACTGGAGTTCCATCTCGTCGAGGCCCAGGGCCGGATCCTGCCCGAGGTCACCGACCGCCCGGGCCGCTGGGTGGTCAGTTCCTTGGAACGGCGAGGTGCGCGGGTGCATCTGAACGCGCAGGTGGTGTCCGCTGTGGACGGACACGTCACCCTGTCCACAGGGGAGGAATTCGACTCCGGGCTGATCGTGTGGACCGCGGGCAACGGCGCGAACCCGGTGGTGCGCAAGCACACCGACCTGCCCATCGACGAACGCGGGCTGCTCACCGTGCGCGCCGATCTGAGGGTCGGCACCGACGACGAGCCGGTGCCGGACGCCTGGGCGGCCGGTGACGACGCCGCTGTGCCCGACCTCACCTCACGCGTGCCGGGCGCCCGGACCGTGCCGAACGCGCAGCACGCTGTCCGCCAGGGCAAGCTCTTGGCCCGCAACATCGCCGTCACCCTGCGCGGCGGGACGGCGAAACCTTATGTGCACCACGGTCTCGGCACGGTCGCGACGCTGGGGCTGGGCCGCGGGATCTTCCAGTACCGCCGTCTGGTGATCAAGGGTTTCCCGGCCTGGCTGATGCACCGCGGGTACCACGTGCTGGCCGTGCCGAGCTGGGAGCGCAAGCTCCGCGTCCTGGCGATCTGGCTGACGGCGGCGTTCTTCGGCCGCGACATCGTCTCGCTCGCCTCCGTCGAACACCCGCGTGACGCCTTCGTCTCCGGCGGCGACCCGATACCGGAACAGAGTGCCCGACTAGCCGAGACGGTGACCCGATGACCCTTCCCGAACAGCAGATCGCGACCTCGGTGCTCGTCATCGGCACCGGTGGATCCGGGTTGCGTGCCGCCATCGAACTGGCCGAGCGTGGTGTCGACGTACTGGTGGTGGGCAAGCGGCCGAAGGCGGACGCGCACACCTCGCTCGCCGCAGGCGGAATCAACGCCGCACTGTCCACTATGGACGGAGAAGATTCGTGGCAGCAACACGCCGCGGACACGCTGAAGGAGAGCTACCTGCTCGCCCATCCGGAGACGGTCCGGATCGTGGCCGAGAACGCCGAACGCGGGATCGCAGACCTCGAGCGGTGGGGAATGCCGTTCGCCAGGGAAGCCGACGGGCGGATCTCCCAGCGCTTCTTCGGCGCGCACACCTACCGGCGCACCGCGTTCGCGGGCGACTACACCGGGCTGGAGATCCAGCGGACACTCGTCAACCGGGCCGCGCAGCTCGAAGTGCCGGTGCTCGACAGCGTCTATGTCACCCGGATCCTGGTGCGGGACAACGTGGTGTTCGGTGCCTACGGGTTCGACCTGGACACCGGGCGCCGGTACGTGATCCACGCCGACGCGGTGATCCTCGCCGCCGGCGGGCACACGCGGATCTGGCGGCGGACCTCGTCGCGGCGGGACGAGAACACCGGCGACTCGTTCAGGCTCGCGGTGCTGGCCGGTGGCCGCATCCGGGAACCGGAGCTGGTGCAATTCCACCCCTCGGGCCTGATCGACCCCGAAAACGCGGCAGGCACCCTCGTGTCCGAGGCGGCGCGGGGCGAGGGAGGGTTGCTGCGTAACGCTTCCGGCGAACGATTCATGGTCCGGTACGACCCGAAGCGGATGGAGCTGTCCACTCGCGACAGAGTCGCGCTCGCGGCGTACACCGAAATCAAGGAGGGGCGCGGCACTCCGCGCGGTGGCGTGTGGCTCGACGTCTCGCACCTGCCGCGGGAGACGATCATGCGCCGGCTGCCGCGGGTTTACCAGACCCTGCTCGAATTGCAGATGCTCGACATCACCCGCGAGCCGATCGAAATCGCGCCGACCGCGCACTACTCGATGGGCGGCGTGTGGGTCCGGTCCGAGGACCACGGGACCGGGGTCGACGGCCTCTACGCGATCGGTGAGGCTGCCAGCGGCTTGCACGGGGCGAACCGGCTCGGGGGCAACTCGCTGATCGAACTGCTCGTGTACGGCCGGATCGTCGGCGAGGCCACCGCCGCGTACACCCGCGGTCTCCAGGCCCAGCACCGCTCCCCAGCGGCACTTGCGGAAGCGCGCGGCGAGGTCGACGAGCTGCTCGCCGCCGACGGCCCGGAGAACGTGCGGGCCCTGCAGCGCGCGCTGCGCGACACGATGACCGAGCACGCCGGTGTCGCCCGCGACGAGACGGGACTCCGGAAAGGACTGTCCGAACTGGACGAAGTCGAGGAACGGAGCAAGAGCGTCGGTGTCCATCCCGACATCGCCGGTTTCCAGGACCTCGCGCACGCGTTCGACCTGAAGGCGTCGGCGCTCGCGGCGCGCGCCACTCTGGAGGCGGCCCTCGAACGCCGCGAGACGCGGGGCTGCCACAACCGTTCCGACCATCCGGAGTCCGACCCGTCGCTGCGGGTGAACCTGGTCTGGGCGGGACCGGGGCGGATCGACCGGGAGGAGATCCCGTCGATTCCCGGCGACATCGCCTCGCTCATGCGGGAGGTGTCGGCGGACCCCGGGAAGCTCGTGGAGTGAACGGAAGGGGCGTCCTCGCAAAGAGTTGCGAGGACGCCCCTTCGTATGTCTACTGAGGACTAAAGCGGCCGGGGCGCCCGGCGGTCGCGGCGCTCTTCGAGCTCCTCCGCGCTCACGGGGATGAGCATCGGCTGCCCGGCCACCCCGAACATCGTGGCGACGAACGCGCTCTCGGCGTCCGCGAGGTTGTTGCCGTCCTGGTAGTGGATGACGTCGCCGCCGGGCTCCCAGAACGACTCGCCGGCCTTGATGACGCGCTGCGGTTCACCCTCGAGCTCGAAGATGATCTCGCCCTTGAGCACGTACCCGAACGCGGGACCGGTGTGACGATGCGGCGGGGCGCCTTCGCTACCCGGAGGGAGGGTGACCAGGATGGTCATCGCGTCGGCGTTGTCCGGGATCGGCGGAGCCGGTACCGAGGAGATGAGGTCGATCTTCGGCGGCGGGGTGGTCGCGTTCGGGTTCTCGAGGTGGTGAGAGTGTTCGACGGTCATGGTTTTCCTTCGCTGTCAGGGTTGTCGTCAGCAAAGACCGGACAGCGCCTCGATCTGTGACAGCCATTCCTTGACTCGCCGAAGAAAACTCAGAGATCGAGCACGACGTCGCCGTCCGGGCGGGCGCAGGACCACCGGGTCGGGACGTCGCACGCTTCGGCGAGTTCGAGCAGGGAGGACGATTCTGCGGACCAGCGGACGGTGATGCCGCTGCGGGCGAACGTGATCCGCGGTCCGGTCCAGGTTCCAAACCGCTGAGCGAGGCCGGGGTGAGGCGCCGATTCGGTGCGACGCCGGTGTAGAAGACATGTTCGTGGGCGCGGGGGAGCGGCTGGGTGGGTGGCTCGTGAGTGTTTACGGGGTTCTATTAATAACACTTGTTGCCACTCACGAGCCACCCACCCAGGTCGACGCGTGCGCCCGTCGCTTAGCGAAGCGTCACCGCCCGCCTCGGCGCGATCGACCACCTCCTCGCGAGGCACTTCGCCCCGCGCATGCCGCGGGACGGATCGTTGGCACCGCCGGCGACATCGCCGGCGCGGTCGTCTTCGCGCTCACCGACACCTTCATGACCGGCATCTTGTTGGGCATAGATGGTGGCGAACCCCTGGTCTGATGGTCCACAGTGGATCCTGAAAGCCGGCAGACGCCTGATCCGTACCGGAAGTGAGGTATCCATCTTGAGGGAAATCGAAGCGATAGCGGTCGACATTTTCGGCACCACCGTCGACTGGCGAACCGGAGTCGTCGATGGGCTGCATCGCCTGGCGGCGGACAAGGACCTGTCGTTCGGCGCCGGTGCCCTCGCCGACGCGTGGCGAGAACGCTACTTACCCGCGGTCGCGCAGATCAACAGCGGCGAGCGGGCGTGGGCGAATCTCGACACCATCCATGCTGAAGCCCTGGACGAATGCTTGGACCTCTTCGGATATTCGGAGCATTTCGGTGCGGCCGAGCGGGAAGAAATGGTCCGTGCCTGGTACGTCCTGCCGCCATGGCGGGATTCTCTCGACGGCTTGCGGAAACTGCGGGAGAACCACATCGTCGTCGCGCTGTCCAACGGCGGCTTCGCCCTGCTGACGCGGTTGATCAAGACCGCGGGGCTGCCGTTCGACGCGGTCATCTCCGCCGAGAACGTCCAGGCTTACAAACCGGATGTCCGGGCCTATCGCCACGCCGCGCGGCTGCTCGACCTGCCACCTGACCGGATTCTGATGGTCGCCGCCCACACCTGGGACATCGACGGGGCTCGCGCGGCCGGACTGCGAACCGCCTTCGTGGAGCGTCCGGACGAGAAGGGCCCCGGCCGGACCGCGGACCGTGCCGAAGACACCACCTGTGATCTCACTGCCCAGAGTTTCACCGAACTCGCCGACGCCCTTGTACGGGGATAGGACCACCTCATGGACTACCGACTCGAAGTCGTCACCATTTCGATCGCTGACCTACTACCGGGATCGGGCCGGGTTCGTCCTCGATGTGGACTACCGGCCCAATGACGACTTCCGGGTCGTGCAATGGTCGAGACTAGGGGCATGGAGTTCTTCTGCTATCACCGCGACAGGCCCGGTTCCGTAGCGTTGCGCGACGAGATGCTGGAAGAGCACTGGTCCTACATGGACCGGTACGCGGCGCGGATGATCGCTCGTGGCCCGACCTTCGTCGAGGGTGGAGACACACCGTCGGGCAGTGTGCATGTCGTCGACCTGCCCGATCCCGCCGCGGCCCGCGCGTTCGCCTTCGACGAGCCCAACTACCAGGCCGGCGTGTACCGTGACGTGCTGCTGCGGCGATGGCGCAACGCGCTGGGGCGAAGCATGTGGGACTTCCCGGGCGGCCGCACGGGCGGTAACTGCTACCTGGTGCTCGGTCTGGGCGAGGGGAAGGCCGCTGACCTCGCCGTGCCGTCCGACCAGGACGAACTGATCGCGTACGGGCCGCTGCTGTCCGACAGCGGCGCCGCCTGGCTGGGTACGGCGGTGCTGATCCGCGCGTCCCACCCGGACAAGGCACGTGCCGTGCTGGACCCGGATCGCTACGTCGACATCGAGGTGCACCGCTGGCGGTTCGGCGGCCGGCCGTCCTGACCCGGGGGCACTTCTAGGGCGCCCAGAGGCGGTCGACGTCACCGGCGGCGAGGCGGCCTCGGTAGACGTCGATCTTGTGGTCGATGGCCTTGAGGTTTTCCTGTACCCCGGCGAGTTTGGCGGTCACATCGGCGCGGTGGGCTTCCAGGAGGGCAAGCCGTTCCTCCTCGTTGCCGGACCCGGCGGACACGAGCTGGGCGTAGCGCCGGATGGTCTTGATGGGCATGCCGGTGGCCCGCAGTTTGGTGCAGACGGTGATCCAGTGCAGGTCTTGCGGCTGGTAACGCCGCCGTCCGCCGGGGGTGCGGTCGACCGTGGTGACGACGAGTCCGGCGCGTTCGTAGTAGCGCAGGGTGTGCGCGCTGACCCCGGTCCGGAGGGCGGCGTCAGCGATGCTCAGGCCTGCTGTGGGTTCGGTTTCGGCAAGTGGCTTGACTTCGAGCACGCTCTAAATCCTAGCGTCTTGGTCATGAGAGATTCAACGTCGCCGCCGGCCGCCGAACTCGACCGGCGTCGCCGGCTCCTGGTGCTCGCGACCTGTTGTGCCAGCATCGTCGTCGTGGTGATGGACATTTCCATCGTCAACGTCGCGCTGCCGTCGATTCGCCGCGACCTGCACGCGTCGGTGTCCGGTCTGCAATGGACGGTCGACGCGTATACCTTGGTGCTGGCCGGTTTCCTGGTGCTGGCCGGGTCCACGGCCGACCGGATCGGCCGCCGGCGCGTCTTCCGGGCCGGCCTCATCGTCTTCGGGCTCGGCTCGCTGCTGTGCGGCCTGGCGCCGGACATCGGCTGGCTGATCGCGGCGCGTGCGCTGCAGGCCGTCGGTGGCACGATGCTCAACCCGGTGGCGATGGCGATCATCGCCACCACGTTCCCCGGCCCGGCCGAACGGGCCAGGGCCATCGGTGTGTTCGGCTCGATGTCCGGCCTGTCGCTGGGCCTGGGGCCGATCCTCGGTGGCGCGCTGGTCGACGGTTTCGGCTGGCGCGCCATCTTCTGGATCAACGTGCCGATCGTGGCCGTCGCGATCGTGGGCACCGTGTTGTTCGTGCCCGAGTCCCGCGCGGCCCGGGCGCGCCGGTTCGACCCGGTGGGCCAGGCACTGATGATCCTGATGCTGGGCAGCGTCGTCTTCGCGATCATCGAGTCCGGCACAGCGGGCTGGACCTCACCGGTCATCCTCGGCCTGCTCGCCGTCACCGTACTCAGCGTGCTGGGCATCCTCGGCTACGAACCCCGCCGCGCCGATCCGTTGCTGGAACTGCGTTTGTTCAGGAGCGTGTCCTTCAGTTCGGCGATCCTGACGGCGCTGTTCGCCTTGTGCGGATTCGGCGCGTTCCTGTTCGTGACCACCCTGTACCTGCAGGACGTGCGCGGCATGTCGGCGCTGACGGCCGGGCTCTGCCTGCTCCCCGTCGGGGTGCTGATCGCGCTGCTTTCGCCGCTCACCGGCCGATTGGTCGGCACGCGCGGTCCCAGGCTGCCGCTGATGGTCTCCGGGACCGCGCTGGCGCTGGGCGGCGGCGCGTCGATCTGGCTCGGCCCGGCCACCCCGCTACCGGTCGTGCTCGCGATCTACCTGCTGTTCGGCGTCTTCCAGGGCACGGTCAACCCGCCGATCACCAACTCGGCGGTTTCCGGGATGCCCCGCTCGATGGCCGGGCTGGCCGCGTCGCTGGCCTCCGCGGGCCGGCAGACCGGCACCACCCTGGGTGTCGCGATCGCCGGAACGATCGTGGGAACAGCAGCGTCCCGCGGTGGGACGGCGTTCATCGGCGCCGCGCACGCCGTGTGGTGGCTGGTGTCCGGGCTCGGCGTCGCCATCCTGCTACTGGCGCTGCTCAACACCGAGCGCGCGACCCACGCTGGGTGAGGTCGCGCCCTCCCTGGGGAAAGTGTCGACATATTCCCCGGGAACGGCCCGGTGGTCACGCGCACGTTGGTTAGTTTCCGGCCCGCCCGCTGTCGGTTTGTCTCGGCGTGGTCCCGAAAACGCGGTATTCAGGTGATTCGTGTAACTCCGCGGGCCGCGTCCGCGAAGTCCAGGTACGGCGGGGCAAGCGGCCGTCGATCCTGCTCGAGGAGGGGCGTCATGGTCGTCATCGGCACGTGGAATCTGGAAAACCTGTTCCGTCCCGGCCGCGACGGCCCGAAGGACAAACCGGCCTACGACGCGAAACTTCAGGCGCTCGGCCGGAGCATCACCTCGATCGGCCCCGATGTGCTGGCCGTGCAGGAAGTCGGCGACCCCGAGGCGCTCGACGACTTGGCCAGGCACCTCGGCGGTATCTGGCACGCGGCATTGTCGACGCATCCCGACCGGCGAGGTATCCGGGTCGGTTTCCTCAGCCGTCACCCGGTGACCGTGGTCGCCGACACCACAACGCTTCCCGGGGAATTGTCGCCGATCCAGATCGCGGACAAACCTGCCGTGCCGAGCGGGGAACTCGGCCGTGGCGCCCTGGCCGTCACCGTCGAGCCGGCACCGGGCTTCGTGCTGACGCTGATCACCTGTCATCTGAAGTCGAAGCTCCTGACGTTTCCCGGCGGGCGCTTCAGCCCCCGCGACGAAGGGGAGCGCGCCCGCTACGGCGCCTACGCGTTGTACCGTCGGGCCGCCGAAGCCACCGCGGTGCGGGAGCTGGCCACTCAACTGCTTCAACCCGGCTCCGCACAACGGGTCATCGCGCTCGGTGACCTCAACGATGAGACTACGGCCGCGACCACCCAGATCCTCAACGGTCCCACCGGCTCCGAAATCGGCACCGGCGGATTCGCCAGGGTCGACGCCGGCGACCGGTGGCGGTTGTGGAACCTCGCGCCGCTCATCCCTGACGAGCAACGCTTTTCCCGGATCCACAACGGACGCAAGGAACTCATCGACCACATCTTCGTCAGCGCCGCGCTGCTCACCCCGCTGCCCACGGTCAGGACAATCCTCGAGGAGGAATTGCCGTCGGTGGGGGACAACCCGGGTGCCCGCCAGGACGAGCCGGGTTCCGACCACAGTCCTGTCGTGGCGACGTTCCCGCTGCCGTGAGCCGGCCTTGGGCGTTCTCGGTGAACACCGCGCGGCCTCGTCACCCACGCCAAGACGGCTATTCGTGCGAACATCGACGACATGGCTGAGGACGCTGCCCCGACGACGGGGCGAAGTGGCACGCGCGAGCTGCCACATTCGGTCGACGATCTCGCCACCGACCCGGAGTGGGAGATCACCCGGAACCTGACCAACCGGCAGTGGATCATCGCGGAATGCCGCCTCGATAGCCAGGGCCGGCGTTGGGTGATCGGCATGACCCCGATCCGCGACGACGTCGTGGCGGCGATTCTCTGGGCCGATGACACCGTGGCCGAGCACGCGCGCGGGACCGAGACGGCGATGTGCGCGACGGCGCACGGCTGGGTCACCAAGCTCCGCGCCGACGCACCACCGCCCGAGCGCGCTCGCGAAGCGTGATTTGAGTAAGCACGGCTTGCCGGTCCCGGCTTAGGTTTTTCGCCTGCCGCCCAGCGGGTTTACTGCGGTAGTTCGAGACTTGGCGGTCGCATGAGTGCAGTAAAGGTGGACTGGGCTTGTGGTTGGCAACGCAGGGCTTGACTCGAGGTGGCGTGGGTTGGTTGACACATGGGGGGAAACAGGGCGCGGTCAGGGGCCGGCGAGTGCTTCGGGGAGAGACGAGAACACGGTGAGCACGCGGTTCAAGCCCATGAGCCCCAGCGGGCGGGTCACGGCTTGGCTGGTGGCCACTACCCGCACGGCCGACCGGTCGAAGTCACGTCCCGCGAGAGCCAGGACGCTGAGTCCGGACGATCCGATGAAGGTGACGTCGGTCAGGTCGAACACCACGACACTCGGGTTTCGGCGCAGCGCCTGGGTCAACGGCCACCGCAAGCCAGGGGTGGTGAGCACGTCGATTTCCCCGCACGCGGTCACCACGACGGTAGAGCCGTGCCACCGCATGGTTGCCAGCGAACCGGCCGGCAGATCCGGGGGCCCGTCGGTCGAGTCGGTGACCATGGGGTCGAATCCTGCCTGACCGCCGTCACGATTCGGGTGAAGCGCACCGCGAATTCCCGGAACCCGAGAAAGCCGAGTGCTTCAGTCCTTGGCCCGGAGCTCGGAGTTTTCGCGCTGGGCCTCGTTCAGCTGGTCTTCGAGGGTGACGATGCGGCAGGCGGCGTCGAGGCCGGTGCCCTGGTCGACCAGTTCCCGCACCCGCGCGGCCAGTCGCAGCTGGTAGCGGGAGTAGCGGCGGTGCCCGCCGGAGGAGCGCTGCGGCTCGATCAGCTCCACCTCGTCGAGGCTTCGCAGGAAACCTTGGGTGGCGCCGAGCATCTCCGCGGCCCTGCCCATGGTGTACGCCGGGTAGTGCTCGTCGTCGAACTTGTCGGCCCCGCCGGGCGTGGCCGTGTCTTGCTGGCCTGGATTCATTCCACCTCCGCATCACAAGGGACCCGGCGGACAGCGCGAGGATCGCTTACTTGTAACCGAGAACCATCTCCGACGCCTGATTGACGTTGTCTCTCTCGACGCGATGAGGAGAATACATATGTCCGACGTTGAATGTCTACCTCAGTCACCATAGATTTTTCCGCGCTCGGCGAGCGTTAATCCGATTGGGCGCGAAGGGGGGGACGGTAGTGTTCCGCGGGTGACGAGCCCTGAATCGGACAGAGCGGAGCCGCCGGTTGCTCGGCGGCGAGCCGGCTGATCTCCAACCTGTGGCCCATCGGGCCCAATAGGTCTCGCTTCCAGCGACCGGGCATTCTCCGTGCCTGGTCCGGTCTTCCTTGATGGAATGAAGGCTCGATCGACCGGCGCACGGACATCTTCTGTCCGTTTCGACGCTGGAGTTGAGCTTCTTGCCGTTGTTCGTCTACGTCCTCGGCCTTGCCGTCTTCGCGCAAGGCACGTCCGAGTTCATGCTTTCCGGCCTGGTGCCGGATATCGCCCGCGACCTGTCCGTGTCCGTGGGTGCCGCCGCCAGTCTTACCTCCGCTTACGCGATCGGGATGGTCATCGGTGCTCCGGTGATGGCCGCGCTGAGCGCCCGGTGGCCACAGCGGCGGGCCTTGGCGATCTTCCTGATCGCGTTCGTCGCCGCGCACGTCATCGGTGCGGTCACCGGGGATTTCGCCGTGCTGTTCGGGACACGGATCGTCGCCGCTGTCGCCAACGCGGGATTCCTCGCGGTCGCGATGTCGGTGGCTTCGACTTTGGCCGGTCCGGCGAAGCAGGCCCGAGCGATGGCGATCCTTCTCGGCGGCGTGACGCTGTCCTGTGTGGCCGGTGTCCCCGCCGGAGCCCTGCTGGGGCAGGTGTCCGGGTGGCGGTCGGCCTTCTGGGCAGTGGCCGGTCTGTCGATGCCGGCGCTGGTTCTCGTCTTCCGGTCGGCGCCTGCCGATCCCGCGGACCGGCGAGACATCGCTGTCCGCGAGGAGTTCCGGGTGCTGAGGTCCCGGCCACTGCGACACGCGCTCGTCCTCGCGGCACTGGTCAACGGCGCGACCTTCGCGACGTTCGCCTACCTCGCGGTGGTGGCGACCGAGGTGGCAGGGCTGCCGGTGGGCGCCGTGCCCGGTCTGCTGGCCGCGTTCGGTTTCGGAGCCTTCGTCGGCGTCACCGTGTCAGGGCGCATCGGCCAGGGGCGGGGTATGGCAGGTGTGCTGCTCACGTTGCCGGTCGGGTGGGCGGTGCTCGCCATGACCGGTTCGTCTCTCGTCCCGCTCTTCCTGGTCGTCGTCGTGCAGGGCGCGTTGTCGTTCGGTGCCGGTTCCGCGCTCGTCACCCGCGTCCTGCGCGTGGCCGCTGAAGCGCCTTCGCTCGCGGGCTCCTTCGCCACGGTCGCGCTGAACATCGGCGCCGTCCTCGGGCCACTGCTCGCGGGCGTCGTCACCGTAGCCACCGGCGACTATCGTGACGCTGTTTGGCTGAGTGCGGCGTTGACGGCCGTTGCCGCTGTCACACAGGCCGGGCACGGTATCGAACCGGTGGTCAGGTGACGTCGGCCAGCGCCGGAGCGAGTTGCTCCAGCTCGTCCACGCCTTCGGTGAAGTCACCGCCGATCGGCAGCATGAGTGTCACGTGATCCGCGCCCGCGACCAGGTGCTCGCGCACCTTGGCCGCGATCGCGGCTGGGGCGCCGAGGCCGACGATCGCGTTCACCAGCCGGTCGTCCACCTCGGCGAGCTCCTGGTCCGAGTAGCCGAGCCGGGCAATGGCCGCCGCGTACGACGGCCGGCCGAGCATGTCCGACACCTTCTCCCTGGCGGTCGCCTTCGCCCGGTCGCGGTCGGAATCCGCGACCACGGACAGCCCGACGACCAGGAGCTTGTCCGGGCCGAGCGCTTGCCTGGCCTGCGCGGTGACCTCGGGAGGCAGCATCGCGGGCAGGGCCCCGTCGGCGATTTCACCTGCCAGCGCGAGCATCTTCGGGCCGTTCGCGGCGATGATCCGGGGGTAGGCGACGTCCGGCGCGGGCGGCCAGGTCGGGCTGCCCATCCGGTCCAGGTAGTCGCGAATCGTGGTCAGCGGGTTGCCGAAGTCCCGGCCGGTGCCTGCCGCCTGCTCGGGGTAGCCGACCCCCAGCCCGAGCACGAACCGGCCGGGATAGGCCTGGGCCAGCAGCGCCGCCGCGCCGTGCGCCGTTTGTGGTTCCCTGGCCCAGATGTTGGCGATACTCGTGCCGAACACCATCCGGTCCGTGGCGGCCAGCAGCACGGCCAGTTGCACGAAGGCGTCCTTGCCGCCGATGACCTCGTTGGTCCAGACAGCGCGGTAACCGGCGCGTTCCAGCCGGCCGACGGCCTCGCGCTGGAGGTCGACGGACAGCGCGCTGGTGAACGAGACCGGCAGGCAGACGCCGACCGGCCCCAAGGCCTGGCGGGCCGCGGCGATCACGGTGTTCATGAAGATCCTTCCCGGAATGTGTTAAGCGGTGCAGTAGTGGCCCATTTCGAGTCCGCGATCAGCCCGGGTTCCGCCGGGCGACGGGCTCGTACTCCAAGGTTGGGATGGCTGAGGACGCCTGTCCAAGACCTGTTTCGCATAGGGCAATACCGCATCGACATCACCACAGCTCAAGGCGAGTTCCGGGGCGTCGGCAGGCGAGCGAGGTGGCTACACTGGGGCGATGCCAGCTTCGTCGCCGTCTCCGGTGGACCTCGATCTGCGGTTGGTGCGGTACTTCGTCGTCGTCGCCGAGCACCTGCATTTCGGCCGTGCGGCCGCCGCCCTGCGTCTCGCCCAGCCGTCGCTGAGCCGGCAGATCAACCGCCTCGAACAGCAGCTGGGTTTCCGCCTGCTGGATCGGACGCCGCAGGGCAGCCGACTCACCGAGGCGGGCGAAGTCTTTCTGCCCAGTGCCAAGGAGTTGCTCCGCACGGCCACTCGGGCCGCGGCGCGCGCCCGTGCTGTCGCCGAGCCCAGCCGGATCACCATCGGCTACACCGCGAACCTCATCGTCACCCCGGCCGTGCGCGAGGTGCGGCGCCGGCATCCGGACGCCGAAGTGCGGGCCCTGCATCTGGATTGGGACGAACCGCGCACGGCTTTGCTCGATCACCGCGTGGACGCGGTGGTGACGCGGCTGCCGTTTTCCACCGACCAGCTGCACGTGACGGTCCTCTACGACGAGCCCCGGGTGCTGCTGATCCCGCTCGACCACCGCTTGGCGGGCAAGGAATCCGTCAGCCTCGACGACATCGCCGACGAGCCCCTGCCCCGGGTGACCGATCCGGCGTGGAACGCTTTCTGGCGGATCGATCCACGGCCTGACGGAAGCCCCGCGCCCGACGGGCCGCTCGTCGGAGCCGTCGAGGACAAGCTCGAATTGATCGCGGCCGGGGAGGCCGTGGCGATCGTCCCGGGTGGTCTGCGGGTCAGGAGTGTCCGTTCCGACCTCACCACGGTGCCACTGGACGGCGTCGAGCCGAGTCACGTCGTGCTGGCGACCCGCGCCGGTGACAGCAATCGCCTCGTGGCGGCCTTCCGCAGGTCCGCTCAAACCCTGCTCGCGGGACCCGATCCGGTCGCTTAGCGAAAAATTAGCGACTTGTCGTAGCTTTCCTGAGGCTACGAGGAACAAATTTCCCTTCTGTGGCAGGGCTTCGTGCCTCGCGAGCGATTCAACCGTGTTCATTTTCGGCGTGGAGGTTCCGAATTATTCACGTCGGGTTCGAAGCATGCTGAAAACAATTTCCGATTCACCTGGATCGAGGAGAGTTTCCGATGAAGAAGAGACCGGCATGGCTGAGGCTGGGCATCACCGCGCTCGCGGGAATGACGGCGATCGTCGTCCTGGCGACACCCGCGCAAGCAGCGGAACCCGTTTTCCAGCTCCCTTTCCCCTGCGGGGAAACGTGGTCCGGCAACAACCCGGGGAGCAGCGCGCACCGAACCGACTGGGAGCTCGACTTCAACTGGGGCAGCGGTGACGACGACCTCGGCAAGCCGGTGCTGGCGTCCGCGGCCGGTACCGTGGAAATTGCCTCCTACCAGGAAGGCAACGGGTTCGGGCGGCTGGTGAAGATCAAGCACGGCAGTACTGGCTACTACACCTACTACGCCCATCTCCTCAACCTCGCGGTCAGTGTGGGCGACGACGTCGCGCAGGGCGAGCTCATCGGCCACGTCGGCAACTCCAGCGCGACCAACCCGGGCATCTCCCCGCATCTGCATTACGAAGTGCGCGGCTCCGGCAGCTATCCGGGCAACATCGTGCCCGCGAAGTTCAACGGTGCCCGGTTCCCGTATCCCACGGGTTCGGTGACTTCGAAGAACTGCGGGACGGCCGCGCTCAAGGCATCGAAGAGCATCAACGGCGATCGGTACGACGACGCGATCGGCGTCGACGCCGACGGGGTCGCCTGGGTCTACGACGGGAAGGCCGGGGCGGGTTCAGCACCGGTCGGCGGCTGGGTCCGGGCTGGGGTGGTTTCGACCGGATCGCGATCGGCGACTCCAACGGCGACGGCTGGGCCGACCTGTTCGCGACCAGCGGCGGCACGATGCAGTACTGGCGCAACCGCGGGAACGGCACGTTCACTCCGGCGGTCACTGTGGGTGCGGGCTGGAGCGCCGTCGAGTACTTCTCGTTCGCCGATGTCAACGGGGACAACAAAACCGACATCCTCGCCAGGGACGGCGGGAACATGTATCTCTACCTCGGCCGCGGCAACGGCAGTTTCGCCGTGCGTTCCCTGGTCGGCCCTGGCTGGGGGAGCCTCGTCCGCCACACCTCGGCGGACGCGGACGCCGATGGCGACGGTGACATCTGGGCCACCAACAGCGCGGGCGATCTCTTCTTCTGGAAGCGGAACGGCGGCTCGTACGACACCGCCGTCGAGGTCGGCAGTGGCTGGAACGGGTTCCGTCAGCTGACCTCGATGGACATCAACGGTGACAACCGGGCGGACATCGTCGCCATCCGCACCTCCGACAACACGTTGTGGCAGTGGCTCGGCGCCGGCACCGGCCGGTTTGGCCAAGGCGCACAGATCGGTAGTGGCTGGACGGGCTTCACCCTCGCCACGTACTGACTTTCCCTTTGACACCAGGAGATTTCCGATGATCCGAAGACATGGTTCATTCCTTCGCCGACTTCTTCCGGTCGCCACGGCGACCGCTCTGCTCGCCGGGTTGATGGGTACCGCGCCCGCACAGGCCGCCGGTGACATCGACCTCTGCGTCTCCGTGGGGCGTACCGCCGGGTTCACCGGGGAGAACTTCGTGGTGGCGGTCGCCGTCGCGATGGCCGAGTCCCGGTGCGACCCGGCGGCCCGGGGCGTCAACCCCGGCCATTCGATCGACCGCGGCCTCTGGCAGATCAACGACTACTACCACCCCGACGTTTCCGATACCTGTGCCTACAACGCGCAGTGCAACGCGAACGCCGCGTTCCGGATCTCCGACGGCGGCACCGACTGGTCACCGTGGTCGACGTACAAATCGGGCTCCTACAAGAAGTTCCTGACCCAGGCACGCGCGGCGATCGGGGTTTCGCCGCCGCCCGTCCGGGCGGCCAAGAGCATCAACGGCGATCGGTACGACGACGCGATCGGCGTCGATTCCGGTGGGGTCGCGTGGGTCTATCACGGGAAGTCGACCGGTGGCTTCGGCGCCGCTGTCCGGCTCGGGCCCGGCTGGGGCGGTTTCGACCGGATCGCGATCAGTGACGCCGACGCCGACGGCTGGGCCGACCTCTTCGCGACCGACGGAAACACCCTGTACTACTGGCACAACCGCGGTGATGGTTCGTTCACCCCGGTGGTCACGGTGGGCGCGGGCTGGGCGGCGATCGAGTACCTGTCCTTCGCGGATGTCAACGGGGACAACAAAGCCGACATCCTCGCCCGCGACGGCGGCAACATGTACGTCTACATCGGCCGGGGCAACGGCGGATTCGCCGTGCGCGACGCCGTCGGCCCGGGCTGGGCCGGCTTGCTCCGCCACACCGGGGGAGACGCGGACGCGGACGGTGACGGCGACATCTGGGCCACCAACAGCGCGGGCGACCTCTTCTACTGGAAGCGGAACGGCGAATCCTACGACACGGCCGTTGAAGTCGGCAGTGGCTGGAACGGCTTCCGTCAACTGACCACAATGGACATCAATGGCGACAACCGGGCGGACATGATCGCCATCCGGGCCTCGGACAACACCCTGTGGCGGTGGTCCGGCGAAGGCACCGGCAGGTTCGGGCAAGGTGTCCAGATCGGCAGTGGCTGGACAGGGTTCATCCTCGCGGCCTACTGATCGGCCTACTGATCAATGCGCGGCCTCCGGGCGGATGTCGATGTCCGCCCGGAGGCCGTCGTGGTCCATCCGGGAGGCGGCGGCGCGGACGAGTGCCGCGGTGGCCGGCGAGCGGGACTGTTGTGGCCACGCGATCGCGAGGACCGCGGGTGGGGCGTCCGGGACGTGCAGGTAGGCGATACCCGGTCGCGGGTAGCGGGCGACGACGGATTCGGGCAGCAGCGTGACGAACTTGCCGAGTTCGACGAGCTTGAGCAGCTGGGGGAGATCACGGACACCGTGGTCCTCGACGATCCCGTCGAGATACCGGCGGAGCTCCTCGGGATTCGCCGGCTCGAAGATCGGGAGGTCGAGCTCGGCGAGACTGATGCTTTCGCGTGAGGCGAGCGGGTGTGCCGCCGGGACCGCGGCGACACGCGGTTCGATGTTCACGGTCTCGGCGTCGAGGCCGGTGCGGTCGAACGGCTCGTAGACCAGGGCCGCGTCGGCTTCGCCTCGAAGCAGGAGCCCTGGCTGTTCGCCCCAACCGCACAAGCGGATCGTGACCGGCTGCGCCGCGGGTTCGGCCGCGAACCTAGCCAGAATGGCGTCCAGCAGCCCGGCATCACTGTCGGCTTTGACCGCCAGTACCAATACGGGTTCCACGACGGCGGCGCGTTGCGCTCGCCGTCCGGCTGCCTGCAGGGCGTCCACGGCGACACGGCCGTGTTCGAGGAGCACTTCGCCGGCCGCGGTGAGCGTGACGTTATGGGTGGTTCGCTCGAACAGCGTGAGGCCCAGTTCCGCTTCGAGGTTCCGGATCGCACGGGACAACGGCGGGGAGGAGATCCCCAGCCGCTCGGCCGCACGGGCGAAGTTGAGCTCCTCGGCGACGGCGAGGAAGTAGCGCAGTGCCCGGGACTCCACGGCCCCACCTCCGATCTGTATGTCCCTGAGGGTAACAACCCGGAGCGGGCTGATCCTTCCGGTACGGCCGGGGTGCCGGGAGGGTGGTCTCATGATCATTGTTAGTGGTGCCAACGGGAAACTCGGCCGCGCGGTCGTTGAGCGGCTGCTCGACCGGGTCGGGCCCGAGCGGATCGGTGTCTGTGTCCGAGACCCGGACAAAGCGAGTGAGCTGACGGAGCGGGGCGTTCGTGTCCGGCGAGGTGACTTCGCCGACGCGTCAAGCCTCGAGCACGCGTTCGAGGGTGCGTCGCGAGTCCTGGTCGTGTCGGTGGACTCCACCGGTGAGACGGCGTTGCGCCTGCACGAGACGGCGATCGCCGCGGCCGGGAAAGCCGGTGCCGAACGCGTCGTCTACACGAGCCACATGGGCTCGAACCCGTCTTCGCCTTTCCCTCCGATGCCTGACCACGCCGCCGCCGAGGCGGTGCTGCGCGAGTCGGGGATCCCGTTCACCTCACTCCGCAACGGTTTCTACGCGGCGTCGGCGGCCATGCTGCTCGGTGGCGCTGTCGAAACGGGCGAACTCGCCGTTCCGGAGGACGGCCCGGTGTCCTGGACGTCTCACGCCGACCTGGCCGAGGCGGCGGCGATCGTCCTCGCCGACGACGTCTTCGACGGCGTGAGCCCGGACCTCACCGGTTCGGAGGCGATCGACATGGCCGGTGTCGCGGCGATCGCCTCGGAGCTGACAGGCCGACCGATCCGCCGGGTCATGGTGTCGGAGGCCGACTACCGAGCCGGTCTCCTCGGCCACGGGCTCCCCGAACCGGCGGCCGACATGCTCGTCGGCCTGTTCGCCGCGAGCCGCCAAGGCGAGTTCGCGCGGTTCGACCCGGCACTGGAGCGCCTGCTCGGCAGGCCGCCGGTGCCGGTACGGGAAGTCCTGCGATCGGCGGTCCACTAGGTCGTGTCACCTGGGTGGTGGGGGGTGCTGGCATTACCCGGAACAGTGGCCCCTGCCACGTCCGGGTGAGACGCGGTTCCCTGAGGGATGTCCAGGGTACGCAGTAGGGGACCCCGGACCACCTCGATGGGAAGGTTTTCATGCGAGCGACGTTGATCTACGGTGCCGGCGACGTGCGAGTCGAGCACGTGCCCGACCCGAAACTGCTCGAACCGACCGACGCGGTCGTGCGCGTGCTGCGTTCGTGCATCTGTGGCAGCGACTTGTGGCCTTACGGCTCGAAACCGGCGGCCGACCACGGCGCCCGGATCGGGCACGAGTTCCTCGGTGTGGTGGAGGACGTCGGCTCGGAGGTCTCCGGGCTGAAGTCCGGTGACGTCGTGGTCGCGCCGTTCGTGTGGGCGGACAACACCTGTGACTTCTGTGCCGAGGGCCTGCAGACCTCGTGCCGTCACGGCGGTCAGTGGGGTGCGTCCGATGTGGACGGTGGCCAGGGTGAGGCGGTGCGGGTGCCGCAGGCGCAGGGCACGCTGGTGAAGCTGCCCGTCGGTGAGGATTCCGCGCTGCTGCCGTCGTTGCTGACGCTGTCCGACGTGTTCTCCACCGGGCACCACTGCGCGGTGACGGCAGGGGTCGGGCCGCGTACCACGGTGACGGTGATCGGGGACGGCGCTGTCGGGCTGTCCGCGGTGCTCGCGGCGAAGCGTCTCGGTGCCGAACGGATCGTCCTCATGGGACGGCACGCGGCCCGCACCGACCTCGGCCGCGAGTTCGGTGCCACCGACGTGATCGCGGAACGCGGTGAGGAGGGTGTCGAGAAGCTGCGGGAGCTGACCGGCGGTGACGGCACGCACACTGTGCTCGAGTGCGTCGGCCTGAAGCCCGCGCTGGAGACGGCGTTCGGTGTGGTTCGTGACGGTGGTGTCGTCAGCAGGGTCGGCGCGCCGCAGTATGCCGAGGTCCCGATGGACTTCGGCGTGTTCATGCGCAACGTGACCCTCACCGGTGGTGTGGCTCCGGCGCGGGCCTACATCGACGAGCTGCTGCCGGACATCCTCGATGGCAAGATCGAGCCGGGCAAGGTGTTCGACCGTACCGTCGGCTTCGACGAGGTCCCGGACGGCTACCGCGCCATGGCCGACCGCGAGGCGCTCAAGGTCCTCATCCGACCCTGAACCACGAAGTACATCGTCAGGAGGAAAAGTTGAAGATCCTGCCCAAACAGCCGAGCACCAAGGGACCGGCGGAGATGTTCACTGGTGACGTGTGGGTCGACGTCATCGCCAAGGGGGAGGAACCCTCGCGGATGCGGGTGAACGTCGTCCGCTTCGCCCCGGGTGCCCACACGGCGTGGCACTCCCACGCCGTCGGCCAGACCCTGCACGTCACCGAAGGCCTCGGGCTGGTCCAGTCCCGTGGCGGCGAAGTCACCGAAATCCGGCCCGGCGACACCATCTACACCCCGCCCGGCGAGTGGCATTGGCACGGCGCGGCACCCAGGCACTTCATGACCCACGTCGCCATGCGGGAAGGCCCCGGTGAGGGCGAGGAGTCCACTTGGGGCGACCACGTCACCGACGGCGAATACCCCTCGCGCTGACCGCTCTTCAGAGCGCTGCTGCCCAGTCCGCCACGGTCGTGACCTCAGCCTGGCGGGGAAACATCTTTTTCGGTGAGAACCCGATGCACTTCGGGGTCGTCGTCGAGGCAGCCGTCGGCCAGGACGGTCAGGCCGAAGTCCAGGTCGGCGGCTTGGCGCAGGGTGGACAACACGACGCCGCTCGTGGCGATGCCGGTGAGGACGAGATGGTCGATGTCGCCGGCCCGGGTTAAGTCGTCAGCTGACTACTTGAGAACGCAACTGTAGATCAGACGCTCCCGCAAGCCGCGCGCGGCAAGGCGCCACGAGATGTCGACATCACGTGATACCCCGCGTCCGCAACTACCGCCATCTGTCGACAGATGGCGAAGACTCAGCCGGCGGCCAAGGCGTCGTCAAGGGAGCCGAACACCGCGATCTCCTCGTCCAGCCCGGTGAGCTGCAGCGGCCGCAGCGTCGCGCTGCCACCGGTGACGACGGCGAACCGGGTGGCGCTGGTGGCGGACACGTGCGCGTTGATGAGCACACGCAGGCCGGAGGAATCGAGGAACGTCACCGCGGACAGATCGGCCACCACCGCCTCGGGCGCGTCGGCGAGGGCGGCGGTAAGGGTTTCGCCCAGCTGGGACGAGGTGGCCAGGTCGATTTCACCGGTGGCCTCGCAGATCACGGCCGATCGCTGATTACGCACGGTGATCCGCAACGCGTCGAATGGTGCGTTGCCAGCCGTGGATGGCATCTCCGGAGAAGTCACGTCCTGCATCATCCTCCTGTGCCGGCCAGCGTGGTGAGCCCGCCCTGCGAAGATACGCAGAAGTCACCTGAAGGCCATGCATGGTGACACACTGTTATCCGAACTTTCAGGTGGAGGCACCGAGGCCGGCATCGGGGAGACGGGGGACACAGGAACGGGGGCGTGACGATCTGACGGGAGCCGGGTCTTACCGGTGTGGAAGCGACGCGGGCCACCGCGGATTTCCTCGCCAGGCAAGAAGAACCGGACCAGAGGAGAACGTCATGACGAACCCGACCACCACCAAGACCCCGGCTCGCTCGACCACCGTCGAGACGGCCACCACCGGCGCATTGGTGTCGAAGCAGGGCTCGACCACGATCGCCGACACCGTGGTGCAGAAGGTCGCCGGTCTCGCCACCCGCGAGGTTTCCGGCGTCTACGCCCTCGGCGGCGGCGCGGCGCGGGCGTTCTCCGCGATCCGCGAGCGCATCCCGGGCGCGTCGGCGTCGGCGGGCCAGGGCGTGTCCGTCGAGGTCGGCGAGACGCAGGCCGCGATCGACCTGCAGATCCTCGTGGAATACGGCGTGTCCATCGCCGACCTGTCGCGTTCGGTGCGACGCAACGTGATCGGCGCCGTCGAGCAGATGACCGGGCTCGAGGTCGTCGAGGTCAACATCAACGTCTCCGATGTGCACATCCCGGGCGACGACGAGGACGAGGACACCAAGAACGATACCGGTCGCGTTCTGTGAGCGCCGGCGTCGAGATCGACGCCGACCGTATCGCCGCCGCCGTGACGGCCCTCCGGCACGGGGCGGACCGATCACCACAGCAAGGAGAAAACCCATGAACTCCACCCAACTCGGCCTCCTCACCGGTGTCGCCCTCGGCTTCGCCGCGGCGTTCGGCGGGTTCAGCGCCTTCCTCGTCGTCCTGGTCCTCGGCGCGCTCGGCCTGCTCGCCGGCCGGGTGCTCGACGGCAAGCTCGACCTCTCGGCGCTGTCCGGCCGCGACCGGGGCTGACGGCCATGACCACCACCTTGCCGGGCCCTTCCCCCAGGACAGCGCCCGCCGGCCTGGGGGAGCGGGGCAGGCTCACCGTCTCCGATGGCACCGTCGAGCGGATCGCCGCCCGCGCCGTCACCGAGGTCGACGGCATCGGCGGAGCCGCGACGAGGATGCTCGGCGTCGCCGTCGGCAGCGAGGATCTCGCCAACCCGGCCAAGGTCACCGCGAAGGTCAGCGGCGAGACAGCCAGCCTCGACGTGCGGCTGTCGATCAGTTACCCGCTTTCGGTCGCGCGCACCACCGAACGGGCTCGCGAGCATCTGATGCGCCGCGTGGAGGAATTCACCGGGCTCACCGTGTCGCGGGTGGACATCACCGTGACCGCGCTGCATTCAGGTGTCACCGAAACCAGGAGGGTCCAGTGAAACGCCGCCCCCGCCGCAGCACCCCCGCCACCCTCACCGCGGTCGTCCTGCTCGCCGCCTGCGCGGTCGTCGCGGTTGTCGCGATCCAGACGATCCTCGGCGAAACCCCTTGGCTCAGCTACAAAACCGCCGCCGACGCACTGCACGGCGCGCGGTGGAACGACCTGATCCCCGCGCTCGCCGGGGGCGGGGCCGTGCTGCTCGGTGTGGTCCTCCTGCTCACGGCGTTCCTGCCGGGCAGGCTCACCGTGCTCCCGCTGGAAGGCGAACTGGACTCGGGCGCGTCGCGGCGGAGCTACCGTTCCACCCTGCGAACCGCCGCGTCCACAGTGGATGGTGTGTCCGGGGCGAAGCTGAAGCTCAAGCGGCGCAAGGTCTTCGCGAAGGTGACCACCGGCCGGACCACGACCGATGGGCTCGCCGACGCCGTCCGCGCCGCGATCGAACACCGGCTCGACCAGATCACCCCCGCCCTCCGCCCGACTGTGAAGGTCAAGGTCCACGCCGCCAGGAGCGCGTCATGACCGGCCTCAACCGTCCCGCCCGCCTCAACCGTGGCCTGCTCACCGTCTTCGGGATCGTCCTGCTCGCCGCCGGCGGATTCGCCGTGGCCACGCATTTCGGCGAACTCGACGTCGTCCCCAGTGATTCCGCGCTGATCCCCGCTATCGGAACCCCGCCGACCTGGGCCTTCTACGTCGCCGCCGCGGCCGCCGTCGCGCTCGGGCTGCTTCTCGTACGGTGGCTGGCCGCGCAGTTGGCCCGCAAGCCCAAGACGCACACCTGGCATTTCGAAGGCGATCCCGATCGAGGGCGCATGGAGCTTGCCGCGAGCACCGCTGCCGACCCGTTCGTCAGTGAGGTCAAGACCTACCAAGGCGTTCACGGCGCTCATGCCACGCTGGCGGGCATTCAGGACGCGCCGGCCGTGGCGCTGGTGATCAGCGTCGAACAGGACGCCGACCTCACCGCGATCCGCCACCGGCTCGAAACCGAGGGTCTCCCACGGCTGCGTCAAGCACTCGACCTCGAAACCCTGCCGGTGACCGTGGAATTCCGTTTCTCCACCAAAACCGGGGCCCGCGCGCTCTGAGCCGCGCGGTGGCCGCTGATTTCGTGCGTGCGTTCTTCGCGCAGCGTGCGCAGGTGGACCGCCGCCCAGGTGCGGAACGGCCGCCACGCCTCGGACACCTCGGCGAGCGTGTGGCCGGGGCCGTAGCGGTGGCCGATCTCGTCGTCCAGCCTGCGTTCGTGCTGCGGGACCATGTCCGGGGCGTTGGCACCGCGCAGGACGACGAGTTCGGCGGCGAACGGCCCGAGCCCCTTCACCTCCCGCACGGTGCGCACGGCCTCGCCGGGGTCCAACGAGCGGAGCGTGACGCCGTCGAGGTGTCCGTCCAAGGCAGCCTCCGCGACGGCGTGCAGGTATTCGGTTTTTCGGCCGGGCAAGTCGAGATCGAGGGTGCGCAGCAGCCGCGGGGCGGGGAACGTGCCGTCCTCGCCGTGGCGGCGGACGAGGTCGTCGCGTACCCGTGCGGCTTGCGCGATCCGCACCCGCTGGGACAGCACGGCCCAGGCCGCGGCCTCGTAGGGGGAGTGGAACCCGCAGGGACGTAGCCCGGGCAACCGGTGCTGGGCGTCGGCGATGACCGGGTCGCGCCGGGCGACCTCGGGCCAGCCTCGGGCGTCGACGTCCAGGGAAAGGAACCGGCGGGCTTGTGCGGCGGCCTGGTCGAGGTCACCGTCGCCGAGCACGACGATCCGGGCCGCGCCGCCCTGCTGGGTGACGTGGACCTCGGCGCGGGTCCAGTCATCCTCGGCGCGAAACACCGTCCGCAACTGGTGTGGCTGGTCCTGCGTGGCCAATGCGGCGGGCGTGAAGCCCTCCCAGAACCGCTTGCCGGTGTCCAGGGACCAGGGTCCGAGCACCTCGACGGTCACTTCGTGGCGCGGCATGATCCGTCCCTTCAGGCTCGGTCGTGGATGGTGATCGCGTAGCCGTCGGGGTCGGAGAAGGTGAACGTGCGGCCGAACGGCCCGTCCACCGGGGCCGCGGCGATCGGGACATCGGCGGCGGCCAGCTGATCGTGCAGGGCTTGTGCGTTGTCCGCGTGCAGCCACAGCGAGACCCCCAGTCCCGGCCGTGGGGACGCGGCGTCCAGATCGGTCCCCGGCAACGGCTCCCGGACCGCGAACGGGACCGGCGCGGTGTCGAACACGACCGCGCCGGGTGGGCCGGCTGGGAGCCGGCGCAGCCCGAGCCGGGTCTCGTAGAACTCGGCGGCGCGGTCGAGATCGCGCACCTGCAAGGCAAGGAAGTCCGGTCCGGTCACGGTCATGATGTCCTCCGTAGGCATGTCAGCATGTTGACATGGCTAACCTATGTCATGATGTTGACATGCCGCAAGTGGAGACGGTCGAATCGCTGGACGAGTCGGTGGGCTACGCGCTCAAGCGGGCGGCCTCGGCGCTGCGCGGCGGGATGGACGCCGCTCTGCGCCCGCTGGAGCTGACCGTGCCGCAGTACGCCTGCCTGGAACTGCTCGCGCAGCGGCCCGGACTGTCCAATGCGGACCTGGCGCGCGGCGCGTTCGTCTCGCGGCAGTCGATGAACCTGGTGCTGCGCGGGCTGCAGGAGCGCGCCTTGGTCACCCGTCCGGCGACGGCTCCGAAGGGCCGGGCATTGCCCAGCCGGCTGACCCCCGAGGGCCGTCGGCAGCTGCACGCCGCCAGCGTCGCCGTGCGGGCTGTTGAGCGGCAGATGCTCACGCCGTTCTCTCCGGCCCATCAGGAGCGATTGCTTCGCGATCTCGACGCTTGCGTTGCCGCGCTCGCCCCCGGCCAAGCCGACTCGTCGGCCACGTCCTGACCGGCGATGCCCCCAATGCGGCGTTGGGGACGCTGGATGCCCCCAACGCCACATTGGGGGCACTTCTTGTTTCGGCTCTGAGGGGGCAGGTCCGGGTCTGCGGCTGAGAATCACCTGGCGCTGAGCGGAGAACACTTTGGTTCCAGGGGTTCTCCGCTCAATACCGCGTTCATGGTTCTCGTGACGCGGCTCATCCCATCGTGTCGCGCCGTCTGATTGCGGCGGTGCTAAAGTAGGTTCATTAGCCGAATGGCTAATGAACGGGGGAGGATGTCATGTCGGGTTCGGTGCTGGTGACCGGTGGGACGGGTTACGTGGCGGGCTGGTGTATCGCGGAGCTGCTGGAGCGCGGTTTCGACGTGCGGACCACCGTGCGCGACGCGAGCCGGGCGGAGCGGGTGCGGCGCGCGGTGGGGTCGGTGTCCGGCCGGGCCGATCGGCTGGAGTTCGCGGTCGCGGACCTGACCTCGGACGAGGGCTGGAAGGAGGCGGTGGACGGCTGTGACTACGTGCTGCACGTGGCCTCGCCGCTGGGTTTGAACGCGTCGAAAGACGTGGAGGCGATGCTGGTGCCGGCGCGGGACGGCACGGTGCGGGTCTTGCGCGCTGCCGTCGCCGCGGGGGTGCGACGAGTGGTGATGACCTCGGCGGCCAACACGGCCAGCCCCATGTCCTACGCCACCGACGGCGTCACCGACGAGACATTGTGGACGGACCTGGACACCCCGGGCCTGCCCGCCTATCGGCGTTCCAAGACGGCCGCCGAGAAGGCGGCGTGGGACTTCATGGCCGATTACGACGGCCCGATGACTTTAGCCACGGTGCTGCCGGGCGCGGTCTTCGGGCCGGTGCTCTCCACCGACGCCCTGGGCTCGGTCCGGATCATCGCGCGGCTGGTCGGCGGAGCGATGCGCGGCACCCCGCGTATCGGGCTCGAGGTCGTCGACGTGCGCGACCTCGCCGACATCCACATCCGCGCCATGACCGATCCCGAGGCCGCCGGGCAGCGTTTCCTCGCCACTGGCGAGTTCCTCTGGATGTACGACATCGCCCTGGCGCTGCGCGAAGGCCTCGGCGACGACGGGCGCAAGGTCCCCACGCGCCAGTTGCCCGACATCGCCGTCCGCGTCGCGGCCCTTTTCGACAGCTCGCTGCGCGAGATCATGCCCGCCCTCGGCCGCCGCAATCGCCACAGCGCAGCCAAAGCACGGAGACTCCTCGGCTGGACCCCGCGACCGGCCGAGGTCACCGTCGTCGACTGTGCCCGCAGCCTCATGGACCACGACGCCATCCGGAAATGAAGCCGGGCGGAAGCCCCCCCGTCCCGCCAGGTCCACAGTGGACTACGTCGACTCACTCGGCTTCACAGACCGCTCACTCGGGTGGGTGGGTCGTGAGTGTTTACAAGCGTTAGAACACTTGTTGCCACTCACGACCGCCATCTGTCGACAGATGGCGAGGGTCGTTGAGACACCCACGACACGCCAAATTTGCCTTACGTGTTTTGAGGAGGTTTGCGGGCAGCGCGATCGATCGTGCGCGCATTCCTCGACAGCTGGCGAAGTACCGCGGGCCGACGACCTGTATCACCGGGTAGTAGGCGGTGGCTTCGGAGTGAAGCTCGACGGCGTCACGAAAATCTCCCGTGGACGGCGAGTCGGGGGTCCGCGCCGAAATCGGTCAGGATGCTTGCGGCGTCGTCTGTTTCGATGACGCCGACGCAGTACCCGACATATCGATCCCTCCAGCCGAACGTCGAAACCGTCATGGCTGCAAGGGGATGTGATAGATGATGAAGTCGCAGGGAGTGGCCAGCAGTGGCGCGAGGTCGGGGTACTGGTCCTCGAAAGCTCCCTTGCGGATCACCCGGTAGCCGGCTCGTTCGTTCCACTCGGCCATGAACTTTTTCGACGGCTGCTCCCAGTCTCGCGGTGACAGCAGTTCGATCTGCAACGTCGTGATTCCCCGCTGCCGGAGCAGGTCGATGACGAAACGCCGGAGTTCCCGGCCGATTCCTTCGCCCCGCCGGTCGGGATCGGCGACCAGCATGCCGGTCTCGGCCAGTTCGGCGCTGAGATGCTGGACCTTGATGGAGCCGACGACCGCGCTTCCGTGCCGCGCGACGACGAGTTGACCGGCGCCGGTCAGCCGCGTGATCTCCTCGACGGTGGTGCGGGTGGCACCCGGCTGCCACAGTCCCGCCTCGGCGGTGGCGTAGACCCGGTTGACCAGGTCCGCTATCTGCCGCATCAACGCCGCGTCGGTACTCGCGCCTGCGGGCAGCTGCTGGATGTGGAGGGATGTCGTGCTGGTCATCGTTCTTCCTTTGTAGTCGGTCGTGCGAAGATGCGCTAGTGATTTTGTTAGCCGAGTGGCTAATGAAATCACCGTAGCGGGAGAACCCCATGAACGATCTCAGACCGGGACCACTCGGCAGGCTCGCGCGAGTGATGTATCGACGGCGTCGCCTTGTCCTGTTCTCCTGGCTGCTGGCCCTGGTCGGCGCCTTCGCGCTCTCCTCGGCGTTCAGTGGGGACTTCCAGGCCGACGCGGGGGTGTCCACCGTGACCGCGGACGTCCAGCGGTTGCTGGCCGAGATGACCACCGTGCCGCATGTCGTGGGCGCCGATGATCCTTATGCCACAACGGGATCGGTTTCCCAGGACGGCCGTGTGCTCGTCGCGCAGCGCTTGATCGACCTCGGCACGCAGGCCGAGCGACCCGGCATCGACATCGCCGTGGGCGGCCAGGCGATCCAGACCGCCGAATCCGGCGCCATCGGTTCGGAAGGCATCGGTTTGCTCGCCGCGGCGGTGATCCTGTTGCCGACGTTCGGTTCCGTCGTCGCGGCCGGCCTGCCGATCATGGTCGCGATAGCCGGGCTCGCGCTCAGCGGCACCGGTTCATCGCCGCGGGCGTGGGCGTCGTGATCATGCTCGTGCTCGCCACCCCGTTCTTGAGTGTGCGCTTCGGTTTCCCCGACGCGGGCAACAACCGGGCGGAGACCTCGACCCGGCAGGCCTACGACATGACGGCGGCCGGATTCGGCGCGGGGGCGGACGGCCCGCAGGACCCGCGGACCGAGGACTTGGTCCGGCAACTGCGCGATTCGATCCTTCCCGCCGCCACGGCAGGCACCGGCGTGGACGTCAGTGTCGGTGGCATCGTGGCGAGGTCCATCGACAGCAACGACAACATCGCTCAGTGGATTCCGTTGCTCATCACCGGTGTCGTGCTGTTGTCGATGTTGCTGCTGTTGGTCGCCTTCCGGAGTATCGCGGTCGCCGTCAAGGCGGCGGTGATGAACCTGCTGTCGGTCGCCGCCGCCTACGGGGTGATTTCCCTTGTCCTGCAAGGAGGCTGGGCCGGTCAGCTGATCGGTGTCGACACCCCGACACCGCGGCCGCGGCGATCATGGTGGCGGTCTTCGCCGCGTTCATCCCCAGGTCGGAGGTCGTCCTCAAACTGCTGGGGGTCGGGATGTCGGCCGCGATCCTGCTCGACGCGACCGTCATCCGGCTGATGCTGGTACCCGCTGTCATACAGATGCTCGGCCGTGCCAACTGGTGGATGCCGCGCCGGCTAGGCCGGATCCTGCCGGAGCTGCATGTCGAAGGACGGCCGGAGACCTACCTCGCCCATCGGGACCGCGAGTTGACGCAGGCTGTGCCGCAGGTCGCCGATCGTCCGGTGGGTTAGCATCGCCCCATGTCGCCGACCCGGGCCGAACAGGCCGAAAACACGAGGAAGTCCGTGCTCGAGACAGCGCGGCGGTTGTTCACCGAGTACGGGTTCGACGCGACGTCCCTGCAGCTGATCGCCGACACCATGGGCGTGACCAAAGCCAATGTCTACTACTACTTCCGCACCAAGATCGAGATCCTGGAAGCCCTTCTGGAGGGCAGTGTCACCGCCCTCGCCGGGATGCTGGATCAAGCCGAGAAGATCAAGGGCAAACAGGCGCGGGTGGACTTCCTGGTCGACGGCTTCGTCAATCAGGTCGTCCTCGCCCACCGCACCATCGCGCCGATGAACCGTGCCGACCCCATCATCCGGCGGCACGAGGGAATCAGCCGCGAACTCGACGAACTGTCCGAACGCGGCCTGCGCCTCCTGTTCGGCGACGCGCCCACGCCCGACCAGCGCGCGGCCTACGCCATGCTCAGCGATCTCGGCCCGGCGACCCGCAGCCTGACCCACCTGCCCGACGACGAACTCCGCGACGTCCTCAAACGCCTTTGCCTGCGCGTGATCCGAGTCTGAACGCGGAGGCAACGAGCGGCGTCTCGGCCCTGATGTGACCGAGATCATCAACAGTGGGCGACCACCTGAGCCGTCGGTACGTTCGAGTTGGTGTCAATCCCCGGAAACAATCGCACGGTGTTCGGTGTGTTGCTGCCCTTGATACTCGTGGTGGCTGCCGTGGCCGCGGTGGGCGCCACGGGCAGGTTGGAACTCGCCCACGTCCAGGTCGCCGGGCAGCCCACGGCGATTCTCGAGGAAGTCCCGGGGCCTGACGCCGGAGCGGCCTGTGCGCTCGACGCTTGGTACGTCGACGAACCGCCCGAAGGCCTGCGCCCGGACGTCCTGGGCGCGTGGCAGCGGTTGCGGGCCGAGGCGGGGGAGCAGGGTGTCCGGCTGTGCCTTCAAGACGGCAAGCGGAGCACCGGCCAGCAGCAGCGGGAGTTCACCGAGGCCGTGCGGCTGTTCGGCACTCCGGAACTCGCCGGGATCTACGTTCTCCCGCCGGAGAAGTCGATGCATGTCAAGGGAATCGCGATCGACGTGCAACCGGCGGCGTCGGCGGCCTGGGTCGAACGGAACGGTCACGCGCTCGGCTGGTGCCGGAGTCATCAAGACGAGTATCGGCATTTCGAGTACGACCCGGCCTACGCGACCGCCGGCTGTCCGGCGCCGCTGCCGGTCGCCACCGGTCCCGGCGAAGTCCCGGGGCCGGAGACCGGGCCGGTCTGCCCGCTCGACAAACGGTATGTCGACGAAGAACCCCAGGGCCCGCGTCCGGACGTCCTGGACGGGTGGAAGCGGCTGCGGGCCAAGGCGGAGACGCAGGGGGTCCGGTTGTGTGTGCAGGACAGCAAACGGAGCGTGGCCCAGCAACAGCGTGAGTTCACCGAGGCCGTGCGGCGGTTCGGCACTCCCGAACTGGCCGCGAGATACGTCCTGCCGCCGGAGAAGTCGATGCACGTCAAGGGAATCGCGGTGGACATCCAGCCGACCGCCTCGGCGGCCTGGGTGGAAGGCAACGGCCGCGCGCTGGGCTGGTGCCGCCGCTATGAGAACGAGTACTGGCACTTCGAGTACGACCCGGCCTACGAGACCGGCGGCTGTCCCGCGATGCTGCCGAGCGCGACCGGGTCTTGAGGCGTATGTCTAGTGGTTCTCCCTGACTGATCCGACCCCAAATTGCACGATGATGCATCCGTGTGCATAATTATGCTGTGTCCAAGATGCTTACTTCCCTGCCTGTCGGCGAGCGCGTCGGGATCGCCTTTTCCGGTGGCCTCGATACCTCCGTAGCTGTCGCGTGGATGCGCGACAAAGGTGCGGTGCCCTGCACCTACACCGCCGACATCGGCCAGTACGACGAGCCTGACATCGCGTCGGTGCCCGGTCGCGCGCAGGCGTACGGCGCCGAGATCGCCCGGCTGGTCGACGGCCGGGAAGCTCTCGTTGAGGAAGGCCTCGCGGCCCTGACCTGCGGGGCGTTCCACATCCGGTCCGGTGGCCGCGCCTACTTCAACACCACCCCGCTCGGCCGCGCGGTCACGGGCACTCTGCTGGTGCGCGCGATGCTCGAGGACGACGTCCAGATCTGGGGCGACGGGTCCACCTTCAAGGGCAACGACATCGAGCGGTTCTACCGGTACGGGTTGCTGGCGAACCCGGCGCTGCGGATCTACAAGCCGTGGCTGGACGCCGACTTCGTCACCGAACTGGGCGGCCGCAAGGAAATGTCCGAGTGGCTCGTCGCGCACGACCTGCCCTACCGCGACAGCACGGAGAAGGCCTACTCGACCGACGCGAACATCTGGGGCGCGACGCACGAGGCCAAGTCGCTGGAGCACCTCGACACCAGCGTCGAGATCGTCGACCCGATCATGGGCGTGCGGTTCTGGGACGCGGACGTCGAGATCGCCCCCGAAGACGTCACCATCGGCTTCGAGCTGGGCCGCCCGGTGACGATCAACGGTAAGAAGTTCGCCACCTCCGTCGACCTCGTGCTGGAGGCCAACGCGATCGGCGGACGGCACGGGCTGGGCATGTCCGACCAGATCGAGAACCGCATCATCGAGGCCAAGAGCCGGGGCATCT
>NZ_DASYMU010000160.1:0-2306 GCF_036008905.1 Amycolatopsis sp. | reverse complement strand
TCTCGTAGTGCTCCGGGGCGAAGTCCGAGGGACTCTCGCCGGTCAGGAACGCCTTGCCGCAGTCGTTCGCGTAGGCGGCGTTCTTCGCGCAGTACGGGGCCGCCGGGATGTACATGACGTTGCCCCAGCCCTTCTGGTCGGGCACCGGGCCTACCTGACGAGGCGGCATCAAGGTCCGCATCGCGCGGCGCGTGATTTGCCCACCACCCGAACATCGGGGTGGACGGCGCAGGGGAAGTAGCACGCCGAACGACGGCGGTCCGGGATGACCGGTCAGCGGTGGCCCGCGACGGTCGGGTCGGGGGTCAGGCGGGTGCGGAGGACCTCGATCTCGTGATCGGCCGCGCCGCGCTGGCGGTGCAGCTCGAGCTGGTGGGCGTGTTAGGTGGCACGGCGTTCGGCCGCGGCGGAGAGCTCGGCGCGGAGCCGGTCGACTATCTCGGTGTGCTCGGCCGCTGCTTGGTGTTGGGCGTCGGCGGCGTCGCGGCGGATCCGGTCGAGCTCGGCCTGGTGCTCGGTGCGCAGCGCCGCCATCCGCGATGTCTCGTGCGGCCAGCTCGGTGCGGTGGTCCTCGACGAGGCCGCGGCACGGCGACGACGGAGAGCCCGAACGCGATCAGGTCGCGCTCGTCGCGCCGGCCACAACGCCGCGAGCGATCTACGGACTGGGCGGGAGCGGCGGCGAGCTAGGCGCTGTTTGGTGGCTCGCCGCCGTGCTCGCCTGCGCCGCCCCCACAGAAGCCGACCAGATCCACGCACCACCCGTCTTGGCTCGCACGCAGCTGCAACTACGACAAGGACCGCCGCCTACTCCGTGGCGCGGAATCGTCGTGCGCTCAGGAAGTACGTCTTAGGTTTGGGGATCAGGCGCGAGGGTGCCGTCCGGGGCGATGTGGTTGAAGATCTGGTCGATCAAGGTCAGTACGTGCGGGTCCTCGATCGCGTAGAAGGTGTAGCGGCCCTCGCGGCGGGCGGAGATCATCCCGGCGAGCCGGAGCTTGCCCAGGTGCTGGCTCGTGGTGGCGAGGCTGAGCCCGACGCGGTGGGCGAGGGTCCCGACGTCGAACGTCTCGTGCGCCATCAGCCACGCCAGGTGCAGCCGCGGTGGGCTGCTGAGCAGGGCGAACGTGGCCGCGGCGGAACGCAGTTGCGGCTGGGTCGGCTCCTCCACGCTCGGTCGGCCCGCGCAGTCACCCGGAACGGCCGCCGACCCGGACGCGTGCGTCATCGTCCGAGTCTTCCCCGCCGCGCCCGACGGCGCCAGCCGGTGACCACTGCCACTCCCCCATTCCGTCAGTTGCGTAATCGACGAAACGTGTGTCAGGGTTGTCGTGTCTGAAGGGGAGTAGTCCGGACGACCTGCTCGTCGACATGCTGAGGATCCCGCGATCCTCCGGCGACAGGGCCCGCCTGATGGCGGGTGGACGAGACCTTCGGCCAGTCGAGTCGTCTGGCCGGAGTGTGCCCCGAGGTCCTCCGGTCGGTGCGGCGCGCCGTCCCGGAAGGACGTCATGTCGTTCAAGTTGATCCGCCCCCTCGCATTGTGCGTACTCATCACGTTGCCCGCGCTGGTGTTCCGCCTCGGCGGGATGCACCCGCCGGCTGTCCTCGGACTGTTCTTGTTCGGTGCCGCGGTGGTGGCGTCATCGTTCCTGCTGGCCTGGGCCGCGGAGGCCGCGCGGGTGGACATTTCCGGCCCGCTCGCCATCGCCATCCTCGCGGTGATCGCCGTGCTCCCCGAGTACGCCGTGGACCTTTACTTCGCCTACACCGCCGGCAGCGACCCCACCTATGTCGCCTACGCCGCGGCGAACATGACCGGCTCCAACCGGCTGCTGCTCGGCCTGGGTTGGTCGGTCGTCGTCGTCATCGCGCTGCTGGTCGCCTCCCGCCGGTCCGGGCGGACCGTGCGGGAGCTGGTGCTCGAGTCCGGGCACCGCGTCGAGATCGGGTTTTTGGCCATCGCCTCGGTGGTGGCGTTCGTGGTCCCGTTGACCGGGCAGATCAGCCTGATCCTGGGCTTCGCCCTGCTCGGGTTCTTCGTCTACTACCTGTGGCGGGTCTCCCACGCCGAGGCGACCGAGCCCGACCTGGTCGGCCCGGCGGCCCGGATCGGCGCCCTGCCCGCACGTTCCCGTCGCGCCATCGTCATCGGCCTGTTCGTTTTCGCCGCGGCGGTCATCCTGGCCTCCGCCGAGCCGTTCGCGAGCTCGCTGATCGAGGCCGGAACCCAGCTCGGGATCGACCAGTTCCTGCTGGTGCAGTGGCTGGCCCCGCTCGCCTCGGAGGCGCCGGAATTCATCGTG
>NZ_DASYMU010000159.1:0-46416 GCF_036008905.1 Amycolatopsis sp. | reverse complement strand
TCCACGAGTTGGTCGAGGAGGTGTTCCTCTTCGACCTTGACGTGCAGTTCGGTCATGGCGGTGGCGAGGTTGGCGTCCCAGTGGGCTTCGACGGGAGTGCCGGTGAGGTCGTGGCCGGGGTGGGCGGCTGCGGCGGCGCGGTAGGAGGGGGCGTCGAAATGCCAGGGGTGTGTCGGCAGGTGGTCGAAGAGGACGTTCGCGATGCGCAGGCCGCCCCAGTCGAAGTCGCCGTGGTAGCGGAGATCGGCGCCCGCGGCGGTGAGTTGGCGCAGCAGGAGCATGACGGCGGCGCCGGGTTGGCCGTTGGTGCAGATCAGGGGCATGCAGTGGGGACCGAGGCGGTCGGCGGCGGCGGAGACGACTACGGGGTTTTCGCAGACGGAGACGAGTTGGCCGGCCAGGCGGGGTGGATCGCGGACCAGCTGGCGCAGGGTGAGGACCACGGGCTGGCCGGCGGAGTGCCAGGCGGCGAGGGCGCGGCCGGTGGGCGTGTGCGGGTCGCCGGGGAGGCCGAGGGTCAGCGCTGTGCTGGAGAGCTCGTCGCGCAGGACGCCGACGGCGGCCCAAATCTCGCGGTTGGAAGCGTCCGGCAGGTCGGCGAGGGAGCGTGCGGCGCCCAGGGCGAGGGTGGTGAGGGGTTGGCCGTCGTCCAGGGCGTGTGCGCTGCGGACCGTTCTGGCGGCGAAACGGCCCAGCGGTTCACCGGCGGCGGGGAGGTTGTGGAGCACGGAGGCGAGGTCGGCGAGGAGGGGTTCCGCGACTGCGGGGGTGCCGGCCAGGCGACGGACCAGGCCGGTGGCGTGCAGGCGTTCGTACCACTCGAGCAGCTCGGGCCTGGTGTCGAGAAGGGCGGCCACGGGGGCGAAGGCGCGTTGCCAGGCTGCATCGAGGGAAGCCAGGTGATCGGCGCGGTCCGTGACCGGACCGGTCAGCGTGACCACGGCGGCGCCCAGGCCCTCGGGACAGGCGCCGGATCGGCGAAGGACTTCGTCGACGGCGGCGAGTGGGACCGTGAGTGTGGTGCCGGCGCGAGGTCGGCGGCCGAGCAGCCGGTGGACGGCGGCTCGCTGGTCGGCGGTGGAATCGGCGAGGGTTACCGAGGTGTTCAGGGTTTCACCGCGTTCCATTCGGCGGCGAACGCGATTGACCAGCCAGGCCAGTTCCCCGTCGCCCAACAAGCGGGTCAACCGATCATGCTCAGCCGTGCTCCTCGCCTCCTCGTCAAACGCGCTCAAGGCATCACCCTATCGACCGTGACGAACAGCGAACCTCGCCGTGATCAGGTGTCGCCCCACAAGCTTTCCTGGGGAGCCGGTGCCGGACTGGGCGCGGCGACCGGGGCGGGTTCTCGGCGGTCAACCTTGGTTCGCTTCCGGCCGTCCCATTCCCAGTTGGTGACCAGTACCGCCGCCACGTCGTCGGTGCGGGACAGCTGCGAGATCGCCAGGCCGGGCACCTCCGGATAGCAGCCCCACTCGCGTTCGCTGGTCATCACCACGTCCAGGTCGAACGCGGCGAGCAGGCCGAGGTACTTCGCCCGCGCGTTGTCGTCGACGCCGGCGAACGCCTCGTCCAGGGTGACCAGGCGCGGCGCGTGCGGGCTGCCGGCGGACGCGTAGTGCGAGGACGCGGCGGCGAACAGCGGCACGCTGGCCGCGAGCACCCGTTCACCACCCGACGCGGGGCCGGTCGCGGGCTTCCACTGGCCGTTCTGGTGCCGCTGGATGACGAACCTGTTCCAGTTCCGGTAGTCCAGCGCCTCGGTGAGATGTTCCAGCCAGGTACCTGCCGCGTCCCTGGCCCGCACCTCGGCGATCCTGGCCTGCAGAAAGCCGCCGACAGCGGCGCGATCGTCCTCGGACCAGGCGTCGGCGGTCTGCCGGAGCAACCGCTCCCGGGCGGCGGCCAATCCGGCCGGGCCGTCTTCCCGTGGCCGCCATTGCAGCCGCAGGCGCATCCCGGTACTGGTCGGCCGTTCGTCCAGCTCGACGTTCATCCCGGCGACCTGCGCCTCGGCGGCGGAGATCAGTTCTTGCAGCGTGCTCGCCACCTCGTTGACCAGGTGGTTCTCCAGAATCTCGCGCTCACGCTCGCTGAGCAGCCGCTCGCGGTCGGCGACCTCGGTGGCGAGGGCGTCGGTGAGTTCCGGGACCGTCGCCGGCTTGCCCTGGAATTCGACCTCGACCACCAGGCCGTCTTCGAAGAGGTCGCCCGACGCCTTGTTGCCCTGCCGGGAAAGGGTGTCCGTCAGCGTTTTGAGTTCGTCGTTGACACGTTTCTGGGCGCGATCCCAGGCCGGGTCGTCGTCGGGGGTGTCGGCGAGTTCGTCGTTCACCCTCCTGGCCAGCCGCACGGTGGGATCCGGCGCCCACGGCTCACCGGGGTCCGGCACCGAGAGTTCGGGCAGGGCGACGGCGAGCAAGCCGGTGGTGGTGAACCGCCGCAGCGCCTCGGCCGCCGCGGCGCGCTCGTCGGTCGCGGTCTTCAGCTGTTCGGTCAGCTCTTCGCGACGGCCCTCTGCCTTGCCTCGGGCCCCGATCGCCTCTTCGCGGGTGCGGTTGGCGTCATCGCGCTGATTTTCGTTGGTATGCAACAGCTCCGCGACGTCCGCGAGCTGTGACTCCAGCTCGGCGACGGCTGCCCCGACGGTGTCGCGCAGCGTTTTGTGCCGCTCCACGGCACCGGCTGCCTCTTGTTCCGCCGCATCGGCACGTTCCGCGAGCTCAGCCAGTTCAGTCTCGGCGTCTTCGAGTGCCTCCGCGGCTTCCGCTGCTTCGCGGGCGGCTTCGGTCACGGTGCCGACGGCCGGCCAGAGACCGGCGAGGGCGACCCGGTAGCCGGCCAGTGCACTATCCACAGTGGACAGATCGGCACGGGTTGATGGCAGGCCAGCGTCGCCGGCGCTCTCCGTAAGCATGGTCTGCGCTTGCCCGGCTTGGTCGGTCGCGTCGACTAGCCGCTCAGCGGCGATCTCCTGGCGACCCACGAGCTGTTGATAGTCACGGGCGAGCCTCTTCACGTCCGAATGCGCCTCCCGCAACGCCGTGTCGGACGGCAGGTTCGCGACCTCGACGGCCAGGATCCCCTGCCGTTCGCCCAGTAGCCGCCGCGATTCGGCCAGCTCCGCGAGTTCGGATTCCACTGTGGACAATTCAGCGCGGAGCGCGAGCAAGTGCGCACGCCGGGCTGCTTCGCGGGCGCCTTGGCCGATGTACTCGGCTGTCGGCTTGCGCCAGGAACCGGCCAGCACGCCGATGCGGAACCCGCCGTCGGTCCGCACCCAGGTATTCCCGTGCTCGCCGAGGCCGATCGACGCGAGCACCTCCGCGACGACGTCATCGGAAACCGCGTTCGCTTGCGGACTTTCGCGGTCCACTGCAGGACTCAACGCCGCGGCCAGGTTCGGCCCGGACACCCGATCACCGGGCCGCAGCACCACATCCTCGGTGTCCGGCGCCAGCACCTCACCCGCCGGGGTGACCCACGCGTCGAGGATGCCCGCGCCTTCCAACGCCGATTCGAGGCCGGCTCGCTCGGCGGGGCCGATTTCGGCGGCGAAGTCCACGAGCTGCCACAGCGGCGCACCGGCTCGCCCGGCACGGGTGGTGTTCTGCCTGGTGTACGGCGTCGGCGGAATGCTGTCCTCGCCGCGTTCCAGCCGATCGATCTCCGTCGTCAGGTCAACGCCGTGCTGCCGTGCGGAGACTTCCCGTGCCTCGAAGGCGGCGTCGCTCCGGGCGAGGGCGGCGGTCGCCACCTGCCCAGCCTCACCGACCGCGGCTGCCGCCGGGTTGGTGCCGTCGAGGGTTTCGACCCACAACTCCAGCTCTGCCAAGGTGGCGGCCGGGTCGGGAAGCCTCAATTCGGTGGCCGCGTCAAGATGACCGCGCACCGCCGAGATCAGCTCGGCGCCACATTCGGTCGCCGCGACTTCGGCGATGGTCCGGCGCTCGGCGAGTTCGTCGGCTTCCGCGTCGAGCTCGGACACCTTCCGCCGGGCCTCGGCGAGGGTGCGGCCCGCTTCCTCGACGGCACCGATCAGCGCTGTCACCTGCTTGACCGCGCGTTGCTGGCGGTCGGCGAGTTGCTCGGCTTCCCGGCGTAGCGCTAGCAGCTCCGGCTGGCCGTCCAGCGCCTTGTCGATCCGCTCCGCGTGCGAGCCGGCGATTAGTGCTGTGGTGGCGGTATCCGCGGCGGAGGCACGCGCCGCGTCCAGGCCCGAGCGCGCGGAAGTGAGGCGTTCCATCGCCGAAACATGCCGTTCCCGGCGGGTGGTCAACTTCCCGGCGGAGCGGTCGCGTTCGCCGGCGAGCCTGCTTGCGTCCTCGGTGAGCCGGCGGGCATCCTTCGCCGCCCGCTCCAACTCGTGGGCGCTGCGCATCTCGGGGCTCGCGCGGAGCGCCTCTTCCCTGGCCTGTAACCGTTTCCGTGTGGTACCGAGCTCGTCGAGCAGTGTCTTGGCTGCCGTCAGCTCGGTTTCCGCGCGCTGGTAAGCGGTCTCGGCCGCGGTCAGTTCATCGTTGACGCGCCGGTACGCCGCCTGTGCCTCACGTGGCCGGGCTGCCCGCCTTCGCGACGCGATCCGGGCGTAGCGGCGGTAATGCCCGAGGAACGACTTCGCCGCGCCATGCGCCTCGGTCATCGCGCCCAGCGCGTCGCGGTCCTCCTCCAAGCTGCGGAACGCTTCGGCGACATCCGCGACCACGGCCTGATCCAGCGGTGGAAGCGATTCGGTGAGCGCCGCGGACAGTGCCTTTTCACTGGGGCGCTTGGACAACTGCGGCTGGCGAAGCTGGACCAGCAGATCCACCAGCGCCCCGTAGCGCTGTTCGCCGAACCCGAACAAGGCCTCATCGACGGCCCGGCGGTAGCTCCGGGCCCGGTCGTACACGGTGCCGTGCTCGCCGAGTGCGTCGGCGAGCCTGTCCTTGCTCAGGGCAGTGCCGGTCGCGTCGACCAGCGCGAGACCGGCACCGACGCGCTGCTCGGTGCTGAAGAACCAGTGCCGGGCGATTCCCTTGCCGGACACGGCTTTCAGTCCACAGCCGAGGGTGCGGAACTGGGCTTCGCCGTGCTCGTCGAGCCGGCCGAACTCCAGCCAGGTGTAACCGAGGCGCTCGGAATGCGGGTGGGCGCCGCCGAGCAGGAGGTTCCACTCCATCTTCTTCTTGGGGTCGGCATCCGGTTCGACGCGATGCGGCGACAGGTCGCCGTCGAGCAGGAACGGCAGGGTCAGTGCGAGCACCTTCGACTTGCCGGTGCCGTTGTTGCCGCGCAACAGCAATCGCCCATCACGGAACCAGAATTCCTCGGTGTCGTAATAAAAGAGGTCGATCAGCCCGGCGCGCAGCGGCTGCCAGCGTTCCAGCGCCGGTTTGGGCAGCTCGCGGATCATCGGCGGTCCTTCGGAAGGCGAATCGTGGGTTCGGCCAAGGCATATCGGGACAATGCGGGACGGGCGACGACCGAGGCAGGGTTCCACCGGATCAGCCGCAGCGCTTCGAGCCGCACGAGCGCGACCGTCGTCAGCTCGATCTCCGCGCTCGGCTCGGTGGCGTTGCGGCGCCAGTATCCCTTATGAGCCACGGCGTACTCGCGCACTTTCGCGTGGAGTTCGGTTAGTGGCACCTCGCGGCCAGGGGTGCCGGATGACAGATACTCCGCGAGCAACAACGTCACGTGCCCCTCGGTCCCGCTTTCCGGCATCCGGACGTCGGTGAGATCGTCGAACGGGTCGACCATCGCGATGCCCTCGGCGCGGACCTCGGCGACCAGGCCGGTCAGCTCGGTGATCCGCGCGGTGATGGCGCCGCGCTGGCTGGTCAGGTACGCGTTCTCGGCTTCGTCCAGCTCGTCGTAATAGAGCACCGGCTCGTCCAGCAGCCGTCGGGTCAACCGGTGCCGATGGCGCTGGTTGCGCAGGTCGTCGGTGGTGGGCGGAAGTTCGGCCGTCAGCGCGCGAAGCCGTTCTTCGAACTGCTCCGCGCGCACTGTGGACGGCCCGCGCGGGGCCGCCAGCAGCGCGGCGAGCACCCGGCGTTCCACGTCGTAGAGCGCGTCACCGGTGTCCTTGACGAACGCGTCCTCATCGCCGGCGACCCGGCTGAGCACGCCGAGATCGAGGAGCAGCCGGACCACGGAGACGAGGTCGCCGCGCTCGTCCCGGCCCTGCAGGGTGAACTCGACGCCGGCGCCGATCAGCTCTGGATCGGACGCGCCGAGCACCACCTGCTCGGCCAGCCTGCCGAGCGTGATTTGCGAGTCGGCACGCTCGAGCACGGCGAGCGCGAGACAGACCAGTACGTATCGGCGGCGGCCGAACGGCTGCCGCGAACGCACGTCGCGCGCGGGGTGGGTGTGGTCGTCGGTGGTCGCCGCGCTCTTGACCAGCCTGGCGGCCTCGCTGTCGACCAGCAGCCGCCAGCCGGTGTTGCGGTCGAACCACGTGCGAAGCTCGGCCGCGTGTCGCCTGATCAGGGTGAAGTCGTCCGCCTGCGGTCCGATCGCGCGCACGATCGGACGCCGGAGCAGAGCCCGCGCGCCGCGACGGAACTCGTCGGTGCGCGACGCGGTAAGAGCATCGGAGAGGGAAGGGCTCACGCGCTTCGCTCCGCGAGTTCGTCCGTGGTCAGGTCGATGATCTCCACCAGGTGGTCCGGGCCGCGCAACACGCCGTCCGGAGTGTGGATTTCGGCTTGCCCGGCATTGTCCAGCCCGGTCAGCCGGATCGCCATGCTGCCGTCCGACGTCGTGGTCTCGACCACGCGTTTACCTGGGATCCTGGCCGCGAGTGCGTCCCCGAGCAGCCCGAGGAAGAGCTTGAACGCCGCTGGGTCGAGCTCGCCGAGGTCGGCGAGCCGGGTCGGGTGGGTGGTGGCCAGCGCGGCCCGCGCGGCGGCCGTCTCGGCTGCTTCCCTCGCCGCGAGTTCGGCCAGGTAGCGCCGCTGTTCGGTGCGGTCGACCATCTTGTTGGCCTTACCGCGACGCTCGTAGCTCCCCGTCTTGCGCAGCTGCGGGCTGATCTCCAATGGCGGCGCTTCCAGCCACGAGGTGCCTGGTGGGATCGGGGTTTCGGCGCGGGCCTCGAGAGTTTCGCCGTCCACAGTCAGATGCCGCGCGGGCGAGAGCCCGAAGGCCGACCGCCACAACCGGTGCAGGGATGCCTCGTCCGGTGCCTGGGCAAACCACTTCGCGAGGCTCCGGAAGTCCGCGGACCGGTCGGATCGGCCGGACCGGCGGTCGTTGAGGGCGGCTACCACCTGCAACAACTGCGGGATCGCGGCGCGGGCCTGCGAGCGCAGCAGTTTCGCCTGACTGGGGTGATGCTGCTCGCTGACGAACCAGGTACGGAAGCCGTGCCAGCGGTCCTGCCACAGCGGCCGGACACGTTCGAACTCCTGGCGCTGTGGGTCATCCGCTCCCGGAGCGGCATCCTCAGCCTCTCGCCAGGCGGCGATGTCCAGCAGCGCGCCGACCCCATGCCGCTCCACCATGTCGATCAGTCCCGAGATCTCCCCGCCGGTGCCGACCAGGTCCCTGATGAAGCGTTCGAGATAGTCGATCAACCGGTCCTTGTAAGCCCGGAACGCGTCCGCGTCGGCGTCGTGCAGGTCGATGGTTCGCTGCAGCGAACCCATGAAGGCCTGCGCGTTGCTCGCCAGGTCGGTGAACCGGCCGACCAAGCCGCGCAGCAGCAGATGCACCTTGGCCGGATCGGGGGCGGCCTGCCCAGCGAGTTCGAGCAGCGCGTGCAACTGGGTGGCGATATCGGAGAGGGCGACAGCCTGTAGCGCGCCGCGTCTTCCGAGTGCCTCGTCGTAGGCCGTCAGTGCGGCCTCGGCGGCCTCGCCGCGTTCGGTGAGCTGATAGAGGAAACGTGCGCGGTGGAAGTCCTCGACTGTGGTGACCCGGCTGGTATCGGGGTCGGCGCGCAGATTACCCCAGTCCTCCAGCCGGGCGAGGGCGTCCGCGATGGCGGGTAGTTCGACGCCTGCCAGCGCCTCGTGCACGTCCTCCGGCCGCAGATGTACCGTGAACCTGCGCTTGGCCTGGAGGAATGTGCCCATGACACGGCGATAGAGCGCGGAGTTGGGCACAGTCAGGTGCGCGAACGGCTGGAAGTCGGGATCGACCACCGCGTACTCCTCTCTGTGATGGATCCGAGGGTACGGAGGCTTACCGACAGTCTTGGCCCGGCGCGCTCAGAAGTGTCAGCCTTCGATGATGCGGCCTTCGATCACCTGGTGCTGTTGCTGCGGCTTGGGCTCCGGGTCGACGACTTCGCTGTCCACGATCACGACCGGTCCGCGGGTGCGGTTCGCGTACATGACGGCGCGGTGTTCGATGCGGCGCAGCCACATCTTGCGGAAGACCGAACGGGTCGGCGGGAGCAGGAGCAGCAGGCCCGCGATGTCGCTGACGAAACCGGGCAGCATGATCAGCACGCCGCCGAGCGCGACGAGCATGCCGTTGGTGACCTCGGCTTCGGCCGGGCGGCCGGCGCGGGCTGTTTCGACGAACGCGCGCATGGCTTTGGCGCCTTCGCGGCGGCCGAGCCAGGAGCCGAGGAGTGCCCCGGCGATCAGTAGTCCGATTGTTCCGAGCACACCGACAGCCGAGCCCACCGCCCAGACGGCGGCCACCTCGGCGACCACATAGAGCAAGAACGCGACAGCCATACCAGATGAACGAACAGCCCGTCCGTTTTGCTCCCGGCCTCCGTTGCCGGCACTGCACGGGGGCGTCAGCTGGGTTGTTCGGCCAGGTAGGCGGCGGCTTGCAGGGTGAACAGGGCCGCGTAGTCCCCGCCGAGGTCCATCAGTTCCTCGTGGGTGCCGTGTTCCTCGAGCTTCCCGTGGGCCAGCAGCAGGATCTTCCCGGCTTGCCGGACCGTCGAGAACCGGTGCGAGATATACAGCGTCGTCCGGCCGGCGGCGAGTTCGCGTAGGCGGGAGAACAGCTCGTTTTCGGCTTGGGCGTCGAGTGCGGACGTCGGTTCGTCGAGGACGAGGATCGGCGCTTCCCGCATGAAAGCCCTGGCCAAGGCGATCTTCTGCCACTCGCCTCCGGACAGGCTCACGCCTTGGTCGAACCAGCGGCCGAGCGGGCTGTCGTAGCCCTTCGGCAGGCGTTCGATGCGTTCGTCGGCGCCGGCTCGGCGGGCCGAGTGTTCGATGTGGGCGCGGTCTTCCAGCCGGGAGAGGTCGCCGAGACCGATGTTTTCGGCGGCGGTGGCCTGGTAGGTCACGTAGTCCTGGAACATCGCGCTCATCTGTTCGCGCAGGGCGTCCGGGTCGAATTCGCGGATGTCGACGCCGTCGAGCAGGATGCGGCCCTCGGTCGGGTCGTAGAGGCGGCACAGCAGTTTGAACAGCGTCGACTTCCCGGCGCCGTTGCGGCCGACGACGGCGACCGTTTCGCCCGGGCGGATTTCGAAGCTGACGTCGTCCAGTGCGCGTTCTTCCGAGCCGGGGTAACCGAAGGAGACGTGGTCGAATTCGATGTGGCCTTGGACCTTGTCCGGGAGCGGACGCGGTTTCGGCGGCGCCTTCACTTCCGGTTCGGTGTCGAGGAATTTGTAGAGGTTGTCCAGGTAGAGGTTGTTTTCGTACATTCCGCTGAAGGCCGTGAACAAGCCCTGCACGGACGCCTGCACCGAGGTCGCCGCCGCGGTGTAGAGCGCGAGGTCTCCCAGCGTGAGGTTGCCGTCGACGGCTTGAAGTGCGATGTAGAGCGCGATGGCGGCGCCGGCCGCGGTGCTCAGCATCCCCCAGGCCGTCGCGCTCAGGTTCCGGTTTCTCGTCAACTTGACTTGGCGCTGGTAGGACACCTGGCCGAGCTGACGGAACCTGTCGACGAGATACGGGCCGAGGCCGAACAGCTTGGTCTCCTTGGCATACGTATCGGTGGTGACCAGGGAGTTCAGGTAGTCCATGCGGCGTTTGATCGGGGACATCACGAACGTCAGCCAGAACGCGCGGGCGCCGTACTTCGACTGCGAGATGAACGCCGGGATCGGTGCCAGCAGCGCGACGAGCGCGAGCAGCGGGCTGATCGACACCAGCAGCGCGATCATGCTGGTAAAGGTGATCATGGTCCGGATCAGGCCCAGTGCCGAGGTCATCATCGACAGCGGGCGCGTCGGCGCTTCTTGCGACGCTTGCCGCAGCAGATCGTAGGACTCCGAGCCTTCGAAGTAGGCCAGGTGGAGCTTGCTGGCGTGGTCCATCACCTGATGACGGATGGTCAGCGTCATCTTCTCTTGCAGCAGCGTCTGGCTGATGGTGGTCAACGCCGTGCTGATCGCGCTGAACGCCAAGAGCGCGAACTGGAACACGGCCACGCCGACGATCGTGCTTTTGTTGCCGTGGCCCGCGATCGCCGCGACGACGGAGTCGAGCAGCAGCTTGGCGGCGTACGCCGTCACTGTCGGCAGCAGTCCCGCGATCAGCGTGACCACGCCGATCGCGATGGTCAGCCACGGGCTCGCCTGCCAGGTCAGCCGTGCGACCTTCGGGAGTCCGCGAACGGTCCCGCCGACGGCTTGGCGCAGGCGCCTGAATCGCGAGCGCAGGTCTCTTGGCTGCTGTTCGGGTTGTGGTTCGGGAATGTCGATGGGCCCGGTCAGGCCACTGTCCGGCACGGTGACCGCCCGGCGGCGACCTCGTCTGCCACGGCCGAGCATGAACTCCAGGCCGCCTCCCCCACCGGGGATCATTCAGCCTCCATGGCGCCGTTGAGGAACACGTCGATGATTTCGCGTGTGGTCGGTCCGGCGTCGTCGTCGGGACGAGAACGAGTGAAAAGCAGGGAGAGGAACAGCGACGCCAGTTGCTCGGCAGGCAGGCGCAGTTTGTCCTTCTCCGGTTCGAAGAGTTCGAGGATCGCATCACGCATCGCGGTCATCGACTCGCGTCGCCCGCCGTGGCGATCCCGGTGACCGCCGCGGCCGGAGCCGTGCATGGCGGCCATGACCGCGCCCATCCGCTGCAGACGCGCGCGAAGTGTTTCGGCCGCTTCGAGTAGCCGGTCGGCGAGGGGCTGGTCGAGTGGGATTTCGGCGATCGCGGTGAGCGCGTCGCTGGGGTCGAGCGCCTCGAGCACACAGGTGGCGAGGAGTTCGTCCTTGTCCTTGAACACGCGGAAAATGGTGCCTTCGCCGATGCCGGCGGCCTGCGCCAGCTGGCTGGAGGTGACCGCGGCGCCGTGTTCCATTACGAGCGGCAGCACGGCTCGCACGATCATCTTGCGGCGGTCTTCTGGGCTCATGCCCGGCGCTCTCTGCCGGGTAGGTGGTGGGTTCATGGCTTCCAGTATGCGGAGTGAGTGCTCACTCCGTCAAGTGATTTAGCTTCGGCGCTGGTCAAGAACTGATCATTCAGCTGCCTCATCAGGCGGATGATCAAGCCCTTTCGGCGTGCCGTGTGTCCCTCTTTCCGGTGATCATCTGCCGAACTATGGACGTCGACACACCAGACGATCACCGAGGGGCAGACCATCGTGGCATTGACCGTGACATTCACCGGAAAGGTTCCGCTCGCCACCAGCGGACCGAACGCGTATTACCAGGTCTGGACCTACACCGTGCAAGGCTCGCCCGGCGACTTCATCGGTGGTAACCAGCGGATCGCGCTGGCCCTCCCCGCCGACGTCGACGTTCAGGACCCGCACCGGTACCCGGACGTCACCGCGCTCAACGGCGCGTTCCTCGAGAGGGACACCACGATCAGCCGCCAATACGCGGGCAAGATTCTCAGCTCGCCGAGCGGAACCCAGTCGATCTCTTTCGTCGCGCCTACCGCCCAGGCTGATCGTGAGCTCTTCCTCGTCGGGGCAACCGGGACGGGCAGGCCGTGGACCGTGCTGCCGTTCGCGAAGACCGCCGGCGGTTCGGTCGCGAACATCCAGTCGCTTCCGTCGCCCGCGAGCCGCGTTTTCACCGGCAGGCCGGTAGCCGACTTCACCGGAACCTACCCGTACGCGAGCGAGGTTTTCGGTGTCTACCAGCCACTTGTCGGCTGGATGGGAGCGCAGAACGCGGAACGGTTCACCGGCGAGCGGGTGCCGGGCGAAGCGCTCGCCGCGCTCTCTGACGCGGCTCCGGTCGAGGGCATCCTTTCACCGGTCGGCCTGGTGAACCTGTTTCGGGAGTACTTCTTCGAGTTCGACACCTTTCTTGGTACCCCCGCCGGGCATCTGTGGCTCAGCCCGGGTGGGACCGTGGAGGTCATCGAGACCAGTTCGCGCCGGACCTCGACCGAGCGGACGGCCGAGCAGTCCGAGCAGACCACCCGCAAGGTCGAGGAAAGCCTGACCGAGCAGGCCGATGTCGCGGACGCGGTGAAAGAGGACAACGCCAACGACACCACCCTCGGCGCGAGTGCCAGCGCGGGTGCGAACTTCGCCGGTATCTACCACGGTGATGTCAGCACGACCTTCAGCACGACGACCTCGACCGGCAAGTCGTCGGAGCAGACGCACAAGCACAGCCGGACGCAGAGCTCGAAGGTCAGCAGTGAGATCGTCCGCAACTTCAAGACGACGTTCAAAACCGTCACGGAGACGACGGACACCTCCAGCCGCCGCTACGTCGTGCAGAACACGACCGACAAGCTGGTCAACTACGAGCTGCGGCGGAAGATGCGCAAGGTCGGTGTTCAGCTGCAGCATCTGGGTTCACAGCTGAGCTGGCAGGTCTTTCTTGGCCCCGGCGGAATTCCGGCGCCCGGTGCGGATCCGAAGTCGTACGTGGCGCCCGGCCGGAAACTCGGCCTCGGCGAGCTCGTGCACGTGGTGCCCGCGCCCGACCTTTCGTCGCTGCGCAAACCGGAACCGCTGGAAACCCTGCAGGAGAAGATCGTCACCTTCACCGGCACATTCCCGTTCCGGTGGTTACACCGGGACAACAGCAACCCGCCGCACAACGGCGCGACCTACCTGCTCGACGAGAGTTTGCAGTGGATGAACAACGAGGACGAGGACAACGAACATGTCCACGCCACCAACGATTTCGTGGCCGTGCCACCGGCGCCTGGCTACACGTTGACCGACCGGATCGTGGTGCTGGAAGCGAAGAACGGCAACGGCGGGCCGGCCAAGCTGATCCCGCATCATGTCGAGGTCAGGCCGGAGAACGTGCAGAACGGGAAGTTCTCGCTGACGGCCAGCGAGGCCAGCTGGGCCGGAACCGACTCCATGACGTTGACCTTTTCGCTGACCTGGGCGCCGCCGTCGTCTCATCCCGACCAGGGTTCCTATGACCGCGCGCTCAAGGAGTACGAAGACGCGGTCGCCGTGATTCAGCGCCGTACCTACGCCGAGGCGGTGGGCGCTCGGATCGATCTGATCAGCAAGATCCGCACCCGCCCGTCGGAGGAGCTCCGCAAGGAGGAGCGCCAGGTGGTGTTCGCGGATCTGATCAAGCAGCTCAACAAGAACGTTCCGGACGGGCATCTGGCGGCCGAGCTGATCCGGCAGATGTTCGACGTCGACCGCATGCTCTACTTCGTCGCGCCCGACTACTGGCGCCCGCTCAACATCACCGATCCCGCCGGACCGGGGACGAAGGGCCGGTATCCGGTGCCGCCGCACAACTGGGACAACAAGTCGCCGGATCCGATCGACGGCGAGACCGTGGTGAGCTGGTATTCCCATACCAGCGGGGAAAACCGGGGACCGGGCGACCCGAACACGGAACTCGAATACCGCGTCAACTACCTGATCACCGAAAACTCGAATCCAGGACCGACCGGCAGCTCGCTGGGCTGGCTGATCCAGGCCGACGGCGACGAGCGGCGCAACGAATTCCTCAACGCCGCCTGGGTCAAGGTAGTGCTGCCGATCCGGCCCGGCCACGAGACCGAGGCCGTCGACTGGCTCAAACGGTCCGATGTGGAGGGTGAGGCTGCCCTTGGCGAACTCTACAAGTGGCAGCAGGGCGACCCGGAGACCTGGCGGGGCCAGACGATCGGCTGGGTGCTCGACGAACTGGTCAAAGAACTCCAGGCGTCGAACACGAACATGGACAACACGCTCGCCACGGAGAAGGTCTTCGAAACCGGCTTCGACCCGCTCGACGGCGGGTTCCGACCGGCCGAGCCGTACCAGATCTTCGATCAGTGGGTCGAGGTCCTGCCGACGGACCAGGTGGTCGCGGTGGAGGTCGAGTACGACCCCAAAACCGGACAGCAGCTGTAATCCGGCGATGAGGACGTTCCATCACGAGCCGCCGGCCGGGTCGCCGTTCATCACACCGATCGCCCCGCCTGCCCGGCCCGAACCGCCGCACGGTGGTTCGGTGCCCAAGGAATCGGTCCGGGTGTACCGGCCTGGTGACCCAGCCAAAGTGGTCAAAAACGCCGAGGTGATCCAGCGCGTCTTGTTCCCGAAGGTGCGGGAGAAACGGCTCCAAGTGCACCCCGCCAGCGGGGCCTTGTGGCTCGACTCCGGCCGCAGGGGTGGCGGGCCGACTCCGCCGCCCCTGGTGCGCACCCGTGAGGCCGCGACCGCTTTCCTCGCCGACGTCCGGCGTCGGCTCGCGGCCGCGGGCGGTGACTTGCCCGCGATCCTGCCTGACGATCTTCGGATGATCGACACCTGGGCGGGAGCGGTGGGCGGGGAAGGCCGGGGCGGTAGCACGGTGTGCCGTTTCGTCCGGATGCTCCGGCCGGGCAGCGACGAGAAGCTCGTCCCGGTGTTCGGGGAGACCGTGGAGGTGTGGGTCGACGCGGCAGGCGAAGTCCAGGCGTTCGGATCCACCTGCCGCTCGCTGGGCACCGACACCATGGTGGCCCGGCTGCCGTCACCGGACGAGGACGAGCCACCGGAGCACCGGGATGACCACGAGGAGAAGAAGATGAGCCTCATCTACCTCAGCGGTGACGAGGACGAGCACCGTGACGCCCTCTGTCCTTTTTGGATTCGCTGGGACGACGATCTGGCGGTGGTCTCGCCTGCCAGCGGGCATTCGATGCTGGTGCAGGTGGTGCCGACGCGGATGTCGGGCGGGATTGCTGTTGAGGCGCTGACGATCGGCGGCTCGGGCCGGTTCGAGTACAACTGGCAGGCCTGGTCGCCGTTGGCGCCGACGGAGATCGTTCCCCTGTCCGGTGGTTCTTCGGCACGGGTCGGCCCGGGGGTCTGGGATGTCGTGGTTCGGGTTCGAGACGCGGTCAATGACGTGACGGAGAAAGCGGTACTGCGGGTGGTGGGTACGAATGGCTGAGCGATCCTTCGGCGGTTGGAGTTTCTCGGACCGGCTGGAACCCGGCGGGCTGATCCTCGACACGGTCTCGCATCAGGGGTTCCCGATGGCCCACGACATCCGCGTCCCCCGGGTGTGGGTGGCGGCGCCCGAGCCACGCGACCGATCCGGTGGCCCGGATCCCGTGCTCAAGGCCAAGAAACGGTCGTACGTCTTGGGCAGTCCGGATCTTCCGGCGAAGAACCAGCCGTTCGAGCTCATTCGCGGTGGTCAGGCGCCGGGAGACTTCGCGATCTACCCGATCTCCGGCGGGCTGGGGGTCGATTACGAAGCGGAGACCGCGATTCCCGGAAAGCGGAACGACATCCTCACCATCAACCAGCGCTATCTGTTCGGACCGTATTCGAAGCATCCCTCCCATGAACCCGGTTCGGTACTACGTGCGGCCCGGATATTCCCGCTGCTGGAGTTCCGGCTGAAACCGGGAAAGGAGAACCTGCCGGGGCCGTCGTATTTCCGGGCGGACTTCCGCTTCGATCTCGTGTTGCACAACAAAGGGGACGGGAACGACCTCGGCGCGGTCTTTCGCGACAGCGAGGATGTGCCGCTCGTGATCCCGAGCGAGGGCAACTTGCTCCGTCCGCCGGTGCTCTACGACGTCTTCGAGGGCGCGGAGAAACCGTTGCACCACGAGCTGATCGGCTCAGGACTGCGTGAGCGGGCGAAGCTCGACACCGGACCGGATCGGCAGACCTGGGACAACTACCACCATTTCCCGAGAGATGACAAGGGCAAACTGCCCTCCAGCCCCGGTGCGTTCCACTGTTTCCACACTCATTGGCGCTGGGGTGCGGTCAGTGTTACGGGGAAGTTCCCGGTGCTCACCGGTGGAAAACAGTTCGCCGGACTGAACTGGACCGAGGAGCTGGGCGGTCCGATGATCGACCCGCGGATTCCGGCGCAGGATCTGACTTTCGCGATCACGCGGGATTCCCGCGCCGGTACTCCGCTGGCGGCGAGCGCCAATCCGAGCGAGTGGCCCTTCACGGAGTTGTTCACCCGGTGGCGGGCGAATCCCGCGGCGATCAAGAAGGAAGGCGCGGCGATCACCTTCTGGATCTCGGTCGAGGTCAGCAGGCCCGCGGGTGCGGAGCATTCAGAATGGGGCGGGACCTTGTTGCCGCACGGGATGTTCTTCTCCCACGACTCGGAGCCGGGCTTGTTCGATCCCGAGTCCGACGTTTCCGGGCTCGTCCCGATCCAGATAGCCGCGGCGGGGTTGCGCAATCCCTTGCACAAGGAATCGGTTTCCGCGTCGGCGAACCCCATGCCGTGGATGCGCTACCCGCCGGGTCCCAAGAAGTAGAAATCCGTGAAGGCCTCCTCCAAGGGAAGAGGCCTTCACGGATTGTCAGAAGGTGATCGCGATCGCCGGGTCGGCCAACAACGCGCCGACGTCGGCGAGGAACTCCGAGCCCTGCTGGCCGTCGATCACGCGGTGATCGAAGCTCAGCGAAAGCTGCAGCACCTTGCGCACGGCGAGCTGACCGTCGACGACCCACGGAGCGTCCTTGATCGTGCCGAGGCACAGGATCGCGGACTCGCCGGGGTTGATGATCGGCGTGCCGGTGTCGACGCCGAAGACGCCGACGTTGGTGATGGTGAACGTCCCGTTCGCCATGGCCGCCGGAGTCGTCTTGCCGGCGCGCGCGGTTTCGGTGAGCTCGCCCAGTGCGACGGCGAGTTCGGCCAGTGTCATCGCGTCGGCGTCATGGACCTTCGGCACCATGAGCCCGCGCGGGGTGGCCGCGGCGATCCCGAGGTGCACGTAGTCCTTGTAGACGATTTCCTGCGCCTGCTCGTCCCAGACCGCGTTGATGTCCGGAGTTCGTTTCACCGCAAGGCAAACGGCCTTCGCGGCGAACGCGAGCGGGCTGAGCTTGACGCCCTTGAACGCCCGGCTGTTCTTGAGCCGTTCGCGCAGTTCCATCATCGGCGTGACGTCGATCGTCAGGAACTCCGTGACATGCGGAGCGGTGAAAGCGCTCTGCACCATGGCGTTCGCAGTCGCCTTGCGGACGCCCTTGATCGGCACCCTGCGTTCCCGCGTACCAGGGTCCGTAGCGAACACCGTGGACACATCCACAGCCGAACCGTTCGCGGCCTGGTGGACGTCTTCGCGGGTGATCACGCCACCGTCGGCGGAACCGACGAGCGAGCGCAGGTCGACGCCGAGGTCCTTGGCGAGCTTGCGCACCGGCGGCTTGGCCAGCGGCACGTACTCGCCGTTGGTGGCGACCGGAGCCACTGGCGCGACGGCGACCGGAGCAGGAGCGGGCGTCAGTGTCGGTGTTGGAGTGGCGCCCTTGCGGGATCGGCGAGTGGTCACCACGGTCTTGGAGCCGTAGCCGACCAGCGGCTTCATCTCCGGTTCTTCGGCGGGCACAGTCGCCGGCGGTTCCGGCGCGGCGGCCGGAGCCGCGGTGCCGTTCGGGTCGACGTCCATGGTCAGGATCGGCGTGCCGACCTCGACCGTTTGGCCAGGTTCGACATGGAGCTCGGTGACAACACCCGCCCACGGAATGGGCAGCTCGACAGCGGCCTTCGCCGTCTCGATCTCGACGACGATCTGGTTGACCGTCACCGTGTCGCCCGGCTTCACGTGCCAGTTGAGGATGTCGGCCTCGGTCAGCCCCTCAGCCGTGTCCGACAGGGGAAATTGCTTGTACTCAGGCATCGGTTCCCCTCACCAGGCCAGCGAGCGGTCGACGGCGTGCAGCACCCGGTCGAGGTCGGGGAGGTAGTGCTCCTCGAGCTTCGCGGGTGGGTACGGCGTGTCGAATCCGGTCACTCGCAGCACGGGCGCTTCCAGCGAATAGAAGCACTCCTGCTGCACCCTGGCGGCGATTTCCGACGTCAGCGACGACTCCGAAGGAGCCTCGCTGACCGCGATCAGCCGTCCGGTCTTGCGCACGGAAGCGAACACCGGGTCGAGGTCAAGCGGCGAGAGCGTGCGGAGATCGATGACCTCGAGCGAGACACCGTCGTCCTGCGCGGCGGTGGCCGCGTCCATCGCGACCTTCACCGACGGGCCGTAGGCGACGACCGTCGCCGAGGTGCCCTGGCGAATGACGCGCGACGCGAACAGCGGTTCCGGCGTCGCCGAGGTGTCGACGTCGGCCCGCAGCGCGCCCGAGTGGTAGAGCCGCTTGGGCTCGAAGAACAGGATCGGGTCGTCGGACTTGATCGCCTGCTGGATCATCCAGTAGGCGTCGACCGCGTTCGAGCACGAGACGACCTTGAGGCCGGCGACGTGCGCGAACAGCGACTCCGGCGACTCCGAGTGGTGCTCGACCGCGCCGATGCCGCCGCCGAACGGGACCCGGATGACCACGGGCATCTTGATCTTGCCCTGGCTGCGGTAGTGCAGCTTCGCCAGCTGGCTGACGATCTGGTCGAAGCCGGGGAAGATGAAGCCCTCGAACTGGATCTCGCAGACGGGCCGGAAACCGCGCACGGCCAGTCCGACAGCGGTGCCGATGATGCCCGACTCGGCCAGCGGCGTGTCGAGCACGCGCTGCTCGCCGAAGTCCTTCTGCAGGCCGTCGGTGATGCGGAAGACACCGCCGAGCTTGCCGACGTCCTCACCCATCATGAGGACCTTCGGGTCCTCTTCCATCGCCCGGCGCAGGCCGAGGTTGATCGCCTTGCCGATGGTCAGCTTCTGGACGGCCGACTCGACGGATTCAGGGGCTTTCGTGGGGGCTGCCATCAGTGCTCACCTGCCGTCGCTGCGAAACCGTCGAGGTACGAGAGGAACTCTTCACGCTGCGCGTCCAACACCGGTGAAGGCTCGGCGTAGACGTTCGCGAAGATCCGCTCCGGAGGCGGTTCCGGCATGTTGAAGCAGTAGTCGCGCAGGTCGGACGCGAACGCGTCGGCATCGGCCTGGACCTGCTCGAAGAACTCGTGGTCGGCACCGCCGTTGCGGGCCAGGTACGCCCGGACGCGCTCGATCGGATCCTTGAGCTTCCACTCCTCCAGCTCGTCGGAGAGCCGGTAGCGAGTGGGATCGTCGGTGGTGGTGTGCGCGTCCATCCGGTAGGTGAACGCCTCGATCAGCACCGGGCCGTTGCCGTGACGGCACTCTTCGAGCGCCCAGCGGGTGACCGCGAGACACGCGAGGACGTCGTTGCCGTCGACGCGGATACCGGGGAAGCCGTAACCGCGGGCGCGCTGGTAGAGCGGCAGGCGCGACTGGCGTTCCGTCGGCTCCGAGATCGCCCACTGGTTGTTCTGGCAGAAGAAGACCAGCGGCGCGTCGTAAACGGCGGCCCAGACGAAGCCCTCGTGCACGTCGCCCTGGCTCGTGGCGCCGTCACCGAAGTAGGTGATCGTCGCTTCATCCGTTTCTAGATAATTGCCGTCCCCGTCTGTGTTCCCTACTCGTCCTTCGAACTTCTGGCCCATCGCGTACCCGGTGGCGTTGAGCACCTGGTTGCCGATGACGATCGTGTACGGGTGGAAGCCGTGGCCCTTGAAGTCCCAGCCCGCGTGATCGGTGCAGCGGAAAATGCCGAGGACCTCCTTGAGGTCCACCCCGCGCGTGTACGCGACACCGTGTTCGCGGTAGCTCGGGAAGGCCATGTCGGTCGGCCGCAGCGCCCGGCCGGAGCCGATCTGCGCGGCTTCCTGGCCCAGCAGCGGAACCCAGATGCCCAGCTGGCCCTGGCGCTGCATGGCGTTGGCTTCGCGGTCCGCGCGGCGGACGAGCACCATGTCGCGGTAGAGCCCGCGCAGTGCTTCGAAGTCGATGTCCTCGACGTACTTGTCGAACTGCGGCGATTCGACGCGCTCGCCTTCGGGAGTGAGGAGCTGAGTGAGCTCAGCGCCACCTTCGCTGGTTGCTCGCAAACCGGCTATCACCTGCTCCGGGGATGGTTGTGCCGCGATCGCGGCCGGCCCGGCTCCGGGTTCCGGGTGCGTCCACTGTTCTGGGGACGACATGCGCTTGTCTCCTTGATGTCGGTGCCGCGCGGCCGCTTGTGGCGGCCACAGCGACTTCACCGGAGGCGACCTGCGCATCGGGTTGAAGCGCTCGGGTCACCGTCGGCGTTGACGGTTCACGCCGACATCCTGGCACGAACGCGCGCATAAGGGTGAGAGCGGGCTGCCGACTTGTTGCGGAGAAACCTGGGTTGAGCAGGGCAAACGGTAGGAAGGCCGATGATGGGTAGGCCGAAAGTAGGGCGCCCGCCATCGGCGCGACCTGGCCTCGCGCGCGTCCCGGTGCCCGGGAATCGGGCATTGCGAGCACCTCGGGGCAAGGCGTCTGTGACTTGCGGCACGGTCCACACGGTGGTGGCAGGATGGCGGCCGTGGAGCAAAAAACCGTGCATGAAACCGTCCTCTCGAGCTGGGCGAACGACGTCCTGCCGAGCTTGTCCGGCCTGGTGGGGATCCCCGCCCTGTCGCCGGCCTTCGATTCCGACTGGGCACAGACCGGTCAGCTGAAAGCCGCCATCGAGCACGTCCGAGGCTGGCTCGAAGCCAGGTCGCTGCCGGGCGCGACCGTCGAGGTCGTCGAACTGGAAGGCCGCACCCCGGTCTTGCTGCTCGATGTCCCCGCGACGCCGGGTGCTGAGGACAAGGGCACGGTGTTGCTCTACGGCCACCTCGACAAGCAGCCTCCCGTCGGCGGCTGGTCCGAGGGCCTCGACCCGTGGAAGCCGGTCCTCAAGGACGGCCGTCTGTACGGCCGCGGAGCCGCTGACGACGGCTACGCGGGTTACGCCGCGACAACCGCGCTGGAGGCGATCCACGCCGCCGGTGGCGCCCACGCCCGCGCGGTCGTGATCTTGGAAACCGGGGAGGAATCCGGCAGCCCCGACCTTCCCGCGTACCTCGAACACCTCACCGACAAGCTCGGCCGCGTTTCGTTCGTTGTCTGCCTCGACTCGGGCGGCAACGATTACGAGCGCATCTGGCTGACCACGAGCCTGCGCGGCATGGTCCAGGTGCACGTCACCGTGCGCGTGCTCGACTCCTCGCAGCACTCGGGCCTGGCCAGCGGGATCGTGCCGAGCTCGTTCCGCATCCTGCGCACGCTGCTGGACCGGATCGAGAACTCCGAGTCCGGCGAGCTGCTGCTCGCCGAGCTGAACGTCGAGATCCCGGAGAACCGCCTGACCGAGACACGGGCGTCCGCCGACGTCGCCCCCGGCGCGGTCAAGAAGACGTTCCCGCTGGTCGAAGGCGCGCACGCGGTCACCGAGGACAACTACGAGCTGCTGCTGAACAACAGCTGGCGCCCGACGCTCTCGGTGATCGGCGCGTCCGGCCTGCCCGAGCCCGCCGACGCCGGCAACGTGCTGCGCGACTCGACGACCCTCGCGCTGAGCTTCCGCCTGCCGCCGACGGCCGACTCGGCCGCGGCACTCGCCGTCGTCGAGAAGGCGCTGACCACAGACGTGCCGTACGGCGCGAAGGTGGAGCTGGCCGGGCTCGAAAACGCCGACGGCTGGAACGCGCCGGAGTCGGCGCCCTGGCTCGCCACCGCGCTCGAAGGCGTCAGCGACCAGATCTTCGGGGCACCTTGGCGCGCCGTCGGGCTCGGCGGGTCGATCCCGTTCATGGCGCTGCTCGGGCTGAAGTACCCGGAGGCGCAGTTCCTCGTCACCGGCGCGCTCGGCACGGACTCGAACATCCACGTGCCGGACGAGTGGCTGCACCTGGACCAGGCACAGCGCATCACCGAATCCGTCGCGCACATCCTGGACGCCCACGCGCGAGGCTGACGAAAAGTGAGATGAACGGACCGTTCCTGGCACTTCTTGCGAGGAACGGTCCGTTCATCTCACGCCAGCCGGGTCAGGTGCACGGAGACGTCCAAAGTGGAGTGTCCGCCACCGGTGAAGATGCCCTTGAGCGGTGCCACATCGGCGTAATCCCGCCCGTAGGCGACCCAGACATGCCGCGGTCCCACCGGGATCGCGTTCGTCGGGTCGTGCGCCCACCAGCCGCCGGTCCAGACGTCGACCCACGCGTGGCTCTCGCCCTGCACGGTCTCGCCGAGCTTCGCCTCGGGCCGCGTGTGCAGGTAGCCCGACACGTACCGCGACGGCACGCCGATCGCCCGCAGCATCACCAGCGTCACGTGCGCGAAGTCCTGGCAGACGCCTTCCTTCGCGTTCCACGCGTCGGTCGCGGTGCTGCGCACGCCGGTCGTTCCCGGCTTGTACTTCAGCTGCTCGTGGACCCAGTCGCAGATCGCGAGCACGGCGTCGGCCGGTTCCTTGCCTTTGCGCAGCTCACGCGCGACTGTCGAGAGTTCGCGGTCACGCGGGGTGTAGTTGGTCGCGCCGAGGTACTCCGTGCGCTGGTCGAGAACCGTTTCACTGCGCAGGTCCCGCCAGGTCGCCGTCCGGATCGGCTCGGCGACGTCCGCCGTCTCCACCACCGAAGTCGCGAGCACGGTGAACTCGGTGTGCGGCGCGTGAAGGTCGAACGAGGTGACGACCGTGCCCCAGTAATCGGTGTACCGATAGGCACGCGTCGACGGCGTGGTCTCGACCCGCGTCGCGACCGTGTTCTGCCGCCGGTCCGAACGCGGCGTGAGCCTCGCTTCGTTGTACGACTGGGTGGCCGGGTTTTCGTAGCGGTAGCCGGTGCGATGTGCCACGCGGAGTTGCCAGGTCACAGTGAAACCTCCGCGCCGCGCCAGGCCACCCACGGCGAAGTGTTGAAGTACTGCACCGAAACCGCCTCACCGATGTCTTTGATCGCCGTCTGCAGCGCGCCGAGACGTCGCGGCAGGTCTTCCAACAGGTCCGACGGGCGCAGGAATTCGAGTTCGCTGCGGGACCGGCCGAGCAGCCTGAGCGCCTCGGACTTCTCCGTGCCACGCGTGTTGGCGCCGGTGTCGAGCTGGTCCAGACATTCCTCCGCCAGGCGCAGCGCGTGGAACACCGAACGTGGGAACAGGTTGTCGCGCAACAGGAACTGCACGACCCGGCCGGCGTCGAGCGCGCCGCGGTTGGTCCGCAGGTAGGTGTCCTGCGCGCCCGCCGAGCGGAGCACGGTGATCCAGCCGGGGGACGACGCCTTGTCCTGCACCCGCGAAAGCAGCAGGCGCACGACCATGTCGGCGCGTTCCACCGAGCGGCCCAGCACCATGAACAGCCAGCCGTCGTCGCGGCTCATCGTGGAGTCGGCGAGCCCGGCGAACATCGCCGCGCGTTCCTCCACAAAGGACAGAAACGCATGAGGCCCGGCGCGGCGGGCGTAGCGCTGCCTGTCCGGCACCGCGTTCCACGTCGCGTTCAGGCATTCCCACAGCTCGGTCGACACCACTTCGCGGGCACCGCGGGTGTTTTCGCGGGCCGAGTTGATCGAGCCGACGATCGACGCCGCGTTGTCCTTGGCGTAGGCGACCAGCTCGGTCAGCTTCCAGACGTCGAGTTCCTCGTCGCCTTTGGATTCGATGCCGAGGACGGCGAGTAGCTGACGGCTGGCGTAGTCGGGGTCGACGCTGGCGTCTTCCAGCAGCTGGTGCACGGAGACGTTCAGAATCCGGGCGGTGTCATCGGCGCGTTCGACGTACCGGCCTATCCAGTACAACGATTCGGCGTTGCGTGCAAGCACTTGATCGCCTCCTGACTGCCTTTATAGTTGTCTGTTTTGTTGAATGTCACTGCTGCTGTTGCTGAGACGACGTGAGTCCAGGGCCTTGCTCGGCGGCCAGACCGTCCACAGCGGACGCCGGGCCGAGCGCGGGCTGCTCCAGCTCACGCTCCACTGTCGACGAACGCGCGGCGAGCACCCAGGTGTCCTTGGAACCGCCGCCCTGCGACGAGTTGACCACCAGACTGCCCTCCGGCAGCGCGACGCGAGTCAAACCGCCGGGCAGGACGAAGATCTCCTTGCCGTCGTTGACCGCGAACGGCCGCAGGTCGACATGCCGCGGCGCGAGGAAGTTGTCCACCTTGGACGGCACCGTGGACAGTTGCACAACCGGCTGGGCGATCCAGCCGCGCCGGTCGGCCTTGATCTTGCGCCGGATCGTCGCCAGCTCGGCGGCGTTCGCGTCCGGGCCGAACACGATCCCGTACCCGCCGGAGCCCTCGACCGGCTTGATCACGAACTTGTCCAGGTTGTCGAGCACGTGGTCGCACTCGTCCTTCAACCAGCATCGGAACGTGTCGACGTTGGGCAGCAAGGGTTTTTCGCCGAGGTAGTACTTCACCATCTCGGGCACATAGGTGTAGACCAGTTTGTCGTCGCCGACGCCGTTACCCACGGCGTTCGAGATGACGACGTTGCCCGCGCGGGCGGCGTTGAGCACGCCGGCGATGCCGAGCACGGAATCCGGGCGGTAGTGGACCGGGTCGAGGAACTCGTCGTCCACGCGCCGGTAGATGACGTCCACCGGCCGCTCGCCCTCGGTGGTGCGCAGGTAGACCACGTTGTCACGGCAGAACATGTCGCGGCCTTCGACGAGCTCGACGCCCATCAGCCGGGCCAGCAGCGAGTGCTCGAAGTACGCCGAGTTGTGCACGCCGGGCGTCAGAACGACGACCGTCGGGTCCGCGACGTTCGGTGCCGCGGCCGCGCGCAACGCCCTGAGCAGGTGCGATGCGTAGTCGCCGACTGGGCGGACGCGGTGCTGCGCGAACAGGTCCGGGAACACGCGCGCCATCGTGCGGCGGTTCTCCATGACGTAAGACACGCCGGAGGGGTTACGGAGATTGTCCTCGAGTACGCGGAAAGTGCCCTCTTCGTCGCGGACGAGGTCGACGCCGGAGACGTGGATGCGCACGCCGTTCGGCGGGTTGATGCCGAACGCCTCTCGCTGGAAGTGCGCACAAGACGTAATGAGCCGGCGCGGCAACACGCCGTCACGCAGGATCTGCTTGTCGCCGTAAACGTCGGCGAGGAAGGCTTCGAGCGCGCGGACCCGCTGCGCCACGCCGCGTTCCAACTTGGACCATTCCTGGGCGGCGACCACGCGGGGCACCAGGTCGAGCGGGAACGGACGCTCCTGACCGGACAAGGAGAAGGTGATCCCCTGGTCGACCATCGCGCGATCGAGCGCGGAAGCCCTCGCCGTCAGATCGGATCCGTCCAGCGCGGCGATCGATTCGTAGAGCGCGCGGTACGGCCCGCGAACGGTTCCGTCGGGTGCGAACATCTCGTCGTAGGCACCGGAGTGCGGGCGCTTGGGCGACAGATAGCCGTCGAACTGCGCGCCAGGTTGGCTATTACGGCTGACCTTCGAGGTACGCGCACGGCGTCCTCCGGGCGGCAGCCGCGGCGCGGAGTTGTTGTTCATGTTCGCCATACTTGCTTACCGTGCCGTGTTGGCGCGATACCCAGAGTCGCCGTAAAGCACTACGAAACTCGGCCGTAACGTGACGGTGCTGGGCAGTAGCTCCTTGGAGTGGCAGTATGCGAGCTCTCGACAGGTGAGAACTACAAGGAGTGACTAACGTGGCGCGTGGACCCAAACTCAAGGCGCTGGCCCTGCTGCCTGCCGTGGCGCTGGCCGTGACCCTGGCTGGTTGCGGAAGCGGCAGTGGTACGTCCGCCGGAGGTGTCCCGCTGGTCAAGAGCGGCGAACTCACCACCTGTACCCATCTTCCCTACCAGCCGTTCCAGGTCAAGGAAGGCGACAAGATCGTCGGCTTCGACGTCGATCTGGTGGACCTGGTGGCGACGAAGCTGGCCGTCAAGCAGAGCATCGTGGACATCGCGTTCGAGAACATCGAGTCCGGTGAAGCGATGAACAGCGGCCAGTGCGACCTCGCCGCGGCCGGCATGACGATCACTGACAAGCGCAAGGCGAAGTTCGACTTCTCCGAGCCGTACTTCGAGGCCACGCAGGCGCTGCTGGTCAAGAAGGGCTCGCCGATCCGTGACCTGAGCAACGTCGCCGGCAAGAAGGTCGGTGTGCAGTCCGCCACCACCGGTGCCGACTACGCCACGGCGAACGCGAAGGGCGCGGAAATCGTCACCTTCGACGACCTGGCGCTGCTGGAGCAGGCGGTCAAGAACGGCACCGTCGACGCGGGCGTGAACGACAACGGGGTGCTCTACGACTTCATCAAGACGAACCCGGACACCGAGGTCAGCGTCGAGTTCAAGACCAACGAGTTCTACGGCATCGGCGTCAAGGCCGGCAGCACGCAGCTGCTGACGACGATCAACGACGTGCTCAAGGCGTCCGCGACCGATGGCTCGTACGCGAAGATCTACGAAAAGTGGTTCGGCAAGGCCCCGGTCTGGCAGCCCGGCGCCGCCAAGTAACCCGTCGATGTTCGATGCTGTGGCCGGTGCACGCTCGCGCCGGCCACAGTGTCTATTCCAGACCCTGGCTGGGGCTACCCAGTCCAGGCTGACCTTGGAGTGAAATGGCACTGACCCGCCGTCAACGGCGCTCGGCGTTTCGCGGGACCCAGTACGCGATACTGCTGGTGATCATCGTGGTGTTCGCGTTCATCGCCGACTGGAGCCGGATCGGGCACGCGTTCTTCGACCTCGACGTCGCGGCCGCGCAGTTCCCCGACGTGATCACGGTGGCGTTGAAGAACACCATCATCTTCACCGCGCTCGGTTTCGCCCTCGGGCTTGGGATGGGCTTGCTGCTCGCCCTGATGCGACTTTCTTCGGTGGGCCCCTACCGCTGGTTCGCCCGCGGTTACATCGAATTCTTCCGCGGCCTGCCCGCGCTGCTGATCTTCCTGGCGGTCGGCGTCGGCGTGCCCATCGCGTTCCCCGGCACGTACCTGCCCCGCAACGTCGCCATCATGCTCGCGCTGGGTATCGTCTCCTCGGCCTACATGGCCGAAACGATCCGCGCCGGCATCCAGGCGGTCCCCCGCGGCCAGGTCGAAGCGGCCCGCTCACTGGGCATGTCGCCGGCCAGGACGATGATCACCATCGTCATCCCGCAGGCGTTCCGGATCATCCTGCCGCCGCTGGCGAACGAGCTCATCATGCTGACAAAGGACTCGTCGCTCGCGTTCCTTCTCGGCACCACGCCCGCGCAGCAGGAACTGGCACAGTTCAGCCGTCAAGCACTGCTTGAGGCGAAAGGACTGACCCCGATCGTCGTCGCCGGGCTGTGTTACCTGATCATCACCATCCCGCTTTCGCTCGTCCAGCAACGTCTGGAAAAGAAGTACGGTGCCGGCGTCTCGGCAGGAGGTGCGGTATGACCACCGACGTGATCGTCGAAGTCACAGGCCTGCACAAGGCTTTCGGCTCATTGCAGGTCCTCAAGGGCATCGACGTCGAGGTCAAACGCGGCCAGGTGATCTGCATCATCGGCCCGTCCGGATCCGGCAAGTCGACTCTGCTGCGCTGCGTGAACCTCCTCGAAGAGCCGCAACAGGGCAAAATCGTCGTCAACGGCAACGAAATCACCCACGAAGACGTCGACATCGACGCCGCCCGCAGCAGCATCGGCATGGTCTTCCAGTCGTTCAACCTGTTCGCGCACCTCACCGTGCTCGAAAACCTGACCGTCGCGCAACGCAAGGTCCTCAAGCGCGGCAAGGAAGAAGCCGACAAAATCGCCAGGGAGAACCTGGCGAAGGTCGGTCTCTCCGAGAAGGAAAGCTCGATGCCAGGCCAGCTTTCGGGCGGCCAGCAACAACGTGTCGCCATCGCGCGGGCCCTGTCGATGAACCCCGAGGTGATGCTCTTCGACGAGCCCACTTCGGCGCTCGACCCGGAACTGGTCGGCGACGTGCTCGCCGTCATGCGTCAGCTCGCTCAGGAGGGGATGACGATGCTGGTCGTCACCCACGAAATGCAGTTCGCCCGCGAGGTCGCGGACAACGTCCTGTTCATGGACGGCGGTGTCGTCGTCGAGCAGGGCGCGCCTTCGCAGGTGATCGGCGACCCCCAGCACGAACGCACGAAGTCCTTCCTGGCGCGGGTTTTGAACCCGAACCACCAGGGCTAGTCGCTTTGAGTGAAGGTGCCCCTCTCGATTTTCCGAGAGGGGCACCTTGCGTTCATCGTCCGCGCAGTTGGCCTTCGAGCTGCGTGAGCCGACCCGCGATGTCCTGTGGTCCGGCGCCGGCCAAGCTGATCCAACTGCTGGCGTCGACCCCGAACACGACCCGTCCCTGCTCGGTATCCATCCAGCCCGGTGGCTTCGGAGTCCGCTTACGATTGCTGTGACCGTCGCGGATGGCCGCGTAAAGCTGTCCGTAATGCGTGTATGGCATCTTCAGCCAGCCAAGGACTTTTTTGGCGTCGCGAATGCTGGGACTGGCACCCGTCAGCGTCCCGCCGTCCATCAGCAACTGCAGATCCGACTCGGCGCAGTTCAGGGAATGCGTGTGCGCCGGCTTGGTCTCCGGCAACCGAATCGCGAGGTCGAACGCGATCGTCTCCGGCCGGGTCGGGGCGAGGTAGAGCTTGTCGTTCACAGCCACCACGATGACGGCCTCGCGCTCACTGCGGGCCGTCCGGATGGTGCGCTGCTGCCCCTTGCTCTTCACCCACGTGTAGTACTCGACCGCGGGCCGCTGCAACAACTGCAGGGTGTCGAGGAGTTCGGCGTTGATACGGCCACCGCGCTGCAACCCGAGTCTCTCCAACTCGGACTGCGCGTCGGCGGCCAGTTGCTTACGCTCCTCGGGCAGATACCACTTCGCGCCACGAACCAGCGTCGGATGGATGTCGCCGAGATTCTGTTGCTCCAGCAGCGTTTCGTACGTCTGCATGCTGATCTCGACCGGGTTGTGCAGCACGGCTCAGGCCCTCCCCCTCGGTGCTGTTGTACTTGTTCTCTACGCGCCGATCACCGGCGGAGTCGGCTTCTGACCGTTTTCGAAACCGCCGAAGATCGAATCGGGATCCTCTTCCGGAAGCAGGATCTTGCGCTGGTGCTCCTCGTCCTCGGCACCCTGACCTTTCCCGCCACCCATTCCGCCCATCCCGCCGGCGCCCGTGCCTCCGGCCTTGCCGCCGGCGCCACCGCCCATGGCCGACCCGCCGCGCATGCGGCCTTCGCCGGGCATCCCGACTCCGCTTCCGCGACCCCCGCCCAAGCCACCACTGCCGCTTCCGGCTCCAGGCGTCCCGCCGGACATCTTGCCGCCGCCGAGACCGCCACCACCGCCTCCGCCGCTACCAGGACCGAAGCCACCTCCGCCAACAGGCCCGAAACCTCCGCCACCGGCAGGGCCGAAACCACCGCCACCACCGCCGCCACCGGGACCGAAGCCACCGGGGGGTCGGGATCCGGGCGGGTTCGCCGGCGGAGTCCACCTTGACGGATCTGTTCCACCGGGTGGTGCAGGCCGGAATCCCGGCGGCTGCACCATCGGCGGCCGCGGATCCGCGACGGGATTGCTCACCGGCGGCGGTGGCACCTGGTAACTCCCAGCGCCGGGCGGAGGCGTGTACGAACTCGGCCCGCCGCCGAACCCCGCTGATCTGGTGCTGTCGCCTCCGCCGCCTGACCCATGCTTGCCGTCGGTCGGATGCGGACCCGCGCTGCCAGGATCGATTGGATCAGGCGTCACTCCGCCAACGTCGACGTTCGGATCGTGTGCAGCCGGATACGTTGGTGGCAACTGCGTCGCTCGGGGCTGCGTGCTTTGGTAGTAGCTCTCGTAAACCTCGACGTTGTGCCTGGTATCGGTCTCGAATTGGGCAGCGGCGATCTCGTCATCACTCGCGCCGATTGAAACGATGTCGAGCGGGCCGTCGTCACCCGGCTTCTCGTTGGGTACCGGGACTACCGCACCTCGTGTCTTGTGAAACGAAGCATTTTGCTCATACATGGAATTTCGCGCGTTATCCATGTTTTGCGCGGCGATTTCCGAAGTCTGTATCAGTGGTGCAAGTCCCGCTGCTCCACCTTCCGCGCCTTTGCCCTTCCAGAAAGTTCCGAGCGAAGCCTGCGTGCTCCTCATGGTCGACGTAATTTCATGGTGAATGTCTTTGATGGTGTGCGAGGCTCGTTGTGCTGCGTCCAGTGACTGCGTGGTCGCTGGAACAGCGTTCAGTTTGGTATAGATCTCCCACCCGCTGTACACCATGACTAAGCCGCCTTGAGTTGCTGTATCGCTAGCTGCGCAACCTTTGTCGCCGTGCCACACGGGTCCGAGCGATTGGGGTTTGCGGTGTCGAGACGGGTGATGATCGTGTAGGTGAGATCGTTGCGTACGCCGACGGCCAGAGTGCAGACGCCCGGGGATTCTCCGCCGTTGGAGTAAACCACGGCGGGAAAGCCTTCGACCGGTGAAACCGGTTTGAAGGTGGTCAAGCCGCCATGGGTGCTTTGGTAGTAGAGGCTACTCAGGCCCTCTTTGTTCCCGACGGTCATCCCGGCGGCGATCGTGCCGAACTGGGCCGTGTAGACCCACACGCAGTTTTTCCCCAGCGAGAGTTCGTCCACGCGATTCCGGTCGATCTTTCCACCGAACGTCTCGAGTTGCGCGTTAGTGAGCGCCGAACACGGATCCGTCTCAACTGAGGTGGTGTTGACCAGTGGATCTTTGACAGCCGGTGCGCCATTTTTGGGTAACGCGTCGCTGGTGCCGCCAGGTGTGGCGGAGGGCGTGACTGTAGCGTTGCCATCAGTCGTGTTGCTGCAGCTTGCAGCTGTCGCAGCACAGATAAGGACAGCGGCAAGGATCGTGCGGGGTCGCATTCAGTCGGCCTTTCGAATTCCGCGGAGTGCATCGAGACTGGCTTGGTCCTGGTTTTGGTACGCGTCCCTGATGACTATCAAAGTGTCACGGTAGGCGGTTGTGTAGTTGACGGCGCTCACCAGAAACTGTTGGTAGGAAGCACCGGACGCGTTCGCGCTCGCGACGTAGCCCTGGCTGCCGACCTCATCACCAGGGGGGATGATCTGGGCCAGCCAGACGGCCTCGTCTTGCGCGCGTTGGTACTCGTTGTGAATGCTGTCGTCCAAGCTTTTGATCACTCTGTCCATGGCGTCGCGGTCGAACTCCCAACCGCTTGCCGCCGACGCTGACGCGAAGTCGGCCTGCGCTTGGCCACGGCCAAGGTCGGTATAAGCAGCTGCTGGCGTGGCGCCTGGCGCTGTGTTCGGTTGTCCCATGGCGTGCCTCCCCGCACGGACCGCGATCGTTCGGGCGCGGCCTACCCTCTGTTCCCGTCTTGTTCCGAACAGTGACTCTAGCAGCGCGGCATCGGCCGGTGGGTGGGTTCGAAAGAGATCACTCGGCCTAGCTGGCCAGCGCGAATGGGCGCAGGGGAGTTTTGCCGTCTCGCGACGGTGGGTACACGGCATGTACTCCATTAGGCTGATTGCGCACCTTGTGCATGATCGGCTTCGCTGGGCGGGGTCGAGTTACCGACATGGAGGAGACCGTCGATGCCGGGGTTTCGACGGGGTGTGCCGCGCGCGCCTGGGGAGGGTGAGGACGTGCCGACGGATACCGTCTTGCCGCCGTTGGATCCGTTCGCGGGGATTCCTGACAAAAAGTACGAGGTCAAGGCTTCTGACCTGCTGAGACCTCTTCGCGAGCCGGATTCGGGCGGGTTGTTGCGGTGGCGCAGGCAGGCGACGAACGCGCCGATCGTGCAGGTCGAGGACGCCTACATCACCGGGACGTTCGATCTGCGCGCGGCGGATCTCGAGTACTTGTTCCGGTTCGAGCGGTGTCGGTTCGAGGAGCCGCCGGACGTGCGTGAGGCGAACTTGCTGGGGCTGGTGTTCCGCAAGTGCTGGTTGCCGGGGTTGAAGGCTCGTAACCTGCGCAGCCGTAATGATCTTCGTCTCATCCGCAGCGTGGTCCAGGTCGACGGCGACCGGCGCGAGATCGAGGAGACAACGGTCCAGCGGGGTGACGACCGTGAGCGCGGGATGCCGAACGCGGCCATCAACCTGACCGACGCGGTGATCGAGGGATCGGTGGTGCTGACCCGCACCACCATCACCCATCCGCATGGCAAGGCGATCCAGGGCGACCGCCTCAACATTAACGGCGCGCTGCTCGCGTATCGGCTCGTCGCCAATGGTGAAGTGCGGCTTCCCGGCCTGCGCGCCGGCGGTAACGTCAACTTTTCGGGCGCCACGTTGAACAATCCGGAAGGGTTCGCGCTCAACGCGAACGGGGCGGAGATCGGCGGGAGCCTGCTTTGCGAGGTCGACAACTACGGGCCGGCGGCGCAGCGGAAAAGGTTCTCCTGCAACGGAATCCTCTACTTGCCGAGTTCGCGGGTCGGTAGCGACATCGTGCTGCGGGAGGCGCGGATCGGGGTCAACCAGTACGGGCCGATCGTGGTCGACCAGTGGAAGACCAACGATCCGTACATCGACCCGCGGCCCGCGTTGGTGGCCGATCGACTCCGTGTCGACGGGAACCTGGAGCTCAGTGACGGGCTCGAGGCGCTGGGCACGATCCGCATGGTCAACGCGCGGATCGGTGGCTCGTTGCGGTTGGCGGGCGCGGACCTCAAGGTCGCGCGAGGGACGCGGACGCCGTATTACGACCGGGCGTTGCATCTCGACGGTAGCGAGATCGGCGGTGACATCGAGGCGACGAGTCTGCGTGTGCAGTCCGGGCAGGTCAGGCTCGCGGATGTGACCGTCGGCGGAAACGTGCTGGCGTGGAACACTTTGTTCCTGCATCCGGAGCGTGACGCGTTTTCCGCGCGACGCACGAAGATCGCGGGCAACTTCCATCTCACCGACGCCACTGTGCAGGGAACGTTGCGGCTGCAGGGGATCGAGGTCGGCGGCAGCCTGAATCTGTACGGCACCAAGCTGACCGCGCCCGGCGTGCGCCCCACCACCAGTTTCTCGGTCGACGTCCGCACCGCGCGGATCGGCCGGGATCTCGTGCTCACCGAGGACAAGGACCGCCCGTTCCACGCCGAGGGCGGGGTGAACCTCGACGGCGCCACCATCGCCCGGCGTGTCGACCTGCGTGGCGCCGAGCTGGGATCCTTGCCACGGGACGGAATCGCGGTCGACGCGAGTGACGTCAAGGCCGACGAGTTCATGTTGACACCGAGCGAACCGCCTTCCGGGCGAGTGGTGTTGCGGCGGGCGCATTGCGGCACCTTGGGGGACAACGAGAACTTCTGGGTGTCTACCGGTGGGATCGAGCTCGAGGATTTCCGTTACGACGCCTTGAAAGTCGCCATCAGGCTCGACGACGACAAGACGCTCGACGAGCGGATCAAGTTGCTGCGCAACGCTCTCGACGGCTACCGGCCCGGGCCGTACGACCAGCTCGCCGCGACGCTGAGGGCGAGCGGAAACGAAGAGCACGCGTCCACGGTCTCGTTCAAGAAGCAGCAGTTCCGTTACGAGGCGCTCGCCAAGGGCTTCAAGTTCTTCGGTCCCGGCGTGAAGTTGTGGAGCTGGCTGCAGCGCTCGATGGTCGGCTACGGCTACCGCCCGGTGCGCGCGCTCGGTTGGTTGCTGGCGTTGTTGCTGGTCGGCAGCCTGTGGTTCGGGTACGGCACCGACGTCTGCACCACCGCGCCGCCGGGCCTCTACACGATCAACGGCTCGCGCTGTGCGGTCAACCGGGATGACACCGGCCTGCAGTGGAATCCGGTGATCTACACCGCCGACCTCTTGGTGCCGATCGTCGACTTCGGCAACAAGTCGAAGTGGTTCATGCAGGGCACGGACAAGTGGGTGGCGTCGGGGATCACCGCGATGGGCTGGGTGCTGGCGACCACGATCGCCGCGGGCGTCAGTCGCATGCTGCGGCGTAGCGCTTGACACGGTCCATACTGTCGGTATGTTCCTCATCAGTAACATCCCGCGATGAGGCGAGGTCGTCATGCCAGCACCCAGTGCGTCCGGACGGATTGAGGTCAAGGCCTCCCCGGCACAGGTGTATGCGCTGGTCAGCGACCCAGGCGTACTCGCTGAACTCTCCGACGAGTACACCGGCTACCGCTGGTTAGCCGGCGCGAACGGCCCTGCCGTCGGGGTCAGGTTCCGCGGCAGCAACAAGAACGGTTTCCGCCGCTGGAGCACGCTGAGCACGGTTACCGACGCCGAGGAAGGCACCCGGTTCGCCTTCGACGTCCGCTCGTTCGGCCAGCCGGTCGCGCGCTGGCAGTACGACATCGAGCAGGACGGCGACGTCTGCGTCGTCACCGAGCGGACGTGGGAGCGTCGCTCCCGCTGGTTCAAGGCCGTGAGCTCGTTCGCGACGGGGGTGTGGCGGCGCGACGAGAGCAACCAGGCGAGCATCGACGAAACTCTCCGGCGCCTGAAGGCCAAAGTCGAGGGATAGCCTCCTCCGGCCGGGTGAGCTCGCGGTTCCACGGGCTGGATAGCGGAACAGGACGCCGATCCGTGTAGTTCACTTCTGGTGTGACTTCCGTACGACCCCTAGCGCGCGTGCGCGCCCCCGAGCTGTCCGGTGACGTCTGGCTGAACACGGGCGGCCGCCCGTTGAAGCTCGCTGAGCTGCGCGGACGCATCGTGCTGCTCGACTTCTGGACCAGCGGCTGTGTGAACTGCCTCCACGTGCTCGACGAGCTCCGGCCGTTGGAGGCGGAGTTCGCCGACGTCCTGGTCACCGTCGGCGTGCATTCGCCGAAGTTCCTCCACGAGGGTGAGGCCGCGGCGATCGAGTCGGCGGTCCGGCGCTACGAAGTCCATCACCCGGTCCTCAACGATCCGGAGATGGAGACGTGGTCGCAGTACGCCGTCAAGGCGTGGCCGACGCTCGTCATCGTCGACCCCGAGGGCTACGTCGTGCACCACGCCGCGGGGGAAGGGCACGGCGAAGCCCTTCGCCAGGTCATCGCCGAGCTCGTCAAGACCCATGACGCCAAGGGCACCCTGCGCCGCGGTGGCAATCTGTACGTGCCCGCCGAAGAGCAGCGGAACGAGATCCGGTTTCCGAGCAAGGCGGTGCGAACCGCCGAGGGCCGCATTCTCGTCGCCGACACCGGTCATCACTCCATTGTGGAATTCGCGTCCGACGGCGAGACGGTGGTCCGGCGGTTCGGCAGTGGCGACCGCGGCTCCGCCGACGGCGCTTTCGACCGCGCCAGTTTCACCGAGCCGGCCGGAATCCTCTTGCTGCCCAACGAAGTCGCCGAAAAGGTCGGCTATCACGCGGTGGTCGCGGACACCGCGGGACATCTGCTGCGCGGCATCGACCTCAATATCGGCAAAGTGTCCACTGTGGCCGGTACGTCGAGACAATGGCGCAACGGCCCGGATTCCGGCAACGCGCTGGACGTCGACCTCACGAGTCCGTGGGACGTCGTGTGGTGGGCCCCGGCCGGCGGGGTCGTCGTCGCGATGGCGGGCAACCACACGCTCAGCCTGTTCGACCCGCTCACCGGCCAGATCCGCCGCTTCGCCGGTACGACCGTGGAAGGACTGCGCGACGGGCCCGTCGACGAAGCTTTCTTCGCACAGACGTCCGGCTTTGCCGCGACACCGGAAAAACTGTGGCTGGCCGACGCCGAAACCTCGGCTCTGCGCTGGATCGAGCCCGACGGCGAAAGCTTCGCGGTCCACACCGCTGTCGGTGTCGACCTGTTCTCGTTCGGGCATTCCGACGGCCCCGCGGAAGACGCGCTCCTGCAGCATCCGCTCGGCGTCGCCGTGCTGGACGACGACACGATCGCGATCGCGGACACCTACAACGGCGCGATCCGGCGGTACGACCCGCTGACCAGGGTGGTGTCGACCATCGCCACCGGGCTGGCCGAGCCGTCCGGGCTTCTCCTCCACGAAGGTGTGCTTCTCGCCGTCGAATCCGCCGGACACCGGCTCGTGCCCGTCGAGATGGGCGCCCCGACGAACGTCTCCGGCGACGCCCACGCCGTCCGGCGCCCGCCGACCGTGCTCGCTCCCGGCGAGCTGGACTTCTCCGTCGTCTTCACCCCGCCGCCGGGCGAAAAACTCGACGACCGCTACGGCCCGTCGACGCGGCTGGAGATCCGCGCGTCACCACCTGAACTGCTGGCCGAGGGCAGTGGTGTCGGCACGCATCTCACCCGGCGGATCCGCCTGGCCGACGGGTTTACCGAGGGCGTGCTGCAGGTCGTCGCGCAGGCGGCCAGTTGCGACAACGGCGCCGAGCATCCGGTTTGCCGCGTCACGCGCCAGGACTGGGGCGTCCCGGTCCGGGTTTCGGGCGACGGAGAAGGCGCGCTGCAACTTGTTATGGCAGGCGCTCCGAGTCAGTAACATAGTCGAGGTGCCGGACCGCAAACTCGAAATCCAGCTGCTGTTCAACCCGGAGGACCAGTTCGAGGTCGAGATCCAGGGCGACGGGCATCTGGTGGTGCGCGAGCGCGACGTCCATGCTGTGGCCACGGAACGGAACGACGACGGGACAGGCTTGTACTTGTAGCGATCACCGGGGCGGAGGGCAGGCGTGGGGGACGAGGCCGTCAGCGACGAAGAACTGGTCGGCGAGCTGCTCGGGGCCGACCCGATCGTGGTGTACCCACCCCTGCCCGAACACCCTGTCCGCCGCGGGATCGGCCGGGCCCTGATGGTCGCGGGCGGCGCGATCGCGTTGTTCGTGGTGCTCTATGTGGCCGACCTTCTGTTCAGCGTCGGTGACGTCCCGCGCGGGGTGACCGTCGCGGGCATCGAGGTCGGCGGCATGACCCACGCCGACGCCGAAGCGAAGCTGCATTCGGAGCTCGAACCGAAACTCGTCAGGCCTGTCACGATCCGGGCCGGCGACGTCGAAACCCGGCTCGATCCGGCGCAGTCCGGTCTCGGGCTCGACTGGTCGGAGACGGTCGCGGAAGCCGGAAGTCAGCCGCTCAGCCCGATCACCCGGATCATGTCGTTCTTCACCACCCGTGAAGTCGGCCTGGTGAAGAAGACGGACAGCGAGGTCTTGGCCCGCGCCGTCAGCGAACTCGCCGCGAACAGGATCAACCACAAGGCCGTCGAAGGCGGCATCGGTTTCCTGGCGCAGGCCGGTGTCGACGGCGGGGTCACGCCGTACGCGATCGAACCGAAGCAGGGCCAGGTGCTCGGCGACCAGGCCGCGGCCGTCAAGGTGCTCACCGACGGATGGCTGGACCCGGGCGGTGTCACCGTCCGGGTCGACGTCACGCCGGTGAAGGCGACTCTGGCCGGCGTCCAGGGCGCGCTCGACCAGATCGTCAAAGCCGCGGTGGCCAAGCCGATCATCGTGCACGGTGACGGTACAGATTCGATATTGAACCCGGACGACATCGCGCGCTCGTTCCAATTCGTCGCGCGCGACGGTGGCGCGCTGGAGGTGCGGATCGACCAGCACAAGCTGCAGCTGGCCGTGCAGGACGACCTCGTCACGACGGAGAAGGACAGCGAAGACGCCCAGATCGTCTTCGCGAACAACGTGCCGACGGTCCAGCCGTCCGAAGACGCCCGGAAAATCAACTGGGCCAACACCTTCCTCCCGCTGACAGAGGTGCTCAAGAAGGCCGACGGCCGCGATCTCCCGGTTGTCTACGACGTCACCCGCCCCAACGTCACCACGGAGGCGGCGGGCGCGCTCGGCATCAAGGAGGTCATCGGCGAGTTCACCAGCGATGGTTTCTCCGGCGCCGCGGCGACGAATGTGCAGGCGCTGGCCGCCAAGGTGAGCGGGGCGATCGTGAAACCGGGCGAGACGTTCAGCCTCGACACCCGATCCGGCCCGCGCACCGCGGCACAGGGCTTCGTGCCGGCGCCGGTCCAGGAGGACGGCACCGGTCCGGAGCTGATCGGCGGCGGGGTCTCACAGTTCGCTTCCACGCTGTACAACGCCGTGTACCTCGCCGGGCTGAAGGACGTCGACCACGCCGAGCACGACTTTTTCCTGGACCGCTATCCGCCCGGCCGTGACGTGAAAGCGATGGAAACCAGCGGCACCAGCGTCGATTCGAAGTTCACCAACGACGCGCCCACCGGGATCGCCATCGAGGCTGCTGCCTCCGGAAGTTCCGTGACCGTCAGGATCTGGGGCACCAAACGGTTCACCGTCGCGAGCATTCCGGGCCCGAGGACGAACGAAACGGTGTCGCCGCTCGAATTCCGGTCCGGCGCCGGTTGTGTGACTTCGGCGGGACAGCCCGGTTTCACCACTTCCGACACACGGGTGCTTTCCGACGTCGGCACGGGCGCCGAGGTTCGCCGCGAGACCAGGAATGTCATCTACGGGCCGAAATCGACGATCATCTGTATTTAGTGCTAGCGAAGCACCATGCAGTCGCGCTCTTCCAGCTCATGCAGCACAGCCGAGTCCGGCAGGTGCTTGTTCCAGCGCAGATCCAGCTTGTCCAATTTGGACAGCTTGGCCAGTGACTCCGGCAACGAAGTCAGCCGGTTGCCTCGCAGATCGAGCTGGCGCAGTTCGCTCAGGTCGCCGATCGACGCGGGCAAAGTGGTGAGCCGGTTACCGCGCAGGTGCAGTTCCCGCAGCGTCGACAGCTCGCCGATCGACTCGGGGAGCGAGGTCAACTTGTTGTGGTACAGCCGAAGTTCGCGCAACGATGTCAGTCCGGAGATGGCCGACGGCAGCTCGGTCAACTGGTTGTCGGTGATACCGAGGTAGCGGAGTTTGCCAAGGCGGCACAGGGAATCCGGGAACCTGGTGAGCAGATTGTCGCTCAGGTACAGGTATTCGCTCAGTTCGGGAAGGCAGCCCAGTTCGTCGGGCAGCTCGGTCAGCCGGTTGTGCCCGAGGTCGAGGGTGTGCACCTGGGTGAGCTTCCCGATGGACGGCGAGAGTTCGGCGATCTTGTTGTCGGCGAGGATCAGCACGCGGAGGCCGGTCAGCTCCCACAGCGTCTCCGGCACGGAGGTCAACTCGTTGGTGTAGAAGCTCAAGTACTCGACTTCGCCGGCCCCGGCGAGCGACGGGACCTCGGTCAGTCCTTGGCCTTCGAGCTCCAGCCGGTTCGTGGTCATACCGGAAACCTAGCGAACAGAACACCGGCCGGCCCACCTTTCGGCGGACCGGCCAGGAGTCTTGTTTGGCTGGCTTATCTGGTGACGCCACGCCTGCCGTACATGCTGGAAACCAGCACCACGCCCAGCGCCGCGACGACGACCTGCGTGATCAGCTCGAGCCAGTCGAAGCCGTTGGTGTCGGCGTAGCCGAGGCCTCGGGCGATCGCGGTGCCGATGAAGGCCGCGATGATTCCGACGATGATGGTCAGCCAGATCGGGATTCCCTGCTTGCCGGGGGCGACGAGCCGTCCCAGCACACCGAGGATCAAGCCGACAACGATAGCGCTGATAATGCCGCTGACGGTCATGGATACTCCCTAGTCCCGGTTCACCCGGATGCCTTGGCAGGCCTCCCGGTCTCGCCCTCAAGATGCCCTGGGCTCATCCCTTCCAAACCGTTCCACGCCGCAATTTCTCGCGGATGTACACAGCGGGTGTACACAAAAGAGGCCGCCCGGGACTTGAACGTCCTGGACGGCCTCTTCCGGTTACGGCAAATGGCGGCTAGAAGGCCGCTTCGGCGATGTCCATCAGGTCGTTGTCGGCGTTCTCCACGATCGTGCGACGGGCGGTGAGCTCCGGCAGCACGGACTTGCTGAAGAACGACGCCACGGCGACCTTGCCCTCGTAGAACGGGACATCCTTGGCGGACGCACCGGCGTCGAGCGCGGCGATGGCGATCTCGGCGTGCTTGAGCAGGCGCCAGCCGATGAGCAGGTCGCCGACCGACATCAGCAGCCGGACGCTGTGCTGGCCGATCTTGTTCACGCTCTCCGCGTCTTCCTGCGACGCGGTCAGGTAGCCGATCAGCGAGCCGAGCATGCCCTGCGTGTCCTCGAGCGCCTGCTTGAGCAGCGCGCGCTCGTTCTTGAGCCGGCCGTTGCCCGCCTCGGACTCGATGAACTTGGTGATCTCGCCGGCGATGTAGGCGAGCGCCTGGCCCTTGTCGCGGACGATCTTCCGGAAGAAGAAGTCCAGCGACTGGATGGCCGTGGTGCCCTCGTACAGCGAGTCGATCTTCGCGTCACGGATGTACTGCTCGATCGGGTAGTCCTGCAGGAAGCCGGAACCGCCGAGGGTCTGCAGCGACTGCACGAGCTGCTCGGTGGCCCGCTCGGAGCCGACGCCCTTGACGATCGGCAGCAGCAGGTCGTTGACCCGCTCGGCGAGCTTCAGCGAAGCCTCATCGCCTTCGCCGGTCCACAGCTGGTCCTGGAACGACGCGGTGTAGAGGTACGTCGCGCGCAGGCCCTCGGAGTACGCCTTCTGCAGCATCAGCGAGCGGCGGACGTCCGGGTGGTGCGTGATGGTGACGCGCGGCGCCGCCTTGTTGAGCATGTTCGGCAGGTCGGAACCCTGCACGCGCTCCTTGGCGTACTCCAGCGCGTTCAGGTAGCCGGTCGACAGCGTCGCGATGGCCTTGGTGCCGACCATCATGCGGGCGTACTCGATGACCTGGAACATCTGCGCGATACCGTCGTGGACGTCGCCGAGCAGCCAGCCCTTGGCGGGCGTGCCGTGCTGCCCGAAGGTCAGCTCGCAGGTGGTGGACGCCTTGATGCCCATCTTGTGCTCGACGTTGGTCACGAAGGCGCCGTTGCGCTCGCCGAGCTCACCGGTCTGGGTGTCGAAGTGGAACTTCGGCACGAGGAAGAGCGAGAGGCCCTTGGTGCCGGGGCGGGTCTCGATGCCGGGACCCTCGGGGCGCGCGAGCACCAGGTGCATGATGTTTTCGGTCAGGTCCTGGTCGGCCGAGGTGATGAACCGCTTCACCCCGTCGATGTGCCAGGTGCCGTCTTCCTGCTGGAACGCCTTGGTGCGACCGGCACCCACGTCGGAACCGGCGTCCGGCTCGGTGAGGACCATCGTCGCGCCCCAGGCGCGGTCGATCATGAACTGCGCCCAGCGCTGCTGCTCTTCGTTGCCGTTCTTGTGCATGATCATCGCGAAGTTCGCGCCTGCCATGTACATGAACAGTGCCGGGTTCGCGCCCAGCATCAGCTCCGCGGAGGCCCACTGCACGGTCGGGGGCAGGCCGAGGCCGCCGAGGTCGTTGGTGAGGCTGAGCCGCCACCATTCGCCGTCGAGCAGCTGCTTGTAGCTCTTCTTGAACGACTCGGGCAGCGTCGCCGAGAACGTCTTGGGGTCGTAGACCGGGGGGTTGCGGTCGGCGTCGGCGAAGGACTCGGCCAGCGGGCCGACGGCGAGCTTGTTCAGCTCGGACAGCACACCGCGAGCGGTCTCCTCATCGGACTCTTCCAGCACGCCCTTTCCGAGGCGGTCTTGGATGCCGAGAACCTCGAAGAGGTTGAACTCCAGGTCTCGTACGTTGCTCTTGTAGTGGCCCATGTCGTCGCTCCGTCTAGGTCTCGGGTGTCCGGCCTGGGCACTGCTTCCCTACTTGCCGGTAACATAAGGATATTACCTACGGGTAACTCCAGGCAAGCAGAACCCCACCCCTGTGACGAATGGATCAGCCATCAGTGGGGCAGCTGGGTGACCGCGCGAGGCTCCGGAGTGCACTGATGCGCGCCATCGGGCGACGCGATCAAAATTCCGCCCCGGAAGGCGATGGTGACCGCATGTGTCCGGTCGCGTGCGGAGAGCTTGCGAAGGATGCTCTTGACATGCGTGCGGACGGTTTCGACGGACAGGAAGAGGATCTTCGCGATCCCTGAGTTCTCAAGTCCTTCCGCCACCAGCTGCAGCACCTGGTATTCGCGGCGTGACAGCGGCATCGGGGCGCGCGGCGCGACGGGCTGACCGGGAATCTGGGCAGGCTGCCGCTTCGGCCTCGCGGTGAGCGCGGCCAGCGCCGGGTCCAGGTAGCGCCGGTCGGTGTGCGCCCGCCGGATCGCCTCGCCGAGCCTGCGTGGGTCGATCGCGCGCGGCACCGCCGCGTGTACCCCGGCCGCGATCGCCGCGGACAGGTACTGCGGGCTGCGGTTGGTGTCGCGGATGAGCGTCACGATCACCATCGACGGATCGCCGGTACTGATCAGCCGCGTCAGGTGGCAGTTCGGGTCGAGTGCGGAATCCAGCACGACGACGTCGGGTTTGAGCTGCTCACAGAGCTGGAGCGCGGCGTGATGGCTGGCCGCGTGGCCGACCCAGTGCAGACCGTGCGTCCGGTGGACGAGCGACGCCAAGCCGTCGCGGAAGATCGGGATCGGGTCGATGGCGCCGACGCCGAGACTGCGGCCCCCTGCCCCGAGCGGGGTCGTTTGAACTCGGGTGGGCTCGATGCTTGTCGCCATGTGTTCTCCGGTCTTCACGCCGCCACCCTTGGTGCGTCACCATGCCGCTCACCCCCCGGCGAGCTGGTACCGCCACCCGATCCCCCCTGCTGGGACCAGCCAAGAATGACACCTCGTGATATCTGTGAGTCGGATGTCAGCGGTTTGTGACGCGAGTTCCCCCTCACAGCCGTACTCTGGGGTAACAGTAAAACTCTCCGTAACCGGTGAACGGCGATCAATTGGGCGAGATGTGAGCGACGTCGCTGCTCAGACGCCTTGAAGTACTACCCAGAGTGGGATGTCACAGCGCGTAACCGAGAGAACTCTTCGGCCAAGGTTGCCGGGGTCCAGTGCGCATTCAGGCCACTCGGATTGGGCAGTACCCACACCCGCGTTCCCCCGATCGGGTCGTCTTGGGGCCCGATCTTGGCTTTCGGTGCCCCAAACGCCACCCGATAGGCCGTAATCCCGACCACCGCCAGCCACTCCGGCCGGAACTCTGCCACCTTCGAAGCGAGGTGGACACCGCCCTTGCGTAGTTCCTCGTTGGTCAGCTCGTCGGCTCGCGCGGTCGTCCGTGCCACCACATTGGTGATCCCCAGCCCCAATTCTGGCAGCAACCCCTGCTCGCTCGGCTTGAACAACCGCGGCGTGAACCCACCGCCGTGCAGGGCGGGCCAGAACCGATTCCCCGGTCGGGCGAAGTGGTAGCCCGTGGCCGCGGAGTAGAGGCCTGGGTTGATCCCGCAGAACAGGACTTTCAGCTCCGGCGCGATCACGTCCTCGAGGACTACGTCCCGTGCCGCCGCCAGCTGCTCCTTCGTAGGCCGATTCACCCGCTCAGTCTTCAGTGTGTTTCGGCGGGTCTGCGCCCGACTCCCAGTGCGGCCCGCCATCTGTCGACAGATGGCGATCTCTTAGCTTCCGACCCGGCTTGTGGTGCTCGCTTTAGCTTCGATCGGTGGTGACGGGTGTCGCTGGGCTTGTGGGGGGTGGCGGAGTTGGTAGGGAGTGCGTACGCTGTGTGATCTCGCGCACAAGGTCGTCTCGAGGGGGTCGTATGCAGTTGGCGCTGATCCTCAGCCTCGTGGTGTTGATCTTCATCCTCGCCATCGTGGTGGTCGCGTTCGAGGACAAGCGGGCCGCGAAACGGGAAGCCCAGCTGCGGCAAGCCCGGTTAGCGCGTCTTGGCGAAGTCGATCCGCTCGCTCCGCACCGGCTGCGCATCGACAACTGAAGGCACCTTCCGCAGAGCCAGGTACAGCGCGCCCACCAGCCAGCCGAGCATCGCGCCGGCGGTGTTGTTGAGCAGATCGTCGACGTCGAAGATCCGGTAGACGAACGGCGCGGTGCCGAAGTTCGCGGTCACCTGGGTCGTTTCGATCATCAGCGACACGGTGAAACCGATCAGGGTCGTTCCGATCAGGCCCCGCTTCCACAGCACCCGGGCGAACAGGCCGAGCGGCAGGAACAGCAGCACGTTCATCGCGACCTGCTGGAACGTCAGCGAAGTCAGCGCGTGGGCCGAACTCAGCCCGTGCTTCAGCAGCTCGGTGTGGATGTCGTCGATCCACTGGAACGGGTGCAGCTGCACGGTCTGGCTCAGGTGCTTGGTGTGCGGGCCCGGCAGCGGCAGGAACACCACGGCCAGCGCGAGGCACGAGTACAGGGTCACGACGGCGGTGGTGATCACCCGGCGGCGGTCGATCCGGCCAAAGCGTGCGTGGTGCACGATCAGCTGTGGGATGAGGATCGTCGCCCATACCGCGAAGAAGGCGAGCAGTCCGTAGGCGAGGGCCGTGACCTGTGCGTGCGTCATGTCCCCGACGTTATGGATCTTGGGTATGCCGCCACGTCGGTCGAAAAGCCATGGCTGTGGCGGCGGGATCGGCCACTTGGCCGAGGGATGCGGCGCCGATCGGTCGGGCGCCGCGGGGAGGAGGACAAGGTGGTCCAGGTGGGACGCGTGATCGACGACTGGGCGCGGCTTCGGGACGTGAGACTGCGGGCGTTGGCTGAGTCACCCGAAGCGTTCGGTTCGACGCTGGCGCGCGAGCAGCTCTACACCGACGAGCAGTGGCGATCCTGGCAGCAGTCCGCGGCATGGTTCATCGCGTTCGACGGCGAGCGGCCGGTCGGTCTCGTGGGTGGCAGGCATGACCCGGTTGAGTGGTTGTTGATCGCCATGTGGGTGGCTCCCGAGGTGCGTGGACAGGGTGTCGGGAAGCGACTTGTGGACGCGGTTGTCGCGGAGGCGGCGAGGCGTGGCGCCTCGGCCGTCGCGCTGCACGTCACTGACCGAAATCTGGTGGCCAGAAAGGCCTACGAGCGGTTCGGTTTCGTGGCCAGCGGCGAGTGGGAGAGCTTCACTCGCGAAGGGATTCATCGCCGGGAACGGATGCGATTACCCGTTACCGGCAGTACTACCAATCAGTAGCTTTCCGGCTTACGCTCTTGAGATGGACGAAGTCGTCTTCACCAGGACAGGGCGTGGCGAGCCGTTGGTGCTGATCCACGGGGTCGGTCATCGGCGGCAGGCGTGGGATCCGGTTGTGCCGCTGCTCGCGCCGCATCGGGATGTCATCGCGGTCGACCTGCCGGGTTTCGGCGAGTCGCCGCCGCATGACGGCATCTACGGCATCGACACCGCGCTGGCCGCGTTCGCGAAGTTCTTCGCCGAGGTGGGGCTCGACCGTCCGCATGTCGCGGGCAACTCGCTCGGCGGACTGCTTTCGCTGGCGTTGGGCGAAGCCGGTCTCGTGCGCAGCGTGACCGCGCTTTCGCCGGCCGGGCTCTGGACGCCGCAGCAGCAGCGGTACGCGCTGGGTGTGCTGCGTGCGCACCGCCAGGCCGCCAAGTATCTCCCCGAACGCCTCACGGCACGCCTGGCCGCCGGCAAGGTGGGCCGGACGCTCATCGCCGGGATGATCTTCGACAAGCCCTGGCTGCTCTCGCCGGAAAGGATCATGGAGGACGCCCAAGCGTTCGCCACGGCTCCGGGCTTCCTGCCCACGCTCGCCGAGGCCAAGGGCGGGTTCCACTTCGAGGGCCCGGTGACTGGCGTCCCGGTCACGATCGCCTGGGCGGCGCGCGATCGGATTCTGGCGCGGCCGAAGGCCGACTACTTGCGGCGCGTGGCTCCGGAAGCGGAACTTCTCCTGCTCAGAGGGTGCGGACATGTGCCGATGAGCGACGATCCCGAGCTCGTCGCCAAGGTGCTTCTTGACGGCAGCCATGGATGACATTTACCTATCGCTCACCTTTTTACCCTGGTGATCGTCGCGCTTAGCAGGCAAACTCCTCCGCCGTGCGCCCGTTAGGGGTCCTGGGGCGCCCGATCGGAGGAACAATGTTTATTTCGACCAGGCTGACGCGACGAGCAGTGGCGATCGCCGCTGCCGCGCTGGCCACGGTGGCGATGACGGCCACCCCCGCATCCGCCGTGGGGGCCAACCGCCCGGACCCGACCACGGACGTCCGGCTGATCACGTTCAACGACTTCCACGGCAACCTCGAGCCGCCGTCCGGGTCTTCCGGCCGGGTGACGCTGCCGGGCGGGACCACCGTGGACGCCGGTGGTGCGGCGTTCATGGCGACGCACGTCAAGCAGTTGCGCGCCGAGGTCAAGAACTCGATCGTGCTGTCCGCCGGTGACAACGTCGGCGCCTCACCGGTGGTCTCGGCGCTGTTCCACGACGAGCCGACCATCGAATTCCTCAACAGCCTCGGCGTGAAGGCCTCCGTCGTCGGCAACCACGAGTTCGACGAGGGCTACAAGGAACTGCAGCGCATGCAGTTCGGCGGCTGCCACCCGACCGACGGCTGCCAGTTCCGCAGCTCGTTCAAGGGCGCGCAGTTTCCGTTCCTCGGCTCGAACGTGAGCTTCACCAACGGGTTCCCCGCGCTGCTGCCGTTCACCGTGAAGTTCGTCGACGGCGTGCCGCTCGGGATCATCGGCGTCACGCTCAAGGACCTGCCCAGCGTGGTCACGCCGGACGCGATCAAGGGCCTCAAGTTCGGCGACGAGGTCAAGGCCATCGACCAGACCG
>NZ_DASYMU010000158.1:0-50514 GCF_036008905.1 Amycolatopsis sp. | reverse complement strand
TGCAGACATATTCGCACTGTTCAGCCCGGCCATGCGCACGACCCGGCGATCTGACCACCAGAAAGATCAACAGATCGCCTTTTTCGGGGTACCCCGTAGTCCATTCGGGCGGCGGGGACAAGGGGAAGTTTACCGACAGCTTGTCGACAGGCCCGAAAAGTTTCGAGAACGGGCAGGGTGTCTGACGCTCATTTGTGTTCGCCTTGCGAACGCTTGTTCGTTTAGCGCACACTGCTGGTTGGCATGACGCTCGGCGCGATGGCGCCGTCGGCCCACCACGGACAGCTCGCTCGGGTGGGTGGGTCGGTCAGAGCCCGCGGCGCAGGCGGGTGAAGAGTTTCGGGCTGTCGATGGCGAGGACGCCGACGACCTTGTCCCCGGCCGAATAGGTGGCGACGAACTTCCGCTCGGCCGGATCTCCTTCCACCACCCGGACTTCGCCCTCGCTCGCCCCGGCGAACTGGATACGGCAGCCGTACTGATCGGACCAGAAGTACCCGGGCCGCTCGTAGTTCGCGACCGTCGAACCCGCGAGCAGGTTCCGCACGGCGACCGCCGGTTGCTCGGTGGCCGCCGTCCAATGTTCCGCACGGACTCGCCGCCCGCGCCGGACACACTGATACCGCACCACATCGCCGACCGCGACCACCCGCGGATTCCCGGTGACACCACCGGAATCCGCCAGCACCCCGTCGTCGACGGCGATCCCGGAACCGGTCAGCCACGCCGTGTTCGGCCGCACGCCGATGCCCACGACCACCAGGTCCGCCGGGATCTCCGTGCCGTCCACGAGCCGCACACCGGTGACTTTCGACGTCCCGAGCAGGCCCTCGACCCCGATTCCGGTCAGCGTCCGCACCCCGTGCCGGCCGTGCAGGCTCGCGCACGCGGCACCCATGAGCTCACCGAGAATCCCGGCCAGCGGTACCGGCATCGCTTCCACCACAGTCACTTCATGCCCGAGCGACCAGCAGGTGGAAGCCACTTCCGCGCCGATGAACCCGGCGCCGATGACGACCACTTTGGACGGACCCAAGGCGAGAGCACCGCGCAGCGCGACGGCGTCGTCCAGGGTGCGCAGCGTGTGCACTCCGGCGAGTTTCTCCGTACCGGGAAGGGTTTTCGCCGCTCCGCCGGTGGCGATGACCACGCCGTCGGCCGCGATTTCGACACCATCGGAGAGTGTCACGCTGGTCTTGGAGAGCCGTTCGGCACGGGTTCCGAGATGCCATTCGGCGTCGAGGTCGTCCGAGTCCAGCAGCGCGAGTTCGTCCACGCCGACCTTGCCCAGCAGGAAATCCTTCGACAACGGCGGCCGGTCGTACGGCTGATGCGGCTCTTCGCCGACCAGCACGAGCCGCCCGTCGAAACCCTGCGAACGAAGTTCCTGTGCCGACCGGAGTCCGGCGAGCGAAGCGCCGACGACGGCGATGGTTCTCATGGCCGGCGTCAACCCGTCGCGTCGAGGAGTTGCGGCTGGGCAACCACATTCACATCGACGTAGACCACGCCATCCTCGATGACGACGGGGTATGTCCGAATCGGATTCTTCGCCGGCAGGCAGGACGGCATGCCCGTCCGGAGGTCGAACAGCGCCGCGTGCAACGGGCACTCGACGAAGCATCCCTCGACCCAGCCATCGGCGAGCGAGGCGTCCTGATGGCTGCACGTGTCGTCGACGGCGAAGAATTCGCCCTCGGCGTGGAAAACCGTGATCGGCACGTGGGCGAGGAGGCGGACACCTTCGCCTTCCGGCAGGTCAGCGGCATGGCAGGCTCGAATCATCAGGGCCTCCGAGAGACGTGCGAAGTTACTTACCGGGTACCCGCATGTTTCGTGAATGTTGCGCATTACGAGACACGACGTGCTAGGCGCAACAATCCAGGTCGGACCCGAGCTACGTCAAGGGGTTCGCCCGGTCAGCCGAGCGTGATCGCGCAAAACGGATAGTGTTGCGCCATGCGGAACCAGGACTCGGACAAAGCAGGCTCGGGCAACGGAACCCCCAGTCAGGTGCAGTCGGTCGACCGAGCCATCAGCGTGCTCGAAATCCTCGCCCGCGAAGGCGAAGCCGGGATCACCGAAATCTCGGTGGAGCTGGGCGTGCACAAGTCGACGGCGTCCCGTCTGGTGAGTGTCCTCGAAGCGCGGGGCCTTGTCGAGCAACTCGGCGAACGCGGCAAATACGCGATCGGCTTCGGCATCGTGCGACTGGCCGGGGCGGCCACCGGACGGATGGACATCGCCAAGCTGGGGCGCCAGACCTGCCAGACGCTGGCCGAGACGCTCGGCGAGACGGTCAACATCGCCGTCGCCGACAACGGCGTCGCCATCAACGTCAGCCAGGCCCGCGGGTCGGCGGCGATCAGCACCCAGAACTGGACCGGTCAGCGGACCCCGCTGCACGCGACCTCCAGCGGGAAAGTGCTGCTGGCCTTCATGAACGAAGCCGAGCGGCGCAGATTGCTCCGCCGCAAACTCGACCAGTACACCCCGCGCACCACCGTCGAGGCGGCCGATCTGGCCATCGAGCTGGACCGGGTGGCCGAAGAGGGCTACGCCGTGTGCTTCGAGGAACTGGAGCTCGGCATGCACGCCGTCGCGGTGCCGATCCACGGTCCGAGCGGTGAGGTGGTCGCCGCGATGAGCGCGTCGGGCCCTTCGTATCGCCTCTCCAAGCAGCGCGTTCGACAGATCGTCCGGCCGTTGACCGACGCGGCGACAGAACTTTCGTCACAGCTGGGGTTCTACCAAGAGTAGCCAGTTGCCACTACTTGCGTAATGCGCAAGTAACGCCTGCGTCATAGTGCTTCCAACCAGGCGGAACAGCGCGTTTGGGGTATTGACACGGCGTCTCGGATGACGCACCTTGTTGCTGAAGGCGGAACAACTCCCCCCATACGCAACTCACCCCGCGTCCCCCGCGCGGGTATCCGTGCTCGCCTGCGCACCCGGACCCGAATCAATCCTCTGTGGACAGATCGGGTGGGCAGGCGTGGAGCAGGAGGTACTCGATGGCCGTCGCCCCCCGAGTGGTCGTCATCGGAGCAGGAATCGTCGGCTGCGCGCTGGCCGACGAACTGTCCGACCGTGGCTGGACCGACATCACCGTGCTGGAGCAGGGAGAGCTGTTCAAGACCGGCGGCTCCAGCTCCCACGCCCCCGGCCTGGTTTTCCAGACCACCGGCTGTAAGACCATGACCGAGTTCGCGAAATACACCGTCTCGAAGTACAGCGGCCTGACGCTGGACGGGAAGTGGTGCTTCCAGCAGCTCGGCGGACTCGAAGTCGCGACCACCCCGGACCGCTGGGAAGATCTCAAACGCCGTCACGGCTGGGCGACCTCCTGGGGCGTGCGCAGCTACCTGCGGGCGCCGGGCGAATGCGCGCAGCTGCACCCACTGCTCGACGAAACCAAAGTGCTGGGCGGTTTCCACATCCCGAGCGATGGCGTCGCGAAACCGTTGCGGGCAGCCGAAGCCCAGGCCAGGCGCGCGATGGAGCGTGGCGCGAAATTCCTCGGGCACCAGAAGGTCACCAGTGTCGAACGCTCGGCCGGGCGCGTCACCGGGGTCACCACCGAGACAGACAGCTTCCGTGCCGACATCGTCGTCTCGTGCGTCGGGATGTGGGGCCCGCTGATCGGCGAGCTCGTCGACCTCACCGTGCCGCTGGTCCCGATGGCCCACCAGTACGCGAAGACCACGCCGTTGCCGATCCTCCAGGGCGACAACGACGAACTGACCGAGGCCAGCAAGCCGATCCTGCGGCACCAGGACGCCGATCTGTACTTCCGCGAGCACGTGGACCGCATCGGCGTCGGCGCGTACGGGCATCGCCCGATGCCCATCGACGCAGGGGAAATCGCCGATCCGCTGACGTCTTCGGGCATGCCGTCCGAGCTCGCGTTCACCCCGGCCGACTTCGACGAATCCTGGGCGGCGGCCGTCGACCTGCTGCCCGTGCTCGGCGAGTCCAAGGTCGAGGAGGGCATCAACGGGCTGTTCTCGTTCACCGCCGACGGGATGCCGCTGCTCGGCGAGCACCCCGACCTCGACGGGTTCTGGGTCGCCGAGGCCGTCTGGATCACGCACTCCGCGGGGGTGGCGAAGGCGATGGCCGAGTGGATGGTCGACGGGCAGCCGAGTCTCGATCTGCATTCTTGTGACCTGGCACGGTTCGAGCAGGTGCAGCTCGCGCCGGATTACGTGCGAGCGCGCAGCTGCCAGAGTTTCGTAGAGGTCTACGACATCCTGCATCCCTTGCAGCCCATGCAAGATCCACGTCCGCTGCGGACCAGTCCGTTCTATGAGCGGCAGGCCGAGCTCGGTGCGTACTTCCTGGAGGCGGGCGGCTGGGAACGGCCGCATTGGTACGAAAGCAACGCGAACCTGCCCGAGGTCGAGCAGATCCCGGCGCGCAACGAATGGGCGTCGCGGTACTGGTCGCCGATCGGCGGTGCCGAGGCGCTGGTCGCGCGGCAGCGGGTGGCGATGTTCGACATGACGGCGTTGAAACGGCTCGAAGTCACCGGGCCGGGCGCGCTGCCGTTCCTGCAGACGATGACCACGAACCAGCTGGACAAGAAGCCCGGTGCGGTCACGTATACCTTGCTGCTGGGCGAAGACGGTGGTGTCCGCAGCGACCTGACCGTCGCCCGGCTCGGCGCCGAGCGGTTCCAGGTCGGCGTCAACGGGAACCTGGACCTCGACTGGCTGCGCCGGCACCTGCCCGGCGACGGAACCGTGCAGGTGCACGAAACCACGCCCGGCACGTGCTGCATCGGCCTGTGGGGCCCGCAGGCGCGGGCATTGCTGCAGCCACTGTCCAAAACGGACTTCTCGCACCAGGCGATGGGCTATTTCCGGTCGAAGCAGGCGTATATCGGACAGGTTCCGGTGACCGCGATGCGACTGTCCTATGTGGGCGAACTCGGCTGGGAGCTGTACACGACGGCCGACATGGGCCGGAAGCTCTGGGACACGCTTTGGGAAGCGGGGCAGAAGTTCGGCGTGATCGCCGCCGGGCGCGAGGCGTTCAACAGCATGCGGCTCGAGAAGGGCTACCGCTCTTGGGGCACCGACATCACCGCCGAGCACGATCCCTACGAAGCCGGTGTCGGGTTCGCCGTGCGGATGGACAAGGGCTACTTCATCGGGCGTGACGCGATCGAGGGCCGCGCGGCCGAGACGGTGACGCGCAAGCTGACCGCGTTGACCATCGACGATCCGTTCGCCGTTGTGCTGGGCAGGGAGCCGGTGCGCGTCGACGGGCGTCCGGCGGGGTACGTGACCAGCGCGGCTTATGGCTACACGATCGGCAAGAACATCGCCTACGCCTGGCTCCCGGCTTCGGCGGCAGTACCAGGACGTCCGGTGGAGATCGAGTACTTTGCGGCGATGGTGCCCGCGGTCGTCGCCGAAGAACCCTTGTTCGACGCGAACATGAGCCGGCTGAGGAGTGCGTTGTGAGCGGTTACGACACGATCGTCATCGGACTCGGCGGCATGGGCAGCGCGGCCGCGTACCGGCTCACGCAGCGAGGTCAGCGAGTGCTCGGCATCGACCAGTTCGCGCCGGTGCACAACCAGGGCTCCAGCCACGGCGGCTCGCGGATCACGCGGCAGGCGTACTTCGAGGACCCGGCGTACGTACCGCTTCTGTTGCGGGCACACGAACTCTGGGAGGGCATCGAGCGGGACTCCGGTAGCGAGATCTTCAACCGCTGCGGGGGGATCATGATCGGCAGGCCGGATTCGCGCACGGTCGCCGGAAGCCTGCTGAGCGCCCAGAAATGGGATATCGCCCACGAACTGCTCGACGCCGGGGAGATCCGGCGTCGCTTCCCGACCATGCGACCCGACGACGACGAGATCGCGCTGTACGAAGGCGGCGCCGGTCTCGTGTCGCCGGAGGCGAGCGTCGGCGCGCATCTGCACCTGGCGGCGCGCGCCGGCGCGGAACTCCACTACGACGAAAAGGTGTTGTCCTGGACGGCCGATTCCACGGGCGTGCGCGTCAGGACTTCGCAGGGCGACTACACGGCCGACCAGTTGGTGATCTGCCCCGGCGCGTGGGCTCCTCAACTGCTCGCCGAGTTGGGTGTCGAGTTCACGATCGAACGTCAGGTGCAGTACTGGTTCGCCCCTGAGGGCGGCGCCGAGCCGTTCCTGCCGGACCGGCATCCGGTTTATATCTGGGAAAACGCCCACGGACGGCAGTTCTACGGCTTCCCGGCGCACAATTCTCCCGAGGACGGTGTGAAAGTCGCGTTCTTCCGCGGCGGCGATATTTGCACGCCCGAGACCATCGACCGGACAGTGCATCCCGAGGAAGTCACGACGATGGCCGACTTCGTCCGACGGGGAATGCCGACACTGCCGGGGAAGTTCCTGCGCGCGGCGACCTGTATGTACACCAACACCGTCGACGAGCATTTCGTCATCTCGCGGCATCCCGCGTATGAGCAGGTCGTCGTCGCGTGTGGTTTTTCGGGGCACGGCTTCAAATTCGTGCCCGTGGTCGGGGAAGTGCTCGCCGATCTCGTCACCGAAGGTACGACCGCGCACCCGATCGCCCTGTTCGACCCGGCCCGTTTGACAGGAGTCAGATGACCGCCGAAGCACTCCCTGCCGCCGAGGCGGCATCCAATACCGCGACCGAGTTGCCGCCGAGCCTCATTTCGACGTTGCCCGGCCGGTACTACACCGACGAACGGATTTTCGCGCAGGAGCAGGAAAAGGTCTTCGAGTCGATGTGGTTCTGCGCGGTACGTTCTTCGGAACTGGCCAAGCCGGGTGACTTCAAGAACGTCCAAATCGGACGCGAGAGCGTGCTCGTGAACCGCGCGCGAGACGGTGGCCTGCGGGCGTTCCTCAACATCTGCCGCCATCGCGGCGCGCGGCTGTGCACGGAGGAATCGGGTTCGGTCAAACGATCTTTCCAATGCCCGTACCACGCCTGGACATACGGGCTGGACGGGAAACTGATCGCCGCGCCGAACCTCGCGAGCATGCCGGACATCGACCGCACGGAGTACGGCCTCAACGCGGTGCACCTGCGGGAATGGCTGGGCTACGCCTGGGTCAACCTCGCCGCCGAGCCGCCGTCGTTCGAGACCGATGTCATGGGCGCGGTGACCGAACGGCTCGGGAACCTCGAAGCGATCGAGCACTACCAGCTGGACGAACTCGAGATCGGGCGCCGGATCACCTACGACGTGAAGGCGAACTGGAAACTGATCATCGAGAACTTCATGGAGTGCTACCACTGCGCGACGATCCACCCCGAGCTGACCGAGGTCCTGCCGGAGTTCGCGGACGGCTACGCCGCGCAGTACTTCGTGGGCCACGGCGCCGAGTTCGGCAGTGACATCAACGGGTTCACCATCGACGGCAGCGATGGCTTCGAAAAGCTCGACGGCGTCGCCGAAGACCAGGACCGCCGGTATTACGCCGTCACCATCCGGCCGCAGGTGTTCGTGAACCTCGTGCCGGACCACGTGATCTTCCACCGGATGTACCCGCTGTCGGCGGACCGCACGATCGTCGAATGCGACTGGCTCTACTCGAAGGAGGTCGTCGCGTCGGGGCGGGACGTGTCACGGTCGGTGGAACTGTTCCACCGCGTCAACGAGCAGGACTTCGAGGCGTGCGAACGCTGTCAGCCGGGCATGAACTCCCGCGCCTACGCCGGCGGCGGCGTCCTCATGCCCTCAGAACACCACATCGGCGAATTCCACACCTGGCTCCAACGCCGCCTCGCGTAGTCCTGAACTTTCGCCATCTGTCGACAGATGGCGACGAGCGTTTTCAGCCCGCCAGCAGTTTCCCGGCGAGGGCATCGACGTTCACGCCGGCGACGCCGTCGAGGACGTGCCACGGCGAGAGCCACGAGGTGGCGGCCAGTTCGTCGTAGACCTTCGAGCAGCGTTCCTGCAGGGCGTCGTCGGACTCGAAGGCGTCCTTCGGGCGCGACGCGTTGGCGCGGGCGCGGCGGGCGGCGCGGGCGGCGGCGACTTCGGGTGAGACGCGGAGCAGCAGGTGGGCGTCCGGGGTCGGCAGGCCGAACCTGTCGATCTCCAGTTCCTTGACCCACTTGACGAGTTCACCCGACGCGTCCTGGTGCAGCCGCGCGGCACCGTAGGCGGCGTTCGAGGCCACGTACCTGTCCAGCAGCACGACGTCGTAGCGCTCGCGGTACGCCCGGATGTCGTCGGCGGCGCCGCTGCGGTCGAGCGCGTACAGCATCGCCATGCCGTAGACGGAGTCCGCGAGGTCGCCGTGGCCGCGGTGCAGCGCTTCCCGCACGAGGTCCGCGTGCACACTTTTGCCGTAGCGCGGGAACGCCAGGCTCGTCACGGTCGCCCCGCGGTCGGTCAGCGCGCCGGTCAGCCCGTTGGCCAGCGTGCGCTTGCCGGCTCCGTCAAGTCCTTCGATCACCACTAGTCGCCCCACGAGCGATCACCCTACGGCGTCGGCGTGGATGGCCGGCGGGCCCGGCGGGGTATCCAACACGCCGAAGCCCACCGGCACGTTTCAGGCGGGCCGCCGCACCGAATAGAGCAGGTAGGCACCGACGCCGGCGGCGAGCAGACCGCCGACGACCAGCAGCGGGATCCAGTCGAACTCGCGTCGCATCGGCGCCTGCGCCTGGCCGTCGCCGCCCCGGGGCATCACCGATGCGACCTGGCCACCCGCCAGCCCGTTCCGGGCGTATTCGGGCAACTTGCCGGCGTAGCGTCCGGCGACATCCTGGTAGGACACGACCGGCAACACTTCGCCCGCCGAGGCGGCTTGCGCGCCGGGCATCGCGAACAGGAGACCGGCCGCGGCCAGCCCGGCGATCACCAATCCGTTCCGCACGCCGTTCATCGCCTGCTCCCGACAAGCGGGTGCGTCCAGCTGTAGAAGTCGTGGGTCGAGGAGTTCGCCAGCACGAGATGCCTCCTGTTCCGAGAACACACGGCTACCTGATCACTACGGTGGATCGTGTGGTCACGCAGAGCAAGAAGGCCACCGATACGGTAGGACCGTTCCGCGTCAACCCCGGAACGTGGAACGGTCACTCGAACGTGGCGAACAGACCCGAAGGGGTCTCGGAATCGGCACTCTCCGCTGATAGCGTGAACGTTCCGTGGTGTTCACAGCAGCGCACACGTGTGAACAAGACCCCGGAAGACGGAGACAGGCGAACGGTGAACGAAAAGCCCCGACGGCCTCAGGCCGAAGCTTTGCCGAAGGAACTCACTGAAGCACTTCGCGCCGGAGAATTCCATCAGGCGCTCCGACTCGCCATCGCGCACCGGGGACTTTCGCTCGCCCGGCTCCGCGCGCATCTCGATCAGCGCGGGGTCCCGGTCGGCCAATCCACCCTCAGCTACTGGCAGCGCGGACTGCGTCAGCCCGAGGTCCCGAAGGCCCTGCCCGCTGTCCGCGCCCTCGAATCCGTCCTGCAGCTGCCCGCGGATTCACTCGTCGTGCTCATCGGACCGCGCACGTCACGGGGACGCGGGTCCCAGCTCGCCGCGTCCTTCTCCGACCTGCGCTCCGGCGACATGGCTTCGATCGTCGACCAACTGCTGGCGGAGCTGGGCGCGAACCCGTCGGACAACCACTCGAACGCCGACCTCGAGCTGCTTTCCGTGCACGACACGGTCACCTTCGACGCCGAACAACGCCAGCGCAGCGTCCAGACCCGGCTCGTGACGAGGGCACGGCGGCACGGCCCGGACAGGTACATCACCGTCTACAACGGGGACGAAGGCTGCCGGATCGAAGACGTCGAGCTCGTCACCGCGGAAGGCTGCCGCGTCGGCCGGATCCGGCGGCACCCCGGCGGCGACACCCTCGCCGTCGAGCTGCTGTTCGACCGGAAACTCGCCGAGGGCGACATCCACGTCTTCTGCTTCGAGGTCCGCGACGACTCGGGCGCGATGTCACCCGGCTACTACCGGATGTTCCGGGTGCACTGCGCGAGCTTCCTGCTGCAACTGCGGTTCAACCGCCGCGCGCTCCCGGCCCGCTGCACCCGTCAGTTCCGCACCCGCGACGACGCGACGCCGGTGGAATCGGACGAGCTGCCCTGCGACATGGGCGGCGTGACCAGCGCTTTCTTCCGCGACGCTGGCCCCGGCTTGGCAGGCGTCGCCGTCGAGTGGACCTGACCCCGGCGGCATCAAGGGACCTTTACTACCGCGAAACGGCAGTAAAGGTCCCTTGCTCCCGCTTTAAGCCGGGGTGGGTGATCAGTAGCGGTAGTGGTCCGCCTTGAAGGGGCCCTCGACGTCGACGTCGATGTACTCGGCCTGCTCCTTGGTCAGCTTCGTCAGCTCGCCGCCGAGCGCCGCGAGGTGGATCTTCGCGACCTTCTCGTCGAGCTTCTTCGGCAGGCGGAACACCTCGTTGTCGTATTCCTCGTGCTTCGTGAACAGCTCGACCTGGGCGATGACCTGGTTGGAGAAGCTGTTCGACATCACGAACGACGGGTGCCCCGTGGCGTTGCCGAGGTTCAGCAGACGCCCCTCGGACAGCACGAGGATCGTGCGTCCGCTCGGGAAGATCCACTCGTCGACCTGCGGCTTGATGTTGACCTTCTTGATACGGGGGTACCGCGCGAGGCCCGCCATGTCGAGCTCGTTGTCGAAGTGGCCGATGTTGCCCAGGATCGCCTGGTGCTTCATCTGCGACATGTGCTCGACGGTGACGACGTCGCGGTTACCGGTCGTGGTGATCACGATGTCGGCCTCGGCGAGCGCCGACTCGAGGGTCTTGACCTGGTAACCGTCCATCGCCGCCTGCAGGGCGCAGATCGGGTCGATCTCGGTGACGATGATCCGCGCACCCTGGCCGCGCAGCGACTCCGCCGCACCCTTGCCGACGTCGCCGTAGCCGCAGATGACCGCGACCTTGCCGCCGATGAGGACGTCGGTGCCGCGGTTGAGGCCGTCGAGCAGCGAGTGGCGGATGCCGTAGCGGTTGTCGAACTTCGACTTCGTCACCGCGTCGTTGACGTTGATCGCCGGGAAGAGCAGCTCGCCGGCCGCGGCGAGCTGGTACAGGCGCAGGACACCGGTCGTGGTCTCCTCGGTGACGCCGCGGACGCCTTCACCGATCTTCGTCCACTTGGTCGCGTCCTCGGCCAGCGAAGCACGCAGCAGCTGCAGGAAGACCTTGAACTCGTCCGAGTCGTTCTCGTCGTCCGGGGGAACGACACCGGCCTTCTCGAACTGGGCACCCTTGTGGACGAGCATGGTGGCGTCGGCACCGTCGTCCAGAATCATATTCGGTCCAGTAGACGCTGTGGGGCCGTCTTCACCCCAGGTGAGCATCCGCTCGGTGCACCACCAGTACTCCTCCAGAGATTCACCCTTCCAGGCGAACACCGGAACGCCTTTGGGCTCCTCGGGCGTGCCGTGCGGGCCGACGACGATCGCGGCGGCAGCATGGTCCTGGGTCGAGAAGATGTTGCAGGACGCCCAGCGAACTTCGGCGCCGAGTGAAACGAGGGTCTCGATGAGGACGGCGGTCTGCACCGTCATGTGCAGGGAGCCGGACACACGGGCGCCGCGCAAGGGGTAGACCTCGGCATATTCCCGGCGCAGAGTCATCAGGCCGGGCATCTCGTGTTCGGCGAGGCGGATCTCTTTACGGCCGAACTCGGCCAGGTCAAGATCGGCAACGGCGAACTCGATGCCGTTGCGGGTGTCGTGCCGCTTGGCAACGCTTTCGGGGGTCATAAGTCGGTTCCTCCAAGGTGGATGACGATCCAACAGTACCGTTGACGGCTTGTGCGTCACTTGAGAAGTTAGGATCCCCTCACTTGTCCTTCCCAGGACCGGACACCAGGGTCGTCGAGTTGCGCGTCCCAGGACTGATCGGTACCACCGGGGAATCGCTGCTCGACGTGGTTTCCGCGGTAGATGTCGCCGGTGACGGGTACGGCCGGGTCATCCGGCCTGCCGACCGGCTGCGGCGCCCCGCGCCCGGGCCGACGCTGCCCGCGCTTGGCCGATCCGTCCCACGCACCCTCGAAGGTTATCTGTGGAGCCGGATGACCTCCGGCGGGGCGGCGAAAGCGACTTGGGCGCTCCTCTTCCCGTTTTCGCTGGCGAACGTGGCCCACTGGATGCTGCCGCCAGTACCCGGAGGCAGCAGGCTCGCCGCCGCGCTCGGCTCGATGTGCCGGGCCCTGCTGCGCGTCGCGGCCCTGCTGCTGACGATGCTGCTGGTCAACCAGCTGGCCGTGATGAGCCTCGACCTGCTCGCCGCCCAATGCCTGGCGCCGGGCTCGTCGTGCCTGTCTGTCGCGCCGACGTGGTTGCGCACGTCCGAGCTGTTACGGACGGCCATCGGCCTGCTCCCGCCGCTCGTCGTGATCCTCGTGCTGAACCGCGTTTCGTCGACGAACTGGCACGTCGACGCCGAGGCAGGCACAAAACCGCAAGCCGGGCTGCCCGGCCACGAACTGCTCGCCGACCCCGACGCGCCCGGCCTTCGCGGCCTGCACACCATCGCCGCTTTGGGCAGCGTCGCACTGCTGACTCTCGGCGGCCCGTTCCGCCTGCCCGGTGACGTGCTGGGCATCGTGGCGTGGGTGTGCGCGCTGTCGTCGCTGGTCGCGACGGTGCTCGCCGCCGCGGCCGGTGGCGGGGCGGGCAGGGTCGGGACGTGGGCGCGCCGGACGTTGATCACGTTCGCCACGCTGACGCTGCTCGCGGCCGCCGTCCACACGCCGAAGTTCACCTCCGGTGGCCTTCCCGGCACGGACGGCATCGTCGAAGGGCTCGGTGCGGCTCTCCTGGTGATCACTGTGCTCTTCGGCCTGCTTCTCGTACCCGCCGCGCTGCTGGCCAGGGGCGCCTGGAAGTCGATGCCGCGACGGCTGCGGCCCTGGGTCGGCGGCTGGGCCGCCGCACCCGCGCTCATCCTGGCCGGGCTGCTCGGTGGCGGTTTCGGTGCCGGGCTGACGATCGCCGTCCGCCGCCTGCTCTCCGACGACCTCCGCCTGCCGGACACGTACCAGCTGATCACCGTCTTGTGGGGCGCGGGATTGGCGCTGGCCGTGCTCCTCGGCCTGCTCGGGGTCGTGGTCGCCGTTCCGCTGCGGCTCAGGCGGCGCGGGGTCCCGGAAGTCGTCCGGATAATGGATCTCGACCCGGAACATGAAACAGCAGCCGCCGCCGCGTGGGCGAGGTCCGCGTGGGAGCGGCGGCATCTGCACCATCTGGCGCTGGCCGTCGCGTTCGCGATGTCGATCGGGGTGGTGGTGCTGCTCGTCGTGCGCTTCGGGCTGCACAAGGTGCCGACGTGGTTCGGGCCGCTGTCGGCCATCGGCGTGGTCGCGCTGGGCGCGCTCGCCGCCGGTCTGCTGCGCGTGGTCTACACCGCGGCGAGGACGCCCGAGCGCAGCCGCCACCTCGGCGCGCTCGCCGACCTCGTCTGTTTCTGGCCCCGGGCGGCGCATCCGACCGTGCCGCCCTGCTACGCGCTGAAGGTCGTTCCGGAGCTGGTCGCGCGCACGAAGGAACACCTCGCCGAGCCGGGTACGAGGGTCGTGCTCGCCGGGTACAACCTCGGCAGCCTGCTGACCACCATCGCGGCCGCCCGGCTGGTCGACGAACTCCCGGAGGCGGATCGTGAGCGCGTCGGCCTCCTGACCGCGGGCTCTCCTCTGCAATGGGGCTACCAGCGAGCTTTCCCCGCGGTGCTGCCCTGTGACTCGCTGGCCAAGCTCAGCGAACGTCTCGACGGCCGGTGGCGGGCGCTCTGCCGGGGCACCGACATCTTCGGCGGCGGCGTCACGACCTGGCGCCATTCCGTGTCCCAGGACAAGCTCATCGGCGACGGCTACCAGCCCGGCGGCGGCATTGGCCCGCTGATGGCCGTCCAAAAACCGACCGGCGCGCTCGTCCTCGGCGGCGACCACTGGCTGCCCGACCCGATGCGCGCGCCCGACGGCCTGCGCCGCTGGGCACCCGGCGTCCTGAAACACCTCGACTACCTCGCCGACGCCGAATGGGACCACGCCGTCGCGATGGCCGCCGGCCTCGAACGCACCGGCCAGCCGTTCCGGCTCGTGGGCGAGCAGGTCCCGTTATGGGACCCGCCGCACCACCCGAAGTGACATGAACGGACCTTCCTTTCAGTTTTTGAGAGGAAAGGTCCGTTCATGTCACTTTTTTGGAGCTGAGCCGAGTCGAGCGGGGCTACTCCCGCTGGGCCTGAGCGGGGAGTTCGCCCCTGTTGCGCTTGCCCAGCAACGAGTTCCGGCGGCTGTAGACGAAATAAATGACCACGCCGAGGATCATCCAGACGACGAACCGGAGCCAGGTCAGCACGGTCAGGTTCAGCATCAGCCACAGACACGCGATGATCGCCAGGATCGGGATCAGCGGCACCCACGGCACCTTGAACGCACGCGGCAGGTCGGGCCGGGTCCGGCGCAGGACCAGCACCCCGGCGGAGACCAGCACGAACGCGAACAGCGTGCCGACGTTGACCATTTCCTCCAGCTTGTCCGCCGGGAAGAAGGTCGCGGCCACCGCGACGAGCCCGCCGACGATCATGGTCGCCTTCTTCGGCGTGCCACGGCTGCTGGTCTTGGACAGCGCCGTCGGCATCAGGCCGTCGCGGGACATCGCGTAGATGACCCGGACCTGGCCGAGCATCAGCACCATCACCACGGTGGTCAGCCCGGCGAGCGCGCCGACGGAGATGATGTTCGCGGCCCAGTCGACGCCGTTGGCGGAGAACGCCGTCGCCAGCGTCTTCTTGCTGCCGTCCCCGGCCGAAGTCGCGAGGTCCTTGTAGTTGACCATGCCGACGACTACAAGCGAGACGGCCACGTAGAGCACGGTCACGATGGCGAGCGAGCCGAAGATGCCGCGCGGCACGGACTTCTGCGGGTTCCTGGTCTCCTCGGCGGTGGTCGCGACGATGTCGAACCCGATGAACGCGAAGAACACCAGTGAAGCACCGGCCAGCAGCCCGAACACCCCGAACGAACTGCTCGCGCCGCCCGCGATCAGGGAGAACAGCGACTGCTCGACCCCGCTGTGGGTGGATCCGGCGGCCTCGCCCGGTGGGATGAACGGCGTGTAGTTGGCGCCCTTGATGTAGAAGAAGCCGAGCACGATGACGAACAGCACCACCGCGACCTTGATCCCGGTGATCACCATCGAGAACCGGGAAGACAGCTTGGTCCCGATCACCAGCAGCGTCGACAGCCCGGTGACGAGGATCAGCGCGCCCCAGTCGACCGTCACACTGCCGATGTCGAACGTCGTCTTCGTGCCTTCGCCGAAGATGTACCCGAGCACCGTCTGCAGGTACGCCGACCAGCCCTTGGACACCGCGGCCGCGCCGACGGCGAGCTCCAGGATCAGGTCCCAGCCGATGATCCACGCCATGAACTCGCCGAAGGTGGCGTAGGAGAACGTGTACGCGCTCCCGGCCACCGGAACCGTCGAGGCGAACTCGGCGTAGCAGAGCGCCGCGAGCGCGCAAGCGATTGCGGCGAACACGAACGCCAGCGACGTCGACGGCCCGGCGAAGTCACCGGCCGTGCGCGCGGTGAGGGTGAAGATCCCCGCCCCGATGACGACGGCGACGCCGAAAACCGTCAGATCCCAGGCACTCAGGTTTCTTCGGAGCTTGCTGCCCGGTTCGTCGGTGTCCGCGATGGACTGCTCAATCGATTTCGTGCGCCACAAACCCGTCCCAGGCAACGTCGACCCCCTTCGGTGACCACTGGAAATCGCGATCTGGTCACCCTAACGCGTGACGGGTTCGACGGCATTTCGAGCGGAAACCGCAGGTCAGACCGTGGTTCGGTCGAGGTCCGGCTCGAGGTAGATGAGCCGCGCCGCCGGGACCTTCGCGCGTACGCGGGACTCGGCGTCGTCGATCGCCTGCGCGATCTCGTCCATCTCCAGACCGGGGGAAAGCGCGAGTTTGGCGGCCACCAGCAACTCGTCCGGCCCGATGTATTGGGTGCGGATGTGGATGACGCGCTGCACCTTGCCGGCCGCGAGCTCGTCGATGATGATCTCGAGTTCCTTGTCCGTGGCGCCCTCGCCGATCAGCAGGCTCTTCATCTCGATGATCAGGATGACCGCGATGATGCCGAGCAGCAGGCCGATCATCACCGTGCCGACGCCGTCCCAGACCGGCTCGTCGGTGAGCACCGACAGGCTGACCCCGATGAGCGCGAAGACGAGACCGAGCAGCGCGCCCGCGTCCTCCAGCAGCACCACCGGCAGCTCGGGCGTGCGCGATTGGCGGATGAAGCCCCACCACGAGACGTCGCCCTTGATCTTCTTGGACTCGGTGATCGCGGTGTAGAAGCTGTAGCTCTCCAGCAGGATCGCGACCACGAGGATGATCACGGCCACGATCGGCGAGGTCAGCGCTTCGGGATGCTGGATCTTGTGGATGCCTTCGTACAGCGCGAACGCCGAGCCGAGCGTGAACAGCATCAGCGCGACGATGAACGAGTAGAAGTACCTGTCCCGGCCGAAGCCGAACGGGTGCTCCTTGGTCGCCTTGCGCTGAGACGTCTTCTGGCCGAGCAGCAGCAACCCCTGGTTCGAGGTGTCCGCCACGGAGTGCACCGCCTCGGCGAGCATCGACGACGATCCGGTGATCGCGAACCCGACGAACTTCGCCACCGCGATCCCGGCGTTCGCACCGAGCGCCGCGAGAATGGCCTTGGTTCCGCCGCCTGCTGACACCGTTACCCCCTGAAGAACTGCCTGATTTGTCCGGACCGAAGCTACGCGGATGAAAGACTAGCCGGGCCGCTCGGCGCTCACGAAGCCCGCTCGCGTCAGGTACAGGTACCCGCGGTGGCGCGGAAGGCCTGGATGGGCCCAGCCCCCACGGGATCAAGCCGCACGGGCGGATCAGCTGCGGGCAGCCAAACCGACTGGCCACGCTTCAGCTCGACCTGCTCGCCATCGTCGGCGGTCACGAGCAGTTCGCCGGCAGTGCACAGGAGGATCTGCGGGCCGGTGCAGTCGACCATCACCGCGGCGTCGTCACCGGCGGGCCACTCGAGACGCGACAGCTCGAATTCCGGCGCGTCCGTGCGGTAGACCGACATGTGGTTCTCGGTATCGCCGGTCTGCACGGGCATTTCGCCACTGCCGAAGTCGACCACACGAAGCAGTTCGGGTACGTCCACGTGCTTCGGGGTCAGCCCGCAGCGCAGGATGTTGTCCGAGTTCGCGAGGATCTCGACCGCGGTGCCGTGCAGGTAGAGGTGCAGGTTGCCGGCAGCCAGGTAAATGGCCTCGCCCGCGGCCAGCGTGAGCCGGTTGAGCAGCAACGCGGCCAGCACACCCGCGTCGCGCGGATGCGCTTCGCCCAGCTCCAGGACGGTCCGGCACTCGGCGTCGAACTCGCCGTGCGCCTTGACGTGCAGGACGCAGGCGTCGAGCACCTCGGGCAGCAGCTCGTCCAGCGTCGCCTGCGGCAGCGTGATCCACGTGGTGAACAGCGCGCGCAGGCCGTCGGCGTCCGGCTGGGCTTCCAGCAGGCCGACGAACTTCGCCAAACCCGGCGATTCGAGGGCGCGCAGCAGCTCCACGGTCCGAAGCGGATCGCGGAACCCGGCCAGCGCGTGGAACTCCGTGAGCGCGCAGACGAGCTCGGGCTTCGCCGTCGGGTCCGGGTAGTTGCGGTTCGGCGCGCTTCGCGGGATACCGGCCTTCTCCTCCAGCGCGTGTCCCTGCGCGGCCTGCTCGGCCGACGGGTGCGCCTGCATGGAGAGCGGTTCGTCGGCGGCGAGGATCTTCAGCAGGAACGGGAGCCGTCCGCCCCAGCGCTTCGCGCACTGCTCACCGAGCTGGCCCACCGGGTCCGACTCGACGAGCTCGAGCAGGCTTCGCTCGGCTCCGTCGGGGCCGACGATCCGGGACGGGTCGCCAGGGTGCGCGCCCATCCAGAGTTCCGCTTCCGGGTGCGTTGCCGGTACCGGTCGCCCCAGCAGCTCGGGAATCGTCGTCCGGGATCCCCACGCGTAGGGCCGCACGGCATTGCGCAGCAGCTCCACTGTCACCTCAACTCCTCGCCGGGCACAGCCGGCCCTAGCTCTCTCGTCTCACGCCGTGACGGACGTGTACCGGCCCGCGTCCCCGATGCTCCCGGCCGCCAGGCCGAGGTAGACGGCCGCCAGCTCGAAACGCAACGCGAGGACACCGGCACGGATCGGTTCGTCCGCGTCGATCTCTTCCGCCGCCGCGATCCAGTCGACACCGGGCAACATGTCCTGTGCCTGGTAGCGAGCCGCCTCGGCGGCAGGCCCTGTCCGCACCGCGAGCAGCAACACCCTCGGCCGTGGCCCGGAGCCCTGATCGTCCGGGTCGGCGAAAATGTCGCGCTCACTGTTGCCTGCCAAAGCCGCCCGGCGCAATGCGGGTCTTGCCAGAGCTTGGCGATAGTCCTCAACGTCACACACCACGCCCGCGTGGGCCGCGAACGCGTGCGCGGCGTGGTCGCCGACCGCGACCGCCACCGGGTCCAGGCCCCAGAGCAGCGGAATCCTGTCGGCGACGCGCAGCGCGAGCGCTTTGGCCGGGTTGGCGAAGGTCTCCCTCGCCAGGTAGTTCTTCTCGGCTTCGGCGTCGAGCTGGTCGGCCAGCGCCTGGACGTCCGAAACGAGCAGGCCGAGCGCGTTCGCCGTCAGCAGCCCGGCGGCCAGTCCCCGCGGGAAGGCCATCTCGGGCGGCACGGGGATCCGCGGCGCGAGCACCAGGCCCTTGCCGGCGACCGAGGCCGCGACCGGGCCTTCGGGCGGTGCCGAGAGCACGACGCGCGCACCGAACCGCGCGGCGCGATCCAGTGAAGCGGCCAGTTCCCTGTCGCCGGGGTCGTCGGTGTGCGCGAACACGACGTCGAGCGCGCCTATCCAGCTCGGCACGACCTCCGCGATCACCACGGGCACCGGGCACGACGGCGTGAGCAGCGCGGCGAGCATCCTGGTCAGCGACCGGCTGACCCCTGGCCGGTCCAGCAGGACGAGCGCACGCGGACGGCCGACGTCGAGCCGATCGCTCAACCCGACGTCCGCGGCGGCCTCGGCCGTCGCGCGGACCTGCGCGCCCGCCATCGCGGCGGCGCGCAGAAGCCCCGCGCTGTCGGCTTCGGCCAACCGCGCGGGGTCGTCGAGCAGCGAGTCGTCAAGCACCGTCGTCATGGGTGCCATCCGGGGACGCCGGGTCCGTGGCTTCGTCCAGCAGCAGCACCGGGATGCCGTCACGGACCGGGTACACCCGCCCGCAAGAGGTGCAGGTCAGGGCGTCGGCCTCGGGATCGGTACCGGAACCCACCCGGAGCGGGGCGTGATCGGGCGACGGGCAGGCCAAGATCTCCAGCAACTGTGCGTCAAGCGTGACGGCCATCGTTCTTCCTTACCACGTGTAAGACCACGTTACCCACGGATAATCGCCAGAACCTCGTCCGTGAGCGTCTTTACGGCTGCGGAATCGGCGGCTTCGACGTTCAGGCGCAGCAGCGGCTCGGTGTTGGACGGGCGGAGGTTGAACCAGCTGCCGTCGGCCAGTTGGACGGTGAGGCCGTCCATCTCGTCATAGGTCACGCCCTGACGCGAGCCGAACTCGTCCTTGACCGCCATCAGGCGCGCGACCTGGTCGGTGACGGTGGAGTTGATCTCGCCCGACGCCGCGTAACGCGAGTACTCGGCCGTGAGCGCGGACAGCGTGCCGTCCTGCTCGCCGAGCGCCGCCAGCACGTGCATGGCCGCCAGCATGCCGGTGTCGGCACGCCAGAAGTCGCGGAAGTAGTAGTGCGCGGAGTGCTCGCCACCGAAGATCGCGCCGGTGGTGGCCATCTCGGCCTTGATGAACGAGTGCCCGACGCGGGTGCGGACCGGCTTGCCACCGTGCTCGGTGACGATCTCCGGCACGCCCTTCGAGGTGATCAGGTTGTGGATGATCGTGCCGCCGGGCTCCTTCGCGAGCTCGCGGACGGCGACCAGCGCCGTGATCGCGCTCGGCGAAACCGGCTCGCCGCGCTCGTCGACCACGAAGCAGCGGTCCGCGTCGCCGTCGAACGCCACTCCGGCGTCCGCGCCGACCTCGCGCACCTTCGCCTGCAGGTCGACGATGTTCGCCGGGTCCAGCGGGTTGGCCTCGTGGTTCGGGAAGTTGCCGTCGAGCTCGAAGTACATCGGCACGATGTCGATCGGCATTCCGTCGAACACCGTGGGCACGGTGTGGCCGCCCATGCCGTTGCCGGCGTCGACCACGATCTTCAGCGGGCGGCTGGTGGAGAGGTCCACCAGGTTGCGCAGGTAGGCCGCGTAATCGGCGAGCACGTCCTGCTCGGTCACCTGGCCGGGCTGCCCGTCGAAGGCCGGAACGCCCTGCTCGACGGTGTCACGGAGCTCGATGAGCCCGGTGTCCTGCCCGACCGGCGAAGCCCCGGCGCGGCACAGCTTGATCCCGTTGTACTTGGCCGGGTTGTGGCTCGCGGTGAACATCGCGCCTGGCATGTTCATCGAGCCCGAAGCGAAGTAGAGCTCGTCGGTGCTGGCCAGCCCGATCAGCACGACGTCGAGTCCCTGCGAAGTCACGCCGTCGGCGAAGGCCGCGGCGAGCTCCGGAGACGAGTCGCGCATGTCGTGCCCGATGACCACCGACGGTGAGTCCGGCTTGATCAGCAGCGCGAAGGCGGCGCCGAATTCGCGGACGAGAGCCGCGTCGATCTGCTCACCGACCACTCCGCGAATGTCGTAGGCCTTCACGATGCCCGAAAGATCTGCCACAACCTCTCCCCGAGAGTCTCTTGACCTTGCGCTCGATGCGCCTGGGCAACCCTACCGGCGAAGGTGTCAGCTGCGAGTGACCGGGCAGGAGGTCAGGAGCGACCGGGGAGGACGCGCAGATGTCCGCGGCGTCCGGAAGGTCCCTCGGGCTCGGGGGCCACCGGCGCGCGATCCGGGCGGCCCGCTTCCCGCACGGCTTCGGCCAATGCCGTCAGCTCGTCCGCGGACTGCTCCGGATGGGCGAACTCCCCTTCGTGCCGCACGACTTCCCATCCCTTGGGGACAGTGAGCCGCAGGGCGTGGACCTCGCAAAGGTCATAGGAATGCGGCTCGGACGCTGTCGCCAAGGGACCGACCACCGCGGTCGAGTCGCTATAGGCGTAAGTCAGCGTGGCGACAGCGGGCTCTAGACAACCCGTTCGCGAACACTTCCGTACGCTCCGCACCTTCGGAACGATAGCGCGTCCGGGCGACGGCGTACCGGCGACACGCGCTGGAAGTCTTCGAGCGCGTACCCTTCCCTCGTGGCGACGGCTCGTGATTCCCGACAGCGACTGCGCATGCGCCGGGACAGGCATGGGCGCGGGCTCCGTGGTGCGCTCTACCCGGCGACGCTCCCGGCGGCCACCAGCCGCGCGGAAAAGTTCGACGCGCTCGTGCTCGACGCGCTCGAACCCATCGAGGCCCGCTGGCGCCATGAGCTCACCAAACTGGACGTGGCCGTCGACGACGTGCCCGAAGTCCGGCGCGACGGCAAGGCCGATCCGTCCGAAGGCGTGCTGCACGACGGCTCGGTCCCCCTCTCCCGGCTGGTGCCGACCGGCGTCGACCGCGCGGGCTTGCCGACGCGGGCCCGGATCGTGCTCTACCGCCGCCCGCTCGAAGCACGCGCCAAAGACCCCGGCGAGCTCGCCGAACTGGTCCACGACGTCCTCGTCGAGCAGGTCGCGGTCTACCTCGGCGTCGAACCCGACGTCATCGAAGGCGACTAACCTCCCGAGTGCGATCTGTGCACGCGCGAGTGCAGTCTGTGCACGCTCAAGCGCGATCCGTGCACGCCTGAGCGCGGTTCAGCGCTAGACCGGGCGTCGCCGGGACGGGACGGCGGTGAGCAGCGTGAACAGCACGGCCGCGATCTGCCCCAGCAGCAACAGGTTCCGCAGCGACGAAGGATGATCGACGACGACGTCCGACTGCCGCTCCGGTACCGACACCGCCACCTGGTGCCCCCACGCGGGCACGATCGGCACGGCCCGACCGTTCACCGTCGCCTGCCAGCCCGGCTCCTGTTCGGCGGCCAGCACGAGCAGCCGCCCGGTCGGGCCGTCCGAGACGCGCACGCGCACGTCCGGTGTCGACGCGGGAACGGGCACCACGCCCGGTGCGTTGCCGGGAGCGCCTTGCCCGGTGACGGCCTGCTTCGCCAGTTCCGGGGAGATCAACGTGGCTTGCCCGCCCGGCGCGAGCATCCGCAGCACCGGGCTGCCGTCGGACATCGGCGGCGCGCCGCCGGCCAGTTCCGGTGCCAGCGCGACGAAAGCGTCGGGGTTCGCCCCCGGCGGCAGCACCACGAACAGCACCCCGGACGCGGTCGCCGCGGCGAAAGCCTGTTTGACGGCCTCGGGGGTACCTGTCACCAGGTCTCGACGCCAGTTCGCGAGCCGCTCGAGACTGCCGGGGGTCGGCGCGAGCAGGTCGTCACCGAAATGCGGCAGTCGTCCACCGGTCTGTGTCACCGGCTCCGAGCCGTCGCCGACGATCAGCACCGAACGCCCGCTCGACGCCAGTTCCGCGGCCAGCGCCGAAGGCAGGGTCGCGTCGCCGCCCGCGTGCAACGGCCCCTGACGTCCGGCCGCGACCGCGCCGACGCCGAGCGCCAGCAGCACGACCACACCGCACAGCGCGGCCACCTTCGGCAGCCACGACAGGGAAACCGACGGCCCGCGTTGGACCGAAGCGAGGATGACCCAAAGCAGACCGGCACTGATGACGAGCAGCGGAACGCCCGCGAAGCCGTGCGACGGCACCCCGCCCTGTAACGGCGTCACCGCGACCTGGCGCACCAGCACGAGTCCGCCGACGCCGAGCGCCACCACCGCGAGCCCACCGGCGGCCCGCGCCGACGGCCGCAGTACGAAGACACACAGTGCCGCCACGACGATCGCGATCCCGACCGGCCACGCGCCCGCCTCACCGGGATCGAGCCCGACGAGCTCGGTCGCGGAAGTCAGCGGCGCGGCGCCGCCCAGGCCCTGCACCAGAAGTTCCGGATGGTTCAGCAGCGCCGACGGCCACGGCAGCAGCAGCGCGAGCGGGAGCACCACGACGATGCCGACCCCGGCGACCCGCCGCGCCAATCCCGTCGGCGCCGGCAGCACCACGAAACCCACGACCAGGCCGAGCAACGCCAACGCGTGCGCCAGCGGCGAGAACGCCCCGAGCAACGCGACACCGAGCGCGCACAGCACGGAACCGTGCAGCCATCCCGTGTCGGCACGCACGAGCAGTCCCGCGATTCCGGCGATCACGGCCGGCAACAGGATGTGCACGATGACGACGTCCAGCCGTCCCTGCGCGACGGACGCCGTCGCGGCGGGCAGCACGGCGTACGCGGCGGCCACCCCGGCGCGGACCCAGCGGCGCACGCGAAGCCGTCGTGTGGCGGCGTAAGCGGTCAGAGCCGCCAGCGGCAGGTCGCCGATCAGCAGCACCGCGGCCAGTGCCGCCGGCCCGCCGATGGGCGCGAAAACCGCGCCGAGGATCCCGAAAACGGGCAGTGCCGCGGGTGCCGGACTCGCCGTGCCACCGGAAATCGGGTGCCACGAAGCCAAATACGTCGACCACAGCTCGCCGAGACCGCCGACCGGCAGCAGTTTCCCGCCGGCGAGATCCAGCCCGAGACGGCCGCCATTGATCACCAAACCCAGTACGGTCAACACGATCAGCAGCACGACCGGCGGGGCGAACAGCGTCGCCGAAAGCACGCGGCGCCGATTCACCTCCACGAAAACGAGTTCGGGCTCCGACGGGGTGCCGTCCGCCGATCGGCGTGTGGGCGAAGGTTTCCGCGATGGTGACGGAACCTGATCCGATGAGGCATCCTTCGGTGCCCGATCGGGCAGTGCGACCGCGACCACCCCGCTCGGCCTTCGCAGGCCGGAGCCTCGCGAACCCGCGCCCCGCATCGCCCCCGCGGGCAACGCGCCCGGCCCGACCGGGCGGACGGCCTTCGCGGAATTCTCCGCGCGCAGGGCTTCCGGGGGAATCCACGCGCTTTCCGTCGCCGAACTTTCCGGCAACGTGCCCAGCGCGGCTTCGCTCGCCACCCGGCGACGCACCAGATCCACGACGCCCGCGCGAGCGGCGTTGCGCAATCGCGTCAGCCTGCCGGTGAACAACCCCCGTACCGAACCGGAACCGGTTCCGCGTCGGCGTGTCCGCGCGACACGCAGGTCTGCCTTGCCCCCCAACAGATATCCGATGGCGGCGAATTCCGCGCCCGCCTCCGCGGAACGGCGCAGCAGCAGGAAAGCCAACGCCCGTAACGAAGACAGCACGGGCAGCCGGATGAGTCCCAGCCAAAACGAAAAGGGAGAACAATTCACGAGGAACGCGCGCAGCCCGTGCGCGCGGTTCGCGGCGGCGACCGACGTCGTGAGCGCGTCGGCCTTGCGCTGCCCGGTGGTGACGGCCCTGGCGTGCCGAAGTCGCGCCGGGGGCACGGAAAGCACCAGGCTGCCGGCGGTGTTCGCCCGCCAGCCGAAGTCGATGTCCTCACGCAGCAACGGGAAACCCGGGTCGAAGCCACCCAGTGTTTCCCAGAGCTCACGCTGGATCAGCGCGCCGGCACTCGGCACCGCGAGCACCTCGGTGCTCTGCGCGTCGAGCGCGGCTATCTGCTGGCGATGTCCCGAAGCGTCGGTGGAAAGCCCGGACTCGACGATGAGCCGCGGGTCCGTCCAATCGAGAGCGAGCGGACCGAGCACCTTCGCCGATGGAGCGGCAACGGCCGCCCGCAGCAAAACGGCGAGACAGTCGGGTTCCGGCGCGCAGTCGTCGTGGAGAAGCCAAATCCACGCGCCGGGGTCGCCCCACCGCTCGACGGCCTGCGCCGTGGCTTCATTGACCGCGGCGGCAAAACCCGTTTCATTCGAAAGAGTGACAACGCCGTCCAGTACCGGATACGAGTCGGGACCCGCGACCACACCTTCCGGATCTGCTGCCTCCGCAAGCAAAAGCGGTGTGCGGTCACTGGAACCGGTGTCGACGGCTAAGACGTGACGCGGTCTGATCGTGCTTCGGCGCAAGGCCGAAAGCGCTAGTGGCAACCAGTTTTCCCCGTTGTGGCAGACCAGAACTGCCAGTACCGGAGCGGTGCGCAGCGACGGAGGTGCGGGAGTGCGGTGCAACTATCACTCCTGAACAGGAGGCGGGTGGTCATCGCCACCCTACGACCTGACCCCGTCGCCGAACGGGTAACCCACGATTGAGAGCTAAACCGCGCGCTTCTTGAGCTTGCGGCGTTCCCTTTCCGACAGGCCACCCCAGATGCCGAAGCGTTCGTCATGCGCCAGGGCGTACTCAAGGCAGTCATCCTTGACGTCGCACCCCAGGCAGATCCGCTTGGCCTCACGGGTGGAGCCGCCCTTCTCAGGGAAGAACGCCTCCGGATCCGTTTGCGCGCAAAGGGCGCGCTCCTGCCATTCCTGCTCCTCGGTGGCATCGAAGAGATCAGTGAGATCTACCGGCTCCTGCTCCGGCTTTTCTCCCCAACCCACTACGTGCCCCCATTCCTTTCCTTCGGCGTCCAACCGCACGTCCGCCTCCTCGCTTCCACGCACTCCCCAGGCTGGCGGTGTCGAAACGTCATCTGCCGCTCCCCCTGGAGCGTCGAATGACATCTATGTGATTACACCTGTGTAGTGCGGCCAGGTCAAGCCGAGTACCAAGTTTGGGGGATACCCGAACGGCGTTGCGCAAGGGGACACGCCGTAGGAGATCGACCGGGTGCGACGAAAGTTCACAAAGGCCATACGGAAGACTGGAGGAGTGCAGAGATCAGCAGTACGCCCGAGCCCTGTCTTCTTCGGCATCCTCGCGGTCACAGTCGTAGGTGGGGTGATCGCATCCCTCGGTGACAGCTCCGGCGTGATCAGCCGGGATCCCCTGCTCGTCCTCGGTGTTTTCCTGCTGGTGATCGGCGGCTGGGTCCTCTCACTGACGCTGCACGAATTCGGGCACGCTCTGGTGGCGTACAAGGGCGGTGACTACAGCGTCGCCGACAAGGGCTACCTCACGATGGACGTCCGGAGGTACACCGACCCGGTGCTGTCGATCGTGTTGCCGCTGGTGTTCCTCGCGATCGGCGGGATTCCGTTGCCCGGAGGGGCAGTTTGGATCAACAGGGGCGCCCTGCGCTCACGTTCGGTGTCGACCTGGGTGTCGCTGGCGGGCCCGCTGAGCAACCTCGGCATCGGCGTCGTGCTCGCACTCGTCGTCTCGCTCGTCTCACTGCCGGTGGGACTCGCCGTCGGGCTGTCATACCTGGCACTGCTCCAGATCGTGACGTTCATCCTGAACATCCTGCCGGTGCCCGGGCTGGACGGGTACGGCGCGATCGAGCCGTACCTTTCACCACAGGCGCGGGAACTCGGCGCGAGAGCCCGGCCGTGGGCGCCGCTCATCCTGTTCGCGTTGCTCTTCGCATTGCCCGGCGCGAGCGCGCTCCTCTGGGACGCGGCGTTCTCACTTTTCAACGCCGTCGGCGGAAGCGGTTCCGCGGCTCAGCTCGGGCAGTACGTCGTCATGTTCTGGCGCTGACGCCGCCCTGCGTCGCGAACCACTTGTGCGCGCGTTTCGCCACGCGCTTCAAACCCGACCGCTCACCGAGGTAGTCGCCCGCCATCCCGACGATCGGCAACATGCCGAGTGCACGGTGGAAGAGCCGCCCGCGCGGCCGCTTTTCCAGCTCCTCCACGATCCCCAGCAGCGAGCGGCCCAGCCGCCACAGCGTGCCGACGGCCGCCTTCAGGGTGATCTTGCCGTGCTTCTTCTTCGACTCGTCCAATTCCTCGGTCAGCTGTTCCGTCGCCGCGTCCTCCGCCGACTTCCCCTCCGCGTCGTGCGCGACACGCTTTCCTGCCACGAGGACCGGATCGACGTCGCGGTCGAACAGCACCCACGCGATCAGCCGGACGCGGTCGCCGACGTCCAGCACCCCGTGCTCGCCGGCGATCGCGCACAACAGCAGGCCTTGCGCGGCCGCGCCGAGGGTGTCCTGGATGGGCAGCCTGTCGGCCAGTGCTCCCCCGAGACCCGGGACGGAGGTCAGCAGGGCGGTGAAGCGGCCGACCCGGTTCACCCACCAGTGGGTGCGCTCGTCGACGTCCATCGCGGCCCATGCGGCCGTCCCGGGCACCTTGACCGAGGTGAGCCCGTTGAGCAGCTTTTCCCGCAGGCCGTGTTCCAGCGCGGCGAGTTCGTCGTCGGCTTCCCCGCGCTCGCTCCTGGCCCGCAGGCCCATCGGGTCGGACTCGCGCAGCGCGTCGAGCATCGGCCCGCAGCCGCGCACGAACGGCCTCAGTGCCGCGACCACCTGAGCGTCCGAAATGGCCTCAGCCACCTTTGCCTCCTGTCTGCGTGCCTCCCTCGGCCGCCGCGCTCTTGACCGCCGAAGCCTGCACCGCCGACGCGAGCCGGCCGCCGAGCGCCAGCGCGCCCGGCAACGCCCCGCCGGCGAGGAGCAACAGCGCCCGCCAGTCCTGGAGAAGGACGAGATCCCCGCCGGGACCGAACAGGCCCATCACCATGAGTACGAGTACCCAAACCACGAGCGGAATCCACGAAAGTCCGGGACGAACCAGTTTCGCGGTCCTCAGTACCAGCCATGGCGTGGTGACGGCGGCGAGCACGACGGTGATCGGCACCGGGAAGTCGCCGAGCTTCGGCAGCACGATGCCGTCGAGGCGCAGCGGCAAGAAGAACAGTTCGAGCAGGGCCAGCAATACGGCGTCGACGACAAGCATGACCAGCATGCCGCGACGCTCGGCGGTCAAGGGCTCACCCATTGCCATCGCCTGCTTCGATCGCCAGGCCACCGAAGAGGTCGGTCTCGGCGCCTTCGGCCGGGCCGGTGGCGAGCACGAAGAACTCGTGGGCCGGGATCGGCTGGGCGATGTTGTTGGACAGCGCGAAACAGCTTTCGGAGACGACCGTCACCTGGGTGGCGTGGGCGCGCAGCGCGGCGGCCTTCGCGGGCCGGTACGCGCCGATGTCGACGCGGGTGGTGATCAACGCGTCGGAAGTCACCGGCAGCTCGCCGTCGTCCGGCACCCGGAACGCCCCCGCTCCGCTCGACCGCAGCTCGGCCAGCCCGCGTGCGGTGGCTTCCTCGGAGTGGACCGTGTGGAACACCCGCCGGACGGATTCGGCTTTCGACGCGGCCTTCATGGTGATTTCGTGGGTGCGAACGTGATCCGGATGGCCATATCCCCCGAAATCGTCATAGGTGACGACGACCTCCGGCCGCACTTCTTCGAGGATCGCGGCGAGCTGCGCGACCTGCTCCGCTTGTGAGCCCCGGGTGAAGGCGCGGTGATGGGCCGACGACGGCATCCCGGCCATCCCCGAGTCCCGCCAGCGCCCGATTCCGCCGAGGTAGCGATGCCCGATCCCGCCGAGTTCCGCGACCGCCCGGGTCAGCTCGCCGGTGCGGTAACCACCCAGCTGATCGGCCGCCCACGAGCCGAGTTGTGCCAGGTCAGGCGGGATAACTTCGCCTTCCTCGCCCAGGGTGCACGTCACCACCGTGACCTCGGTACCCTCGGCCGCGTAACGCGCGATCGTGCCGCCGGTGGTGATGCTCTCGTCGTCGGGATGGGCATGGACGAAGAGCAGCTTGCGGTGTCTCGCAGAGGTCACGGGTTCAGATTAATTGCTGTGCTCCGAGCCCTGCCCGCCCGACCTCGGTTATTCTCGCGCGGAGTCGTGGGTAGACACCCACACGAAGTCGTGGGTACATCTCATGGCAACAACCCGTACCCCCACGAAGGGCATCTGGTGAGCACAGAAGCATCGTCGGCGAGCCTTGCCGGCATCTCCGGTTCCGTACTGTCCATTGCGGACCTCACAATCTCGTTCAGGACCGAAGACGGCACGGTGGACGCGGTCAAGGGGATCGGCTTCGACGTCGCCCCCGGTGAGATCGTCGCCGTCGTCGGCGAGTCGGGGTCCGGCAAGTCCGTGACCTCGATGTCGGTGCTGGGGCTGCTGCCCAAGACGAGCACGATCTCCGGGACGGTCCGCCTCGGTGAGGACGGCATCTCGGGGCTCAAGGAGAAGGAACTCCGCAAGATCCGCGGCAACGAGATCGCGATGATCTTCCAGGAGCCGATGACCGCGCTGAACCCGGTCTACACGATCGGCTGGCAGATCCGCGAGTCGCTGCGCTCCCACCAGGACATCTCGAAGGCCGCCGCCGACGCGCGCGCCATCGAACTGCTGGAGATGGTCGGCATCCCGAACCCGCCGGAGCGGTTCAAGCAGTACCCGCACCAGCTCTCAGGCGGCCTCAGGCAGCGTGTGGTGATCGCGATGGCGATCTCCTGCGACCCGAAGGTGATCATCGCCGACGAGCCCACCACGGCCCTCGACGTGACCGTCCAGGCCGAGATCCTCGGCCTGCTGCGCAAGCTGCGGGACACGCTGAACACCGCGATCGTGCTCATCACGCACGACATGGGTGTCGTCGCCGACCTCGCCGACCGCGTCGTCGTGATGTACCAGGGCGAGATCGTCGAGCAGGCTCCCGTGAAGGAACTGTTCGCCTCGCCGCAGCAGGACTACACCCGCCGCCTGCTCGCCGCGGTGCCGGTGCTCGGCCAGCGCCCGGAGAACCGGCGGCTGCTCGACGACAGCGCGATCAAGGTGAACAGCACCGAAGCCGTCAAGATCGCCGAGGAGATCCGCCTCGATGACGCCGAGCTCGAAGCGCAGATCGAGGTGTCCGCGCCGGCGCTGGAGATCACCGACCTGGTACTCGAGTTCCCCGGCCGCCGCGGCCAGCAGAAGAACCGCGCTGTCGACGGTGTCTCGCTGTCCATCAAGAAGGGCGAGATCCTCGGCCTGGTCGGCGAATCCGGCTCCGGTAAGTCCACTGTGGGCAGGTGCGCGATCGGCCTGCTCAGCGCCACCGAGGGCACCGTGTCCATCGCGGGCCGCGACATCACCAAGCTGTCCAACAAGGAGCTCCGGCCGCTGCGCCGGTACTTCTCGATCGTCTTCCAGGACCCGGCGTCCACTTTGGACCCGAAGATGACGATCGGCGAGTCGGTGGCGGAACCGCTGGTGCTGCACAAGATCGTGCGCGGCAAGGAGCTCAACGACCGCGTCGCGACCCTGCTGGACAAGGTCGAGCTCAGCGGCCACTACCGCAACCGGTACCCGCACGAGCTCTCCGGCGGCCAGCGCCAGCGCGTCGCGATCGCCCGCGCGCTCGCCCTCGACCCGCAGCTGCTCATCGCCGACGAACCGACGTCCGCACTGGACGTCTCGGTGCAGGCAAGGGTGCTGGACCTGTTCCTCGACCTGCAGCAGAGCCTGCAGTTCGCGTGCCTGTTCATCAGCCACGACCTCGCCGTCGTCGACCTGCTGGCCGACCGCGTCGCCGTCATGCAGCGCGGCAAGCTGATCGAGGTCGGCACGCGCGACCAGGTGCTGCACTCGCCGCAGCAGGACTACACCCGCCGTCTCCTGTCGGCGGCCCCGGTCGCGAACCCGGTGCTGCAGGCCGAACGCCGCGCCGCCTGGGAAGCCGGAAAGCTCGCCCCCGTCTCGATCTAGGGCATGTGAGACATCCTCAGAGCAGTGGGGTGGCAGGGCTCGACTTGAGCCGGTGGCTCGTGAGTGGCTACGAGTGTTAGAACACTCGTAGCCACTCACGAGCCACCCACCCAGCAGAAACGCCCCAACGGACCCCGGGAACGCCGTGAAGGAGGCCTTCATCACCTTGGGCGCCACCGGGGCCAGCGCGTTGCCCTGCGCTATCGACGTGCCCCAGTCACCGGTCAGGAAGTTCCCGAGCCAGGTGAAGTAGCGGGGAACCACGCCCTGGTCCAAGCCGAGCTTGTGGGACAGCTCGTCGATGGACGCCTGGCTCACGCCGGGCTGCCCCCTGAGTGTCCCGAGTGGATCGCCGGTCGCGGCGACCATGACGAAGCACAGGAAGGTGCCGACGAACAGGACCGGGACCGAGATGGCCAACCGGCGGAGCACGTAGTACAGCAGGTTCATGGGGACACTCCGGCGAACCGTGGAGCCCGGGAAACACGAACGGCGGGCACCCGTGGGTCACCCGCCGCCGGTGCGTCAAGCCTTCTGTCTGCGCTGCCGCGGGTCGAAAGCGTCCCGCAGGCCGTCACCGATGAAGTTGATGGAGAGCGAGATAAGGACCAGCACCACGAACGGGCCGAAGAACAGCCAAGGCCGCGTTTGGAGCTGGGCGTAGTTCTCGAGGATGACCCGGCCGAGCGAGGTGTCCGGGAGCTGGACACCGAGGCCGATGAACGACAGCGCCGCCTCCGCGAGCACCGCCTGCGCGACCGCGAGGGTCGCGTTCACCGTGATGCTGCCGACCATGTTGGGCACCAGGTGCTTGAAGATGATCCGGCTGGTGCTCGCGCCCGAGGCACGCGCGGATTCCACGAACTCCCGTTGCGACAACGACATCGCTTCGGCTCGGGTGATGCGGGAGATCTGCATCCAGCCGAACGACGCCAGCACCAACGCGACGATGTACCAGGTACCACCGCCGAACGCCTTGGCGAGGATCGCCGCGGCGGCCAGTTGGGGGACGATCAGGAACAGGTCCGTCAGCCGCGAGAACGCCGAGTCGGTGATACCGCGGAGGTAGCCCGAAAGCGCCCCGAAGATGACACCGACGAGGGTGGAGAGGATGGACACCGTCAGCGCGATCAGGAGCGAGTACTGGGTGCCGCGCAGGATCTGCGACACCATGTCCTTGCCGACCTGGGTGGTGCCCAGCGGGAAGGACGCGCTCGGGTCGGCGAACGACGGGTTGGAGCTGTCTTCGTAGTTGTGCGACCAGAAGATCGGCAGGATCGCGCAGAGCAGGACGATCAGCACCAGCACCGCGGTACTGGCCATCGCGAGCCGGTGGCGCAGGAACTTGCGCAGGACCAGCTTGCCCTGACTACGGGGCTCCGGAAGAGCTTCTGGGGGAAGGGTGCCTTCGGCGGCGACCGCTGAGGGGTCGCTCGCGAGCAGCGAGTTCAAGTCAGCCAACGCGAATCCTCGGGTCCAAGATGCCGTATACCAGGTCAGCGATCAGGTTGGCGACGACAACCGTCAAAGCGATGACGACCAGCCAGCCCATCATCACGTTCACGTCGTTCTTCGTCACGGATTCCACGAGCAGACCGCCCATGCCGTGCCAGTTGAACACCGTCTCGGTGATGATCGCTCCACTCAGGACGCCGGCGAAGTTCACCGAGAACAACGTCGTGACCGGGATCAGCGCGTTGCGGAAGGCGTGCCTGAACACGACCCGCGAGCCGGTGAGGCCCTTGGCTCGCGCGGTGCGCACGTAGTCCGCGTTCAGCGTCTCCAGCATCGATGCGCGCTGGAACCGGCTGTACGCCGCGAAACTGATCGCCATGATCGACAGCGTCGGCAGCAGGAAGGCGCCGACGTATCTCACGAGGAAGTCGCCGACACCGTCGGCTTTCAGGTTCTCCGGGCTGACCGTCCGCAGCCACGGGTTGCCGAGCCAGTCGGACAGGCCCAGGTCCCGGACCCAGCCGTTGATCTCGATGGCGTACCGCTTGAGCACGATGGCGACACAGAAGATCGGCATCGAGAACAGCAGGAAGGCCAGTGTGGTGGCTAGGTAGTCGACCACGGAGTACTGCTTGACCGCGGCCAGGACGCCGACCGCGACACCGAGGATCAGCGCGAGGATCTCGGCACCGACCACAAGCTGGAAGGTCACCCCGAAGGCGGCCATCACCTTGGGGGCCACCGGTGCCAGCGCGTTGCCCTGTGCGATCGAGATGCCCCAGTCGCCGGACAGGAAATTGCCGAGCCACGTGAAGTACCGAGGGACTATGCCCTGGTCGAGACCCAGCTGGTGGGCGGTCTGGGCGAGGGACTCCTTGCTGATGGCCGGGTTGCTTCTCAGCTCACCCAGCGGGTCGCCGGTGGCGGCGACCATCACGAAACACAAAAACGTCCCGACCAACAAGACCGGGATCGATATCGCCAAGCGGCGAAGGATGTAAATCACCAGGTTCAACGAACTGCTCCTCGTCCGGGCCTGGTCTCCGAAGTCGCCGGCCCCTTGCCCGGCCGTCACCGTAGCTCGGGTAATGCTACGGCCAACAGCTACTTCCGGAGGGGACCGGGGCCGAGCTCGTGGCTCGGCCCCGGTCCCACCAGGTTGATCATTGAGAGAAAGAGTAAAGCCAGGCCGGTTAAGCCTTAGTTGGCCTTCTCCCACTCACCAACGTTCCACAGGACACCGTTGTAGGACTGCATGTACGTCTTGTCGATGCCCTTGAACGCCCACATGGACGGCGTCTGGAACAGCGGCAGGGTGGCGTACTGGTCCGCGAGGGCCTGGTCGGCCTTCTGGTAAGCGGCGGTCTGCACGGCGACGTCGGTCGCCGAGACGGCTTCCTGGAACGCCGAGTCGATCGCCGGGTCGGACAGGCCCTGGTAGTTCTGGCTGCTCTCGTCGGTCTTGGTGATGTAGATCGACTTCTGCTCGGCCTTGAACGGAGCCGAAGACCAGCCGAACAGGGCGATGTCGTAGTCACCCGTGCTCACGCGGCCACCCTTGAGGAAGTTCGCGTCGGTCTCGTCCTTGATCTCGATACCCGCCAGCTTGGCCTGCGAGATGATGATCTCGACGGTCTGGGTGCGGCGCGTGTTCTGGTTGTGCGTGATCTTGGCCGAAGCCCGCACACCGTTCTTGGCGAAGATGCCGTCGGCACCCTTGACCCAGCCCGCGTCGCTCAGTGTCTTGGCCGCGACTTCGGCACCGAGACCGGCCTTCTTGCTGTAGAGGTCCTGGAAGCCCTCTTCACCCGGGAAGAACACGATGCCGTTGAGCGGCTTGGCGTCCGCCTGGACCTGCTTGAGCAGCTTGTCCGTGATCTCGTCACGCTTGACGGACTCGAAGAACGCCTTGCGGAGGTCCTTGTCGGCGAACATGCGCTTGTAGTTGAGGTCGAGGTGCTCGAAGGTCAGTTGCGAAGCCGACCCGTAGGTCACACCCTGGGCCGCGAGGCCCTTCAGCGTGGCCGCCGCCGTGGCGTCCGGCTGCGTGGACGCGGCGACGTCGATCTCACCGTTCTGCAGCGCGGTGGCCATCGCCTTGGTGTCTTCCATGGCGCGGACGATGATCCTCGACGGACCACCCTTGCCACCGATCCACAACGGGTTCTTCTCGAGCGTGACCGCCTTGGCGTTCTCGTCGAAGGCCGTGATCATGTACGGGCCCGAGGACGGCATGATGTCCTTCTTGAAGCCCTTCCACTCGTTCGTCCAGAAGTCACCGAGCTTCTTCAGGGTGGCGGCGTCACTGGACGGGGTGAGCTTCGTGATGTCGGCGATGCCGGTCTTGGCCTCGGCGATGTGCGCCGGCATGATCGCCGTCGAGTTGAACAGGCCCTTGTAGTCGAGGTACGGCGAGCTGTACTTCGTCTCGAAGGTCAGCGGGTCCTTGCAGGTCGCGTCGCTGATCAGCTCGTAGCCGGTCACCGACGCCGAGGTGAAGGCCTGCGTGCCGTCCGGGCCCTTGGCCTTGCCACTGTGCGAGAGCCAGGAGAAGTACAGGTCCTTGCAGTCGAAGGCGGCGCCGTCCGACCACTTGACGTTCGGCTTCAACTTGTATTCGACGACCTGCGGCGACGGCGAAGTGACCGTCCACGAGTCGAACACGTCGTTGTTCAGCAGCACCTTGTTGTTGCCGTCGAGCACGTCCGCGCCGGAGAGCACCGCGGTCAGCACATAGGTGTTGTAGGAGCTGTTCGTGTCCGGGGTGTCGTTGTTGTACCCCGAGTAGCCGTCGTCGATACCGACGGTCACGGTGCCTTCGTAGGGCGGCGTGTTGGCCAGCTTGAAGTTGTCGCCGCTCTCGGCCTTGCCCACCGCCATGCTTTTGACATCGCCGGCCGAGCCGTTCTGGTCGCTACTGGACCCACTGTCGGAGCCGCTGCTGCAGGCGCTCAGAACGAGCGCGGCCGCGGCCACCATGGACCAAGCAGAGACTGCTTTGGATCTCCTCATGAAGTGTGCCCTCCTAGCACTGGGTCCTTGACGTCGGAACAAGGACCCACACCGCTCCGGATATTGGGCCGGAGCTTATGACACGCCAAGCGACACTCATTTGGCGCACTGCGGGTGGACGGTAGAAAGGAAAAGCACACGGAGTCACCACTTGAGGGGCGATCGTGACCAAAGGGTGACTTCGGGCTGACATTCAGAAATACATTGGTTACGCGATGGAATCGTTCCGATACTCAAACGAAGGGTTTAGACCACCCGGCCGAGCGCGTGTCTTGAGACCACCTGGCGCAGCAACTACTTGGCGCCGCGGGTCCAGTTCACCGCCGACCCGAATGGGCCCACCATCGGGGGACCAGGGCTTACGCCGGAAATGCCGGACCCGATCGCGAGCGTATCGGCGAGCTGGAACAACGGAATGACGACATTTCTGCGCCACAATTCCGTCTCGAGGGAGGAAAGGGCTTCCGGGGCAGTTGTCTCGTCTGACAGTGCCGAATCGATCGTCGTCTGGAGGCTGTCGTCGCAGAATGCGGCGGAGTTGCCTGGTACGACCGATTTGGCCTTGTCCTCCGAAGACTGGCCGGGGCGGCAGCCGAAGGTCGACGCCAGCACCGTGGCGGAGTCCCCGCCGACGGCCTGTGGCACGACGGCGATGTCGACGCCGACGCTGCCACCGGCGTCCGGGGTGGACACCTGCAGCCCGTCGACCACCGGCATCGCGAGCAGCGTGGAGAACAGCTCACGCGGCTCCGGGTTGACCACGTTGACCTCGATACCGGCCGCGATGAGCTGCTTGGACAACTCCTTGGCCATCGTGGCGTAGGGCTCCAGCTTGCCCGGCGAGGCGATGACCAGCGAAAGCGTCTTGCCCGCCTTGCGCCAGGTCCCGGTCTCCTTCACGTACCCCGCGGCTTCGAACAGGCTCGTCGCCTTGTCCGCGTCCGGGGCGGCCGGCGGGCCGGTGGACGGGATCGTCGGCGCGTAACCCGGCGCCGACGGCGGCTTGGTCAGCGCGTCGGCCTTGAGGTTCGAGGCCGGGCCGCCCGCGGTGCCTTCGGCGATCAGCTTGGCCCTGTCGAGCACCGCCGCGACCCCGGCGCGCACCTGGTCGTCGGCCAGCGTCGCGCTGACCGGGCGGAGCAGGACGTCGGCGACGAACGGCCGGGCGACGGTGTGGACCTGGACTGTCTCGCCGATGTCGGTGAGCGATTTGAGCCCGTTCGCGTCGGTACCGGCGATGGTGAACTGGTCGTTCCCGCTGCGCAGCGCCGCCGCGAGCCCGATCTGGTCGGCGCGGCGCAGGATGAGCCTGTCGACCGCGGCGGGCTTCTGCCAGTAGCGGTCGTTGCGCTCGAGGATGACCTCACCGCGGCCGATGTCGAGGGTCTTGACCGAGAACGGCCCCGCCACCGCCGGGAAGCTGGTCGCCAGCGCGCCCTTCCAGCCGCCCGGCGCGTCCTTCAGCAGATGCGAGGGCAGAAGGTCGGAGAACAACGACTGCCAGCCCGGATACGGCTTGGCGAAGCTCACCTCGACCCGCTTGCCACCGTCGCGGGACTGGATCCCGGAGATCAGCCGGTACCCCGCGGCCCCGATCACCCCTGGCTCGTCGCGCATGGCCCGGTACAGATAGTCGAAGTCCTCCGCCGCGATCGGCGCCCCGTCCGACCAGGACGCCGCCGGCGAGATCTCGTACGCCACCGTGAACGGCAGCTCCGACATCACCGAAGCCGACACCATGAGATTCTTGTCGAGCTGGGGCGTGCCGTCGTCCTTCTGCCGGAACACCGACGGCAGCAGCAACTGCGACAACGCCGTGGTGATCGTCGAGGCGTCGGCCAGGTTGTGCGGGTTGTACCCGCCGATGACGTCGTCGACCCCCACCACGATCTGCGACTGCGTCACCACGGGCGTCGGAGACGACGAGGCGACCGGCGTGGTCACCACCGGAGGCGGCGGAGTGTTGCTGCAGGCCCCCAGCATGGCCACCACGAGTACCAGCACCGGTCCCGTAGTCCAGGGCTTCGCCCGCACGTTTGATCCCTCCAGCTGCCACCTGAGCCCGCCATGCTGCCATGGCGGCACCTACCGCGGTAGCGAGATTGCCAGACAGGGTGTAAACCCCGGTTACCGGATCCGATACCGCTATACGGGGGACGCACCGGGCCCCCTCCCGGTTCCGTCGGCTCCAGCCCCTTTCGATCCCCTGGTCGAGACCCGAGCAGGGCCAAGTCTCGAGCTACCGAGCCGGGACGGACTCAGGTGGCCACGGCGAACCGTGGCCACCCCCACCGAGCCCCTCGAGCCGTGACATTCCCCCAAAGCGGCGTTGGGGGCGTTGAGTGCCCCCAACGCCGCTTTGGGGGAATGTGCTGCGGAGTGAGGTGGGTCACCTGGCCGGCGCTCGATGGCGGGGACAGCACAGGGCCCCCGACCGTGGAAAACGATCGGGGGCCCTGTGTGGCCAAAGAAGATCAGCCGTTGGCGCCTTCGTTGCGGTTCTTGTTGCGCGAGCGCTCCTTGGCGCGGGTGCCGAAGTCGAGGGTCACCTTGCGGATGCGGACGACGTCGGGGGCGACCTCGACGCACTCGTCCACGGAGCAGAACTCCAGTGCCTCTTCCAGGCCCATCTTGCGGGGACGCGCGAGGGTCTCCATCACGTCGGCGGAGGACTGACGCATGTTCGTCAGCTTCTTCTCCTTGGTGATGTTGATGTCGAGGTCCTCGGCGCGCGGGTTCTCGCCCACGACCATGCCCTCGTACACCTCGGCGCCGGGCTCCACGAAGAAGGTGCCGCGGTCCGCGAGCTGGATCATCGCGTACGCGGTGATCGGGCCGGAGCGGTCGGCGACCAAGGAGCCACTGTGGCGGGTCCGGATCTCGCCGGCCCACGGGAAGTAGCCCTCGAACACGTGGTTCGCGATGCCGGTGCCGCGGGTCTCGGTGAGGAAGTCGGTCCGGAAACCGATCAGGCCACGCGCGGGGAGCACGTAGTCGAGCTTGATGCGGCCGGTGCCGTGGCCGCTCATGTGCTCCATGCGGCCCTTACGCGCCGCCAGCAGCTGCGTGATGCTGCCGAGGTGCTCTTCGGGCGAGTCGATGGACAGGCGCTCGAACGGCTCGTGGAGCTTGCCGTCGATGACCCGGGTGACCACCTGCGGCTTGCCGACGGTCAGCTCGAAGCCTTCACGCCGCATCTGCTCGACGAGGATGGCCAGCGCCAGCTCGCCACGGCCCTGGACCTCCCAGGTGTCGGGACGCTCTGTCGGCAGGACTTTGATGCTGACGTTACCGATCAGCTCCTGGTCCAGCCGCGCCTTGACCAGGCGGGCGGTGACCTTGTCGCCACCGGCGCGGCCGGCCAGCGGCGAGGTGTTGACACCGATCGTCATGGAGATGGCGGGCTCGTCGACGGAGATCCGCGGCAGCGCCTCGGGGTTCTCGATGTCGGCGAGGGTGTCACCGATGGTGATCTCCGGGATACCGGCGATCGCGACGAGCTCGCCGGCGCTGGCCTCGGTGGCCGGGACGCGGGTGAGCGCTTCGGTGATCAGCAGCTCGGAAATGCGGACGGTCTGGACCGAGCCGTCCTCGCGCATCCAGGCGACGTTCTGGCCCTTGCGCAGGTTGCCGGAGTGGATCCGGATGAGCGCGATCCGGCCGAGGAAGTTCGACGCGTCGAGGTTGGTGACCAGGGCGCGCAGCGGGCCTTCCTTGTCCGCGAAGGGCGGCGGAACGTGCTGCATGAGGGTCGCGAACAGCGGGTCAAGGTTCTCGCTGTCGGGGATCTCACCGTCGGCGGGAGCTTCGAGGCTCGCCTTGCCGGCCCGCGCCGAGGCGTAGACGATCGGCAGGTCGAGGATGGCGTCGAGGTCGGCGTTTTCGATGTCGCCAGCCAGGTCGAGCAGCAGGTCGTGGGTCTCGGAGACGACCTCGGCGATCCGGGCGTCCGGGCGGTCGGTCTTGTTGACCACCAGGATGACCGGCAGACCGGCTTCGAGGGTCTTGCGAAGGACGAAGCGGGTCTGCGGCAGCGGACCTTCACTCGCGTCGACGAGCAGCACGACGCCGTCGACCATGGCGAGGCCGCGCTCGACCTCACCGCCGAAGTCGGCGTGGCCGGGGGTGTCGATGACGTTGATGGTCACCTGACCGTCATCTGTCTGACGGCGGATGGACGTGTTCTTGGCGAGAATGGTGATGCCTTTTTCCCGCTCGAGCTCGCCCGAGTCCATGACCCGGTCGACGAGCTCGGCACGGTCGGCGAAGGCGCCGGACTGCCGCAGCATGGCGTCGACCAGCGTGGTCTTGCCGTGGTCGACGTGTGCGACGATGGCGACGTTACGCATATCGGGCCGCGTCTTGCTGGGGTCCGACAAGCCGGTTTCGGTGGCGATGACACTGGCTGCGGGCACGCGAAGACTCCTGAACTTAAAGGTCGGTGTGGTGGCCGCGCTGCTCTTGAGGCATGCAGCGGCCAACTCTGGCCACACGCGGACTACACCAGGATACCCGTAGCCGAATTGTGAGCAGGCCCACGCCCCATGATCGGTTAGCCTCACCTAACCTGAAGGCTCGGATTCGGCGACGACGCGGAGCGATTTGTGGGCAAGAAGGACAGTGACCCCCAGGCGCGGGTCCGCAGGCTCATGAAGGCCGGCAAGGTCAAGAAGAAGTGCTGCCGCTCGAAGTCCCGTTGCAAGAAGTGCCCGGTCCTCGCGCTCAAGAAGGCCAAGCTGAAGTTCGCCGTCGCCGCTTAGCCGCCATCTGTCGACAGATGGCGATGATCTTGGGTACGGGGCGGCCATTCTTCGTCGAATGACCGCCGGCCACTAGTGGACGAGAGCCTCGTTGATCAACCGCAGTTCCGGTGCGGTCCTGGTGGCGGAAAATTCGATCACTTCGTATTTCGACAGGTGCCGCACCACGAACGGGTCGGTGGCGAGCACGGCGTCGAGCTTTCCCCGCAACATCGGGCGGACGAGGATGACGCCGTCCGCGGGGGCGGCGCACTTCCCGGCGGCCAGGAAATGACCTTGCTGGAAGTGCCGGGCGAGCCACTCAGCGTGGTCCGCCAGCAGGTAGTCGACTTCTTCTATGGGTGCTGTGTGGTTGAGCAGCGCGATGAACATGATTCAACGGTAGACCCGATTCTTGGCACCGCCATCCGCTGTTAGCGTGTTGATGCGCACTATTGACGCCACCACCCACGAATGCGTGAAAACAGCGTTTTCGAATTGCAATTCCTTTGCCCTGCTTTACATTCCGATGACCTTTACTGGCCGCAGCGGGCCGCCGTCCGCTATGCTCACCCCATGCACTCACGCATCGCACAGTGGTGGCCGCCGGCAGGCGGCTTCTGAAACTGTGCGCTGAACAACGCACACCAGGCCGCCCGATCGGGCGGCCTTTTTTGTGTCCCAAGGCTTCCCGTATCGCCCGCGGCGAGACCAAGGGGAGAAATCATGACCAGGCTTTCGGGCATCACTCCGTCCGGCCACATCCAGTTGGGCAACCACCTCGGGGCGATCCGCCGCTGGGCCGCCGAGGGCAAGCCGGAGGACCTTTACTTCGTCTCCGACCTGCACGCGATGACGACTTCGCACAATCCGGCGAGACTCCGGTCCCTGGCCGGGGAGCAGCTGGCGGTGCTCATCGCGTCGGGCATCTCACCGGACCGGGTATTCGTGCAGTCCGATATCGCGCGTGAATTGGGGGCCCTCACCTGGATACTGGAATGCACCTGCAGTTACGGCGAAGCCGCGCGGATGATCCAGTTCAAGGAGAAGTCGAAAGGCCAGGCCGGGGTCCGGCTCAGCCTGCTGACCTATCCGGTGCTGATGGCCGCGGACATCCTGCTCACGGGGGCGTCGGAGGTGCCGGTCGGTGAGGACCAGCGCCAGCACGTCGAATTGGCGAGGACGCTGGCGCGCCGGTTCAACACCACCTACGGCGAGGTGTTCACCATGCCGGAGGCGGTGCTGCCGCCGTCGGGTGCGCGTGTCCGCGACCTCGCCGACCCGACGCGGAAGATGTCGAAGTCCAACCAGGACTCGGCGGGGGTCGTGTTCGTGCTCGACGAGCCCGACCAGATCCGGCGCAAGATCAAGCGCGCGGTGACCGACGGGCTCAGCGTCCCCGCGTACGAGCCGGAAGAACGGCCGGGGCTGGCGAACCTGCTGGAGATCCTGGCGGCGTGCACCGGGGGCGATCCGGCCGGGATCGCCGCGGAGCACAAGTCCTACGGCGCGCTGAAGGAGGCGACGGCCGAAGCTGTCGTCGAAACGCTGCGGCCCTTGCGGGAAGGTGCGAACGCGCTGCTCAAGGACCCCGCGGAGCTCGACAGGGTCCGCAAGGCCGGTGCGGCGAGGGCGGCCGAGCGAGGCGAACACCGCCTGCAGTCCGCGCTGCGCCTTATCGGAGCGGGGTAGCGAGCAGGGCGCGCAGGTCGGGGAGCAGCAGCTCGTCGGCGGGGAGCCACGGGACGCTCACCAGCTGGTCGGAGGTCAGCCAGCGGAGCTCCAGATGTTCGACGGCCCGTGGTTCCCCCTCGGCCAGTCCGGCGGCGAAGATGCGCAGCACCTTCCCGCCGGGCAGGCCGACGTCCGGCCCGACCCGCTCGCCCACCGAGATCTCGACGTCGAGCTCCTCGACACATTCGCGGCGCAGTGCGTCCACTTCGGACTCACCGGGCTCGACGCGGCCGCCGGGCAGCTCCCACTTCCCGGCCGCGTCGACGGGCCAGGCGCGTTGCTGGGCGAGCAGGGTCCCGCCGCGCACGATGGCGGCTCCGACGATCACAACGGTCACGCGCCGGGACCCTAGCCGCTCGTGAGTGTTTACGAGTGTTAGAACACTCGTAAACACTCACGACCCACCCACCCCAGCCGAGCCTGACCCCTCGTCTGCCCCAGCGGTGCCGTCCGCCCCAGCCGTCCGCGTCAGCCGCTCGCGCGCCAGGTCACCTGGAACCGGGCCCCGCCCTCGGGCGACTCCCCCACCAGCACCTGCCCGCCGCGGCGACGGACGGCTTCGGCGACCATCGCCAGGCCCAGCCCGGTGCCACCGGACGACCGCGCCCGGTCGTCGGACACGCGGTAGAACCGGTCGAAGACGTGGTCGCGGTGCTCCGGCGCGATCCCGGGGCCGTCGTCGTCGACCACGATCCGGACCGTGGAACGCCGCGCCAGCACCGAAACCACGATCTGACTCTCGGCGTAGCGGCAGGCGTTGCGCAGCAGGTTGTTCAGGACCAGCTCGACTTCGCTGTGCGACGCGTGCGCCCACACCTGCCCGGCCACACCGCTGACCCGCGCCTGCGGTGAGCCGGCGGGCATCCTCGCGACGGCCGCACGGGCCTCGGTGACCAGCTCGACCGGGCTGGCGGGCGCGATCTCCCCCGCGTCCGACCTGGCCAGCGCGAGCAGCGCGTCCAACAGCGACGAAAGCCGTTCCGCCTCGGCAAGGATGTCTTCGAGCGTCTCGTGCGCGAGGTCGGCGTCCGGGTTGGCGACGGCGACTTCGGCCTGGACGCGGATCGACGCGACCGGCGACCGCAGCTCGTGCGCCGCGTCGCCGGTGAACCGCCGCAGCCGTTCGCTCACTTCTTCTTGCCGCGCAAGCAAAGCGTTGAACTCGGCCGCCAGCTCACGGAGTTCGTCGTGCGAAACCGGCAACGGGAGCCGCTCGCCCGGCGGCAGCGCCCGCACCGAGCCGCGCATCCTCGCCACCGGCCGCAACGCCGACCGCACGACGAACCAGGTCGCCAGCGCCGCCACCAGGCCACCCATCAGCGCCACGACCAGCAACCAGGTCGACCCGCTGTGCACCAGCGCGGCGAACCCGACCAGCCCGGCGCCGGTCACCACCAGCCGTTGCCGGCCGTCGGGCGCGCTGACCACCGTCCCGAGCCAGCGCCAATCGGGCCCCACCGTGCCTTCGCTGTGCACGCGCTGGCCGGATTTCAGCTTGCGGACCTCGTCCGGGCTCAGCGCCGGCGACGGAAGACCGTCCACCGGATCGCCCGCGGTGTCGAGCACCCGCACGGCCATGCCGGGCACGAGCGTCGGCGGCTTACCCGCGCTGACCTGGGCTTGCGCCGTCGTGAGCGCCGAGCCGAGCTCGTTGTCGACCGAGCGGGTCAGCAGCGGGCCGACCGTGGTCCCCGCGATCAGCGCGAGGCCCAGCAAACAGACGAAGGTGACGGCCGCGGCGAGCAGCGTGATGCGGAACCGCAGCGACCGACGCCGCCACCAGGAGGGAGACAGGATCAACCCGGGCTCATAACCTCGTCGAGCTGCGCGTCGGAGGCCAGATAGCCGTGCCCCCGCACGGTCCGGAGCAGCGCACCCGCGCCGACTGCTTCCAGCTTGCGCCGCACATATCCGACGTAGACCTCGACAACGTTGCGCGTCGCGGCCTGCTCGTCACCCCAAACCGCGCGAAGCAGTTCGTCCTTGGTGACCACCGTCCCCGCGCGGCCGACGAGCACTTCGAGCAGCGCGAACTCCCGCGGGCTCAACGCGACGGGCTCTTCGTGCCAGCGGACCTCACGAGTGGCCCGGTCGACCAGCAGCGGGCCGATCCGCAGCGGCCCGCGCGAGCCGTCGTTGCTGACCCGGCGGAGCAGCGCCCGCACCTGCGCCACCAGGACGACGAACGAAAACGGCTTCACCAGGTATCCGTCGGCGCCGAGGTCGAGGCCGTCGGCCTGGTCGACCTCGCCGTCCTTGGCCGAGACCAGCAGCACGGGCGTCCGCACGCCCTGTGCACGCAGATGCTGCAGAACGCGGTAGCCGGACAGGCCCGGCAACATGATGTCGAGCAGCAGGACGTCGAACGAGCCCGTCTGCGCGAGCCGCAACGCGCTCGGCCCGTCCGCGGCGGTGACCACGTCCATTCCTTCGGCCCGCAGGCCGCGATGCAGCGCCTTGCGCACGCCCAACTCGTCGTCTACCACCAGCACCCGAGGTTTCACGATCCTCAGCATGCCCGGTTTTCGCTGCTCACGTGCACGCTCTCAGCGTCATCTCAGCCAAACAGGCCCATCCTGAGCGGTATCTCAGCCGTCAGGGGGCAGCCTCGGTTGAGGAGACGAGCCACCGAAATACGGGGATTATGGAGCTCGTCGGACACAGGGAGAAGCAATGGAGCCGAAGAAGAAGGCCATCACCGCCGCGGTACTGGGTAGCGCGCTCGGGATCGGCGGACTCGCCGTGATCGCCATGCCGGCGACCGCCGGAGCCGCACCCACACTGCCCGCGGTCAGCGCGGAGAGCCTGGTGCAATCCGTCGCGACGGCGAAGACACCGGCGCTGGCCGGCAAGGTCAAGGTGACCAACAACCTGGGCCTGCCGGGCCTGAACATGGTGCCCGGCGCGGGCGTGCTCAACCTGGACTCCGCCGACGTCTACAACGACGGCAACGGGCGTAGCAAGGTCGCCATCCACCAAGGCAACACCCAGGAGACGATCACCCACGACGGCACGACCGTCTGGGACTACAGCTCCAGCAACAACACCGTCACCAAGCACACGGTCCCGGCCGACGCGCTGGAGAAGCCGAACGCCACGGAGAAGATGACCGACCCGACCACGGCGGCCACCCAGCTACTGGCGACGATGCGCGAGACCAGCACCGTCGCCGTCGACGGCACCGCGAGCGTGGCGGGCAGGGACGCGTACGAACTCGTCCTGACCCCGAAGCCGACCGAGCGCACGCTGCTGCGGGAGATCCGCGTCGCCGTGGACTCCGAGACCAGGCTGCCGCTTCGGCTCGACGTCCTGACCAACGGTTCGGCGGACCCGGCGCTGCAGATCGCGTTCAGCGAGGTCAGCTTCGGCCCGCAGGACGCCGCGCAGTTCCAGTTCACCCCGCCCAAGGGCGCCAAGGTGACCGAGTCGCAGCCGAAGCTCGACGACACCACGAAGAACGAACTCGACAAGGCGCAGCAGGCGGTCAAGGTCGTCGGCGACGGCTGGGACACCGTGGTCACCGGGACGATCCCGGCGGACCTGCTGAGTGGCAAGCCGGCGAGCGGCACCGAAGCGAAGCAGGGCAAGTCGGTCGACCCGAAGGCGCTGCTCTCGCGGATCGGCAAGCCGGTCAACGGGACCTGGGGCTCGGGCTACGCGATCACCACGAAGGTCGGCACCGCGATCCTGACCGACGACGGCCGGTTCGCCGCCGGCGCGGTCCCGGAGCAGGTGCTGTTCGAAGCACTGGCCGCCAAGTGACCAGTACGGCCATCCGCGGCGTGGACGTCTCTTCGGAGGCGTCCACGCCGTCCGTTCCGCTGGCCGCGCGGACTCGGGGGCTGCGCAAGGTTTATCGCCAGGCGGTGGCCGTGGACCAGGTCGACCTGGACGTACCCGAGGGCGCGGTACTGGGGATGCTCGGTCCGAACGGCTCCGGCAAGACCACCACCATCCGCATGCTGCTGGGCCTGGTCAGGCCGACGGCAGGCGAGGTCGAGCTGCTCGGCCACCGCATGCCCGACGGGGCAGGCCACGCCCTGCCGGACGTCGGCGCGCTGGTCGAAGGGCCGGGCTTCCACCCTTTCCTTTCGGGGCGGGACAACCTGTTCCGGATGGCGGCGGCCGAGCCGCGCCTGTCATCGGCGGGAATCTCGGGTGCGGTCGAGGCGGCGCTTGAGCGCGTCGGGCTGTCGGGGGCGGCGCATCGGCGATACAAGGGGTATTCGCTCGGGATGAAGCAGCGGCTCGGCTTGGCCAGCGCACTGCTGGTGCCCCGCCGGATGGTCGTGCTCGACGAGCCGACCAACGGGCTGGATCCGGCCGGTACCAGGGAAATCCGCAAGATCATCGGCGAGCTGCACGCCGACGGCGTCACCGTGCTGGTGTCCTCGCATCTGCTCGCCGAGGTCGAAGCGACGTGCACGCATGTCGCCGTGCTGCACGAAGGTTCAGTCGTCGCCCAGGGCGAGCTCGCCGAGCTGCTGGAGTCCGGGAGCCCGGCACTGCTGGTGTCCACTCCGGACAGTGCCGAAGCCGTCGAAGCGTTGCGGGAACAGCGGATCACCAGCAAGTTGACGCCTGAAGGGGTCCGGGTGGACCTCACCGCGACGACTCCGCCGGACGTGTTCGCGATCCTGGTGCGGGCCGACGTCCGGCTGTACGAAGCGACGCGGGCGCGGACCGGCCTGGAAGACCTGTTCGCCAGGCTGACCGAACACGAACCGTCCACAGTGGATGGTACCGAGGGGGCGTCATGACCCAGGTTCTCGCGCCCCAGCCCGAAATCCGGACCGGTCACGACACCGTGCCGATGAGCCGGCTGATCCGCGCCGAGCTGCGCTGGATCTTCCGGCGGCCGCGGACGCTGATCGTGCTGGCCATGCTCGCGGTGATCCCGGTCGTGATCGGCGTCGGGCTCACCCTGGTGGACACGAACGCTGGAGGTGGTAGCGGGGGCGGACCGGGCGACGGCGGCGGCGCACTGCTGGCCACCGCGGTGAACAACGGGTTCGTCCTGCCGATCGCCGCGCTGGTCATGACGTTGACGCTGCTTTTGCCGCTCGCCGCGGCGATGGCCGGAGCCGACGCGATCGCGGGCGAGACCGCACACGGGACGCTGCGGGGCTGGCTGCTGACGCCGGTCAGCCGGGGGCGGCTGCTGGCCGTGAAGTCGTTCGGTGTGGCCACGGTGGCGCTGGTGACCGTGCTGTCGATGGCCGTCACGGGGGTGATCACCGGGCTCATCATCAACGGCACGGATTCGCTGTTCACCATCTCGGGGACCACGCTTTCGCTGTGGGACGCGCTGGGCCGGATCCTCATCGCCGTCGCCTGGGTGACGTTGCAACTCTGGGCTGTCGGCGCGGTCGCGCTGGCCATCTCCGCGTGCACGGAACACCCGATGCTGGTCGTGGTTTCGGTGCTGGCGGGGAACATCGTGTTCCAGATCCTCGGTTATCTCGACGCGGTGAGCTGGCTGCATCCGTTCCTGCTCAACCAGAACTGGACCTCGGCGCTGACCGAGGTACTGCAGGACCCGATGGCGTCGGCCCAATTGGGCGAAGGCGCGCTCCGGGCCGCCTGCTACATCGCTATCGCACTTTCACTCGCCTACGCACGCCTCACCACCCGCGACGGCTAACTGTCCGTGAAGGCCACATCGAATCAGGGCAGTGCGCGCAGCGTCTCCGTTGAGGGTGGTGGTGGGAGACGGGTGGGCGACTCAGCGTCCCTCAATGTGGCCTTCACGGACCATTTCCGAACTGGGTCAGATGAGCCAGCCGAGCACGTGGGCAAGGTGCGCGAGGATGCCGGTGACGATGTCGTGACCGTGGTGCGCGTGCTGGACGAACATCTGCATGAGAGAACTCCTTGATTGGATTTTCCGGTGTTTCCCGGGAGCCACAACAGGTTTTCAGCGCTGTTGGCGTCAAGTCAAAACTCCGCCGCGGGCTCGCTCCGCCGATATTCGGCGCCGTGAAAATCTTCCCACCCTAAAACGTGTAACTCGTTCGTGTTTGCGCCGGGGGTGCCTTTCCACCACCGGTAGCCGCGCCTTGGGCCGTTTGATCTGCCGCGGAAATCCTTGATGGGACATCCGGGTGGGCACGCGCGGCGCCCCGGGACAGCTGGTGATCTTGGGGAGTTCACTCCAATGGGTGGCGAAAACTCAGCCGAGGAGCGCGATTCCGTCCGCGTCGAGAGTGAGCCGGACTCGATCACCAGGCTGGACGTCCGCGGTCACCGGAGCGATGGCGTCCACCGCCGGCAGGTCTTTCCCGAGTTCGACCACCAACCGGACGTGCTCGCGCCGGTGCACCACTCCGGCGACGTCCCCGGCAATTCCCTTGTCCGACAACCTGAGCGCGTTCGGGCGCAAGCCGAGCCGCACGTCGCCGTCCACTACGCCGTCGACCGGGACCTCACCCAGCGAGCACCGCACAATGCCCTCCGACGCGGTGCCCGGAAGGATCGTCGTCACGCCGAGGAAAGTCGCGACGGTGTCGTCGACCGGACGGCTCCACACGCGGCGGACAGCGCCCTCCTGGCGGATCTCACCGCGCTCCAGCACGGCGACCCTGTCGGCAAGGGTGAACGCCTCTTCCTGGTCGTGGGTGACCAGCAGCGCGGTGATCTTGCTGCGGCGCAACAACTCCGCGAGGTCGATGGCCAGCTGCTCGCGCAGTCCGGCGTCCAGGCCGGAAAGCGGTTCGTCGAGCAAGAGCAGCCGCGGTTCCGGCGCGAGCGCGCGAGCCAGCGCCACCCGCTGGGCCTCACCGCCCGACAGCTCGGTCACCCGGCGCCGCTCGTATCCGCTCAGGCCGACCAGGTCGAGCAGCTTCGCGATCCGCTCCGCGTGTTCGGCCTTGGGTACCCGGTGCATCCGCAGCCCGAACCCGATGTTCCCGGCGACGTCGCGATGCGGGAACAGCTGGCCGTCCTGGAAAACAAGCCCGAAACCGCGTTCGTGCACCGGGACCCCGGCGAGGTCGTCGCCGTCCCAGCTCACCTTGCCGCGTACCGCCGGTTCGAGCCCGGTGATCGCCCGCAACAGCGTCGACTTGCCCGAGCCGGACGGCCCGAGCAGTGCCAGTACTTCGCCGTCGGCGATCTCGAGCCGGGCATCGCGCACAGCTTCGAACGATCCATAGTGGACGGTCAGACCCGAGACGGACAACGCCATCAGAACTCCCCTACCGAGCTGTGCCCATTCAAAGACCAGCGCCCACGAGCCGACCCCAGTCTGTCGATCACCGCGACCGCCGCCGCCGTCACCACCATCAGCAGCGCGCAGGCGGCGTAAGCCATCTGGTTGTTCAACTCCCCCGGCCGCGCGATCAGCGTCGCGACGGCCACCGGCAGCGTCGGCGAATCCGGGCGCGCGAGGAAACTCGTCGCACCGAATTCGCCCAGTGCGACGACGTAACCGAACCCGGCGGCCGCGACCAGCGAGCGGATCGTGAGCGGCAGATCGATCTCGCGCCACACCCGAGCCGGGGACGCGCCGAGCGTGGCCGCGGCCTGGCGGAGCCGGTCGTCCACCGAACGCAGCACCGGCAGCACCATCCGCACGATCAGCGGGATGATGACCAGCGCCTGCGCGAGCGGCACCAGGAGCGGGGACGTCCGCAGGTCACCGGGCAACGCGCTCAGCGTCACGAGATAGCCGAAGCCGACCGTCACCGCCGAAACCCCCAGCGGCAGCATCAGCGCGACATCCATCGTCTCGCCCGCGGCGCGCGCGAGACGTCCAGGAGTCCGGCGCAGGGCCACGAGCACCACCGACGCGAGCACACCGATGATCATCGCGAGCATCGTCGCGTCCGACGCCGTGCGCAGCGAGTTCATCGCCGCGTCCCAGCCCGAGACCTGCAAAGTGTTCTGTATTCCGGTGCCCGCCAGCGCGCGGTAGCCGGCGAAGCTCCAACCGTCCGAAGTGGACACCGAGCGGACCAGCAGCGCGATGATCGGCGCGACCAGCAGCCCCAGCACCCCGCACCCAGCCGCGACGACCCACCACTCCCCGCCTTCCGGCCGGCGAGCGGTCTCCGACCCGGAACGCAGCCGCAACGCCGTCTCGCGGCGCTTACGAGCCACCGCGCCGACGGCGAGCGCCGCGACCACCGCCGCGAACTGGACGAGCGAAAGCGCCGCCGCGCCCGAAAGGTCGAGCAGGTTCACCGTGCGGAGGTAGATCTCGGTCTCGAGCGTCCGGTACTTCGCGCCACCGAGGATCAGCACGACCCCGAAACTGGTGGCACAGAACAGGAAAACCACCGCCGCCGCGGACGCGATGGCGGGCGCCAGCGTCGGCAGGGTCACCGAGCGGAAGGCCCGCCACGGCGACGCGCCGAGCGCACGAGCGGCGTCGACCGCCCGGGAATCGAGATGTCCCCACAGTCCGGAAACGGTCCTCGCCACGACAGCGACGTTGAAGAACGCGTTGGCCAGCACGATCGCCGTGACGCCGCCGTCCGGCCAGAGCGCGCGGAAAGCGAGCCCGACGACCACTGTCGGCAGCACGAACGGCACCAGCACCAGCGTCCGGACGAACGCGATGCCCGGCAGCCGGACCCGCGACAGCAGGAACGCCACCGGCAGCCCGGCGACGATCGCGAGAACCGTCGACGCGGCCGCCTGCGCGACCGTGAAACCCGCGAGCTTCCAGGTTTCGGCATCCGTCACCACACTCGCGACGCCGCCGGCCGAGAAGCCCCGGCCGACGATCGCGGCCACCGGCCACGCGAAGAACACCACCAGGAAGCCGATCGGGACCACCGCGAGGAGGCCCAGACCGCTTCCCCTGGCGGTTATCCCTCGAAGAGCGTGCGCCACTGGCCGATCCACTTTTCGCGGCCCGCCAGCACCTTGGCGCCGTCGAGCGCGGCCGGCTTCTCCGGCAGCGGCGCGACCTGCGCCCAGCCGGCGGGAAGATCGACGCCCTG
>NZ_DASYMU010000157.1:0-3600 GCF_036008905.1 Amycolatopsis sp. | reverse complement strand
CGCGGTCAGCCCTCGTCCGGCCAGTTCCGCCTGCGTCCGGCGAAGGAGACCACGGGTACAGACCGGGGCCGGATCGCCGTCCTGGTCGAACATCTCGGCCGGTGCCCACGCGAGCCCGTCGCCGAGCACGTGCAGTGCGGCGAGATCCGCTCGCAGCCGCAGGTCCCCGACCACGCCGAACCCTGGTCGGAACGCGATGGCGTTGTCGATGCAGAACACGTTCCAGCTCGGCGACGCGCCCACACCGGCGACATGGAATGCCCGAGCGCGGGCGGTCGGGACATGTTTCGCCCTGATCACGCCGGCGGGGTCGACGACCGTCCCGGACAGTAGCCGGATCTCACTCTCTGCGAGACCTGCCGCCGCGGCAGCCAACTCCGCCTCGTCGAGGACCGGCATCGGGTAGTTGAGCACCCTTGCACTCCTGATGATCGACGCGGGTCGGCGGGAGAGGAGGCGTTCGAGTCTGGATCTGCGCGGTGCCCACCCGCGGAGGAAGGGACATCGGGTGAGCCCGCCGGTACGCGGGCACGGGCGTCGTCGCCGAGGTCGTCGAGCAGGGCGGGTGTAGGTCGTTGATCTCGCTGGGCGCTCGGCGCGTCCGGCTTCTTCGTCATCGAAGTACCTGGGTCGCTGCAGGATCGGGTGCGCGCCGGATGGCGGATCCTGCAGATCTGTCCGTGACGGGTGTGGATGGTGTCCGGTGCGGCCATGGCGGCCGACTCTGCACTCTCAGTGGGCACGCGGAGCTTCTGTAGTGCCGAGGTCGGCGTCGGCCACCGCCCGCATATGCGGTGAACGGACCACAGCGACGGCGACGGCCCCGATCGCCGCCACGATGGCGAACGCGAAGAAGCCCCAGGGGTAGGCGATTCCCAGGGTGAGGAACCAGCCGCCGAGCAGCGGCCCGCAGATCGCTCCGATACGACCGACACCGGCAACCGCGCCGAGGGCGGTGGCGCGCCCAGTGGGCGGATAGGCCCGGCTCGTGTAGGCGTAGACGAGGACCTGCGAGCTGAACACGAAGATTCCAGCCAGAAGAACGCTGACGTAGACGCCGATACCCGGCAGCTTGATGCTCAGCAGAGCCAGGAACAACGCAGACAACGCGAACCAGGCGATCACCGAAGGCCGTACACCGATACGGTCGGCAACCATTCCGGCGATCAGCAGACCGATCACGGCTCCGACGTTGAGGATCAACAGCAGGGTGAGTGCTGCGCCCAGCGCGTAACCCGCCTGGCGCATGATCTGCGGCAGCCACGTGTTCAGCCCGTACACCAGCACGAGACCCATGAACGACGTGATCCACAAGGCCACGGTGGAGCGGGTCATGCCGTTGCGGAAGAGGGCAGCGATAGCGCGTGTGCTCGATCCGTGAGGGGCCTGATCGGGGGCGGGGGCCCCGGCGGCGCGCAGGAACGACGGCGATTCCGGAAGGTACTTCAACATCAGCGGTACCAGTACCACCGCCGGCAACGCACCGATGACGAACATTCCGCGCCAGCCGAAGCCAGGGATCACCAGGATGCCGAGTAACGCAGTCAGCACGGCGCCGACGTGGTATCCGGTCATCAGCGTGGTTGTTGCCCGCCCGGCCCGTTCCTTGTGGGCCAGCTCGGTGATCAGCGCGATCGCCGTCGGGAGGCACCCACCCAGACCCAGCCCGGCCAGGAAGCGGAACAGCCCCAGGACCCAGGCATTGGGAGAGAAGGAGCACAACAGGGTGAACAGCGAGAACGCCGAGACAGCGATGATCAACGCCTTGCGGCGGCCGATCACGTCGGTGATCATTCCGATCGTGATGGCTCCGATGGTCATTCCGACGAGGCCGATCGTCGCGACGAGGGAACCCGTCGCCGGGGTCAGACCCCATGCCTTGTCATCCAGTAGCGGAGGCAGGACGACACCGAACACAACAAGGTCAAATCCATCGAGCAGGATGGCCATCCAACACAATGGCATCACCCACGCGGTGTAGGCCGTCCGATCGGTTCCGCTGCGTTCGACGCCGCCCATCCCTGCCTCCTCACAGAGTTCCGCACAGAGTCGCATGTCGGCGGAGTTTCCGCGCGCCTCCGTAGATGCCTCTCGGTGAGCGGAAGAAGGTCGACCGTGGGCGTTCCAGCGCTGAGGGTGGCGCACCGGAAGCGGCGTGACACGGCCTCGAACGGGAGATGTCCATGCGTACCGAGGTGGCGATCGCCCGGAGCGGGTCCGGCAGGACCGATGTTGTCTCATCTGTTGCACCAGCGCGGCGTCGAGTCGGTCGTGATCGACCTGCGGGCGCGGGAGGACATCGAGGAGACGATCAAGGCAGGAGTGCTCGAGCAGGGCACCGTGGACCTCATGACCCAGACCGGGGTCGGCGACCGGCTGCACCGCGACGGATTCGTCCACCACGGCTTCAACCTGGCCTTCTCCGGAGAACACTCCTCCGCCAGTATCCCTTCGCCTGGTTCGGCATTCTCGCCGAGGCGCCGCCATCCTCGGACGAGCTGATCTATGCTCATTCCGACCGATTCAGGCGATCGAGCTCGACGCCCGCCGCCCACTTCCGGTGGGGTGCGGCGGACGGTCCGGGACCGAGCCGATTCGCTCCGTGCGGCGATGGAACCGCAAGCCGGCGTGGCTGCATCTCACGTAACGACTGACGCCATGACGCCGCTGCGTGAGGACGGAGGCGACTGATGACGCCTGTGTTGCCTCGACTCACAGCTACACCCTTCCCGCCGTGATCATCTCTACCATGCAGAAGTAGAAGTTCTCGTCGTCCAGGATCCCGGACGCCGGGTCGAACGTGGCCTCCCACCGCTTCCGGTCGTCCTCGGACAGGTACGGCTCCGCCGTAGTTCCCAGCCATGTCGCGTTCTTCGTCAGATACCGCTTCTCCGCGTTCCTGAGTGGAGAGGTCATCTGGATCACGTACGGTCGCGTCGTCACGTCCTGGAATCCTGCAGACCGGAAGGCCCCGTGCATCTTCTGGCCGATAAAGTTGTCGAACGGTGGCTCCGGCGGGTTCTCCTTCAACGCCCTTGCGGCCGCTTCCATCACCTTCGCCGCCAAGTGCTCCTCGACCGGGTGGAAGATCACTGCCCCTCCATCGAAGTCCTTCGAGAACACGCGCCCCCGGGAAACACGCATCGCCTCCCCCAGGACCACGGACAGGTCAGTGGCGTAGCAGCAGCAGTTCCCAAGGAAGACGGCGTCGAAAACGTTGTCATCGAACGACGTCGCCTCAAAATCACCCACCTCGAAATTCATATTTTCGTGTAGGGGGTGATCGGCGAGGCGTGAGACGGCATAGCCGATCAGCTCTCTAGAAAGATCGAACCCGGTGACGCGCCCACCAGGCGCGACCTTCTCGGCGAACATCGGCGCCCACAGGCCGGGTCCACAGCCCAGGTCGAGTACAGCGTCCCCCGGCTTCAACCCGAGGTCGTCGACCATCCGCCGCCTGTCGAAGTACTTCGCCTCATGGTGGTCCAAGAGCCATCCGAGGGAAGAGAGCTGAAGATCATCGCTCGTGGCCATTGCGCGCCTCGCTAGTGGTCGTCGACCGGGCCGCCGAGTGAAGGTCCGGCTTCGCGGATTCGTCGT
>NZ_DASYMU010000156.1:0-57852 GCF_036008905.1 Amycolatopsis sp. | reverse complement strand
GTTGGACTCCGACAAGAAGGGCCTCACCGAGGTCCTCCAGGCCGCCGCCGAGCACCGCGGGTCGGCGCTGGTGGAGATCTACCAGAACTGCCCGATCTTCAACGACGGCGCGTTCGATGTGCTGAAGGACAAGGACGAGGCTGTCCAGCGGCTCATCCCGTTGCGCGCCGGTGAGCCCGTTCGCTTCGGCAGGGAGGGCGAGTACGGGGTGACTGTGGGTCGCCGGGGTGGGCTCGACATCGGCGAGGTCAGCGACATCGGCGAGGACAATCTCGTGGTGCACGACCCGACGATCATGGACACCTCCTACGCCTTCGGGCTCTCGCGTCTGGGCGATCAGAACCTGACGCATACCCCCGTCGGCATTCTGCGGCAGGTCAGCCGGCCCACCTACGACGACGCTGCCCGGGCCCAGGTCGAGCACGCGCGCAACGCCCGCAAACCTGACCTGCAGGGCCTGTTGCGCGGCAAGGATATCTGGACCGTCGGGAGCTGAAAGAGAGGAAGACCGTGCCCTACGTGATCGCGGAACCGTGCACCGATGTCAAGGACAAGGCATGTGTGGAGGAATGTCCCGTCGACTGTATTTCCGTGGGTGAGCGAATGCTGTACATCAATCCCGACGAGTGTGTCGACTGTGGCGCCTGCGAACCGGTCTGCCCTGTCGAAGCCATCTACTACGACGACGATCTCCCTCCGGAGTGGAGCCAGTACAGCAAGCTCAACGCCGACTTCTTCGCGAAACCGGCCAGCTGACAACGGCACGCCCTAACCAAACGATGTATGGTAATGTGCGCCTCGATCGCGCACTTCGGCAGTCATCAGGCAAGGAGGCCATGATGGACGAACGGCAGCGCAACCTGGTTCTGGCCCGGCAGTTCATGGACGCGGATGACCGCAACGACTCGGTCGCCATCGCGAATATGTACGCCGAGGACGGCATTCACATCGTGACAGGGACCACGGCGATCTCTGGGGTGTACACCAAGCAGCAGATGCTGGCCGCCGCGGGCGGCATCTTCGCGCCCTTCCCCGACGGGCTGCGGATGAAGGTCCACAGCATGATCGCCGATGGCGACCGGGTCGCCGTCGAGGTCGAGTCACACGGGCGGCACGTGTCCGGTGAGGTGTACAACCAGCATTACTTCTGGATGTTGCGGTTCCGCGACGGGGAGATCGTCGAGTCCAAGGAGTATCTGGACACCGAGCTCGTGACCCAGGTCCTCTGCCGGCAGCAGTTGACTGCGCCCGCCCAGCCCTTTACGAGGCAGGCGGCGGATTAGGGCGTGTCCCGTGGCCGTGTCCTAGGACCGCGCCGATCGGCCGGCCTGCTTCGGCCTGCCACATCGGAGGAGTTGTTCAGCACCGCGAACGCGGCGCCGACAGGAAAGGCTAGGCGACACGTGAGTTTCGTCCTGGGTGAGGACGCCGAGGAGCTGCGGGGCATCGTCCGTGGGTTCCTGGAGAAGTGGTCGGACGAGACCGCGGTCCGCAGACTGATGGAGACAGAGTCGGGCTACGATCCCGCGGTTTGGGTCCGGGCCGCACAGGAGCTCGGCCTGCACGGCTTGGCCCTGCCTGCGCGGTTCGGCGGCAGCGACGCCACCGCTATGGAACTAGGGGTCGTGTTCGAGGAAATGGGCGCGGTGCTGTTCTGCGGGCCGTTCCTTGCCTCTGTCGGCCTTGCCGCCACCGCGCTGCTCGAGCTGGGCGACGAGCAGGCCGCCGCGGCGCATTTGCCGGGCATCGCCGACGGCACCACAGCCGCGACATTGGCTTGGGCTGGTCGCCACCCGTCGGTGAGCGGGCTGAACGCCGTCGAAACGGCAGCGGGGTGGGCGGTCACCGGGACGGCCCCGGTGGTCGTCGACGGAGCCACGGCGGACCTGGTGCTGGTCGCGGCGGCCACCGCAGCTGGGCCGAGCCTGTTTGCTGTCCCCGCCGGGGCTGCCGGCCTCGTCCGTATCCCGCTCATCGCGCTGGACGGCACGCGCAAGCTGGCCGAGGTGCGGTTCACGGATACTCCGGCTGTCCTGCTCGGTACCGAGGGTGGCGCGGGCGCGGCGTTGGACCGCACAGCCGACCTCGCCGCCCTGTACCTGGCCGGGGAACAGCTCGGCGGCGCGGCGCACGTTCTCGCCACGGTGGTCGAGTACGCCAAAACCCGGGTCCAGTTCGGCCGGGCGATCGGGTCGTTCCAGGCGATCAAACACCGCTGCGCGGACATGCTGGTCGACATCGAGTCCGCGCGGTCGGTCGTCTATCACGGGCTGTGGACGGCAGCGCACGACGCCGAGCAGTTGCCGGTGGCGGCCAGTCTGGCCCGCGCTGTGGCTTCGGATGCCTACCAGCGGGTGGCCGCCGACGCGATTCAGATCCACGGTGGCATCGGGTTCACCTGGGAGCATCCGGCGCATCTGTACCTGAAGCGGGCCAAGAGCAGCCAGCTGCTCCTCGGCACTCCCGCTCAGCACCGGGCGCGGCTGGCCGAACTGCTGGATGTACACCACGGCGGTGTGGCCATCGCGCCGGGCCTCGACGCCACCGGCCCCGCGCACGGTGTTCCCGATGACGCGGCGGCGCTCACCGAGGTCGTCACCACGTTCCTGCGGGACCACCCTGCCCCCGCGCCCGACGACGTCCTCGCCGACCGGTCGTTCCGTGAGGCTCGGTTCGACGCGGGCTTGGCGTTCGTGCAGTTCCCCGACGGTCTTGGTGGCCGCAGGCTGGACTCGTCGCTGCAATCGTGGGTGGAGACGCACTTTGCCCGCGCGGGTGCGGCGGATCATTCGGCGCGCAACGTGATCGGTCTCGGGATGGCGCTGCCCACCATCCACGCGCACGGCACCGCGGAGCAGAAGGCGCGTTACTTGCGGCCGGGTTTCTCCGGGGAGGAGATCTGGTGCCAGCTGTTCTCGGAGCCGGGCGCAGGATCCGACCTCGCGGCACTGGCCACGCGGGCCGTGCGCGACGGGGACGGGTTCGTTGTGAACGGGCAGAAGATGTGGACGTCGCTGGGACACGTCGCGCGGTTCGCGATCCTGCTGGCTCGGACCGACCCGGACGTGACCAAGCACAAGGGCCTTACCTACTTCCTCCTGGACATGCGCGCACCGGGAGTGGAGGTTCGGCCGCTGCGCCAGATCACCGGCGAAGCCGAGTTCAACGAGGTTTTCCTGACCGACGTGCGGATCCCTGCGGCGAACGTCCTCGGAGAGGTCGGCGGCGGCTGGGGGGTCGCGATGACCACGCTGGCCAATGAGCGGGTCTCGCTCGGCGGCCGCCCTTCCGAGCGCGGCGAGGGGCCGATCGGGCAGGCGGTGGTGGCTTTCGCCGGCGCTCACGCGGCCGGTCGCGTCGACGCCGCCACCACGGAACGGCTGATGGTGCTGTGGACGCGTGCCGAGGCCGCGCGGCTGACCAACGTCCGCGCGGCCGCGCAGGTCGGCCGAACGCCCGGGCCGGCGGGCTCGATCGCGAAGCTGCAGATGGCGGAGCTGAACAAGGCGATCTACGAGCTGTGCGTCGATCTATCCGGTGAGGCAGGGCTGCTCATCGACGGCTATGCCGAGTCCGCTCCGGATTTCGCGGCGGTGCACGGCGGGGCCGACGTCCGGAAGGCCTACCTGCGTTCGCTGGCCAACTCCATTGAAGGAGGCACCTCGGAGGTGCTGCGGAACATTCTTGGCGAACGTGTCCTCGGGCTGCCTGGCGAGCCCCGCACTGACCGCGACACCCCCTGGAAGGACGTCCCCAGATCGTGAGCATCTCATTCGATTTCAGCGGTCGCACCGTGATTGTCACCGGTGCCGCACAAGGCATCGGGGCGGGAATCGCCGCCCTCTTCGCCGCGGCCGGGGCGCGGGTCGCGCCGTTCGATCTCGACGCCGACGCACTGAAGGCCGTCTGGGGTGAGCGCAGCGACGTGATCGCACCGCTCGCCGTCGATGTGGCCCATGAGGACGCGGTGGCGGCAGCGGTCGAGGACGTCATCGGCTGGGCGGGCGGTATCGACGTCGCGGTCAACAACGCCGGGATCACCCGCGACGCCGTGGTCTGGAAGATGACCGCCGCCCAGTGGCAGCAGGTGCTCGACGTGCACCTCGGGGGCACCTTCCACCTGACTCGTGCCGTGGTGCCGGCCATGCGTGCGGCTGCGTACGGCCGCATCATCAACGTCACGTCCTACACGGGCCTGCACGGCAACATCGGCCAGGCGAATTACGCCGCCGCGAAGGCCGGGGTCATCGGGTTCACCAAGACCGTAGCCAAGGAAGTCGCCCGCTTCGGGATCACGGTCAACGCGATCTCGCCCAACGCCGCGACGGCGATGGTTGCCGGGATCCCGCAGGAGAAGCTCACCGAGTTGACCCAGGCGATCCCGGTCGGCCGGTTCGCCGAACCCGCCGAAATAGCCCCGGCGGTGGGATTCCTGGCCTCAGCGGAGGCCGGTTACCTCACGGGAGCCATACTGCCCGTCGACGGCGGGATGTCGATGTGAACGTCGAGGGAGCGGTCGCGCTCGTGACCGGCGGTGCCTCCGGGCTGGGCCGGGCGACGGCGGAGCGGCTGCGCGCCGACGGTGCCCAGGTCGTCGTCTGTGACCTGCCGAGCTCCGACGGCGCGGTGGTCGCGGAGAAGCTCGATGCGGTATTCGCACCCGCCGACGTCACCTCCGAGAGCCAGGTGCGCAACGCCGTCGCGGCCGCCGCCGGGCTTGGCCCACTCCGGATCGTGGTCAACTGCGCGGGCATCCCGGAGGCGATCAAAGTTCTCGACCGTGCTGGGAAGGCCAGCCCGCTGGACCGGTTCACCCGCACGGTCGCGGTCAACCTGACGGGCACCTACAACGTCCTGCGGCTGGCCGCGGAGGTGATGACCGGCAACGAGCTCGACGACGGCGATCGCGGGGTGATCGTCTCCACCTCGTCGGTAGCAGCGTTCGACGGCTCCGTCGGACAGGCCGCGTACAGTGCGTCGAAGGCCGCGATCGCCGGGATGACCCTGCCCATCGCACGCGAGCTCGCCGATCACGCGATCCGGGTCGTAGCCATCGCGCCGGGAATGTTTGAAACTCCGCTGTTTCTTGGCCTGCCGGAAGCCGCACAACGGTCCCTCGCCGATCAGGTGCCACACCCTCGCCGGATGGGCCGTCCTCCGGAGTTCGCCGACTGCGTCGCGTTCATCGTCGGCAACGCCATGGTCAACGGCGAGACGATCCGGCTGGACGGCGCGATTCGGATGGCGCCGCGGTAAACCAGGAGTAGTGCGAGGGGCCCGCATCGGCCGGGTCCTGATGGGTGTTTCTCATGAGTTCAGCGCTCCAAAGCGATCAACGGTCGCTTTTCGGGTGCGTTGGTTTCGAGGTTGAGTTGTCCTTTGAGGACGTCGTTGACCGGCTCGATCCACTGCGGTATCACGGCGAGATCGGCGGACCGTCGTGTTCGTCCTTGTGGTGAGGGCGGACGGCAGCACACCGATCTGCTCGGCGGCGAAACGCTCGATGGCCTGTCCGGCCGGATCCTTGTCGGTGGGCACAACCCTTACGTCCCATGGGACAGCGAGATCGTGGGCGTGCCCCAGCAGTTCTTTGTATCAGCGTCAGGCGGGCGTTGGCCCGACTGGCCAAACCGTGTTAGATTAATTGGAGTCGGAGCCGTTGGCTGATGTGTGGTCGTCCCTGATTCGACGACTGACCTTCACGCGGTGTGACTTGCCCTTCATGGGCTTGGAGTGGGAGATAACGATGTCGAACCTCGCCGGTGATTGGGTTGCGTACCACGCCCAACGCGCGCCGGACAGTGTGGCTCTCGAGAGCGCGGACTCCGGTGCCACGACCACCTGGGGCCAACTGGAGGAACGCGTGGCGCGGGTGTCCGGCGTCCTGCTCGGCCCGGGCCGGCTGCACCGCGGCGACCGAGTCCTGGTGCTGAGCGAGAGCGACACCCGCAACTTCGAGCTCCAGTTCGCCTGCATGCGGATCGGCGCGATCTACGTCCCGTTCAACTGGCGCCTGTCGCAGGCGGAGCTGTCCGCCCTGTGTGAGCACTGTGCCCCCGCCCTGGTTGTGCACGACGACAGTCTCCGGGAGACGGCCGAGCTGCTGGCGCGCGAGGCGGGGGTTCCCCGGCTGTCCTGGGGCGGCTTGGGTGAACACGCCGAGTTGGACTACGAATCCGAACTCGGCCTCGCCGATCCGGTTGGCCCGTCCACCGAGAACCTGCTCGACGAGCCCTCGCACATCCTTTACACCTCCGGCAGTACCGGAACGCCGAAAGGCGTGATCATCACCCCGGCGAACATCATCTGGAACTACCTCAACAGCCAGAGCGACAAGCAGATCGACGGTCCCGCGTGCAAGTTCTTCAACCCGCTGCCACTGTTCCATGGCGGTGGGCTCACAGCGCTCTCGCTCCCGATCCTGCTTGCCGGCGGGTCGGTGGCCGTCGCCCGGCGGTTCGACGCAGACCAGGTGGCCGCCGCCCTCGGTGACCCGGCCCGCGGGGTCACGCACATCACCGGGGTCTTCGCCACCTACAAGATGATCACGGAGTCCGCGCTGTGGCCCGAGGCGGACCTGTCGGGCGTGAAGTACCTGGAGATGGGCGGCAGCCGGATACCGGCCTGGCTGCAGGACGCCTTCCGCGCAAAAGGGCAGGTACTGCAGAGCGTCTACGGTGCCACCGAGACCGGGCCGGCGGTGATGCAGATGCCCCAGGAGCACGCAGCGGGCCGGCCGGACTCGATCGGCAGGCGGGTGCTGCACACCCAGGTTCGGCTGGTCACTCCGGAGGGACAGGACGCCACGCCAGGTGAGATCGGCGAGATCTGGGTCTCGGGACCGAGCATCACTCGCGGCTACTGGGGGCAGGAGCACAAACACGACGAGTTCTTCAGTGGCAGCTGGTTCCGCACCGGCGACGCGGCGTACCGGGACGATGACGGCTTTTACTATGCCGTCGACCGATTCAAGAACATGTACAAGTCGGGCGGCGAGAACGTGTTCCCGGCCGAGGTGGAGGCGGTGCTCGCCGACTGTCCCGACATCGCGGAAATCGCCATCATCGGGGTTCCGGACAGCAGGTGGGGGGAGACCGGGCTGGCCATCGTCGTGTCCCACGGCGGTGTGGAGCTGACCTCGGCCGATCTGGCCGCGTTCTGCGGCGATCGGCTGGCCCGCTACAAGGTCCCCACCCGGGTCGTGATGACGGACTCGCTTCCGCGCAATGCCACCGGGAAACTTGATTTGCCGAGGATACGCGCGACTTACCAGCAGCAGTCTGCGCCGGCGGAGAGCAAGGCATGAAGGCACTTGTCATCGGCGGCACCGGTCCCACCGGCCCGCACATCGTCGAGGGCTTGAAGACTCGGGGCTACGAGGTCGTGTTGCTCCATCGTGGCTTGCACGAGGATGGCGCACCCGCTGACGTCGAGCACATCCACACCGACCCCTACTCGTCGGACGCGTTGTCCGAGGCGCTCAAGGGGCGTCACTTCGATGTCGCCCTCGGTCTCTACGGTCGTGTCCGGGCCATCGGGGAGGCGGTCCGGGGGCATTGCGACCATCTCGTCTGCACCAGCGGGATCGCTGTGTACCGAGGCATGGGCGACCCTGCCTCGACCTCGCCCACCGGGATGGCCGTCCTGGCCCGTGAGGACGCTCCGCTGGTGGATCCCGAGAACGGGAAACCGCGTCTGGCGGCCGCCATCCGCAGGGCCGAAGATTCCGTCCTCGCGCTGGGCGCGGCCGGCGAGTACCGCGTGTCCGGAGTCAGGTATCCGCAGGTCTACGGTCCACGGAACAGCATTCCGTGGGAGTGGCCCGTCCTCAAGCGGCTGCTCGACGGCCGCACCAGGATGATCGTCCCCGACGACGGTCTCTGGATCGTCAGTCGCTGCGCCGCCCGGAACGCGGCGGAGCTGGTACTGGCCATCGTCGACAACCCCGACGTTGCCGAGGGCCAGTACTACAACATCGCCGACGACGAGCAGTTCACCGTGCGCCAGCTCGGGGAGCTGATCGCCGAGGCTGCCGGACGGAGCATCGACTTCATCGGCGTGCCATCGTCGATCGGGCGGTCCGCGTTCGACGACTTCGTGGCCCCGGGCGGCCGCCCCCATGCGCTCGTCGACATCAGCAAGGCCCGTCGCGAGCTCGGCTACCAGCAGGTCGTGTCACCCCGGCTCGCCCTGGCCGAGACGGTGGCGTGGCTTACCGCGAATCCCGTGGGCCACGAGCAGTATCCGAACTATCACCCGTGGCTCGACTACGAGTCGGAGGACCGGATCCTCGACGCCTACCTGGCCGCGCATGACCAGCTGCAAACGTCGCTGGCGAAAAAGGAGGCGGTGGTCGTGGGCCCGGGCGAGCTGTCCCACTGAGAATCCCGACCGCGCCGGATCGGCGGACCCGCCGATGAGGTGCAGGCCGTCACCGAATTTGAAACGAGGTGTCGCGATGTTCGACCATCACAGTCGTGAGCATGCAGAGAACTGGCGTGCGGTCTACGCGGAGGCCCGCGGTTCCTGCCCGGTTGTGCACTCGGACAACTATGGCGGTTACGAGGTGCTTACCCGGCATGCGGACGTGCTGGCCGCGGCGACCGATTTCCGCCGGCTGGCCTCGGGCCGCACCACAGCCGCGGACGGCTCGCTGGAAGGCGGGATCGGGATCCCGTCGAGGCCGGTCCGGATCGGGTTCCTCGAGATGGATCCGCCCGAATCCACCAAATATCGTCGCCTGATCAACAAATGGTTCACCCGCGGGGCCATCGAGCGGGGCAGGAGCCGGATCGTCGAGATCGCCAACTGGGCGATCGACCAGATCGCCGAGGAAGGAGCGTGCGACGTCATCGGCGACCTTGCCAGCCCTTTCCAGCGGACGGTCCTGCTCGACATGCTCGGTCTGCCGCTGGACGTCTGGCACGCCTACAAGAGCGATCTCGACGAGGAACACGCTGCCGCAGGTGGCAGCGCCGAGGTCAAGGGACCGGAGGTGGGCATCGCGAAGCAGGCCGAACGGGCCGCGCTCTTCGCCTACTTGCACGATCACCTGCAGGAGGAGATCGTTCGGCAGCGACGGGACGGCGGGCCGGGTCTGGTCGCCGACCTCGTTGCCGCTGAGGTTGACGGTGCCCCCATCACCCAGGAAGTCGCGACCGAGCTGGTGATGATGCTGGTCGGCGGCGGGGAGGAGACCACAGTCGCCACCGTCGCGAGCATGCTGCTGCACCTCGCCACCGCCCCGGACTGGCGAACACGGCTGCGCGAGGATCCCTCGGCGATCCCGGTCGCGGTCGACGAGATCCTCCGGTACTACTCGCCGGCGTCCAGCCTGGCCCGCACCGTGGTGGAGCCGGTGACGATTGACGGCCACGAGTTTCACCAGGGTGACCGGGTCCTTCTCGCGTATTCGTCAGCCAACTACGACGACGAGGTCTTCAACGATCCGGGCTCGGTCGACCTGGCCCGAACGCCGAACCCGCACTTGTCCTTCGGGGCCGGCGCGCACCGGTGCATCGGGGCGCTGCTGGCCCGCGCGAACGTCGAGTGCTTCGTGGGTGAGTTTCTGCGTCGAATACCCGACTTCGAGATCGAGCCCACTACGGTGCACCCGGCCTTCGAGGTCGTGGACCGCATCAACACCTACTACTCCATGCCCATCCGGTTCTCGCCGACGGTCCGAGAAGGCAGCAGCGGCAAGGTGCCGGTGTTGCTCTCCCCGCGCATCCAGCCCTGACCACTGAGTCCGGACGGACCGGGAGGTCTGTCAGGTCAACCATCCAAGAAGGACAGAGGTGAAGACGTGAGTCGCTTTGCTGGTGCAGTGGCGTTGGTGACCGGCGCAGGGAACGGGATCGGCGCCGCGACCGCGGAGACCCTGGCGCGGCAGGGAGCCAAGGTCGTCGTGACGGACCTCGACGAGGCCGCCGGGGCGGCGGTAGCGAAACAGATCAACCAGGATGGCGGATCCGCCATGAACCTTGCCTTCGACGTCGCCGACGAGGCCGGCTGGGCTCGTGCGGTACCGGCGGTGGAGGACCAGTGGGGCCCTGTCTCCTTGCTGTTCGGGAACGCGGCGGTGACCTCCCCTTCGCAGCTTGGCTACGGAGTCGATCTTGCGGACCTGCCGGTCGAACTATGGGAGAAGGTCATGCAGGTCAACGTGGGTGGAAACCTGCTGGCGTGCAAGCACGTGATCCCGTCGATGCTTCGAGCGGGCGAGCCGGGTTCGATCGTGTTCACATCCTCGGTCCTGGCGTTGCGGGGCAAGGCCGTCGGTCTGTCCTACGGCGTCTCGAAGGCGGCGTTGCTGTCGTTGACCCGTTCCATCGCGGTCGGGTACGGCAAGGACGGGATCCGGTGCAACACGATCGCCCCTGGCGCGGTGGCGACGCGGATCTTCGCGGACGCCGATCCGCAGCGGATCTCCGCCTTGGAGGCGCTCGTGCCGCTGGCACGTCTGGCCTCCGCCGACGAAGTCGCGAACGTCGCCGCGTTCCTGCTGTCGTCCGAGTCGTCGTATATCACCGGTCAGACCCTGGTCGTCGACGGCGGCATGACGATGCGGTATCCGGTGCTCGATGCCTGACGACACCGGCAGGGATCCCCTTTTGTTTACGATCACCGAGGAGTAGGCCGTTGAAGACCACCATCGATCCTGACCGCTGCGTGGGACACGGCATCTGCGCGATGATCTGCCCCGACGTGTTCGCCGTCGGTGACGACGGGTTCGGAACCGTCCTCGACGCCGGAAACGACGACTCGTTCCGTCCGCTCGTCAATGAGGCCGCCGAGAACTGCCCGGAAGGAGCGATCTCGGTCACCGCCGAATGATCAAGACCGCGAGGTGCCACGGCCCATCCGGGCCGGCTACCCGCGATGTCGGTTTCCCACCACCAGACCGAGGATTGGAGACGCATGCCCGAGTCAACGGAGACTGAGTTCCCGACGTTGCTGTCACCTTTGCGCGTCGGCAGTATCGAGCTCCGCAACCGCGTCGTCGTGACCGCACACGGCACGACGACGAAGTTTCGCGACCCGGATATGAGCCCCGGGCAGTACATCGAGTACGTCCGGCGGCGGGCGGCGGGTGGCGTCGGATTGTTCATCGCCCAGCCCGTGATCCCCAACCCGCTGGTTCCGATCACCGCGGAGACGGTCGACCGCCATGGCCGGCTCGTCGAGGTGGTGCGCGCCGAGGGCGCCGCACTCCTGCTGCAACTGGCGCACCTCGGCCTGTTCGGACGGACCGACGCCGGGATCGGAATGCCGCCGCTGTGGAGCTTCGAAGAGGGTCAGTCGTTGGCGGGCGAAGCGAGTCATCGGATGACCGACGAGGAGATCGAGGCCGTCGTCGCCGCCTATCGCGATACCGCGAGGTTCGCGGCCGAGGTGGGTTTCGACGGGGTTGAGGTCCACGCCGGACACGGCTACCTGATCCAGCAGTCGCTGACCCCGGCGACGAACTCCCGTGACGATCGCTGGGGCCAGGACCGGACACTCTTCGCCCGCTCGATCGTCAAGCAGGTCCGCGAGGCGATCGGTCCCGACGGTGTGCTGAGTTTCCGGACCGCCACCGACGACCTCATCTCCCCGGCCGCGGGCGGTCGCGGCGCCGAGCAGATCGCGCGCGACCTGGGCAGGATCTTGTCTGGAGGTGGTGTGGACATGGTCAACACCACTGTGGGCGACGGCAACCGCAGCTACACGGTTTCCGTGCCGGGCTACCGCTACCCCGAGGCGCCGAACATCTCGTTCCTGGACCGTCTGCGCAGCCTGGTGGACATCGACGTGCCTGTCGTCGGTGTCGGCGGCATCGTCTCGCCGGCTGTCGCGGAGAAGCTGCTGACCAACAACCAGTGTGATCTCGTCGCGATGACCAGGGCCCACATCGCTGATCCCGATCTGGTCGCGAAGGTCCGGAGTGGTCAGTCGAAACGCGTGCGCCCTTGCGTACGAGCGAACCTCTGTGTCGATCGCCGTCTGGCTGGGACCGTCGACATCGGGTGCATGCACAACCCGGAGGTGCTGCGCGAGCGCGAGTTCGCCGCGACACCGGCCCCCCAGCAGAAGCGGGTGATCGTCGTCGGCTCCGGACCGGCCGGGCTCAAGGCGGCGGAGATCGCTGCCCGCCGGGGCCACCGAGTCGAGGTGTTCGAGGCCGGTTCTGTCGTCGGCGGGCAGCTGCGACTCGCCGAGCACACTGCAGCCGCGCGACTGACTGCGGCACTCGACTACCTGGCCAGCGAGCTCGTCGAAGCCGGTGTCACCCTGCATTTGGAGACTCCCGTGGACGCCTCGCTCCTTCGAGACAGCGGAGCGGACTCGGTGATTCTCGCGACCGGCGCCCGATCGCTAACGGGTGGTGAGGCGCTGCCCGGCGGTGAGACCGGTCGTGTCCTGTCGATGGCTGACGCCCTCACTTCGGAGATCTCCGGAGACGTCCTCGTCTACGACGGAATGGGGACCAGCGAGGCCGCGCTCGTGGCGGAGACCTTGCACAAGCGGGGATGCCGCGTCACCTTCGCCACCAGCTTCGAGGTCGTCGCGCCCTTCGTCGGGCCGACACAGCGATGGGAAATCCCGGGCCTCCTGCGCAACACGCTCGAGGCCGTCCACGTCAGCACCACGATCGAGTCCGTGGACAAGGACGTCGTCCACCTCGTCCGCGAGAGCGGCCGCGACCGGGCCTTCGACGAACGGGCCCACTACATCGTCGCTGTTGTCCCACCGGTGCCGAACACCGGGCTGGCGACGGAACTGACCCGCCTGCAGATCCCGCACCAGCTGGTCGGGGACGCCAATGCACCGAGAACCGCCTGGCAGGCCTTCACCGAAGGGCAGCTGGCCGGTCTCGCCGTCTGAATTCGGAAACAAGGGAGCTTCGGATGAGCAATTCAATTACCGAGTCAGCAGATCGGGACCAGGTGCCGGGGGAGGTGCTGCGCCGGCTCGCCGACGAGGCGGAGATCCGGGCTGTTCTCATGGCCTATGCCCGCGGCGCCGACCGCTGCGACATCGAATTGTTGCGATCGGTCTATCACCCCGACGCCTACGACGACCACGGATTCTTCGCGGGCGGGGTGGAGGAATTCCTGGAGTGGTTCCGTGTTCGGCACCAGACGATCATCCATTCCGTACATTTCCTGGGCAATATCTCGATCGAATTCGTCACCGGCAGCGTGGCGCTGGCCGAGACCTACGTCAGGTCGTCGCAACGCTCGTTGCGCCCCGATCTGGACGAAGGTTTTGTCGAGGACCACCAGGCGTTGGCGCGCTTAATCGACCGGTTCGAGCGACGTGACGGTGCGTGGCGTATCGCCCATCGCCTGGTGATCTTCGAGACCTCTGAGCACCGGGTTGTCCCTGCGGACAACGGTTTTCCGGCTGCGGTCACGGTGGCCCTTCACTCGATGGACGATGCCAGCTACGCGTTCCGTCGTGAACACCGCGTCACCAGTTGAGGTGGAGGCCGTGGCGCACGCGGTGACAAATGAGCCAGAAGGCCGGCAGCACATCAGCGTTTGGTGATGCCGCGCCTGAGGTCCGCCGATGGCGGAATGCACACGATAGAAGAACTGTAGGAGCACATATGGTCGCCATGGACGTTGATAATGGACTTGTTGACCGAGTGGCCATTGTCACGGGAGCTGGCGGAGGCCTTGGACGCAGTCACGCGCTGGCCCTGGCCGCGGCCGGCGCGACTGTGGTCGTGAACGATCTCGGGGTGGCTACCGACGGGAGCGGATCCGAGGAGCTTGCGGCACAACGGGTGGTCGACGAGATCCGCGCCGCCGGTGGTCGGGCGATCGCCAGTACCTCCGACATCGCCACCTGGTCGGGCAGCGAGCAACTCATTCACGACACCGTCGACCGATTGGGGCGTCTCGATATTTTGGTCAACAACGCGGGTATCGTCCGCGACGGACCTATAGCGGATATGACGGAAGATGATCTGCACGCGGTATTGGCCGTGCACCTTGCCGGGATGTTCGGGCCGATGCGTCACGCAGCCTCGTACTGGCGAGCGTCGCCTGCGGCCGCGACCGGAGAGAAGCGCCGGGTTATCAATACCACGTCACCGTCGGGATTGTTCAGCATCGGGAACGCGAACTACTCCGCGGCCAAGGCCGGTGTCGCCGGTGTCACGGCGCTCGCCGCTCGGGAGTTGGCTTCCTACGACGTCACCGTGAACGCGATCGCGCCGCGCGCGATGACGCGGATGACGCAAGACATACCACGTATTCAGGCCGGCGCATCGGCGACGGCGACAGGACTCGTCCCCTATGCGCCGGAACATGTCAGCACGCTTGTCAGGTGGCTCGCGGACGACAAGGCTGAGTCCGTGTCCGGTCACGTTTTTCTTGTCTACGGCGGCTTCGTGGGGATCGTCGACGGCTGGACCACCGGTCCTGTAGCGCGCAGCGAGTCGGGCTGGGGTGTCACCGATCTCGACGAGATCGTGCCGAATCTCGTGCGGCACGCGGCCCCGGTGGCCGGGAAAAACGGCGAGCGTCCTGCCGAAGACGCGCTCACCATCGGAACCCAGTAAACAGATGTCGACCGCAAAATGCAGCTCGAGCCGCTGTCCGCGACATGTCAACTCGCGGACAGCGGCGCGCGGGTAATCAAGAGCGAGCGACCGACCACGGGAACGCCATCGCCCCGCCCCGCGCTCCTTGGACGGCCCGCGATCGGTTGGGCTCGCCCAACTCGGAGAGCAGATTCTCGCCGAGGTCGATGAGGCGCTCGAGCGCCGATGGCACGAACCAGTCTGGACGCAATGCGAACAGCAGGTCCTCCGTCGCGGTGTTGCCGCTCGCGCCCGGTGCGAACGGGCATCCGCCCAATCCTCGCAGGGTGGCGTCGACGGTGTCAGCGCCCGCGGCGATCGCCGAGAGCGTATTTGCCACTCCCTGACCCCAGGTGTCGTGTCCATGGAAGACGAGGCCCCGGCCCTGCGCCGCGGCGCGCACGTCGCTCACGAGTGCGCCCACTTCGGCGGGGGAGGCCTGGCCCAGCGTGTCGCACACGACGACGTCCGATGTTCCCTGTGCGAGCGGGCTGGTCACGATCTCGAGTACTCTGTCCGGTTCGACGGGGCCGTCGAACGGGCAGGTGAACGCCGTGGCAAGGCAGAGCTGGACGCGGCCTCCCGCGGCATCGGCCATCTCCACGGCGCGGGGGATGGCCTCCAGGCTCGCCATCGTGTCGCGACCGACGTTGGCCCGGTTGTGCGCGTCCGATACGGACAGGCAGTACTGGAGGTTGCGGGCACCGGCCGCGAGCGCTCTCTCGACGTGCCGTGGTGTCGCCACCCATACCCAGCACCGGTGTCGCTCCTCCTCGTCGAGTGCGGCGACGACGTCGAGCGTGTCGGCGAGGGGCGGCACCAGATCGGGCCTGGCCAACGAGCCGATCTCGAGTTGCGGAACGCCGATTCGGAGCAACTCGCGGGCGAGGGCGATCTTGCGTTCAGTGGACAGAAGCTTGCCGGTGAGCTGCAATCCGTCGCGCAGGGTGACGTCGCGCAGGGTTACTGCCCGCAGTGCGTCGGCGGTCGGGAAGTGGGCCGATGCGGTCATCGTGTCGACTCCAGGATCGAGGCGAGCACCTCGGCGGTGTGCTCGCCGAGATCGGGTCCCACCGACCTGATCGGCAAGGAACGGTCGCCGAGGACGGGGACGATGCCGGGGAAGCCGACCTCGCGGGGAATGTCCTCGCCGACGTCCACCGGCAAGTACTGGATCATGTTCCGGTACCGGTACTGCTCGTCGGCGCAGATGTCGGCGGCCGTGTAGATCGGGCCTGCCGGTACATCGGCTGCCTGCAGTATCGCGAGCACCTCCGCCCGGCTGCGCTGTGACGTCCACGCGGCGATCGCGTCGTCGAGTTCGTCGCGACGCCGCCATCGCTCGGCGTTGTCGCGAAGCCCGAGGTCCGCGGCCAGATCGGGTCTGCTGATGCCGGCCATGAGCCGGCCGAAGATGGCGTCGCTGTTACCTGCGACCACGACCTCGCTCCCATCGGCGCACGGGTAGGCGTTGGACGGGGCGATGCCCTCCATCCGGCCTCCCGTGCGTCGCCGCTCGACGCCGTGGGCCGAGTGGTCGGGGATCAGGGACTCCATCATCGACAGCACCGATTCGCTCAGCGCCACGTCGACGACTCGTTCCACGAGGTCGCGGCGCTCGTCTGCCGGCCGGGCCGTCTCCCGCCGGTAGAGCGCCATCATGGCGCCGAAAGCCGCGTAGAGGCCGGCGATGGAATCGCCGATTGACACACCGGTCCGCGCCGGTGGACGGTCGGGTTCACCCACCAGCGCGCGAAGTCCGCCCATGGCCTCGGCGACGGCGGCGAAGCCCGGCCGGTCAGCGAGTGGCCCGGTCTGTCCGAACGCCGAGATCCTGACGAGCACGATGTCCGGATTGACCGAGTCGAGCGCGTTCGGCCCAAGTCCCCAGCGCTCCAGTGTGCCCGGCCTGAAGTTCTCCAGAACCACGTCACAGCGTGCGACGAGGCCGAGTACCGCGGCTCGTCCCTCTGGCGTTCGAAGATCGAGCACCACGGACTTCTTGTTGCGGTTGATGGTGCGATACAGCAGCGAGGTCTCGCCGGAGTGCAGCCGCCACCGCCGCACCTCGTCGCCGGTCAAGGGGCGCTCGATTTTGATGACCTCGGCGCCGAAATCGGCGAGCAGCCGGCCGGCGGTGGGGGCCGCGATGTAGTTGCCGAGCTCGAGGACGCGCACGCCGGCGAGTGGCTGCGGGGCAGAAGGAGGCACCATCAGATGGCGGTGGCAGCGTGCGAGATGTCCTGCTCGGCGGCCTTCTCCGCGGCACGGCGTGCCTGGAAGTTCGGCGAGCGGTGCTGGACGCCTTCGTAGTCCGGCACTTGCGCCGGCGTGTCGTCCGCCAGCAGCTCGGCCGCTTCGCGCTCGTCGTCCGCCGTGAGCGGCTGGGTGTCGAAGGTGAACTCGACCAGCGTGCCGTCGGGGTCACGGGTGTAGACCGAGTGAATGAACTCGTGCTTGACCTCCAGCACGTTGTACCCGAGGTCGAGCCATCGGTCCTTGGCGGTCTCCAGCCCCCCGATGTCGTGGCAGTCGAAGGCGATGTGGTTGATCCAGTAGGGGAGGTCGCCGACGATCCCGCCGCGCCATTGGTCCGGCTCGACGACGACCCCCTCGATGCCGCGCAGGTCCCAGATGGCGAAGTACTGGCCCTCCCCGGTGTCGTAGAAGATGTGCTTGGTCCAGCCGCCTTCCGGAGTCTGGCGCTTGACGACCTTCTTGAGCTTGAAGCCCATCGCTTCCGTGTAGAACTTGTGCGACTTGTGAACGTCCTTCGACGCCACGGCGACGTGGTGGAACATGGGGATCGCTCCTTTTGTTGTCGGGTTCGGCGTCGCGGTTGGCGACGCCACGGCTCGGATGCGGCCGGTCAGGCCGGATCGATGGGCAGAAACGTCTGCTCCTGAGAGACGGTCGCGAAGAGCCGGCCGAGCGGGGAGCTGAACGTGCCCGTCACATAGGCCCGGTACTCGTCGGCGACCGGCACGCTGCATTCATGTCGCATCCAGTCATCGGCGCGGAAGGTGCGGTGAAAACGCACCGAGAGGTCAACGCTCTCGGCCGACAACGGGGATGAGACGCCGTCGGGAACCTGTGCACGAGCCATCAGGAGATCCGCCGTGAAGACGACCGCGGCGGCATGAATCTGACGCAGGTCAGGCAGCTCCTCCGTGCACCGCACCCAGCTGCGGGCGGTGGCGGTGTGCACGGGTTCGAGATCGCGGAACTCGAGGACGCTGACCGCGGGGCCGGCGTGGGCCAGCTTGTGCGGATCGGGCCAGTCCTCCGGCGTGCCGAGCTGATGGACCGGGGGGCGGCCGGATCTGACGGTCTGGAACGCGACGGTCGTCACGGCCAGCGTCGTGGTTCCTTGTCTCGCGCGGACGAGCCGTGTCGAGACGTCGCTCGTCTCACGTAGCGTCTCGACCAGATACTCCACTTCGAGGGCGGGATCCCCGGCCGCCAGGTGCATGGCGTGTACCGAGTGGATCCAGCGCCATGACGTGTCGACGGTATGGCCGGCGGCCACGGCCGACTGTGCGGCGATCAGCCCGCGGCGATAGTGCTGATCCGGCTGCGACACGTCCCGCCCGATGAAGAGCCGCTCCGCGCGCTCGCGCAGCTGCAACAGATCCTCGATCCGGAGTGATCGAGACAGGGTCTCGTGCGTCATGACCTCACCTCAACTACAAATCTAACGGTGATTGGATCGAAAGGCAACGGCGGCGAGGACACTTGCGTCGAACGGTGTTAGGTTGTTGTGGTGACCGAGAATGACGCCAAGGACGGCCCGCTGTGCGGAGTTCGGGTGCTGGATCTGAGTGCGTTGGGCCCGGGCCCGTTCTGCTCGATGATGCTCGCTGACTTCGGCGCCGACGTGATCGCGGTCGAGCGCCCGGATGCTCCCGGGCTGGACCCCGCGGCCTTCTTCTCCAGGGGGAAGCGTTCGGTCGTGGTGGACCTGCGCGCGCCGCGCGGTGCGGAGGTGATCGCGCGCCTCGCCGATGGCGCAGACGTCCTGCTGGAGAGCAACCGGCCCGGTACAATGGAGCGCCGGGGGCTCGGCCCTGAGGACCTGTGTACCAGCAACCCGCGGCTGATCTATGCGCGGCTCACCGGTTGGGGGCAGGAGGGCCCGTACCGCACGCGGGCCGGGCACGACGTCAATTACATCGGGATCTCCGGTGCCCTCGGCGTTCTCGGCGGGGACGAGCTCGCGCCGCCGCTCGCGATGCTGGGAGACATCGCCGGTGGCTCGATGTTCGCCTTCGCCGGTATCGTCATGGCTTTGCTCGACCGGATCCGCACCGGACGGGGCCAGGTCGTCGACGCGTCCATAGTGGACGGATCCGCGCTGCTCAACTCGCCGCAACTCGGGGAGTACAACGCCGGGATCTGGCCGGGTCGCGGCCGCGGGCTGCTGTCCGGCGCGGCGCCGTTCTATGGGGTCTACCGGTGCGCGGACGGCGGCTTGTTCGCCGTTGGCGCCATCGAGCCACGGTTCTACGAACAGTTTTTGGCAGCGCTCGACCTGGCGGAGGAAGGGGGCCGCGTCGCGCAGGGCGACGCCGCGACGTGGCCGGCGCTGCGCCGACGCGTGGCCGGGCGATTCGCGGAGCGCGACCGCGACCATTGGACGGCGGTGTTCGCATCCATCGACGGTTGCGGCACTCCGGTCCTCGAGCTCGATGAGCTGGCCGAAGACCCCCACCTGCGAGCCAGGGGAACCATTGTCGAACACGAAGGTGGAATCGCCGCCGCACCCGCGCCGCGGTTGTCCGAGAGCCCGGGCCGGCTCCGCCCCAGTCCGGCGGGCCGGGGAGCCGACACGCGTGGCGTCCTGCGGGAGGCGGGATTCGCAGACGACGAGATCGCCGCGCTGGTCGCGGCGGGAACCGTACGAATTCCGGATGGTGAGACGACATGATCCATCAATCAGTCGACGAACGCGGCATTGCGGAGCTCGTTATCGAGAACCCGCCGGTGAACGCGTACAACTTGACCGATATCGCCGAGCTGGCTCGGATCCTGCGCTCCTATGTGGACGTATCAGCGGTCAAGGCTGTTGTGCTGCGCGGGGAGGGGCGCGGCTTCTGCGGGGGCGGCGACCTGAAGGAAGTCCAGAACCTGCCCGGTTTCGAGGGAATCCTGGGCCATGCCCGCGGATCCCTCGAGCTGACCCTGGCGATCGCCGAGTGCCCGGTGCCCGTGATCGGGGCTGTCCACGGTTACTGCATCGGGCTCGGTGTGCTGGTCGCCGGCGTGTGCGACGTGCTGCTTGCTGCCCCGGACGTGCCGTTCGTGCTCGCCGAGGCCGATAACGGTGCCACGACGGGAATAGTGCAGGCGATCGGGCTTCTCCCCGACAAGCGGCTGCGGGCCGCCATGTTCACCTGCGAGCCATTCACTTCGACGGAGATGCATCGCTACGGCAGTGTGCTGCGGCTCGTCGATCCCGAAACCCTGCCTGCGGCCGCCCGTGAGCTCGCGGCGACGATCGCCGCGAAGCGCACTTCCGTCATTCGAGGTCTGAAGGCGGCGATGGCCGGGAGTATCGGCCGTGACATCCGCTCGGCTTATCGACAGGAGCTCAGCTACACACTCGAGCTGAACATGACCGGTGAGGCACGGGACGCGCGAGGGGAATTCGTCGACGGTCGCCGCAGTGGCTACGCGACATAGGTGCGGTTGCCCGCCAAGGCAAACACTGTTAGATTAATGCCACGGTACGGGTCGGCGTATGTCCCTGACGCGCCACTCTTCTTGGAGGACATTGCCCATGGTGCGCGTTGATTTGTCGGGTCGAGTCGCGGTGGTGACCGGTGGTTCGCGAGGGCTGGGCCGGGAGATGTGCCGAGCCTTTGCCGCCGCCGGCGCGGACGTGGTGGTGGCAAGCCGGAAGCTCGAGCCTTGTGAGGAGTTCGCGGCCGAGCTACGCGACACCTACGGAACCAAGTCGATCGGGCTGGCGTGCCACGTCGGCGACTGGGCCTCGATCGACGACTTGGTGCGAAAAGTCTACGAGGTCTTTCCCCGCGTCGACATCCTGGTCAACAACGCCGGCATGTCGCCGGTGTACGACTCGGAGTCCGCGGTTACCGAGGCGCTTTTCGACAAGGTATTGGCGGTGAATCTGAAGGGCCCGTTTCGGCTCACCGCGTTGGTGGGGGAGCGGATGGTCGCCGACGGCGTATCGGGCTCGATCATCAACGTCAGTAGCATGGCGGCGGTCAACCCGTACGGCCCCACTGTGCCGTACGCCGCGGCGAAGGCGGGCCTCAACACGATGACCGTGGCGTACTCGCGCCGGCTGGGCCCGACCGTCCGTGTCAACGCGATCATGGCTGGGCCGTTCGCCACCGACATCTCCCGGCATTGGGACATGAGCGTGATCGAGGAACAGGTGGCCCGGCACTCGCTCGGCCGCGTCGGGCGCCCGGAGGAGATCGTGGGAACGGCGCTCTATCTTGCGAGCGACGCGTCGAGCTTCACAACAGGCGCGATCATTCCCGTCAATGGCGGCGAGGCCTAGTGGGCGCGGTGACAACCGGGGGCCTCGACACGACAGAGCTTGCCGGGCGACTTGCCCCGCACCTGCAGGCACTCCGGCCAGGTGCCGCGGTGCGCCGGCTCGAACGCCTGCCTGCCGGGCTGTCCGGGATTACCTGCGTTGCCGAGCTGGACAATGCCGCCGATCTGGACAGGATCATCGTCAAGGTTGCCGTCGCGGGGGTTCCGCCGACGAAGAACCGCGACGTGCTGCGGCAGGCCCGGATGATCGAACTCCTGCGTGCCTGGGGGCGGGTCCCGGTGCCGTCCGTGCTGTTCACCGACGCGGGGACACCTCCGCACGTGCCGCCCCTCTACGCTACCGAGTTCGTCACTGGCGAGAGCACCGAGCCGCTCGACGACGAGCAGGTGCCCGACCTCCCCGGCCACCCCGAGCTTCGACAGCGCTACCTGCATGCTGCCGCGGTCCTGGGCACGTTGCACACGATGCCGCTCGATCATTCGGTGACCACCGCGAGTGCCGGCCCTGCCGAGAGCCCGGGTGACGAGTTGGGCAAGTGGGCACGCGTGTTCGCCGCTGTGCCGGAGGACTTGCGCGGCGGCGCCGCGAGATGCGAGGAATTGCTTCGGCAGCGCATCCCGGATACCGGCCCGGTGGCGGTCCTGCACGGCGACTACCGGCTGGGTAACACGATCTGCCGGGGCGGCGCCGTCGCCGCGGTCATCGACTGGGAGATCTGGAGCCTTGGCGACGCACGATGTGATCTTGCCTGGCTGCTGCACCTGTCCGATTCGTCCTCGCCCACGGCTCGGCGGACCCTTGCCGGGGTGCCGACGCGTGCTGAGATGATCACGGCTTATACCTCCGCGCGAGGAGTGGAGGTCCACGGATTGGGCTGGTTCGACGCTCTCGTGCTCTACAAGCGCGCCGCGGCCACAGCGCTCATCGTCAAGCACAACCGCCGGTCACCGGCACCGGACGCCAGGAAGGAACGCGCCGCAGAGGTCATCGAACCCCTGCTGGATGCGGCCGCCCAGGCCCTCACCGAGAGCGAGTGATCACGCCGTGGCCTACGACTTCTCCACCGATCCCGACTTCGCGGATCAGCTCGACTGGGCGCGCAGGTTCGTCGTCGACGAGATCGAGCCCCTCGACCTGCTCTTGCCCGGCCGCCACTACGCCCCGCCCACCCCGGCGATCGCCAAGATCGTCGGGCCGTTGAAGGAGCAGGTCAGGGTGCACGGCCTGTGGGCCTATCACCTGCCTCCGGAGCTGGGTGGTTCCGGTGGGAGCGCAGTCCGGCTGGCACAGCTCAACGAGATCGTGGGTCGTTCGTGGTGGGGACCGGTGATCTTCGGAATCCAGGCGCCCGATACGGGCAACGCCGAGATCCTCGCCAAATACGGCACCGCGAGCCAGCGGGAGCGTTTTCTCGAACCGCTGCTGAACGGTGAGATCTTCTCCTGCTTCTCGATGACCGAGCCGCACGGCGGTGCTGATCCAGGTGTCTTCACCACCACGGCCACCCGTGATGGCGACGACTGGGTGATCCGGGGCACGAAGTTCTTCTCGTCCAACGCCCGGTGGGCCTCGTTCTTCATCGTCATGGCCGTGACCGATCCCGACCAGCCCGTTCACCGCGGCATGTCGATGTTCCTCATCGACGCGGACACCCCGGGTATCGAGATCGAGAAGAACTTCGGTCTCTTCAGCGAGCCCGTCGGAACCGGATCCCACGCGCTGGTCCACTATCGCGACGTCCGGGTGCCGGCGGCGAACCTGCTGGGCGACGAGGGCGGGGCGTTCGCAGTGGCCCAGGTGAGGCTGGGCGGTGGCAGGCTGCACCATGCCATGCGCACCGTGGGCTTGTGCCAGCGTGCGTTCGACATGACCTGCGAGCGAGCGCTGAGCCGTCACACCAAGGGCTCGCTGCTCGCGGACAAGCAGATCGTCCAGACCCATGTCGCCGAGTCCTGGCAGGCGCTGCATCAGTTCCGCCTGCAGGTGATGCACGCCGCCTGGACTGTCGATCACTCGGATGAGCGTGCCGCGCGTGAGGTCATCGCCGGTGTGAAGGTCGCCGCGCCGCGGGCTCTGCACGAGGTCGTGTCGCGGTGCATCCAGGTCCACGGGGCACTCGGTCTGTCGAATCAGTTGCCGCTTGGTGAGTGGGTTCAGCAGGTCTACGCGCTGTCCCTGGCTGACGGCCCGGTCGAGGTGCACCAGATGAACTTGGCCAAAAGCCTGCTCAAGGCGCACAAGCCCGCCGAAGGGCCGTGGCCGTCCGAGCTGATCGACACGCGGTTGGAGAAGGCACGACAACGCTACGGAGAGGTGTTGGCATGAGTACCCGGACGACTGGACCGGCGGAGAACGGCTCGATGCGTGCGATCCTGGCGGTCGAGGCCGGCGGTTCGGTTGAGCTTCGCACGGAGTCGATGCCGGTACCCGATGCCGGCGACGGTCTGCTGGTCGCGGTCGAGGTTGCGGGGGTCGCATATCCTGACGTGTTGCAGCTGTCGGGGCAGTACCAGGTCAACCGCAGTTTTCCGTTCGTGCCAGGCAGCGAGGCCGTCGGCACGGTGGTGTCCGCTCCGCCCGGACACGAGCATCTGCTCGGAACCAGGGTCATCGCGGTGACGCCGTCGGGTGCCTGGCAGGAGCGGGTCGCGGTGCCCGTGGACGCGGCCTTCGCCGTCCCTGGACAGCTGTCGGCCGCTCAGGCGTCGCTCATGCTCCTCAACCATGTCGCTGCCTACTTCGGACTCGTCACCCGCGGTGGCGCGAAGCCGGGGGAGACCCTGGTTGTGCACGGAGCCGCGGGTGGCATCGGTGGGGCCGCGGTACAAGTCGGTTCCGCGCTCGGGCTGCGGACGATCGCCGTCACCAGCACGCCGGCCAAGGCTGAGCACGCCCGCGCGCTCGGCGCCCATCACACCGTGGCCGCGGACAACTGGAAGCTGGCAGTCGAGGACATCGCAGGTCCTGCCGGCGTCGATCTCCTGTTCGATCCCGTGACCGGCGATCGCTTCGACGACGGGCTGCGGGTTCTTGCACCGGGGGGACGGCTGCTGGTGATCGGGTTCCTCGGCGGCGCCATCCCGCAGGTGAAGATCAACCGGTTGCTGTTGCGGAACATCTCCCTGGTCGGCGTCGCGGCAGGCGCGTGGATGCAGCGGCATCCACACCAGCTCGCCGAGCTGTGGTCCGGCCTGACCGCGCTCGTCGAGAAGGGAGCGATCAAGCCCCCGGAGCCGGACTCGGCATTTCCCCTCGAGCGGGCGGCAGACGCCGTGGCGAGCCTCAGTGAGCGTCGCGCGGTCGGCAAGGTGGTCTTGATGGTCTGAGGCCGCCGGGTGCCGGCAACCTGCGTGCCGAGTTCCGGCGCTTGTCATCAGCCTGAGCACGCCGTGTTTGGCGGCGGCGCAATAGGCGGCGTCAAGTGCGCCGCGGAGGCCGTCTGGGCCGTGTCCTGGACCATGAGTCGCTGCCCGCGTTTCCCCTCGGTGATCGCTATTCGGGCCCGGTCGGCGCGGCCAGTCGTGTCCAGCGTTATGAATGCCGTAGGTCCCGTCTGCAATGATTGATTACGCTCGACAATCGTTCAGGAGGCAACACCGATGGCCCGACCGAAGACTCCGTTGATTTCTCGCCGACGGGCGCTCGAAGCAGCTCTCGAGATCGTGGACGCGGAGGGGCTCGACGCACTCAGTATCCGGCGGCTCGGCGACGCGCTGAACGTCAACGGTGCCTCGCTCTACCATCATTTCAAGAACAAGGACGACATCCTCCAAGGAGTCACGCAACTGGCATTGGCCGGAGTCACGTCGCCGCATACCGAAAGCGACAACTGGCGGGTCTGGTTGCCGCTGAACGCCTACCGGACCCGGCAGGCGCTCGTGGCGCATCCCGAGCTGATACCCGTGATGCTCCGGCGCGCAAGCCTCGGGATCGGTGCGCACGAGGTCGAGGCGAGCTACGAGCGGTTGGAGCAGGAGGGCGTTGCGCTCGACGTGATCGCTCCGTTGATGGAACTGCTGGAGTTGCTGGCCACCGTGAGTGCCCTGCAAGAGACAGGGGAGCCCGACCGTGAATCTGGTGCGGTGGACGGCGACAGCGCCACGGAGCGGGCGCGACAGGCTCGGATTCTCAGCAGCCAGGATGTCTTCGAGGCCATTCTCGGTGCGGCGACCTCGGCGGTCGAGACCGCTGCCGAGGTCAAACGGCTGCGTCAGAACGCGGCCGGCGCCAAGGCTGTCCGCGGGACGCGCCAGACGCCCCCGGCGGCAGGCAACCGAAAGCGGAAAGCGAAGGCGTAACCGGCCAGTTCTGCCTGTATGACTGGCCGTCTCGCGATCGATCAGCTCCTGGACGTCGTTCGGTTTCTGACACATCGTCGCGTTGTGGAGTCAGCCCACGGCGATCACGACCTTCCCGAAGTGCTGTCCGCTGTGGATGCGCTCGTACGCGGCCCGTGCATCCGCGAACGCGAAGACGTTGTCGATTGCCGGCTGTATCGCCTGCTGAGTGATGAGGCGATTCATCGTCTCGAATTGGTCGCGGGATCCCATGCGGATCCCGCGGACAGTCACAGCGCGGAATTGGATGTTGTACGGGTCGATTCCGCCACGGTCGATCAGCCCGATGCAGTACACCGACCCGCCGATGGCGGTGGCCTTCACCGAGCGTTCGACGGACGAGCCTCCGACGGTCTCGACGACATGGTCCACGCCTCGCCCGCCGGTCAGGGCGAGGACCTCTCGCTCCCAATCGGGATGGCGAGTGTAGTTGATGGTGTCGTCCGCACCGAGAGTCTTGGCTCGATCCGCTTTCTCATCACGTGACGTAATGACGATGACCCGTGCTCCCGATGCCTTGGCGAATTGCAGAGCGAACAGCGCGACACCACCGGTCCCGAGCACGACAACACTCTGGTGCGGCCGGACGTCCCCCACGGCGTTCCACGCTGTCACCGCGGCGATCGGCAGCGTCGCGCCTTGTTCGAAGGAAAGCGACGGAGGAAGGGACACCAGGTTGTTCTGGTCGAAGGCACGGAACTCGGTCAGCACCCCGTCGACCCCGACACCGAGTGCCCGCCTCATGGCATCGGCCGGCAGTGGCCCGGTGAACCAGTCCTGCACGACGACGGGTGCGACGCGGTCGCCGACGGCAAACCGGGTGACGTCCGGACCGAGCTCCACGATCTCACCGGCGGCGTCGGACAAGGGAATTGTGGGACGTGACAGGGGGATGCCACCCTCTTCGACAGCCTTGACGAAGAGGAGGTCTTTGTAGTTGAGAGAGGCTGCGCGAATCCGGACGACAACTTCACGCGGTTTCGGTTGCGGCTCGGGCTCGTCGACGAGGTCGAGCCCAGCCAAACTCGGCTCGCTGAGGCGATACAGTTTCATGACTCAGCGGTTCTCCCATTCGATACAGGACACAGCACTAGCCGGCGCTTTCCCCGCCGTCGACCTTGAACTCCGCCGCCGTGGAGAACGAGGCACGGTCACTTGCCAAGTAGACGACCAGGTTGGCCACCTCCTCGGCTTCGCCGAACCGGCCGAACGCCGAGTTGTCCGCCATGGACTCGGGAACATCAGCGGTCATCGGTGTGCGAATGGTGCCGGGATGGACAGAGTTGACGCGGATGCCGAATGGAGCGAGTTCAAGAGCGGCCGACTTCGTGATGCCGCGAATTCCCCACTTCGACGCGCAGTACCCGTGAAATCCTGCCGCGCCTTGCAGTCCCGCGACGGAGGACATGTTCACGATCGATGACGGGGCGGATTCCTTTAATGCGCCGACACAGGCTGACATGCCGAGAAAGACTCCCGTCAGGTTGACGTCGATGATCCGTCTCCAGTCGTCCAGCGAATACTCGCCCAACGCACCGCCGGTAATGATTCCGGCGTTGTTCACCAGGACGTTGAGTTTCCCGAATGTGGTCAGGCCGGCATTGACGGCATCGGCCCAGTCCGCTGGGCTCGTGATGTCTAGGTGCACGTACGACGCGGCGGCGCCGAGATCGTCGGCGACCGCACGGCCCGCGTCGTCCGAGACATCCCCGATCATGACCTTGCCGCCCTCGGCCACGATTGCCCGTGCGCAAGCTAGTCCGATGCCGGATGCTCCTCCGGTGACGAGCGCGACCTTCGAGGCGAGTTCAGCCATTACGCTCCCTCGTCGGCCTGCACGCTGCCCGGGGTGAAGGTCGCCGGCACATGCACGAGACCGTTCACGAAGCCGACGCTGGGGTAGCCGGCGACACCGCTCTCGTCGATCTCGTAGTCCGGGATGCGACGGAGCACCACGTCGAGCATGCACTGAAACATCATGCGTGCCATGAACGCGCCAAGGCAGCGATGCTGGCCTACGCCGTAACCGATGTGCCGGTTCGGCGTCCGATCCAGTTTTACTTCCTCCGGATCGTCGAATATCGCCGGGTCACGATTGGCGGAGGCGTAGGCCAGCAGGAGCCGGTCACCCTGGCTCAGCTGCCAGCCGTCGATCTCCGCGTCGTGCTTGAGGGTGCGGCCCGCTCCTTGAATCGGGGTGAAGTACCGCACGAACTCCTCACATGCACGAGGCAGGTGTTGCCGGTTTTCGCGCAGCCATCGACGCTGCTCCGCGTTGCGGCCCAAGTACAAGAGAGCGTTCGCCGCAACTGAACCGGTGGTGTCGACTCCGCCGGACATGATCTGCCACGCAAGATCCTGGATGAGATCGTCCGACAACGGGCTGCCGTCGATCGTGCCATGTGCGAAGTAGCTGAGCAGGTCGTCTCGGGGTTGCTCACGGCGCAGCGCGATCTCTTCGTCCACCCGCTCCCGGAAGCGCAGGATCCCAGCGGCAGCCTCGGCAAGGCGCGGATCGTCTCTGGGCAAGGACACGAACAGATGAATCGGATCGGAGAACGCCTTCCACTCGTCGATCGGAAAGCCGAGAATCTCGACCGTCACTATGGCGGGTAACGGATTGGTCAGGTCCTCCACGAAATCCAGCCGGCCGGTCTCGATGACGTCATCGATGAGCATGTTCGTCAGCTGCTCGGTCCGGGCTTTCAGGTTGTTCGCGGCCTTGGGCGAGAACCGGCGAGTCATGAAGCCGCGGACGCTGTCCCATTCGGGCGAGTCCAGCTCGTTCAGGATGCTGCGAGCACCCTGCAACGTCGGAATCGTGACGCCGCCGGTTTCCGTGCCGGTGTCGGGGTCGGCTGATTTGACCGAGCTGATGACGTCGGTGCGCTGCGAGATGTTCTGGATGTCGCTGTATTTTGTCGCGACCCAGAACCCGTCGTACTGGTCCACCCACGGGCGTGGGCAGGTCTCACGCAGCTCGCCGTACACCTCCGGCCAGTGGCGCGAGTGGTGCTCGCCGTGGTGGTCGAACGCCATTGGGCACTGCTTGGCCGACTTGCTGGTGGTCTCACTCATTGGCTACTCCCTGCGTTGGGTGCACGACCGGTGGCTGACGTAGTCCCGTCCCCGGACGGTTCAGAAGACTTCGATCGCTTCCTCGGGACAGCTGTCCCTGGCGATCAGCACGCGCGATTCGACCTCGGGGGCCACGAACTCGCTGACCACAAAAGCATGACCCGTGTCCTCATTGGTCTGGAAGACCTCCGGACACGTCAGCGCACACATCGCGTGTCCTTGGCAGGAATCTTCCTTGATCCGTACCCGCATGATCACCTTCTTGCCACGTTTCCGGTGTGAGCCGGTTCTTGCGCCGCAACCTTTACGTCGCATGCTCAAGGCGTGAGTAAGCGTCGGCGGCCGAGAGATCCCAGCGTGACGCCCGTCACCCGGCGAAGAAACTATCAACGTTGTGTTTAGCCGTCAAGTCAGTCCGTCGCCGACTGTGCCGGAATGGCCGGATGTTGGTCAATCGCTAGAGCCTTGCGCTGCCTGGGTGACCTGGAACTTCGGCGAAGTCGCCCTGGTTGCGAGCATGAACCTGTCAGTGTTAGGTTACTTCGACTGCTTGCGACTGGGCACCGTTGCCCAAGAGCTGAGAGGACGGGCTCCAGATGAAGCCTCATGCGGATCAAGCTGACTACAATCCTTTCGAGACCAGAGACTTTCGCTTCTCGGAATTCGAAGAGCTTCGGGCTGGTTGTCCGGTCGCAAGGTCGGCGACCGGCGGCTGGGTGGTCAGCCACCACGACGACATTCGCACCGTGGCAATGGACACTGACCATTTTCTGAACGAGAACGGCGGCCGCCTGGACGGGGTCGTGGTGGCCGAGGAGGACCGGTTCACCTTTGAACTCGACCCCCCGCGCCACAGCTGGATCCGCAACGCGATCAAACAGGCGATCACGCCGGCGTCCATGCGCACGGCCGCGCCCTTCATCGTTGAGACCACCGAGCGGTTGATCGACGACTTCGTGGCGCGCGCCGGCGGTGACATTGTGGCCGGCGTGACCAAAGTGCTTCCCGGGCATGTAATGGCACATTTCCTGCACCTGCCCACCGCTGACGTGCCGCGAATCATCGCGTGGATCGACGACATGATCGACAGTGGCTTCTTCGTCTCGAACCGCACTGAACACGGCGAGGGCATGCGGGACGGCCTGCCGGAGTTGACCGGATACATCCGGCGCTGCCTTTCCGATCGCATCAGCCAGGATCCGGCCGACGACGACGTCATCGCCAACTTGATGGCCGCGGATATCGACGGGAGGAAGCTCACCGAGGGGGAGCTGACCTCGACGTTGATCAGTATGATCGCCGGCGCTTCAGATACCTCCGCTGACCTTTTGAGCTTCTTGACTTTCCGACTGGCGGAGGACCGCGCACGGTTCGAGCGGCTGCGCTCGGACCGCTCACTGGTCCAGGCGTTCGTCCGGGAAGTATTGCGGATCGACAGCCCGGCGCTGCTTACGGCGCGCACGGTCGCGGTCGACACCGAGGTTGCCGGCCAGCAGGTCAAGGCCGGCGAGAAGGTGCTGCTGCTCTGGGGTTCCGGAAATCGAGATCCGGAAGTCTTCCCGGAGCCTGATCAAGTCAAGCTCGACCGGCATGAGGCTCCCCGGTCTCTGGCCTTCGGCCACGGACGTCACTTGTGCGTAGGTGCGGCGCTGGCTCGCCTGGAAGGATCGATCTTTGTCAACACGATCCTCGACAAGGTCGAACATCTGGAGTTCGATGGGCCACCCCCGCTACGGACTTTGGTGGGAATCACTGCTTCCTATCCCGAAATCAAGTTGAATGTCAGCGCCCGGCGTGCCGGCGCTGATCAGGTCGCTGGTTCGTCCCAGTCCAAGGACCTCAGCGATGAGGAGTTGCTCTCCTGACGTCGTCGGGCCGGGTGTCGGCGGGCCGTGGCTCGCGGGCACCCGGCCCGAGTGCCATTACGCCGCTGCGGTCGGTCGCCACGGAGAAACACGGCGAACGCGCCTGCGGCGAGAAGGTGCCGATCCGCAGAATTACCGGACCTGCGCTCTGATCGTCCGGCTCACGTCGTCTGCCGCAGCGCGTAATCGGGTTATGTAGGCGGTGACCGACTCTCCGGTGAGGCCGGTCAGGAGGCCCCAGAGCGCCAGGTGCAGGACGGGCGTGCCGTCGCTGCCTGTCACGGGTGCGGCGATCGAGCGAACGTCGTAGGTCTTTCGGTCGTCGATGTCCGCGGGGTCGAACAGGTCGTCTGCGGCTACAGCGAGCCGCTGGATTTCGTGGAGGTCCTCGGATGTGCGGTGACCGTTGCTGTAGCGACCGAGGGCTCGTTCGAACGCGGTGTGTTGCGTGCCTGTGAGGCTGAGGGACCAACCGCGTCGACGTACGCGGTCGAGCCGGGCGCGTTGTGCGTCGCGCAGTTGCTCGTCTGGGGAATCTGCGCGGCTCAGCCAGAGGTTGAACGCCGCCGAGTCCGCATTCGCCAGGAACAACGGGCCGAGCGGCGGGAGGAACGGCGATCGCTGGCCTACCCGAGTGGGCCGGGTTCCGTTGGCTGACCTTCCGGAGCTCGCGACGACGACAAGTTGGTCGCCCACAGGGGCCACGGCCGTGCACTCGATCTCGAGTTCGTCGGACAGCCGTTCCATCGCGGTGCGCGCGAGGTCGGCGTGACGGAGGTGGCTAACGACGTCGGCCTCGGGGATCGCCACGAGTGAATGTGGCGAGAACCGTCCATACCCGCCCTGGAAGAACACCAGGGGTAGCGCGTCCCCGGGGGCGTCGAGCTCGCGGACCCGGCCCATGACGAGGAAGTGGTCCCCTGCGTCGGTGATGCTCTCGATGTCGCAGTCGATCCACGCTGCCGCACCGTTCAGCCGGGGCGCCCCTGACGGTGCCGGGCTCCAGCTGATCCCGGCGAACTTGTCTCCGCCTCGTGTCGCGAATGCCCGGCACGCATCTTCCTGGTCGGCGGCGAGGACGTTGACGCAGAACGAGGACGCCGTGCGGATGCGGGGAAAACTGCTCGAGCGGCGGTCGGGCAGGAACGCGATGAGGGGTGGATCGAGTGACACGGAGGTGAACGTGCCGACCGCCATGCCCGCCGGCTGCCCGTCCTCGTCGATCGCGGTGACCACCGAGACGCCGGTGGGGTAGTTGCCGAGGACCCGTCGGAAACGACTGGAGTCGATCACGGACGTCTGGGCGCTGTCTGGGGTGTTCACGAAGTACTCCGTTCGATATGCGCGGCCACGCTTCGGCCGGTGGCGTCCAGCCACCCCTTCGTCCTGGCGTATCCGAGCATCGCGTCGAACGAGGTGTCCCAGCCGGGCACTGACGCTGCTGCCCGCGCGGCTCTGCGCAGCGCCCCGACGTCGAGCCAGACCTGTCCGGGCTCGCCCGCCCGGCCCATTCCGTGAGTGGCCAGAGCCTCGCCGACGGCTTCGTCGGCGAGGTCAGGCGCTTCGACGTGCAATCGTGTGCAGTCGTTCGCATCCTTTACCCGCGTGAGTTCCCGGGTTATCCGGACGATCATGGAACCTTCCTCATCAGCGCAGATAGCGGACGCAGACGTCGGCCACGCAGACCGGCTTGGCGATGCCCTCGCCCTCGGCGGTGACGCGCGCCCAGACCTGCAGGCCATCGGGGATCTCCTCGACGCGGGTGATAGTGGCCTGGGCGCGGATGCGGCGACCCGCGGGTAGGGGGGCGGGGAAACGTGTTCGGTCCACGCCGTAGTTGATGACGCTGGTGGCTCCCCGGACCTGCAGCAGGTCGCCGAGGCGGGTGGCGGCCGCCGCCAGTGTCAGGTAGCCGTGGGCGATGGTTCCGCCGTAGGGTGTCTCCTTTGCCCGCACCGGGTCGACGTGAATCCATTGATGATCGTCGATCGCGTCGGCGAAGATGTCGATGCGCGGCTGGTCGACGCGTATCCATTCGCTCTTGCCGAGATCGCGGCCGGCCGCGGTGCGGAGCTCGTCGAATTCGATGGCGGCGCTCATCGAAGTTCCGGGATGGTGGCGTTGGCCTGCCCGCCGCTTTCGCGGCGCGACATCGGGTGAACTCCCGGCAGTGCACCGTTCGGCTTGCCGACCGCTTCGACGATGACCGCCTCACGCATCGTTTGTCCTTCTTTTCGGATGAGGTTGGGCTCTCACGGATCGGGTCGGCTCAGTCGAGCTGGGGGACGAGGCGGTCGCCGATGAGCTCGACCATGTCGCGATACTCGCCGGCGGGCTGGCCCCCCATGTCGAGGTAGATCAGGTTGGTGTCTGCCCCGAGCGTCGCCGAGACGGTGTTGAGCCGGTCGGCGACCTCGTCGGGACTGCCGACGATCGCGGGGCCGCGAGTAGTGAGGAACTCGAAGTCGAACGGCTTGGTGACGAACGGCGGCGGGTTCGGGTTGACTCGGGTGATGATGCTGTTCATCAGCTCGAAGTAGTTGCGGTAACGCGGTTCCCACCGTTCGCGGGCGGCCTGGGACGTCTCGGCTACGTTCACGTGCCAGCAGGCACCGATGCGCGGTTCGCGGGCATGACCGTATGAGGCGTACTTCTCGCGGAAGGCCTCCACGACCGGCTTGAACATCGCTGGGTTGCCGAATGCGCTGGGGAGCATGAGATCGAGCCCGAGCCGGGCGGCGAGCTCTGAGGTGGACTCCGAGGCCCCGCCGCCGATCCACAGTGGAACCTCGCTGACGGGCTTGGGCTCCAGCGTGAACTTCTCGAACGGGGCACGGTGTTTGGAGCCCGGCCAGCTGACCTCCTTGCCGCTCCACAGCTGAACCAGTAATTCGATGGAGTCGCGGAACATGTCGTGTGAGTCGTCGAGTTGCTGTCCGAAGAGGGTGTAGGTGTTGACGAAGAAGTTCCCGCGGCCGACGACGACCTCGCAGCGGCCACCGGAGAGTGCGTCGACCGTGGCGTAGTCCTCGGCGAGGCGAACGGGATCGAGGTTGGCAGCGAGTGCGACCGCGGTGGACAGGCGGAGGTTGGTCGTGCGTTCCCCGATGGCCGCGAGGACCACAGGCGGAGCCGATGTCGTGTATTCGAGGCCATGGTGCTCGCCGATGTGCATGCCGTGGAATCCGGCTTGGTCGGCGATCGCGGCGGCCTCGACGATCGCGCGGTGACGCTCGGCCGCCGTTTCGCTGACGCCGGTGATGGGGTCAGGCACCTGGTCCCCAAGGGTCATGAGGCTGAGCTTCATGGAGCTTCTCCCGTCAGTTTGGAGTGATCGTACCCAGTATACCAAACGTTGTTTGTTTTAGGAGCTTGGTATGCGCTGGCGTACCGCGAAGCTCGTTCACCAGTGCGCGGCCGGTGTTGCGCGGTACCTTCGAGGACCTGTCACGGTTCGCGAAATCACCACGATGCCGCGAACCGAAGCTAACGATGTCTGGTTCTGAGTGCAAGGTCGGCGGCTCGCCGACCGTTGACGCTCGCGTCCGAACGCTGATAGATTATCCTTCCGGTCGGACATTGCCAGGTGAATCCGCGTCGCCACTCGGATCCGTGAATGAGGACCACGGTGGGCCAGGCGCGAGTTCGTGATGGGGGTGATCCCCGCGATGAGACAGAGGCAGTAACACCCATCCTCAACGGACAGCTGAGTCCGGTGCTATGGAACAGCTTTTATCCCTAGATGCAATGGAGCTTCTGGAATGACAGCCACCATCGACACCGGAGTCCGGACCTTCGAGTTTTCTGCCCTCGACCGCGTGGTGCACGGGGTTGGGGCCCTTGCCCAACTGCCGAGGCTGGTCGATGTGATCAGCTCGCGGGGAGTGGTCGTCGCGACGACGAACTCAGTGCTGGCGACCGATCTCGTCGATCAGGTGCGGAAGTCCCTCGGTGACAGGCCGGTCACCGTGGCCGGGCCGATTCGAGCGCACACGCCGGTCGGCGATGTGGAAGCACTCGAAGCCACGATTCGGGAAACCGGCGCCGATTGTGTGGTCGCCATCGGCGGGTCGAGCGTGTCTGACGGGGTGAAGATTGCCGCCCTGCGGGCCGGGGGCGGCACCGCACGGGCCGTCGTTGTCGACGGCGTACCCATTCTTTCGGAATCGGGCCTGACCGAAACGAGCATCCCGTTCATCATGATTCCGACGACTCTCTCGGTGGGAGAGTTCAACAGTGGTGGGGGGATGGTTGCGGACGGATCGACGTCGAAGACGATCGTCCTGGACGAACGCGCGATCCCCTGGGCCGTTGTCTTCGATCCGGCGGTCACCCTCGCCACTCCGCGCGATCTCTGGCTCTCCAGCGGAGTCAAGGCCGTTGACCACGCCATCGAGACCCTGTGGAGCGCTACCCCGCATCCCTATGGAGACGCTCTGGCAGCCGCATCACTGCCGCGTCTGATGTCCTCGTTGAAACGGACCGCGCTCCATCCCGAGGACCTCGAGGCTCGTCTCGAGTCGCAGATCGCCGCGTGGATGTCAATTGCGACCATGCGTAACACCGGTGTCCGGCTCAGTCACATCCTGGAGCACAGCATCGGATCCTACTGGGGGCTCGGTCACGGGATCACGTCATGCGTGGCGCTGCCGACTGTGATCGAGCACCTCGCGGGCGTGGTACCGGAACAGGTCTCGGCGGTTGCCCGCGCTCTCGGGGTCGACGACTCCGCGCACGACAGGGCCGAGGACACTGCCCGGGCGGGCGCCGCCGCGCTGCGGGCGTGGATCGCGGAACTCGGACTGCCCGGACGGCTGCGTGAAGTCGTCGACGACATGTCAGGGTTCGACGTGGTGGCCGAGCAGACCGTGGTGGAACTCGAGTTCTTCGGGCAGGAGCACGGCGGGGGCCGGGATGCGATCCGCCGGTTGCTGGAGCGGATGTGGTAACCGGGGGTCCAGTGCGGGAGGAGGGTGACCGATGGACGCACTCGATCGTCTGATCGCGATAGAGGAGATCCGACGGCTGAAGGCGGCGTACTTCCGGCTGGCGGACAAGATCGATCCCTTCGGCAGGCCCTATCCGGCGGGTTCGGACGAGGCGATCGATCTGTTCGTTCAGTTGTTCACAGACGAGGCTGTGATGGACATCCGGGGTGCAATTCCCGGTGCCACGGCCAGTGACCTGTTCCTCGCCACGGGTCGGAATGCGATCAGGGCGCTCTTGACCACCGGCAATGCCACGCCGGTCCGATCATGCCATCACGGCTACACCCATGAGATCGACATTCTGTCGCCGACTGCGGCCTCCGGGCTGTGGGCCATGGAGAGCAGGGACCAGTTCGACGACAGCAGGCCGATCACCAAAACGCACTCCTTCGGTCACTACGCCGAGACTTATCAATATGTCGCCGGCTCGTGGAAGATCAACTCGCTGACCGTTACCAAGTACTGGTCCGAAGCGACGGCCAATCCGGGCGGATCCTGGGACGAGGGCAACGCATAGCCGGGTGCACAGGCCATGCCACTTTGCAGTCCAGTCATGATTCCTTGGCTTGCCGCGGGTTCTCGAACCGGGCATCGCCGATTCGAGGACCCGCGACTCGTTGCCATCGTGGATGACCGTCCGGTGGACGACCGCCCAGCGTTGTGACCGTCTGTCGAGATGTCACACTACCGGCCCCAAAACGTCTCCTCGGGAAACGCGTCCGCGCCGGGTCTGATGTGGACAGCCTGGAAGGCCTCGGGCCCGGTCTCCGTCCAGTTATTGATGGGAAGGCTAAATGCGGCGTCGCTGAGGAGCGAGCCCTAGTGCCTTGGCGAGAAGAGTGCCCTCAACGGCGACGGGCTTGTCCGCAGGTTCCGCTGTCGTGCAGGTTCCCCGCACAAGCCGAAGGCTACAAAAGCGAACGTTGGATGATTAGCTGCATCGTAAGCGGCGGGCAGGCCCAGGTGAATCGTCGTACGCGGCATGACTTGCTGGTAGGCCTCGTTCTGCCGTCGTCCGGTCGCACACTGTCCACTGTGGGCGTGACTGTTTACGCCCAGGCCAAACGGTGATAGTTTTAGCTCTTCAGAGGCACGAACGTCCGCACGAAGACAGTAGTGATGTCGGTAGCACGCGCACCGTCACGGGGCGGCATGGCGCCCGGTTTCCTGTTGTGCAATGCCATTTACGGACGAAATGGAGCGAATTTGTCTCGCGACGGCACGATACCGGTCTCGCATCGGGATCTTCTCGACCAGCAGACCGGTGTCTTGGCGACGATCGACCGGGTCAGCGGGCTACCGCAGCTCACGGCGACGGCCTTCTTCAGCGACCCGGAGGACGGTGCCTTGAAGATCTCGATCAATGACAGTCGCCACAAGATGGAAACCTCCGGGCGAATCCCGCGGCGACGTTGTTCATCATGGACCCGGTGAACCGGTTGCGAACGCTCGAGATCCGGGCTCACACCGAGATCCGGGCGGATCACGAATTCGCGTTTGCGGCCCGAGCGGGGAAGAAGCACGGGATGGACTTTCACGACCTCGACGGGACGGGGGAGACCCGAAGTGTCGTGACACTCTTCCCGGTCCGCGTTGTCGCCACCGACCTGGGTAGTTGAGGACCGCCCACTGAAGGGACTGACCGTGGTGAAGGAATCGTACTCGCTCGAGCGTCTGGCAGACCGCGCGGAAATCGAGGATGTGATGCATCGGTGGTGCCGCGCCGTCGACCGGCTCGACTTCGACCTCATGCGCACAGTCTTCCATCCGGACGCGGTGGATTCACACGGCCCGTCGGTCTTCGAAGGCGGAGTCGAGGAGCTCATCAGCTGGATCAGCGGCAGGCACAGCTCGATTCCGTTCTGCCTCCATTCGCTCAGCAATATGCTCATTGAGTTCGCCGGACCCGACACCGCGGTTGTCGAGACGAATGTCATGTCTGTTCAGCGGCTCTCGGAGGAGGGGGATCCGGCGATTCGGGTCCACGAGGGCGTTCCAGGGGGCCACGGGATGCAGATGCTCGCCTTCGCCCGGTACGCGGACCGGTTCGAACGGCGCGGCGGGGAGTGGCGGATCCAGCATCGAGTCATGATCTTGGATTCACAGTTGCTGATCGAAGGCGGCGAGGGCGAGCTGGCTTCCGGGATCACCATCGGTCGCCGGGATCGCACCGACTACTCTTACGTGCTTCGGAGCGCGGTCGGGCTTTGACCGGTGCCGGTCCGACGGTGTCAGGGCTCTTCACTTTCCCGACATGGACTTTAGGTGATCCATTGTCCAGAAGCCACCGCCACGCGCTGACCGTCGCCGCTCTGGCCGTGGTGATGGGGATCCGTCGGTGGGTGAGGCAGGAAAAGTCAATGTCGGCACCCACCAGCCCTCGTGGCTGGCCCGGCTTGCGGGGTGCGGTGGCTGGTGTCGCACCCCCGCCTCGCCGGACGCCAGTCGGTTGGTCCTGCTGGTTTGAGCCGGCAAACGTCCACTTGGTGGAAGTCAGCGTAGGTGTTCGGCACCGCGAGCGGCGGTGAAAGTCGGGCGATGGGCGGCGAATTGGTCCGCGGTGGTGCCCATCAGCACTGGATACTTGATTTCTCCGCGCAGCAACTCGGTATCGCGCGGTCGGCTCTCTTCGTGGAAGCCCAGCTTCTCCAGCACGCGCCCAGTCCAATAAGGCCGCCGATGGACCGGATGGTCGAGGACCACGTCCTGGCCTGGACCGGGCTGACACGGCGCACCCACCAGCGCAGGACACTGGCCAGCGGTCGCTGAGCCGGACGGTCAGCGACCGCAGTCGCTTGCCGAGCCGTCAACTGGTGAGGGAACTCCGGGCAGGCTGAAGAGGAACCCCCGTACGTCGGCGGGCAGCGTGTCGAGCAGGTGCCGGCGTGCCGCCTGCGCATGAGCCTTGTCGGCCGCGGCCATGACGCCGCGACCGCCGTTCGCGATTTCGACGTTCACTTGACGCCCGTGCCCGGAACCGGCGCGTGCCACCAGACCTCTGGCTTCCATCCGTCGCAGCTGGTGCGACAGCCGCGACGGTGACCAGGACAGGCTCTGCTCCAGCGACTGGCGCGGTAGCGCACCATCGGCCTCGAGGAGGCGCTTGAGTACCTCGTAGTCGGGCTGCGACAGGCCCACCTCGACGGTCAGCGCCTGTGCGACCGCTGCCGTCACGCCTTCGCTCCACTGAAGAAAATTACGCCATAGCAGCAACTCATCGCCCGCCAATGCAGCAGCCGCAACGCTTTCGGTCCTCGAATCCTTGGAAGCCACGACCGATATCATCGACCATTTGATTTGACACGTCAAATAAGGGTAGTGGTCCAAATGGCGAACCGGGTCGCGATCACCCGGCCTGGGCCGCCCGTCCCCAGAGAGGGCGGGCAACACCTGCGGAGTTGCTCCCGGCGTTGCCCGCGCGCGCAGCGACCTCCGCTCCCGTGTCGCCCAGGAGCGGCCCACAACTGTGGAGCGCACGTAAACGACCGATGGCCCGGTCATGAGCGTGCCTGCGCTCGCTCCCGTGACTTGACATGTCAATACGGGAGGTGCCTACAATGCGCGGCATGTCAATGTCGACACAGGAAGCTTGGGCTGATGCCCAAGAAAGCATCCGACCAGGCGGCAGAACCTCCACTCTCGACTGCGGAGCAGGTGCGATGGCGAGGTTGCCGTGCGTGGTCGGAAACCGTTGCGGCACTGGTGGTACGCGAGCTCACGGCAGGCGCGGGACTGTCGCAATCGAAACGAGACCTCGAGATCCTGGTGCTCTTGCTCGAAGTCCACCGGTCAAGCTCACGCAGCGAGACCTAGTGCCCGTGCGCTGAAACAGGCGCTGGCAGGTTTCGCGATGTACAGCTCACCGAGACCTGTGCTCGCGAAATACGTAAGCCGTGCGGATACATATTGCCGCCGTGCGTACTCATTTTCTGCGCACACCCGACACCGACCAAGCACGAGCCCTTCGAACCGTGCTGTGGCCGCGAGCCGACACTGTGACGACGTGTCAGTGCACTGATGCGGCGCCGAATGCGCCCCCCGCATGCCAACCCAGCCTCGCTCTGCCCGATATTCGGCATGGGGCTGTTCGGCGGCTTGCTCGGCGCGACGCGTTCGGATTCACCAGCGACCGGATCGGCCGGAACCCAGCGTTCTGGTGGCGATGAAACTGTTCGCTGTCGTTTCGATGCTCGCCCCTACTCGAGTCCGTAGCCGCGCTGGTGGTCGTTCACCTACGCGGTCGATCGGACCGCACCCCTCCGGGCAACCGATCGGTAAGGCCGTCGCGACAGTCCTCACCGCTGAGAAATTGGAGTCGATGAATGGATACCTTGCAGGCGTTCGATCGGGCTGGCGCGATTACGGACGGCATAGTCGGACCGATTACCGACGAACAGCTCTCATTGCCGACGCCGTGTTCGGATTGGAACGTCCGCGACGTGCTCAACCACCTTGTGCTCGGCGACCTGATCGTCACGGCATTCTTCCTGGGTGAGCCACAACCCGACAGGAGCGCCGATCATGTCGGTGCCGAACCGATCAAGGCACTGGCCAAGTCGCTGGCCGCTACTCGCGCCGAGCTGACCTCACCGGGTGCGCTCGAACGCGTCGTCGAGGGCACCTTCATGGGTACCGCGACCGTGGCGGACCTGGCGGAACGGCGCATCGCCGACCTCGTCGCACATCTATGGGACCTGGCCAGGGCTACCGGCCGATCCACCGACTACGACGCAGAACTAGTGGAGCGGGTGCAGGCGCACTATCGCGCCAGGCTCGACGGAAAGCCACGCGAGGGCATGCCGATCGCCGCCATCAGCCCGGTTCCCGAGGACGCCACGCCGGCGGACCGGCTGGCGGGTTTTCTCGGCCGAACAGTAATTGTCTCGTAACGGGGGAATCCGGCCGGTTCGGCGTTCACCGCCGGGCCGCATCTCAGATCAGGAGCAGCCATGCGATCAATGAGACGTTCGATGAGAATGGCACTGGCGGTGGCGGCGGCCTTTGTCGTGCTCAGTGCCTGCGGGGGAACCGCTGTCACCGGTTCCGGAGCCGGTCAGCCGAAACCGAGTGGGAAGATCGGCGAGGTGCTGACCCTTGCCCAGCCGGCCGCGCCGAAGACTCTCGATCCGACGAAAGAGACGACTTCCGATCGTTTTTATGCCGCTCTCGCCTACCAGCCGCTCATCGTTCAGAACTCCGCGGGAGATCTGCAACCGGGTCTGGCCTTGTCATGGCGCTACGTCGGAACCGGGAACACCACATTCGTCCTCGCACTACGTCCCGACGTGAAGTTCTCCGACGGGAGTGCCCTGTCGGCGCAGGGTGTAGTCGATCACTTCAGCTACCTGATGAAAGCCGCGGGGCCGCAGGCGCCCATGTTCACCGGCTACGAGTTCGCCGCTACCGGCCCGCTGGAGGTCACGGTCAGGAGCCCGAAACCCGACCCGGATCTTGCCAAGCACCTCAGCCAAAACTTCGTCGCCGGAGACATTGTCAGCCCCATCGGCCTGAGCGATCCGTCCAAGCTCGGTGGCGCGACTTTCGGAGCCGGGCCCTACCAAATCGATCCGGCGCAAACCGTCGCCGGCAGCCAATACACCTATGTGCCGAACCCGAACTACTACGACAAAGCCGCAGTGCACTGGAAAAAGGTCGTGGTCAAGGTCATGCTCGACCCGCAGTCGACGCTGGCCGCAATGCAGACGGGACAGGTGAACCTCTCACTGGGTGACCAAGGCACTGTCCCCGCGGCGAAACGAGCGGGCCTGACGGTGACGAGCGCACCGCAGTTGGTCGTCGCCGTGACGCTCGCGGACCGCGAGGGAAAGCTGGCCAAACCGCTCGCAGATGTCCGGGTGCGGCAAGCCTTGAACTACGCGACCGACCGAGCGTCGATCGCCAAGGCCCTGTACGCCGACAGTGGCGCCCCGACGGTGCAGGTGAGCGTGCCGGGGGCCACCGGGTATGACGCGGCCCTCGAGCACACTTATCCATACGACGTCGCGAAAGCGAAGGATCTGCTGTCGCAGGCGGGCTATCCCAACGGGTTCACGCTGGACCTGTCCACCACAACCGGAGGCGGGCTGAATCTCGCCACGCAGGCCGTGGCGCAGCAGTGGGAGAAGGCCGGACTGACGGTCAAGGTCAACGAGATCACCAACGCCAGCGCCTACCGGACCACGGTGCTGGGTGAGGCCAAGGCGCCCGCATTCACCGCCAACTTCAGCGTCCCGATCGCGACCGAGGGCAGCTACCTCTATCTCCCGAACGCGCTGTACAACCCGTTCCGCACCGTCGACCCCGCTCTGCAGAGCCTCTACGACCAGAGCGCGGCCGCGTCACCGGAGGCAAAGGCCGGCCTGGACAGGCAGATCATGGCGTACCTGGTCCAGCAGGCCTGGTTCGTTCCGATCGTGAGCCAGAACCTCTATTACTACGCGTCGAAAAACATCACCGGGACGACCACGACACCGACCTCTTACGTCTCGATCTACGAGGTCCAGCCCGCCGTCTGAAGGCCGCATCGACACTGCTCGACGACAAAAGGATGCCGCGATGATCCGTACGACACTCCGATGGCTGGCATCTTCGCTCGTCCTGCTGTTCACGGTGACGGCGTTGACGTTCGTGCTCGCTTCACTGGCACCGGGTGACGCGGTGCAGGCGGTGCTCAGCGACCAGACCAACCCCACACCGATGCAGTACGAACAGGTGCGGCACCAGCTCGGTCTCGACCGGCCTCTTCCGGAACAGTACTGGCACTGGCTGACGAACGTGCTGCACGGTGACCTGGGAACGGACCTGTTCAGCGGGCAGCCCGTCGCCGACACGCTCAACGGCCAGCTCGGGACCAGCCTCTCGATCATCATCGTCACCCTCGTCGTCGCCGCGGTGCTCGGCGTCGGCGCCGGTGTGGTGAGCGCGGTGCGCGGCGGCGTGATCGGCAGGGCACTCGACGCCGCGACCGCAATCGGTTTCGCGGTGCCGAACTTCTGGCTGGCGCTGGTGCTGATCGAGGTCTTCGCCGTCAGGATCCCGCTGTTCCCGGCAACGGGTTATGTGCCTCTCGCCGAAAACCCGGCGGGCTGGGCGCTGAGCATCGCGCTGCCGGTCATCACGCTCGCCGCCGGGTCGACGACCTTCATCGCGAGACAGACCCGCGACTCGATGATGCGTGTGCTGGCGAAGGATTTCATCATCGCGCTGCGCGCGCACGGGCTCCCGATGCGGTCGATCGTGCTCAAACACGCACTACGCAACGCCGCCCTCCCCGTGGTCACAACGCTGGGGCTGATGTTCGTCGGGTTGCTCGGTGGCACGGTGTTCATCGAGAACGTCTTCGCCATCGCCGGCATCGGCCAGCAGGCCGTCAACGCCAGCCTCACCCACAACCTGCCGATGATCGAAGGCGTCGCACTCTATTTCGCGGTAATCGTCGTCGTCGTGAACCTTCTCGTGGACATTTCCTACCGCATCCTCAGCCCGACAGCCGGAGTGAAGTCGTGACGACGATCGCCAACCAGGCCCCTAGCCCGGTCAGTCCGCCGCGGACCCGGTCGCGAGCGCGCTTGTCGGTGTTGCGCAGACCGATCGCGCTGGTGTGCAGCGTCTATCTCCTGCTGCTGGTGATCGCCGTGCTCGCGGCCCCCATCCTGGCCCCTGGCGACCCGAACCTGCAGGACCTCTCCAGTGTCCTCGCGGGTCCTGGTGGCGTGCATTGGCTCGGGACGGACCAGCTCGGCAGGGACGTGTTCAGCCGCCTGCTCCACGGTGGCGGTGTCGCGCTGTTCGACGTTGCGACGGCGGTTCTCACGTCGCTGGTCGTCGGCGTGCCACTGGGGATCGCCGCGGGCTATCTGGGCGGGTGGACCGAAAGGATCATCACTCGCGTAGCCGATCTGGTGTTCGCGGTGCCGGGAATCGTCGTGCTGCTCATGGTCGTCGCGATCTTCCCCGGCAACGATCTCGCCGCCATGGTCACTCTCGGACTCCTCCACGCGCCCGGCCTCCTGCGGATCGTCCGCGCGTCGACCCTGGCCTGCCGCCGGGAGCTGTTCGTCACCGCGGCCGGGCTCTCCGGGCTGCGGGCGGTGACGATCATGCGCCGGCACATCGTGCCGAGCCTGGCGGGCCCCATCATCGTGCAGACCTCGTTGTTCTGCGCCAGCGCGCTCGTGATCGAGAGCGGTCTGTCCTTCCTCGGCCTGCTCAGACCGGACTCCAGCGGCCCCAGCTGGGGGAACATGGTCAGCCAGGCCGCCCGCGTCAGCTCCCAGGCTCCGTGGCTGCTGGTCCCGGCGGGCACCGTGATCGCGATCACGGTGCTGGCTTTCAGCCTCCTCGGCGACGCGATCCGCGACGCGACCGTCGGCCGCTCCGTCCCGGTGGTCGCCCTGCGGGCGCCGGCGCCCAGCCACCCCGCCTCCTCCGCCGAACCGGGCAGCGGTCTCCTCCAGGTGCGCGGCCTCGACGTCACGCTCCGCCGAGGTGGTGTCGACGTCCCCGTGCTGAGAGACGTCAACTTCACGATCGAACCGGGGGAGTCGATCGGGATAGTCGGCGAATCGGGCTGTGGCAAGAGCACCACCGCCAAGGCGATCCTCGGCCTGCTTCCGGCCGGTGGACGTGTCACGGCCGGCGCGGTGCACTTCGACGGCAAAGATCTGACACACCTGACGGAGAAGGAGCTGTCGCAGATCCGCGGATCGGGGATCGCGCTCATCTCCCAGGACGCCATCAGCAGTCTCGACCCGGCGTACACCGTGGGCAGCCAGCTGCGCGAGGTCATCATCAGGCACTCCGGCCTCGCCAGGAAACAGGCTGACGAACGGGCGGCGGAGCTGCTGCGCATGGTGCGCTTTCCTGATCCTGCGGTGATCCTGTCGCGCCGCGCACACGAGCTCTCCGGCGGGATGGCACAGCGGATCGGGATCGCCATGGCGATCGCGGCCGAGCCGAAGCTGCTCATCGCCGACGAGCCGACCTCCGCACTGGACGTCACCGTTCAGGCCGAGATCCTCGCGCTGCTCCGTGATCTGCGGCGGCAGCTCGGCATGGCGCTCATCATCGTGACCCACGATTGGGGAGTGCTCGCCGACGTCTGCGACCGGACATTGGTCATGTACGCCGGTGAGATCGTCGAGTCCGCCACCGTCGAGCAGATCTACACCGCCGCCGGCCACCCCTATTCCGCCGCGTTGCTGGCATCGAACCCGCAACTGGTCAAGGCCGGGGAACCGCTGCCCACCATCGCGGGCCGGGTTCCCGAGCCGGGCCGGTGGCCCGGCGGATGCCATTTCGAACCTCGGTGCGCGTTGGCCACGGACGCGTGCGCCAGTGAACCGATCCTCCTCACCCCCCTGCCGGACGACCGCGCGTCGCGTTGCATCCGGACCGAGCAGCTATTGGCGGGCCGATGACCACCCCAGCTACGTCGTTGCTCACGACCCGCGGTCTCACGGTCGGATACTCGCGGGGGAGGGGCAAACCTCCTTTCGTCGCCGTCGAGGGCGTCGACCTCGACATCGCGGCCGGCGAGACGGTCGGAATCGTGGGTGAGAGCGGCTCGGGCAAGTCGACATTCGGGAACGCGATCCTCGGGGTCGTGCGGCCCACCGCCGGTCGCATCGTGTTCGAAGGTGAGGACATCACGCACGCCGGTGCTGCCCGCCGGCGTGCCCTCACCCAGCACATCCAGGTCGTCTTCCAGGATCCGTTCGGTTCGCTCAACCCGATGCGCACCATTGGAAAGACGCTCGAGGAGCCGCTCCTCGCGCATCAGAAGCTCGGCCGGAAAGAGCGTGCGGACAAGGTTGGTGAGGCGCTCGTGCGCGTCGGTCTCACCGCTGCCGATGCCGACCGGTATCCGGGTGGCTTTTCCGGCGGTCAGCGCCAGCGGATCGCGATCGCACGGGCACTTCTGCTGGAGCCGAAGCTGATCATCTGCGACGAGGCGGTCAGCGCGCTCGATCTGTCGGTGCAGGCTCAGATCCTCAATCTGCTGCGATCCCTGCAACAGGAGTTGAACATCGCGCTCCTGTTCATCTCGCACGACATGGCAGTTGTTCGGCACGTCTCTGATCGAGTGGTGGTCCTGTACGCGGGAAAGGTGATGGAAAGCGGCAGTGCCGCCGAGATCTGTGACGATCCGCAGCATCCGTACACGCAGCGTCTGCTGGCGGCAAGGCCGGTCCCTGATCCCGTTGAGCAACGCAATCGGCGTCAGGCCGGCGCCCCGGCCGTGACTGCGCCGGTCCCGACAGCCGGCTGCCCGTTCCGGCCACAGTGCCCACTGGCGACGGACATCTGCGCAGACGACCCGCCCGTTCGCAGGAGAGACAGCCGAACGGTGAGCTGTCACGCGTTCCCGGCATCAGGCGGAGACTCGCCGGCCGGGCGCGATCCGGGTACCACTGTCGCTGCTGACGTCGGCTGACTCCTCGTGTAGGACGCCACCTACGAGACGGTGCTGGTCGCGGCCGCGCTTGTCGATGGCTGCGACCAGCACCGCTGTGCGCTGCTTCAGGTGGCGTAGACGGTGCGGGTTTCGAGGTACGCCTGAAGGCCGTGGAGACCGAACTCACGTCCGATGCCGGACATCTTGAATCCGCCGAAGGGGCTGGTCGGGTCGTCGACCATCTCGTTGATCATCACTCGGCCGGCGAGCAGGCGGTTCGCGACCGTACGGGCGCGCTTCTTGTCCTCGCCGTAGACGTAGGCGTGCAGGCCGTAATCGACGTCGTTGGCGATCGCGACGGCCTCGTCATCGTCGCGGTAGGTGATGACCGACAGGACGGGGCCGAAGATCTCTTCCTGGGCGATCGTCATGTCGTTGGTGACACCGACGAAGACGGTGGGCTTGACGTAGTTGCCCGCCTCGAAGCCCGCCGGCTTGCCCTCGCCGCCGACCAGAAGCTCGGCGCCCTCTTCGATACCCTTGCGGATGTAGCTCTGGACACGTTCGTAGTGCCCGGTGGACACCATGGGCTGGATCGGGTCGCCGATCGTGAGGGCTTCGACGCCGGCCTTGAGCGCTTGCTTTGCTTCGTCGAGTCGGCTCTCGGGAACGAGGATGCGGCTTCCGGCGATGCACGCCTGTCCGGTGTTCATAAAACCGGCGTTCAGGGCGAACTCGACCGCGTTCTTCAGGTCGGCGTCGTCGAGAATGATCGTCGGCGACTTGCCGCCGAGCTCCAGCGTGACCCGCTTCATCGTCTCGGTCGCGTCGCGGCCGATCTGCTTGCCGACCTTGGTCGAACCGGTGAAGGAGAGCTTCTGGACGTCGGGGCTGTGGACGATGGTGTTGCCGACGACCGCGCCCAGGCCGTTGACGACGTTGATCACACCGGCGGGCAGGCCGGCCTTCGCGAAGCATTCCATGACGATCTGTGCCTGGAGCATGCTCAGTTCGCTGGGCTTGATCACCACGGTGCAGCCGGCGGCGAGCGCGGATGCGGCCTTGCCGCAGACGAACCAGGGGTTGCCGTTCCACGGCGTCAGCAGGCCGGCGACACCGACTGGCACCTTGGTGATGGTGGCCGTGTTGTGGGTCTCCTGGAAGTTTTCCGGCGTGAGCAGGTCCTGGGCGAGCAGGAAGAAGTCACGGGCCTGGCCGTCGATGGCACCGGCGAAGAGGGGAGTGGCGCCGTATTCGGTGACGGTCATCGCCGCCAGTTCGTCGATACGCTCGGTGAGCGCGTCGGCGAGGCGCTGGAGGTACTCCCGGCGCTCGTCGAGGGTCGTGACGGACCACGCGGGGAACGCGGCCTTGGCCGCGGCGATGGCCCGCTCGGCGTCCACCTCGTCGCCGTAGGTCGAGCGGCCGATGAGTTCACCGGTCGCGGGGTTGTGGATGTCGACGGTCTCCTGGCCGTGCGAGTCGACGAAACGGCCATTGATGAAGTGTTGATTGACGGTCTTCATACTGATTCCTTGGTGTTTTCCGGGAGTTCGGGGTGGTCCGTGCCTCGGCGCCGGTTCGGCTATCGGTCTGCGGGGTTGCGCTCGACGAGGTCGTGAGGGTTGGCGATGCGCTGGAAGGTGTTGAAGAAGCCGTCCTCCAGACGGCGGTGAACGATCCGCCACCCCTGCGCACGCCTTTCCAGCCGGTCGTGCCACAGGCCGGTGTGAATGACGTTGGCGGTGCCGTCGCGCGTCTCGTGCGTATGGAAGAAGGGCGAGATGGCGGTCGCGGTGTCGCCGTCGACCGTGACCGTCGCATGGCCCTCACGGTGCTGCCACAAGCCGAACAACCTGCCGAGCCCCTGGTCGCGCTTGCGGTCCTTGCCGCGCATGAAGTCGACGAACTCTGCCAGGCCGATTTCGGCGCTCAGCCCTACGTCGGAGGCGTCGATAACGGCGTCTGGGGCGAAGACTTCCGCCCACTGGGCCAGCATGTTTTGGTCCTCGTTGTCGCCCTGATGCAGGTCCTGCCCCAGGCCGTACTTGGCAATCACATCTTGAATCGCGAACCGATCCAGCAGGTAGCGGACATCAGATTCCAACGTCATGGTGGTTTTCTTTTCTCTTGCTTTCGAGGTTTGCGCTTGTCGCGTAGACACCGGCCACCGTTGATACGGCCCAGCCGTTCGGCCTTCTCGGACGCGGGATGCATACATTCCGTACCTGCTCCGGCATGACCGCGGACGTGAAGTTCGTGCTGTCCATCGGCGAACGTCGACACCACCGACACTAACGCAATGCCCGTGCGTTGTCCAACGCAGGGGCATTGCGTTGCTATCATCGATGCATGCCAGATACGAAAACCTTCCAACGGGCCTACTCCCGCCACCACAAAGAACAGCGAGCGGCCGACCTCGTGGCGGCGGCCCGCACCTTGGGCACCAGGGACGGCGTGCGCGCGGTCACCCTGACGGCGATCGCCACCCAGGCCGGCGTGCATGCCTCAGCCGTACGCCGCTACTACGCCTCACGCGAAGAAATCCTGCTCACCCTCACCGAAGAGGGATACCGCGACTGGGCTCACGACATCGCCACGCGACTGGCAGGCCGCCAAGACGTCACCTCGGGCGAACTGGCCCGCATCCTGACGGCCACGCTCGCCGAGCGCCGACTCTTCTGCGACCTGCTGACCCATGTCACACTCAACCTCGAACGCGAGGTCTCCTTCGAGCGTGTGCACGCCTTCAAAAGCGTCACCATCAGCGCTGTAGGAACCCTCGTCGACGCAATTGCCGCAGCCAGCACACTCAACCAAGACCAGGCGAGCGACTTGATCATCGGGGTCATCGCGATGACTGCACCGCTGTGGCAGGCGGGCCACCCCGCCGAAACCCTCACCCGCCTCTACGCCGAAGAACCCGCCATGGCTCACATCGGTATCGACTTCGAACCCACTCTCACCCGCCTGATCGCAGCCCTGATCGACGGCATGTCCCACCACGGACACCTCTCAGCGCAAGGTTCCCCTAAACCGCGGGGCCAAAGTTGAGAAACGCCCTCTGTTTGAGCAGGTCCACGTGTCCGCGTTGGGCGGGCGGCACGGGAGCGGGCTGGGCTCCGTACTGCGGAGCTGCAGCTTTCTGGTGAACGAGATTGCCGCACCTGACAGGTGCGCGCGGGTTCCCCGGGCGCGACGGTCGACGTGCTTCCGCCTTTCGCGGGCGGCTGAGATCGAGTCGCCTTCTTTTCAGCTTAATCCGCCGACGAATCCGACGAGTCCTGGTCGGGCGCTGACGGATTTTCCGCTGGCTGCCGGACCTGACGGAAGTCGCGGTGCCACCGGACCAGGGCCGGCCGATCCGCGTGCAATTGGCGGCGGTTACCGTCGCCGGGTCACGGTTGTGGTGAGCTGACGCACCAATTCCACGCAGTATTCCGGGAGAACGTTCACCACCCTTTCGGCAGCGTCCTGCAATACCGGAAGACTGGGTGAGGGCTTGGCTTTCTGGGCTGTTGTTCGTGTGGATCAAATCGGTGGCTGGTGTGTGCCGCCGTGTCGGCTGGGAGAGGGCCACCATCGGATCTCCGACGACGATGTCGGTACGCAGCTGTCCTGTTGTGTACACCCGATAAAGGGGGCTTCCGCGAGGAGTCCGATCCGGTCACGGTCGGCGAGCAGATCCCGGGTGTGTCTTGTCCGCGGCAGCCCTCTCCGCATTTGATCTGATCAGCTATTTGGCGGCCAGGGTGCGGCCGGTGTGGCGGGCGGCCTCCTGGGCCTCGGTGTGCTGTTGGGCGGCCAGGTCCTTGAGGCCTTCCATGCCAGGGGTGGTGGCGGCGAGGGTGAGTTCCCGTTCGACCACGGTGAGGTCGGCCTGCCAGAAGTCGCCGAGGATGCGCCGGAGGTAGGGGGTGGAGTGATCCCAGCCCTCGCGGGGCGTGCCGGGTCCGTAACCGCCGCCGCGGACGGTGACCAGCGCTGTGGGCTTGTCCTTCAGCAGGCCGGCGGCGGCGGGTCCGGCCGCGGCGCCGACCAGGTCGATCCAGGTCTTGACGTGCTGGGAGACGCCGAAGTTGTAGAGCGGGATCGCCAGCAGGACGGCATCAGCGTCGGTCAGTTCCGCCGTCAGATCGGCGGCCAGCGCCAGGGCGTCGATCTGGGCTGGGGTACGTTCGCCGTCGGGCGTGAAGCCGGCGGTGGTCGCGAGCATCCAGGCGTCGGCCGGCAGTGGATCGATGCCGAGGTGGCGCCGGACGACCGGCTCGCCGGGGTGGGCGGTGGACCATTCAGCTTCCAGCAGGTCGGCCAGCTCGGCGCTGGTCGAGGTGCCGGGCAGGATGCTGGCGTCCAGACGGAACAGGCTCATCAGTTGCTTCTCCAGGTCGGTGCGGGGCTCCCGGGACGGTCCCGGTGGCGTGTCGGCGGTGTCGCCGCACACGAGCATAAACGGACTTTACCCCGCTTATTATTCCGCCCCGGTCGAGTGAGTCCCTGGCCACGGCCCGCGAGATGCTTGCCGAGCAGGACGCCGACAAACTGACCGTCTTCGGCGTAGGCCTAGAGATGCGGGGAGTGATCTCGCACCGGCATCGGCGGCGGTAGCTCAGCCGTCGTTCCTGTTGGAGCGAGTGCGTCCATCACCAGTTCGACGTAACGCCGCCACCCGTCTGATCCCGCCTCGAACGACGGCAGCGTGCCCACGAGCATCAACACGATTCTCGGCACGTCCTGAGCGACCAGATCGTCCCGGAAGACGCCTTGCTCCTGGCCGCGCCGGATCAAGTCGCCCACCGGTTCGAAGAACCGCCACGCCAGGTCCATCGTCATCGCCCCGATGTTGGACGCGGCGGCGATGGTGTGTTGTTCCCGGGACGCGCAGGACACGGCTGCCTCCAGTGCGAGGAGTACCGCCTTTCTTGTGTCGGTCTCCCGTCGTGCACGTTCCAGGGCTGGAACGATCAGATCGGTGAATCGTTGATCGAGGACCGCCTTAACCAGGGATTCCTTGTTCGGGAACCGGCGGTAGAGCGTGGCGATCCCGACCCCGGCTTCGGCGGCGATCTCGTCCATCGGCACGGTGAGGCCACCTCGGCCGAATACGGCATGTGCAGCTTCGACGATGCGCTGGACGTTGCGTGCCGCGTCGGCCCGGAGAGGTAGTCCTGACGTAGGTTCCACTCCGCAACCATATCAAGTGATAGTCGTCTATTAGGTATGCTACCGTCGTAAGTGATAGCACTCGATCACTTATTGAAGAAGGGTGGCCGGCGGCCCCACCGGGCCTGCTGGAATCGAATGGTGATGTCACATGACATGTCACGGCGTCGACTGCTGGCAGTCGGCCTCGGTCTGCTGGTCCTCAACGGAAGCGGCCCCGCGACCGTGGGCCGGGCCAGCACTTCACGGCAGGTTGATCCGCGGACCTTTCCCTCGCCCGACCTCGTCCCTTACCTAGACGAACTTCCGTTGCCACCGACCGTTCGCGGTGACCGAACGATGGCGATAGCCGCCGCAACCCATCGTTTCCATCGCGATCTCGGCACTGCTCCGACGTGGTCGTACGGCGGTGCGGAGTACCTCGGTCCCACGATCGAGGCACAAACCGATGAACCGGTCGAGTTGACCTTCCGTAACAAGCTCGGGAGGCACCTGTTCGCCGCTGACGTGGATCCGAGCCTGGACGGCGCCTCCGAGGAGACCCGCGCCAAGCCGCATGTATCGGTACACCTGCATGGAGCCGTCACCCCGCCCGATATGGACGGACATCCGGAGGACGTCTTCTTGCCCGGTACGTCGAGGACCTACCTGCATCGAAACCGGCAACAGGCGGCCAACCTGTGGTACCACGACCACGGTATGGGGATTACCCGGCTGAACGTCTACGCCGGCCTCGCGGGGATGTACCTGCTGAGAGACGGCTTCGACACCGGTGACTCAGCGAACACCTGGGGCCTGCCCAGTGGCGAGTTCGAGATTCCGCTGATTCTGGCCGACCGCCGGTTCCACGACGACGGATCGCTGAACTACCGCACAGTCGCCCTTGTTCCCCAAGGTCACTGGGATGGCGGCCAGATCGGCGACCGTCTGACAGTCAACGGGAAGGTTTCGCCATATTGCAATGTCGCCAGTGGCCTCTACCGGTTCCGCACTCTCAACGCGTCCAACTTCCGCAGTTACCGGCTGTCCTTCAATAACCGGATGCCGTTCTGGGTCATCGGAAATGACGGTGGCTTACTGGACACTCCAGTGCTCACAACGTCGATAAAGCTCGCCCCCGGTGAGCGAATCGACCTCGTCGTCGACTTCTCCGGTCTGCGCAAGGGCGATCACGTCCAATTGACCAATGATCACGAAGAGGCCGCATTGATCACCCTGGCGACCGGCGCTCAAGTGCTTCACGACGTCGTGCGGTTCGTCGGCACCGGGATGCGCGGCCATACGACCCTGCCGCCGGCACGCCTACGCGGAGGCGCAAGACAACCTGCGGCGCTTCCACGATTGGACGCGCCCAGCCGTACGCGGGTCGTCACGCTCACCCAGGACCTCAAGCTCGACCGATGGCCACCGACAGGCATGTCGCTGAACAACCTGTGCTTCCACGACGAGCCGATCGCGATGCCCAGTCAGGGCACCACGGAGCTATGGGAGATCGTCAACTCGACGATCGAGGACCATCCAGTCCATCTGCATCTGGTCAACTTGCGCCTGCTCAACCGCCAAGCCTTCGACGTGCTCGGCTACTCGCTCGCCAACCCTCGGCCGCCGATGGGCACCACCTGGGCGCCGTCGCCCGAACGATTTCTCCTGGGCCGGCCACAGGCGCCCCAGCCGTGGGAATCGGGTGCGAAGGACACAGTCTCGTGCCCGCCGAACATGGTCACCCGTGTCCTGGTGCGATTTCCGACGGCGGACGAACTCGGGTTCGACCCGGACGCCAAGTTCCGATCATCCGGGCACCACGAGTTACAAGGATATGTATGGCACTGCCACATCCTCGACCACGAGGACGACTGCATGATGGCCCGCTACCGCCTGGTCGCCGCCGGGGGGTGAGGGCGTTATCCCTTTCGCATTGTCCGCGAATGTCAGAAAGGAACGAACATGAACTTCGAAAAGACCGAACCTGGGACACACGGTTCGAAAGCCCGCGCGCTGGCGACGTTGATGCGGCCGTTTCAGCGCACGATGGTCAAGCTGCATCGGCGTACTGGAAACACTTTTCAAGGAATGGACATTCTCTACCTGCAGACGATCGGCGCCAAATCAGGCAAGGAACGGCAGACCCCGCTCGCGTACTTTCCCGGCAACGGGCCTGACGAGGCATGGCTGGTCGTCGCCTCGCTGGGCGGCTCTGCGACCAATCCGGCGTGGTACCACAACCTCGCGGCCCATCCAGACCGGGTCGCTGTCGAAGTCGATGGACGGCGGCACAAGGTAATGGCCGAACAGCTCGACGGTGAACGTCGGGAGCAGGCGTGGCGGCGCATTGTCGCAAGCCAGCGACGATATGCGCAGTACCAGGAAAAGACCGACCGGGTACTCCCCGTGATCCGATTGTCCCGGATCGACTGACTCACCTCCCTGTGTCCGAGGTCGGCGTCGGCGTGCTCGGCGGCCTGGGCAGCACGCACGCCGACCTCACGGCACTGTTGGCTCGCGAATCCTTGGGGGACAACGATTACAAGGGCGCGCCGCCGAACCCGATCTCGTTTCCTTCGGGATCGCGGTAGGTGGCCTTGCGCACGCCGTTGGAGTAGGTCTCCAGCTCCGCGGGTTCGAGTCCCCGCTCGGTGATCTGTGTGACGCGCGTGTCGAAGTCGTCGATGAAAACCGTGAGCATCGCGTGGCCCGCGTGCTCGGGCCGGTGCTCGATGAACACCGACCGATGTTCCGCGAGTTCCCACAGGGCCTCCGTGTCGCTCACCACGTACGTCGGCGGGGAGCCAAGAAGCCGTTCGTACCACTGGAGGGCCGCCGCGTAGTCGGCCACCGGGATTCCCGCGAACAATTCGAGCGCCATGGCGGAATCATAGGGATCAACCCGGCAAAACGCTCGTACCCCCGCGGCAGGGTCGTGAGTGGCTACGGGTGTTAGAACACTCGTAGCCCCTCACGACCCCCACCTGACCAGCAGAAACGTTCCGCAAACCCGATCCCTACGCCACCGGGGAGCAGGGCGTGCTGCCCGGTGGCGTAGCCGTGTTTCCCGTTCCTGTAGCTGTGTTCCCCGCGGATGGGGCCATGTCACTTTATTGGGGTGGGCGGGAGCGCTCTGTCGCCCTGCGTGTTGATCGGGGTCGGACAACGGGTCTGTTTCGCGGCGTCGGTATTCTCTTTCGGACAAAACGTGGCGGGTTTCGTCCGAATTCACTGGTGGACGACTGTTCTGTGACAGGGCGTCCGGGTTTGTTGCGGCGACTTCCTGGATGTCCATTCCGCCCTCGGACAATTCTTCGGCGTGGAATGTCCGGTTGACTGGAATGCCGCGATAAATGTTGTTCGCTGCCTCTGGACATCAGGGGCTAGGAGAGTCACGATGTGTCTACTCCATACGGTATGCAATCTACGATCGTCGGAACCCAACTCTCTTCTGTGTGCAGGAGGACGTTCCATGGAAAAGGCCTTGGCGGGCGTTCGTGTCCTAGACCTGACGCATGTCCAGTCCGGCCCGTCGTCGACGCAGATCCTCGCCTGGCTCGGCGCCGACGTGATCAAGGTGGAGACGCCGGGGCGCGGGGACGTAACCCGCACCCAGCTACGTGATCTGCCCGAGGTGGACAGCCTGTACTTCACGATGCTGAACTCCAACAAGCGCAGCCTCACCCTCGACCTCAAAAGCCCGCAGGGCAAGGAAGTGTTCATCAAACTGGTGGGCAAAGCGGACGTGCTGGTCGAGAACTTCGGCCCCGGCGTGGTCGACCGCCTGGGTTTTCACTGGGAGAAACTGGCGGAACTGAACCCGAAGTTGGTCTACGCCTCGATCAAGGGCTTCGGACCGGGCCGGTACGCGGGCCTCAAGGCGTACGAGGTCATCGCCCAGGCGATGGGCGGCTCGATGAGCACCACGGGTTTCGCGGACGGACCACCCACCGCGACCGGGGCGCAGATCGGCGACTCCGGCACCGGGATCCATCTGGTGGCGGCGATCCTGGCCGCGCTCTACCAGCGCACGGTGACCGGACGGGGCCAGCGCGTCCACGTCACCATGCAGGAGGCGGTGCTCAACCTGTGCCGGGTGAAGCTGCGCGACCAGCAGCGCCTGGCGTACGGCGAGCTGGGGGAGTACCCCAACGATACCTTCGCCGACACCGTTCCCCGCTCCGGCAACGCTTCCGGCGGCGGGCAGCCGGGGTCGGCGGTGCGGTGCTCACCCGGTGGGCCGGACGACTACGTCTACTTGATCCTCCAACCTGTCGGCTGGGCGAAGATCGCGAAACTGATCGGACATCCGGAGCTGGCCGGGGACCCGGAGTGGCGGACGCCCGAGGCGCGACTGTCCAAACTGGACAAGGTGTTCGAGCTGATCGAAGCGTGGACCGAGCGGCGCTCCAAGTGGGAGGCCATGCGGAAGCTCAACGCCGTCAACATCCCCTGCGGTCCGGTCCTGTCCACAAGGGAGCTGATCGAGGACCCGTCGCTGGTCGTCGAAGTCGACCACCCGGAGCGGGGCCGGTTCAAAACCGTGGGCTGCCCGCTGAAACTGTCGGACTCCCCGGTGGACGTCGTGCCCGCGCCGTTGCTGGGTGAACACAGTTCCGAGGTACTGGCGGAGCTCGGCTACAGCGCCCACGACGTCACCGAACTGCGCACCGCGGGCGTGGTCTGACCAATTTCTCGAAGGAGGGCCGAATGTCTTCGTAAACCGAACGGACCGGGGCGAGAACACCGGGGGAAACGGCGTCGAGGTGCGGTTGACCGCGCCGGGCGGAGATCGAACGTGATGGAGGACCCAGCGCAGCACCGTCAACGACGACGAAAGAGTCTCCTATGACCGTGGCATCACCCGCATATCAAGAACTCACTGATCACAACGGCCGCGTCTACCGCGTCGGCGAAACCCCGCATGACCTGATGGGGCGATCCCGGACCTGGATGGTCTGGTTGCCCTGGGCCGCGATGTTCGCGGTCAGCGTCTTCGAATACGGCTGGGGTGCGGTGGTCAGCACCCTCGAGGACAAGAACGGCTGGACCCTCACCGATGCGTTCTGGCTCGCGAGCATCTGGGCGGTGTTCCAGGCGGCGGTTGCCTTCCCCGCCGGCCGGCTGCGGGAGAAGAACATCGTTTCCGCCCGCGCGGCGATGCTCGCCGGCGCCGTCCTGAGTGGAATCGGCTACTTCACCATCGCGACCAGTGGAAACCTGCTCGTGGCGTTCATCGGCTACTCCGTTCTCGGCGGTACTGGGGCCGGGCTCGTCTACGCCACCTGTATCAACATGGTGGGCAAGTGGTTTCCGGAGAAACGCGGCGCCCGCACCGGATTCGTCAACGGCGGGTTCGCCTACGGCGCGGTGCCGTTCATCTACATCTTCTCCTCGCTGCTGCACCCCGGCAACTACACGATGATCCTCGACCTGGTCGGGCTGTACATGCTGGTGGTCGTCGGGATCTGCGGGTTCCTTTTCCGTGACCCGCCCAAGAACTGGTGGCCGAAGGAAGTCGACCCGGTCGACTGGGTCCGCAACACCAAGAAGAACGCCAGTCTCGCCAAGAACCCGCCGGCGGCCAAGCAGCACTCGCCGATGGAGGCGATCCGGACCGGGATGCTTCCGCTGATGTGGGTGTGCCTGGTGATCATCGGCGGGGTGTCGTTGTTCGGGATCAACTTCCAGGTGCCGTTCGCGAAGGCCAGCCACTTCGGGCCGTTCATCGCCGCGTCCTCGGCCGGGGTGCTGTCCATCGTCAACGGGACCGGCCGGGCGGTCGTCGGCTGGGTGTCCGACAGAATCGGCAGGAGGCAGACGCTCACCTGGGTGCTCGTGATCGCCGCGGTCGCGCAGTTCGGCGTGCTCTACTCGGGCAACACGCACAACCAGACACTGTTCCTCATCTTCGCGTTCCTGACCGGGGTCGGCGGCGGCGCGTTCTATCCGCTGTTCGCGTCGCTGGTCCCGGACTACTTCGGGGAGAACCACAACGCGTCGAACTACGGCCTGGTGTACAGCGCCAAACTCGTGGGCGGGGTCGGCGGTGGCGGGCTCGCGGCCGGGATCGTCAGCGCTTGGGGCTATAGCGGTGCGTACATGCTCGCGGGCTGTATCGCCCTGCTGTCCGCTCTGCTGACACTGTTCCTCCGTCAGCCCAAACCCGGTGGCTCACAGGCAACCGAGCCCAGATTCAGCGGCCCGCTGACTTCCACCCCGAGAACCGCCACCTAGATGCTGTGGTGGGTCGACGCCGTCGGCCCACCACAGCATTCGCGGTCAAGTGTCATGCCGAAGTATCGCGCAGCCGAACCGCTCCAGCGTCGTGAACGCGGACGGCGAGAGCCAACAGCAGCTAGCGGTGCGGTGAGATCGATGTGGGCGACAGCTCGACGCGAGTGTGCGCTTGGTGATCCCCGGTCAGCGGCGGCCGGTGGCCAGGGTGACGAGGAACTGGCCGCCGCCCGCCTCGATGTTGGCGGTCACCGGCAGCCCTGGTACCAGTCGGGAGAACCGGTCCACCAGCCAATCCGCCGCCTCTTGGGCGTCCTGCTTGGTCGGACAACGGGCCACCATCTCGCGGCCCCCCTTGCGCTCCAGCCTCCCGGCAACGGTGATCAGCGGCGCGGGTTCAACCACGTACAGGCGGTCCGGCCAGGCGATGACCACCTTGACCGCGCCCTTGCGGGTGTTGCACCCGCGGTGCGCGAGCCGCTCGGCGACCTTGGCCTTCCGGTCGGCGGTCCGGCTGTCGACGCTGGGCCCCCGCGGGTCGTTCACCGACATGTCGGGGTCGACCGGTTCGTCGCACACCCAGCACCGCCAGCCGTCGCGCTCGGCCACATCATCGAGGAGACTCACCCGAGCAAACTAGCCTGCCCGGCCGCCGCCCCGCGCACCGCACCCAGGCGAGCGCCACCAGCCTCCGTGGTC